>JAGCVS010000018.1 GCA_017962235.1 Bacteroidales bacterium | reverse complement strand
GTCAGGCACAAAAAGAGCAGCGAATCTCGCTGCTCGTTTTGTGCCTCGGGCGGGAATCGAACCCGCACGGCCTTTTCGGGCCAAGGGATTTTAAGTCCCTCGTGTCTACCATTCCACCACCAAGGCGTGGAAGTGGTGCAAAGGTAATACTTTTTCTTTGGGTTTTAGATAAAAGGTTTCTAATTTTACGGTATGCAAAAACGACTTATACTATTGCTGCTGGCGCTGTGTCCCGTTTCGCTGGCGGCCGATGAGGGGATGTGGATGGTGAATGCCATTTCCCGCGCCCTGGAACAGAACATGCAGCAGACCGGTTGCCAGCTGGCGGCCGGCGAGATCTATAACGAGGATGCCGTATCTCTCAAAGACGCGATTGTGTCGCTGGATTTTGGCTGCACCGGCAGCATGGTGTCGCCGGACGGCCTGCTGATCACCAACCACCATTGCGCCTACAGCGACGTGCACGCCCTGAGCACTCCGGAGCACAACTATCTGGAAGATGGTTTCTGGGCGCTGGGCCGCGGCGATGAGATACCTATTCCCGGCAAGAAGGCCTATTTCCTCAAAAAGGTGATTGATGTCACAGAAGAGGTGGCTGCCCTCTCCGAGGAGTTGCAGATAAAGGGCAAACCGTTTGGGATGCGCAGACTAAGCTATGTGCTGGAGGGCCGCTATAATGAGAGAACCGGCCTGGAGGCCTCTCTGAGCTCTATGTGGTCCGGCTCAAAGTATTACATGGCGCTCTACGAGGTTTATTCCGACCTCCGTCTGGTGGCGGCGCCGCCGGTTAGCATAGCGGCGTTTGGCGGCGACATAGACAACTGGGAGTGGCCGCAGCACAAGTGTGACTTTGCGCTGTACCGCATCTATGCCGGCAAGGACGGCAAGCCCGCTGATTATTCGCCGGACAACGTCCCCATGGTGCCCAAACGCTTCCTCACAATCAACGTGCACGGCTATCAGGAGGGCGATTACGCCATGGTGATGGGCTATCCCGGCCGCACGGAGCGCTACTCCTCTTCTGAAAAGGTGCGCTACGCCACCGAGGTCGCGCTGCCGATATCCAACAAGCTGCGCGCAGACGAGATGGAGATTATCCGCCGCCACATGGATGCCGACCCCGCCGTCCGCCTGAAATATTCAGATTATTTCTTCTCGCTGAGCAACGTGCAGGAACTGCAGGAGGGGGAAGTGGGCTGCTGCCGCCGCTATGAAGTGGCAGACGAGATGCGTAAGATGGAGGCAGGCATCACCGCCCTGGATACTCTGATGCCGACCTTTGAGAGGCAGTACGCCGCCCTCAAGGCTGCCGACTGCAACCGCACGTGGTATCGCGAGACACTGGTGCGCGGCACCCGCATAGCCCGCATCGCCACCCGACTGCATTCGCTGCGCCACAAACACGAGCCGGAGCGCGAGACCCAGGTATACGAGACCAACGCCAAGGAATACAGCGAACTGGATCTGCGCGTGGAAAAGGACCTGTTCCGCTACAGCATGGAGCAGTATTACGAGCATGTGGACAGCACCTTCTGGGGCCCCTTCCAGAAAGAGCTGAAGCAGCAATACGGCGATGATTACGACGCAATTTGCGAAGCAATTTGGGTGGACCGCCCCATGACCAATGAAGACGGCATCTTCCGCTTTTTCACCGACGTGAGCATAGTGGAGTTCAACCGTGCGGCAGACGATGCGCAGAAGGACGCCCCCATAAGCGACCTGAACCGCGAATACACCCGTGCGCTGTATAAATATCGTCTGGAGAACGGCATCCCGCAGTATCCCGACGCCAACAGCACCATGCGCCTGACTTATGGCAACGTGCTCAGCTACTCGCCGCGCGACGGCGTGGTGGGGCTCTGGCAGAGCACCCACGCAGGCATCCTGGCAAAATACGACCCCACCAGCTACGACTTTAACCTGAAGCCCGACTGGGAGGCACTGCTAAAGCGCGAGAAGTATCCCATGCCGGTGAACTTTATAACCAACAACGACATCACAGGCGGCAACTCCGGCAGCCCGGTTATGAACGCGGCCGGCGAGCTGATTGGCCTTGCCTTTGACGGTAACAAGGAGTCGCTGGCCTCCAATTACTATTTCACCCCCGGCTACAACCGCTGCGTGTGCGTGGATATCCGCTTTGTGCTCTGGACGCTGCGCCAGTATGCCGGAATGGGGTATATCGTTGATGAATTGACCACCAGATAACACAAATAACTATGAAGAAATACATCATCATCGCCATCGCGGCGCTCGCGGCTCTGAGCTGCGCCCCCAAACAGAGCGACATTACCGTATCGGGCCTGGACCCCGCCAACTTCGCAGACACCGTGGGCGGGCAGCCGCTGGCGCTGTATGTGCTTAAGAACGATGCCGGCATGGAGGTGTGCATCACCAACTTTGGTGGCCGCATTGTATCCATCGCAGTGCCCGACCGCGCCGGTGTGATGCGCGACGTGGTGCTTGGCTTTGACAGGATTGCCGATTATTACCCGGAGAACAACGACTCCAACTTTGGCGCGGTGATTGGCCGCTATGGCAACCGCATCAACCAGGGCCAGATAACGATAGACGATGTTACCTACCAGCTCCCCCGCAACAACTACGGCCACTGCCTGCACGGCGGCCCAGACGGCTGGCACTACCGCATCTTTGAGGTGGTTGAGGCCGATGCGAGCCATGTAAAACTGGCGCTGGAATCGCCCGATGGCGATGCCGGCTTCCCCGGTACGGTGAAGGCCACCGTTACATACACTCTCACCTCAGATAACGCGCTTGATCTGGCCTACGAGGCTACCACCGACGCCCCTACGGTGATAAACCTGACTAACCACTCTTATTTCAACCTCTCCGGCGACCCCGCCAACCACACCATTTTGGACGACGAACTGATGATAAACGCCTCCGGCTTCACCCCGATAGACGAGACGTTCATGACCTCCGGCGAGATTGCCCCCGTGGAGGGAACCCCGTTTGACTTCCGCAAGCCCAACCTGATTGGAGAGCGGATTGAGGCAGACGACCAGCAACTGCGCAACGGCCACGGTTACGACCATAACTGGGTGCTGGATACTGAAGGTGACATCACCAAGGTTGCGGCAGAGCTCTACTGCCCCGTCAGCGGTATAGACATGAAGGTTTATACGGTGGAACCGGGCCTGCAGGTGTATGTGGGTAACTTTTTGAACGGCAGCGTGCGCGGCAAGAAGGGCGTTGCATACGAGATTCGCACCGCCATTTGCATGGAGACCCAGCACTACCCCGACTCACCCAACAAGCACCAGTGGCCGTCGGTTGTGCTGCGCCCCGGCGAGACTTACCGCAGCCACGCCATCTACGCTTTCAGCGTCAAATAGTTAATTCTTGAGAAGATTGGACAGGTAGCCGTCCACCACCTCGGGGAAGTGCTCCTGCTCCAGCAGATGTATCTTGGCGGCGACGTCCAGGGCGGTGTCGCACGGCATCACTTCGCAGCGTGCCTGGAAGAGGGTCTTGCCGTGGTCGTACTGCTCGTCCACCAGATGTATGGTGATGCCCGTCTCTGGTTCGCCGGCCGCCACCACAGCCTCGTGTACATGCATCCCGTGCATCCCCTTGCCGCCGTATTTGGGCAGCAGGGCGGGGTGGATGTTGATTATCCGCCCGGGGTAGGCCTGAACTATATCGGCAGGCACCATCATCAGAAAGCCGGCCAGAATCAGCGCCCACGCGTCGTATTCCTTGAGCATGGCGGCCACTTTCCCGCCAACAAGGTCGGCCTTGTTGAATACGACGGAAGGGACGCCCAGACGCGCCGCGCGCTGCAGCACAAAAGCATCTGGTTTGTTACAGAAAACGGCTGCGATTTTAAAATCGGGGGAGTCCTTGAAATAGTTTATCAGGTTCTCGGCATTGGTGCCGCTCCCGGAGGCGAATACTATCAGGTTTTTCATGACTGCAAAGGTAGCAAAACTGCGGGTATTTGCTAAAACGGAAAAAATGCATTACCTTTGCATCTAATTTTGTTGCAAAAAATTGTATAAACAGATAACTATTAACTAATTAACAAAAACAAAATGGAAGACATCGCTTCAAAAGTTAACCACATCATTGCTGATAAGCTTGGTTTGGATCCGAGTGAGGTTCGTCCTGACGCTACTCTCACCGGCGACCTTGGTGCAGACTCTCTTGACACTGTGGAGCTCATTATGGAGTTTGAAACCGTTTTCAAAATTGACATCCCCGACAATATCGCTGAGAAGATATCCACCGTTGGTGATGCTATCAAGTTTATTGAAGATAACGTAAAAGCAGAGTAATACAATGCAACTGAAGAGAGTAGTAGTAACCGGAATAGGTACTATAAACCCTTTGGGACACAACGTCCCGGAGTTTTTCGAGTCTCTGGACGGGGGCCGCTGCGTGGCCTCTCCCATTACCCGTTTCGACTGCTCTCTCTTCAAAACAAGATTCGCATGTCAGGTTCCCGACTTTGACATCACGGCTTACGGCTATACCACCAAAGATGCCAAGAAGTGCGACAGATACGCCCAGTTTGCCCTGGTAGCGGCCAAAGAGGCCATTGCAGACAGCAAGATGGATCTGGAAGCTGTTGACAAAGACCGCATCGGCGTGGTTGTAAGTTCCGGTGTGGGCGGTCTGGAAACAATCCTGACAGAAGCTGAGGACTATGTCCCGGGGGAGCCCCCGAGATATAGTCCTTTTGTTATTCCAAAAATCATTACCGACATAGCTGCGGGTCATATCTCCATTGAATATGGTTTCCGCGGCCCCAACTTCGCCTTCACCGCAGCCTGCTCTACCAGCGCTGTGTCCATCGCTGCCGGCGCCCAGTTCATTGAGCTTGGCCGTGCCGATGCGATGATTGTGGGCGGTAGCGAGGCCCCTCTGTGGGATGCCGGCGTGGGCGGATTCAACGCTATGCGCGCCCTTTCCACCCGCAATGAAGACCCTCAGCGCGCTTCCCGTCCGTTTGACAAGAACCGCGACGGTTTTGTGAT
The DNA here is from genome assembly GCA_017962235.1 of Bacteroidales bacterium. GTDB lineage: Bacteria > Bacteroidota > Bacteroidia > Bacteroidales > UBA932 > Equibacterium. Next base: position 125,476 of record JAGCVS010000018.1, on the reverse strand, counting down.
GGCAGAAGGTGCCGGCGTGCTGGTGCTCGAAGAATACGAGCATGCAGTTGCGCGCGGCGCACACATCTATGCTGAGCTGCTGGGCAGCGGCCTCACCGGCGATGCATACCACTTTACCGCTCCCGACCCCGAGGGCCGCGGAGCTGCGCTGTGTATCCGTCAGGCGCTGGAGTCGGCTCACCTGAGTCCCAAGGATGTCGATTACATCAATACCCACGGCACATCCACCCACCATGGCGATATCGCAGAGGTGCTGGCTATAAAGAACGTGTTTGGCAAGGATGCGGACAAGCCCAGCATCACCTCCACCAAATCCATGACCGGCCACCTTCTGGGGGCAGCCGGCGCAGTGGAGGCAATCGCCTGCATCCACTCGATGCACAGTGGAATCATCCCCCCCACAATCAACTTTGAGGAGGAGGATCCCGAAATAGACTACAGTCTGAATTTTGTGTTCAACAAGCCGGCGCGCCGCGAAGTGAACATTGCTTTAAGCAACAGCTTCGGCTTTGGCGGACACAACGCCTGCCTGCTCTTTGGCAAGCTTTAGAACTCGCGGATCTTCGCGGGATAAACCCCGGCTTTAATCAGCGCATTAATCTTTTCTACAGTGAAGGGGCGGTCTTCTTTGTAAGTCACGCCAAACCACTTTGCTGCGCAGTCAAGCACCTTTACGGTAGCCGCACCGCGGGTGATGAGCTTGTCTACGATATAGGGGATAAAGAATTCAGCCTTGAGGTTGCCGCTGGCCAGCGCGCCGTCCAGGAACTCCTTGAACACCTCTTCGCTGTATTCGAAATAGTCCGGAGTGAAACCCCAGAAGTTCATGGATACGGGGCATGTCGGGTCCAGTTCAACATCCTTCTCGCCCTCTGTATATACCACCTTGTCGCCCTTGCGGGAGATGGCTGTGCGCTCTGTGACTGAGGTCAGCAGGGCGTTGGCGTCGGTTTCGCATACGCCGCGGGAAACGCTGCCAAAGTCGCTGAGGGTGTTCTCCAGACGGTAACCTATCATGGAATATTTGCCCTTGGTGCCCTCTATGCTGCGCAGGTAGGCGGCCATGGTCTCGTAGCTCTCCTTGCCGTAGAAGTCATCTGCATTGATAACTGCAAAGGGCTCGTGAATCACATCCTTGGCCATCATAACGGCGTGGTTGGTGCCCCAGGGTTTTACGCGCCCTTCCGGTACCGAATACCCCTCCGGGAGATACTCCAGCTCCTGGAATACGAACTCAAACTTTACGTCGCCGCCAAATTTGCTTGCCTGGAAGTGCTCTTTGAAGGGCTCTGCAAACGAATGGCGAATCACAAACACTATTTTGCCGAATCCGGCGCGGATTGCGTCATAGATAGAATAATCAATGATGGCCTCTCCGTTGGGGCCCAGTCCGTCCATCTGCTTGAGACCGCCGTAGCGGGATCCCATTCCTGCAGCAAGTATCAAAAGGGTAGGTTTCATATCGTAAAAGGTTTTAAGTTCTCAAATGTACAAAATTTATCTGGAAATTGTCCCGCAGTTAAACTCTATCCAGTCGGGGCCTTCGCTCCAGTCGTTCAGGATGAACAGCTGTGCTCCGCCGGGGGTGGACATGGAGACCTTGCGGTGGATGTGGCCGAATATGAAATAGTCCACCGGCTGCGTGCGCTCAAAGTCGCAGGCGTAGCGGTACAGCGGGCTGTCGGTACTGAATGTATACGGATTCACGGTGTTGCCGTGGCGGCTGGCGGCGGACCATTTGCGGGCCAGGGCGTAGAGCCACCGGGCGGGGAAGATGCGGGCCAGAGCTATCGTTACGCGTCCTTTTAACAGCAGGCGGGTAAAGCGGTCGCGGAAGCTGACGCGCCCCAGACCGTCGCCGTGCGCCAGACAGAAGCGCTTGCCGCACAGGGTCACGCACACCGGCTGGCGGTGAATCACCGTGGCACCGGTGCGAGCTGCCAGATAGCCAAAGGTCCACCAGTCGTGGTTGCCCTTGAAGAAATATACTTGCGTGCCGCGCTCCACAGTACGGCGGATGGCCTCCAGCACATTTTCGAAGCCGGCGGGGCAGCCGTGGCCGCGCTCAAACCAGAAGTCGAACACGTCGCCCAGAAGATACAAGGCAGTTGTATCGGGCGGAAGGTTGTCCAGAAAGGATATCAGCTGCGCCTCCGCGTTTTGGCTGCCGGCGGCGCCTAGATGCATGTCAGACGCAAAGAAGTATCGTCCCTGACCTGTCATGCAAGATTAGTGGAATACGATGCAGAGGATGCCGACAATTGCGCAGTATACGGCAAACCAGCTCAGGGAGGCCTTCTTTACCAGGGCAATCATGGCTTTGCAGGCGAACAGGCCGCTGGCAAAAGCCGCGATGAAGCCCAGAAGCAGCGGCAGCGCTCCGGTGGAGGAGGCTGCGAATCCGCCGCCCACCAGGTCCAGGAAGGCTTCGCCAAGAATGGGCACCAGCACCATCAAGAAAGAGAAGCGGGCCATCTCGCTGCGCTTTACGCCGCAGATGAGACCGGTAGCGATAGTGGAGCCGCTGCGCGACAGACCGGGGATAACCGCAACCGCCTGCGCGAGACCTATAACCAGGGCGCGCCACCAGTTGATCTCCTTCTCCTTGGGCTTGTAATACTGGCTGATGGCCAGCAGTATGGCAGTCACGCAAAGGGCGCACCCCACAACCAGGAGCCCTTCGCCGAACAGCGCCTCTACGTTGTCTTTAAAGAAGACGCCCACTATGAACACCGGTATCATGGAGATGCACAGCAGCAGGATATACTTTGTCTCCTCGTTGTATTTGAACTTGAAGAGGCCCTGCAGCAGCTTTACGATATCTTTCCAGAACACCACTATTACGCTGAGCACGGTGGCGGCGTGCACCACAATCTCAAACGAAATGTCGCTGGACTCTATGCCGAACAGTGCCTTTGCGATTACCAGATGGCCGCTGCTGCTCACCGGCAGGAACTCTGTAAGACCCTGGATAAGACCCAGAATAATGCCTTCAAACCATGTCATATGCTATTCCTCCTTGTCTTTTGGCCGCTTCATTATGCCGATTATCACTATGGTGATGCCCAGCAGTATCACTATGGGCGCCACCACCAGTTTGCGGGCGTCAAACATCCCTTCGTTGAATACGTTTGGGTCGCCGCTGCCGCCGCCGGTCAAAAGTATGAAGCCGGCAATCATCAGCACCAGCCCTATCAGCATGTTCCTCACTCCCTTTGGAGATACCGAAAAGTTGCTCATTTATTTACAGGTATAAATCGTCTTTGGATATGTCGGATAGTTTGTTCACCATATAGGCGGCGGTGCACATGCAGATAAGCACACCCGCCACAAAAACGATGACAAATATAGGAATTATCAGCTCTTTTTTGAACAGTCCGAACATGTCTCCGGTATGCCGCCAGATGTACTGGAGCAGTAGCGCGAAGGCGCCGTCTGCTATCAGGGCCGATATCGCCCCCTGCCAGAAGGCCTGCCGCATGAACGGCTTGCGGATGAACCGGCGGGTGGCCCCCACCAGACGCATGGTGTGTATGGTGAACCGTTTGGAATAGATGTTGAGCCGCACTGTGTTGGCAATCAGCGCCACCGATATCACCAGCAGGATTATTATGATGCCGGCCACCACCAGGGCGATGGTGTTCAGGTTGCTGTTCATGGCGTCTACCAGTGATTCCTGACAGGTGACTTCGCGCACCAGGGGTTCGGCGCCCAGGATCTGTTTTACAACCTTGAGGGAGTCTTTGGAAAACCAGTCGCTCTTGAGGTTTACATCCAGCGAAACGGGGATGGGACTGGTGGCAAATACGTCCAGGAAGTCCTTTCCAAGCAGTTCTTCCATCTCTTTGAGCCCCTGTTCGCGGGAGATGAAGGTCACTTTGCTTACAAACTGTAAGTTCTCTACCTTCTGCATCAGCTCACGGGCATCATCTTCGGTGGCACGGCCGCTCAGAATCACGGAAACCACGGAGTTCTCTTTAAAATAATCAGAGAGACTTTTGGTGTTGCTCCAGACAAAGAGAGCCGCCGCCATAAGCAGCAGAACCAGACTTATGCTGATTACAGACGTAAGATAAGACCGCACTAAACGGCGCCGTACCATCTTACTTCTGTCATTTTTCATTGAAAATCTGTAATTAAGACCGATTTGGGTTCAAAGTTAAAAAATATTATTATCTTTGTACGAATTTTGCCTTAATATGCCTGAAGTAGTTTCTAAAGAGTCCAAAAAGGTACTTTACGTCAACTCCGAGATATTTCCCTATCTCCCGGAGTCGGACATCGCCTTGGTGGGCCGCTATCTGCCTCAGGGTATTCAGGAAAAGGGATATCAGATCCGTTCTTTCATGCCGCGCTACGGCTGCGTGAACGAGCGCCGCAACCAGCTGCACGAGGTAATCCGCCTCTCCGGTATGAACATCGTGGTTGGAGCGGTAGACCGTCAGCTGGTAATCAAGGTGGCCAGCATCTCGTCTGCCCGCATGCAGGTCTATTTCATAGACAATGAAGATTACTTCCACCGCAAGGCCGTGGACCGCGATGCGTCGGGCAATTTCTTTGCAGACAACGACGAGCGGGCCATGTTCTTTGCCAGAGGCGTGCTGGAAACGGTGAAGAAGCTCCGCTGGAAGCCGGACCTGGTACACTGCCAGGGCTGGATCTCCTATCTGATGCCGCTGTATCTCAAAAAAGTATATAATCAGGATCCCATTTTTGCCGACAGCAAGGTGGTGCTCTCGCTGAACAACGACCTGGACAACCTCACCTTTGCGGCAGACATGGCCAGCAGGGTGGCTATAGGCGGTATCCGGCCGGAGGAACTGGGCGATATAGCAGATCCCACTGGCATAAATCTTGCGAAACTTGCAATCCGTCACTCCGACGGCGTGATAACAGCTGCCGGCGGCGTGAACCCCGCTCTGGAGGCTTTTGCAAAGAAGCAGAAACTTCCGGTACTCGCAAGCCCGGCAATCAGTGCAGAGGATACGTCGTACATCGGGGCATACGAACAGTTTTACGACAAAATTTTAGCGTAAGGGATGTCTGAAGCGAAAAAACGGCTTTTTTGTTTCTCGGCGGCGGCCGCGCTCCTGATACTTATAACCAGCAGTTGCATCACGGTCAATCAGACCCTGGGTTCTGTGTATGCGCCCTCTGACCGCGACCTCAAGGTTCACACTGTTTCGTTCGACCTCCCCGTGGGGATGAAGATGGCGAACCAGCTGCAGACCAGTACCTCTTATTTTGTGCTCGGCAACCTGGTAGACGAGACCTTCGGGGCCACCAACGCGGAGTTTGCAGCAACCGTGAACCCTCCCGACACCCTGCCGTGGGGCAAGAATCCGGTGTATAAGAGCGCCAAGATACAGTTCCTGAAATTCTCCATTCAGACCCTGGGCGACTGCCAGGAAGAGATTCCCCAGAATATCCATGTGTACGCCCTCAAGGCCCCCATGGACACCACCAAGATATACAGCAACTCATACGGTCCGGACGATTACACGCTGGAAGAGATTGCAGAGGGAGCTGTGATGTACTGCGGCGGCGACACCCTCACCATCCCGCTCAAGGATTCGTTTGCCCGCAAGTATATGGATGCCACCCAGCAGGAGTTGGACAGCACCGATTTGTTCATCAAGCGCTTCTACGGCATCTATGTGAAGTCCGACAGGCCTCTGGCGAGCACCTCCGGCGGACGTCTCACCAAGTTCAGCGCCGGCGTGCTGCGCTTCACCTTCAACTCTACCAACGACCTGGGCAAGCAGCGCGACACCACTGTGCTGTTCCCCATCGGCAGCAGCTATGCCACAGAGACTTATACCCATGAATCGGCCGCATTCGAGGTGGACGGCAACAACAATCTGCAGAAGATTTATTACGAAGGTTTGGCGGGCATCAAGCCCCATATCAGCGGCGAGGCGATACGCGACAGCCTGGTTGACTGGGCTGCCAAGACCGGCGTTAACCTGAAGGATGTGATTGTGGCCCGCGCCACCATCGAGCTCCCGTACGATGTCACCAACGGCGATTATACAGAGGCCGACAGTTATCCCGCCGCCCTCTATCCCGTGACCCGCTACAAGTATATCTACGACGATTACCAGTATTACCCGCTCTCTGCCATATACGACAGTTCATACGACCGCGGCGACATAAACCGCTCCCTGCAGTGCTATAAGCCCGATGTGACGCTGTATGTGCAGAACGTGATGAACATGATATCGGCAGACAAGCCGCTCAACGACAGCTGGGACCTCTGGCTGTTCAACTACTACACCGGCGAGGAGTCTGAAGACGATGACAGCAGCTCCTACAGCTATAACGATTACTACAATAACTACCTGTACAACATGTACTACGGCGGTTATGGCGGATATGGCTACGGCGGCTACGGCTACGGTTACGGCGGATATGGCTATGGGGGCTATAGCGGTTATGGCGGCTACGATTATTACGACTACTACAATATGATGAACTATTACAACTACTATAATAGTTTGTCTTCTTCCAGTTCTTCAGAGGCCACCGTATACTACGTGGATTATGTAAATTACTGCAAGGGTGCCATAAACGGCAACGGCGCCGCCCGCCACCCTAAAATGCATATCACCTACACGGTAAGGCAATAATACCCTGTGATGACATGCCCAAAGCTCTCATCATAGGTCCCGATTTCTACAATTTCAACAGTGCTGCGATTGCTGCCTTCTCACAGGCGGGGTACGAGACATTTCTTGGGTGCTACGGCACTCCGGTGGATCCGTACGATACGGCGCACAAGCTGGGCTTCAAGCTGGCCATTGATAAAGAATCCTACAGGGCGCGCAACCGTGCCGCCAGGCAGGAGCATTACGTCCGCCTGTTCGATGAGGTCCGCCCCGATATCGTCTTTATACTGAACGGCGAGATATTGCTCCCCGCCACGCTGGATTATTTCTGCAGCAAGTCGCGCGTGGCGCTGTGGTGCTTTGACAGCGTGATGCACGTGCCGGCTGTGAAGGGGCATATCTCCCATGTGCACCGGTTCTACTGCTACGAGCGCACCGATGTGGAGTATTACGCCGCGCAGGGCCTTCAGGCGCTGTTCCTGCCGCAGGCGGCCGACACATCAGTGTATCATCCTCTGGAAGGGGTGCAGAAGGATATCGACATATTGTTTGTGGGCGATCTGTATCATTCGCCGCGCCGTCAGAGTTATATAGCAGAGGTCATCAAGGCTTTCCCGGACAATAAGATAAAGGTGGCCGGCATTTACAAGCCGTGGTACAAGAATCCGCTCAAGGCGCTGCTTCGCGAGCGGCGCGACATCTATACCAACCGCAACCTGCCGCCGGCACAGGTGAACGCCCTGTACAACCGCGCCCGGGTGGTGCTCAACATCCACAACGAGCAGCAGAGGGATGGCGCCAACCCCAAGGTGTTTGAGATATGCGCCAGCGGGGCGTATCAGGTGTGCGACGCCAATCCGTATATCCGCAGCCTCTTCCCCGGCGGCGAGGCGGGTCTCTACGAGTCTCCGCAGCAGATGGTTGCCTGCATCCGGGAGGCGCTTGAAAACGATACCGCGGAGCGCGCCGCAGCTGCACGCGACATAGTGCTTGCAAACCACACCTTTGGCACTCGCATTGCTAAGGTGATAGAAGATTTGAAAAAAATTGACTGACGATATGAAAGAGTTATTCTTATTGCTGGCCCTCACGTTCAACCCTTCAGGCGAATATTATTCCGACGCCGCCTACCGTGACCTCTGGGCCAAGGTGGACGCCGCCATGGAAGACGACATGCCGCAGACGGCGGTGGGCTATCTGAACCAGCTGGAGAAGATGGCTGAGAGCAGGCAGGATACCCTGGAGCGGTATCAGGTGATGAAGACCACCTACAACTGCCTGAGGCAGTACGACTGGAAGGCGGCCAACAAGTACTATCCCGCATTCAGGGACCTTTCAAGTCAGATAAACAACAATCTGGAGTACTACATACAGAAGTACCCGGAGCATCCCCGCACCGGGGCGCTGGTGGTGGAGAAGATTTCCAGGATAAAACGTCTGGAAGACGGCAAGGAGCACCCCTCTGCCCTGAAATACAAGACCATCCGCAAGATGTGCGTTCTGGCGGCGGACCAGTATCCTAAGTATGAGAAGGATTTCATGGCCATGGTGGAGCAGATGGACAGCGCCGATTCCGGCATGTACTGCGACAAGACATTCATCTATCCCGGCGACAGGCTTGTGTTCAAGCTCAACGGCCGCAACGTGGCCTCCAGCGAGTTTGCGATTTACCGGTTCAACGACCGCTACCTTCCCAAGGGCGATATCACAAGGGCGCTGGCATCGTCTTACGGCACCCAGTTCACCAAGCAGAAGATATCTTCTTACAAGAACGATTACAACGTCCGCGAGCAGGTCACCACGGAATACACCTTCTCCAAACCGGGCATCTACGTGGCTTTCAACAAGGCCGGAGAGGATGAATCGTCTGCAATCATATATGTGAGCAGCGTGGCTCTGGCCACCCGTCAGGTGGGGGCCACCAACCAGGTGTACATAGCCGACGCCCGCAGCGGCAAGCTGCTGGAAAGCGCCACCGTGTATGCATACAGCAACGATTATAAGATGGATGATTCCCAGACGATGGTGAAGCCTGCGTATCTGTCGCAGAAGGTGTATTACCTGAACGGCTTCACCCCGCTCAGCCAGACCCTCTATACCAAGGAGTTCACATCGGCCCGGATATTCGCTGAGCATGCCTCCGACATGTGGTCGCCGGCGGTGGATGTCTCCAAACCCGTCGTCACCAAAGAGACAAAGCGGAGCGATATCCTCCATTACATTTACACGGACCGCAAACTGTACCGCCCCGGCGATACCGTCCAGTTCAAGCTGATAGCCCTCACTACCAATTATGAATCGGGCAAGGTGCTCGCGGGCAAGAAGATAGAAGTTGCTTTCTACGGCCCGGACGGCGGCAAGGCGCTGGCAACCCGCCAGCTCACCACTAACGCAATGGGGTCCGTGGCAGGGTTCTTTGTGATACCTAAAGACAAGAAGAACGGCCGGTTCATGATAACTTCAGAGAAGGGGAATGCGGTTGTGACCGTTGCTGAATACAAGGATCCCAAATATCAGCTCCATCTGGATAAGGTGGAGTCCATATACACGTACGAGTCCCAGATTCTGCAGACCGGTCATCTTACCGGATATACCGGAGAGCCCGTGGAAGGGGCGAGGGTAGAGTATAAGGTGCAGGCTTACGGCCTGAAATACGGCAGCAATCTGACTCTGGCAGAAGGAGAACTGCGCACCGATGCCGGCGGCCTGTTTGAAATACCGTTTGTGGTGCCGCGCCCGGATGATACGCGCACCACCTCCACCGGCTGCTATCTTACGGTGAAGACGGTGGCCCGCAACGGCGAGACCTGCGAGCAGAGCAAGTACATAGTGGTTTCCAAGACGCTGTTGAACTTTGATGTTGAGGTGGACGGACAGTACCAGATGGATACCCTGCTGCTGGTTAACAAAGATAAGGCCTCCCGCATGACCGTGAAGGCGTACAACATGGATGGCAACCCCCAGAACATAGAGGGTGCCGTGCGGATTCTGGCGGACGACGACGAAAAGGTGTTTGAGAGCAAAGTGCGGTTCGGGGAGCCCGTGGACGTGGATTTTGCAAAGTTCGCTTCCGGAACCTATACCATAGAGTACAAGGCGGAATCTGCCCTGGGCGAGTCCCGCTCAAAGCAGAAGATAGTGCTGTTCTCTCCCGACGACCGCAAGTGCCCCGTGGAGAGAAACATGTTCTTCTATCCTGTGAACTCCAACGGCGAAATAGATTTCATGGTGGGCACCGCCTCCGAGCTCTACCTGGAGCTGGAGCTGTTTGACAATGGCAAGCCGGTTTACCACCGCGCGCTGCATCTGGACAAGGGGGCGCAGCACATCAAGCTGGATTACAAGAAGGAGTACTCGGATAAGGTGTCCGTGCAGCTGTTCGGCTTCAAGGACATGGAGCAGATAAGCCAGCGGTACGACTTTGAGCGCGTGGTCCCTTCCCACAACTTTGAGATAAACGTGAGCGGCCTGCGCGACAAGACCACCCCCAACACAACCGAGACATTCACCGTGGAGGCACCAGCTTCCGAGATGCTGATATCCATATACGATGTCACTAGCGACCGTTACGGCAAGAATGAGTTCTACTTCAGCCCGATTCGGCCCAAGTATTCTTCCGTACCGCATGTTTGGTCCAACCTGGACGGCTGGTACCGTCCCGTATACCGCGCTTACGGTTCCGTAAGGATGATGTCCAAGGGGGTTATGGTAGAAGAGGAGGCCATGGTGATGAACGAGGTGGCTATGTCGTACGACATGGCAGACGATGGCGTATCCGCCAGCAAGATGGGGGCGGCTCCGGCACCGGAGGCGGGCGACATCGACGTCCGCGAAGACTTTGCACAGACGCTGGCGTTCATTCCTCAGCTGGCGGTACCCGCAAATGGCAAGGCCCAGGTGACCTTTACCACCCGCGACGGCCTCTCCGCCTTCCGCATCGCCATGCTGGCGCATACCAAGAACCTTAACAGCGGCACCGCTGAGAGTCAGATCATAGTTAACAAGGCGCTCAAGCTGGAGGCTTCGCTGCCGCTCTTTGTGATTGAGGGCGACCGTCTGGCGGTGAGTGCAATGGTCACCAATACCAGCCGTGACAAGGTCACCGGCACCGCCCGCGTCAAGTTTGTGAACGTTGAGGACGGCGAAATCCTGGACATGGACGCCCCGGACGAGACCGTTACCCTGAATCCTGACGAGAGCCGCAGGATCTCCTGGTTGATAAAAGCGCCCAAGGATGTGGAGAAGATGGATGTCACCCTGAGCTTCGCTTCCAAGAATGCTTCAGATGCTGAGAAGCATCAGATACAGATACTGCCCTCATCGCGATTTATCACAGAGGCCGAATCGTTCATAGTGGGAGGCGGCCGTACCAAGGATAAATGCATGGCCGACTTCAAGGCGCGCATCCCGTATCCCGGCGCCACTGTCCGCTACGAGGAGTATTCCACCAAAGAGGCCATCGCACAGGTGCTCAAGAAACCCGCTATGCCCAAGGGCGACAATATGATAGAGTGGCTGGATGCATTGTATGTGAACCAGATGCGCGGCTGCATACACGGTGACGCCGGCATAGATGCGGAGCTGACCCGCAAGGCGGTGAAGCGTCTGGCGCAGCTGCAGAAAGAGGACGGCGGCTTTGGCTGGTTCCCCTGCAACAGCTCCAGCGACCTGCTCACGCTGATGTTCCTGGACAAGACCTATTACATGCGCGAGGTGGGCAAGCTGCCGCGCGGCACCTCCATAAACACCCAGATAGAAAAGGCTCTGGGCTATGTGGACAAGCGCATTTTTGAAATCACCTCCGCCAAGAAGTGGGAGTGGCGCGATTTGACATATCTGTTCGCCGCCCGCATGGAGCATCCCAACTTTGCCATGAGCCAGCAGATTCAGAATATCCTGCTGGATTATCTCAAGAAGAGCAAATCGGGCTGGCAGAAGATACCCACCGTGGAAAAGGCCAAGCTCTGTTTTGTGCTGGAGGCCACCGGAGAGAACGCCCATCTGTTTGCGGTGATGCGCTCCCTGCGCGACTATGCGGTGATGAACAGCACCGTGGGCTGCTATTTCCCCACGGCGGTGATGCCTTACCGCGGCATGCTTCACACCGAGATTTACGCCCATTCGCTGCTGGCGGTGATTTTTGCCGAGATGGGGCAGATGGATGTGGCCAAGGGTGTCATGAAATGGCTCCTGCTGCAGAAGCACAATCAGGAGTGGGACAGCAATATGGCCAGTGCAGATGCGGTGTTCGCCCTGCTCAAGTACAAGGCTCCCGAGCTGCTGTTCGGTGCGGTTTACTACACATATTACGCCCCCATGACAGACGTTAAGGCTGCCTCCAACCAGCTGGGCGTGAAACGCACATACTGGCGCGGCGGCAAACAGCTCAAAGACGGGCAGCTGCTGCGCGTGGGAGACAAGATTGAGGTACATTACGATATCACAAATACGGAGAACCGTTCGTTTGTGGTTATGGAGGCGGGCCGCCCGGCATGCTTCTATCCCGCCGACGAGCGCTCCTTTGGCTCTTACAGGTTCTACTGCGACAAGAAGGCAGAGAAGACCACATATTACTTCCAGGTTCTGCCGGAAGAGGATACCCACCTCACAGAGACCTTCTATGTGACTCAGGAGGGCGTGTTCAACAGCTCCCTGGTGGAGATAGAGTCGCTCTACGCGCCGGAGTACCGCGGTCACACCGCTGCGTTCAAAGTAGAGACCGAAATGTAGGATGGTACTCTACGAGACACTGTACAGTTCTGCAACAGACCTCGGCTTCGCCGCTTTCGGCGCCGCCGAGGCCTCTGCTTTGGGACCCGAAGCAGAGGGCAGGCTGTCGCAGTATCTGGCCGACGGCCGCAATGCCGATATGGACTACATGGCCCGCAACGTGGAAAAGCGGCTGGACGTGACCCTTCTGGTGGAGGGGGCGCGCACCGTGATGGGGTTCCTGGCCCCCTATGACCATCATGCCGACCCTCACATCGCCTCTTTCGCGCACGGTGAGGATTATCACAAGGTTATAAAGGACCGCGTCCACAGCTTTGTGGCGGTCAACCGCGCCGCGCTGGACGCCGCCGCCGGCGGTGCTTTCAGCTATCGAGTGTTCACGGACAGCGCCCCGGTGATGGAGCGCGAGTGGGCGGTGCGCTGCGGCCTGGGCTTTATCGGCTGCAACAACTTTCTGATAAGCCCCACCGCCGGCCTGCGCACGCTGATAGGCATCCTGGTGTGCAACATCCCTTTTGAGCAGATAGATTGCATGCGGTTGCGCCGGCAGCGGGCCTCCATGCCCATGGATTGCGGTGAGTGTCTGGCGTGCATCAAGGCTTGCCCCACGGGGGCGCTGATGGAGCCTTACAAGATAGACGCCCGCAAGTGCATATCGTTCCTCACCATAGAGGCGCGGGAGCGGGACAATTCGTCGCCGGCGGTGCACGGCCACCTGTTTGGCTGCGACTGCTGCATGGACGCCTGTCCGTGGAACCGCGACGTGCCCGGCTGGCCCGAATTCAGCAGCAATGCGGCGCGTCTGGCCGATAAACCTGACGACATTTTTAGTATATTTGCAAGACAACGTAAATAATCTTAGCCCATGAAGTCCATACTTGGAATAGGGAACGCCCTTACTGATATTCTGGCAATTCTGCCAGACAACGAAATCCTTGAGAAATACTGCCTCCCGGTGGGGAGCATGCAGCATGTGGATGCCGACACCGGCAACAAGATCTGGCAGGAGCTTAAGGACAAGGGCATCAAGTATGTGGCCGGCGGTTCCGCTGCCAACACCATAAGCGCTGCGGCGATTCTGGGCATGAAGGCGGGCTTCATTGGCAAGGTGGGCAAGGACGATGTGGGCTCGCTGTTCAAATCTGACCAGGTGCAGGAGGGCATCACCTCCATGCTGGAGCGCGGCAAGGCTCCCAGCGGCCGCTGCATCGTGATTGTGAACAAAGAGACATCAGACCGAACCTTCGCCACCTATCTGGGTGCCGCGCTGGAGCTGGAGCCGGAAGATCTGGACCCCGACAAGTTTGACGGATACGACTATCTGCACATAGAGGGCTATCTGGTGCAGAACCAGCGCCTGGTGCGCCGGGCGGTGGAGATTGGCAAAGAGAAGGGGATGATTATCTCCCTGGATCTGGCCAGCTACAATGTGGTGGAGTCCAATCTGGCGTTCTTGCACGACATAGTTGAGAATTACGTGGACATAGTGTTCGCCAACGAGGCGGAGGCGCTCGCCTTCACCGGGCTGGAGCCGCGTGAGGCGGTGGACCATATCGCCGGCATGTGCAAGATTGCGGTGGTGAAAGAGGGCAAGAAGGGCTCCATGATAAAGTCTGGCGACGAATACCACTTTGTGGATGTCGCTCCCGGCGTTCCGCGCGACGGTACCGGAGCGGGTGATGTGTACGCCGCCGGCTTCCTCTACGCCCACTCCATGGGGCAGCCGCTGGATATCTGCGGACAGGTGGGCAGCATTATCGCCGCCAAGGTAATAGAGGTTATCGGCAGCAAGATTGATATTCCGCGCTGGAAGGTGGCGAAAGCCGAGGTGCGCGCATTAATGGGGATAGAGGGATGACGTTCAAGCTACTCGCCACAGACCCCGCCAGCAGCGCCCGCTGCGGTCTGCTAACCACAGACCACGGCGAGATACAGACGCCCATATTCATGCCGGTAGGCACCGTGGGCAGTGTCAAGGGGGTCTATCACCGCGATTTGAAAGAGGATGTAGGGGCTCAGATCATTCTGGGCAACACATATCATCTCTATCTGCGGCCGGGGCTGGAGACGCTCAAGGCTGCGGGCGGCCTTCACCGCTTCACATCGTGGGACCGGCCGATTCTTACCGACAGCGGCGGATTCCAGGTGTTCTCGCTGGCGCAGCGGCGCAAGATTACAGAAGAGGGGTGCACATTCTCCTCACATATAGACGGCAGCCGGCACAAGTTCACGCCGGAGAACAATATGGATACCCAGCGCACCATCGGTGCCGATATCATAATGGCGCTGGACGAGTGCTGCCCGGGCGACGCAGATTATGCCTATGCAGAAAAGTCGCTCCGCCTCACGCAGGGGTGGCTGGAGAGATGCATCGCCCGCTTTGATTCCACGGAACCTCTTTACGGATACCATCAGAGCCTGTTCCCGATAGTGCAGGGGTGCGTCTATCCCGATTTGAGGTGTCGCGCCGCAGAGCATGCGGTGGCCTTTGACCGCGAAGGATATGCCATAGGCGGTCTGGCTGTGGGAGAGCCCACGGAGAAGATGTACGAGATGCTGGAGTTGCTGCATCCGCTGCTGCCGGCCGGAAAGCCGCGCTACCTGATGGGGGTCGGCACGCCCGCCAACATTCTGGAAGGCATTGCCCGCGGCGTGGATATGTTCGACTGCGTGATGCCCACGCGCAACGGCCGCAACGGCATGATATTCACCTGGGAGGGGACCATCAACCTGCGCAACGCAAAGTGGGCGGACGATTTCTCTCCGCTGGATCCGCAGGGTACGTCGTTTGTAGACCATACTTACACCCGCGCCTATGTGCGGCACCTCACCATCGCCGGCGAGATGCTGGCGGCGCAGATAGCCAGCCAGCACAACCTGGCCTTCTATCTCGATTTGGTTGCAAAGGCAAGGGAGCATATCTTTGCAGGAGATTTCCTGAGCTGGAAAGATGCAGTGGTGAAAAAACTTGACACCAGATTATGAAAAGTTTGTCGCTGAGAATAAAGAGACTCGACTGGTACATCATCAAAAAGTTCATCAGTACCTATCTGGTGGCCCTTTTGATTGTTGTGGCCATCGTCATCATCTTTGACATCAGCGAGAAGATAGACTATTTTGTAGAGCGCAACGCGCCGCTCAAGGAGATAGTCTTCGACTATTACATGAACTTTATCCCGTACATCCTGAACATGTTCAGTCCGCTGTTCGTGTTCATCACGGTGATATTCTTCACGTCAAAGCTGGCGGCCAACAGCGAGATTATAGCCATGCTTTCCAGCGGAGTCAGCTTCAGGCGGCTGCTGGTGCCGTATATGGCCTCCGCCGCGTTTGCCGCCGTGCTGTCGCTGCTGCTCAACATGTACGTGATACCTCCCGCCAACTATCACCGGCTGGAGTTCGAGCAGAAGTACATCAAGGCGCACCGGTACGCCAACACGAATCATAACATCCATTACCAGATTGCCCCCGGGCAGTTCGTGTA
This sequence comes from Bacteroidales bacterium, assembly GCA_017962235.1. Classification (GTDB taxonomy): domain Bacteria; phylum Bacteroidota; class Bacteroidia; order Bacteroidales; family UBA932; genus Equibacterium. The sequence continues at coordinate 109,654 of JAGCVS010000018.1, read as the reverse complement.
TGTGGAATCGTTCAGCTCCTGGAACAACTCCGTGAACCGTTTCACCCTGGAAACGGTGGAGAACAACAAGCTGGTGAGCAAGATGACTGCGGCTAGCGCTATCTGGAACGAAGAGAAGGGGGGCTGGACCTGCAAGAACTACTTTATCCGCGATTATGACGAGCTGGGCAACGAGACCATCCGTTCCGGCCCAATGAAAGATACCGTAATCGCCCTCACGCTGGAAGATTTCTACCGCCGCAAGAATGTGGTGGAATCGCTCAAGATACAGGATCTGAACAAGCTGATAGAGATGCAGGAGATGCGTGGAGACAAGATGGTGATGTATGCCTTGATAGAGAAGCATACCCGCATCGCCACCCCGTTCTCTGCCTTCATCCTCACGCTGATGGGCGTGGCGCTCTCTTCGCGCAAGCGGCGCGGCGGGTTGGGGCTCAACATCGGTATCGGGGTCGGCCTGAGCTTCTCTTACATATTGTTCATGCGCTTCAGCCAGATGTTCGTTACCACGGACACCCTGGAGCCGTGGCTGGCCATCTGGCTGCCGAATATGATCTATGCGGTAATCGCATTGTTCGTGTACCGCATGGCCCCCAAATAGACAATAAAACATTCAGATATGAAGAACAGCAACATTTCTTTCAGGCTCATCCTGATGAACTTTCTGGAGTTTGCGGCGTGGGGTGCGTACCTCACCTCCATGGGTAGCTTCCTGGCCCGCAGCGGCTTTGGCCCGCAGATCTGGCTCTTCTTTGCCACCCAGGGCTTCGTTTCCATCTTCATGCCGGCCCTGATGGGCATCGTGGCAGACAAGTGGATCCCGGCGCAAAAGGTGCTGTCGCTCTGCCAGGGTATCGCCGGTATCACCATGTTGGCTGCAGGGTGGTATGCAATGCAGGCGGGGGCAAACATCCAGTTTGGACTGTTCTACGCCCTGTACACCATCAGCGTGGCGTTCTACATGCCCACCATCGCCATCTCCAACTCTGTGGCATACAATGCGCTGGAGCTGGCCGGCAAAGACCCGGTGAAGGCGTTCCCGCCCATCCGTGTGTTCGGTACCGTGGGCTTCATACTCACCATGCTGTTCGTGAACTTTGTGACGGGTGCCGACGGCGTGCAGTTCCAGCATACATACAACCAGTTCTTCGTATCGGGTATCCTGAGCCTGGTGCTGTGCGGTTACGCGCTCACCCTGCCCAACTGCCCCTGCAAGCCCAAGGCAGAGGGGACCCAGTCTTTTGCTGAGGCCACCGGCCTGAGCGCCTTCAGGCTGTTCAAAGACCGCCAGTTTGCGGTGTTCTTCATATTCTCCATGCTGCTGGGTGCGTCGCTGCAAATCACCAACGGTTATGCCAACACCTTTATCACATCGTTCAAGGAGAATCCGCTGTTCGCCTCCACCTGGGGCGCCAACAACGCCAACGCGCTCATCTCCCTGAGCCAGATATCCGAGACGCTGTGCATCCTGCTCATACCGTTCTGCATGAAAAAGTTCGGCATCAAGAAGGTGATGCTGATAGCCATGTTCGCCTGGGTATTCCGCTTCGGCTTCTTTGGCGCGGGCAATCCCGGTGCAGGCGTGTGGATGTTTGTGCTGAGCTGCATCGTTTACGGTGTGGCCTTCGACTTCTTCAACATCAGCGGCTCCCTGTTCGTGAACGAGAATACCGATAAAGACATCCGCAGCTCCGCGCAGGGCCTGTTCATGCTGATGACCAACGGTATCGGTGCCTCCATAGGCACCTGGGCAGCCGGCAAGGTGGTGAACCACTTTGTATACAACGCCGCCACTCCCTCCTGGAGCACCGCATGGTACATCTTTGCCGCCTACGCCCTTGTGGTCGGCATCCTCTTCATGATCCTCTTCAAGGACCCCGAAAAGGCCAAGAAACAGGTTCAGGGATAGTCTATAGCCCGGGATTGCAGAGGTAGACCAGGTAAGGAGCGTTGCCAGACGGTGTGATGATGAATTCGCGGCCGGCGGCGCGGTTCAGGGTGGCTTTCCAGAGTGAGTCAAACACGACGCCGTCCAGCGGGTATTCGAGCCCGGTGGCGGTGAGGCGCAGCCTGCTGTCAAAAGCAAAGATGCTGATCTCTTGGCCGGGGACAGCAGCGAAAGTTCTTGGCCCGCGAGCCGCCAGGAACACGCCGTAATCGCTAATTATGTCTATTTCGCAGTCCGCCATTCGCTGATACTCCATCAGCAAGGAGATGTTTCCCAAGGTGTGGTCTTCGCGCCGGCCGGTAGCTCCCAGGATGTGAATCTGGCGGGGCGAGTATTCAAGTGCAACGTGAACGGCCTTGGTGAGGTCGTTGGTCTCCTGGTCAGTGACTATCCGCAGCCGGGAGGCGAACATCTCGCGCAGTTCCTCTGACAGGGAGTCCAGGTCGCCGACGATAAGGGCGGGTTCGCGGCCCGATGCCACCAGTGCGGCCGCGGCGCTGTCGCAGCAGATTATCATGTCGGCTTCGTCCAGCAGGCGTAGCACACCCTCACGCCGGGGGAAATCTCCGGCCGCCAGTATCGTTATGGTCTTGCGGGTCATGCCTGGGTTATTTCTGTGCGTCATCGCGCCGTTATCCCCGTGTCCTACACAAACTTGCAGTCATCGCCGGGGCGCCAGCCGCGCAAGAAGTCGGCGATATCCATGCGTTTCTTGCCGGCCAGCTGTACGTCCAGCAGGCGCACGGTGTGGCTGCCGGTGGCGATGCCCAGATAGCTCTTGCCGTCGGTTATCACGGTGCCGGGCGCAGCGGGTTCATCGTCCATATAAACGTACGCCTCGAATATCTTCATGGTGGTTTCGGCGCCGTTGTTCACAATGGTGGTGTATGCCGCCGGTGAAGGGGCCAGGCCGCGGATCAGGTTCACGATGCGGTAGCCCTCTATGCTCCAGTCGATATGGCAGGTCTCCTTGGTGATCTTGGGCGCCGGCAGGATGCGGGAGAAGGTGTCCTGCTCCTGCGGTTTGGCCTTGCCGCGGGAAAGGGCGTCGGCGGTTTTCACAACCAGCGCGCTGCCAATGGTGCAGAGTTTCTCCGAGAGGCTGCCGGCAGTGTCGTATTCCTCTATCATGCAGCTCTCGCTGAACAGTATGCGGCCTGTGTCTATCTGCTCGTCTATCAGGAATGTGGTCACGCCCGTCTGCTTCTCGCCGTTGATGATGGCCCAGTTGATGGGGGCGGCGCCACGGTAGCGCGGCAGCAGCGATGCATGCAGGTTAAAGGTGCCCAGGCGCGGCATCTCCCACACTTCGCGCGGCAGCATGCGGAATGCCACCACCACAAACATGTCGGCACCCAGCGCCTTGAGTTGTGCGAGGAACTCCGGGTCTTTGAGCGATACCGGCTGCAGCAGCGGCAGACCCTTCTCCAGGGCGAACTGCTTCACGGCGCTCTGGTTCACCTTGAGGCCGCGGCCGCTCTGCTTGTCCGGCACGGTGACCACGCCCACAATATCGTATTCGTTCTCCATGAGCGCCTTGAGCGGCCCAACGGCGAACTCCGGCGTACCCATGTAAACCACCTTGATGATGCCGCGGTTCTTCTTGAAGTAACTCAGCGCCTTGCGGACAATCTTGCCCACCTTCTTGGTGAACAGGCCGAACCTGTATTTTATCATGCCAAAGTTGATTGACTTCTCACGGATGGCTGCCCACAGCAGCAGCATGCCCACAGGGAACAGCACGGCCGACGATATGAAGGCGCCTCCGAAGGGCGACATGGCGCCGTCGCGCGCCAGCTTCTTGCCGCTGATGTCCACCACCCAGTAGAGCATGAAGATCAGGGACGATACGATAACCGGCGTGCCAAGGCCGCCCTTGCGCAGGATGCTGCCCAGCGGCGCTCCGATAAAGAAGAACAGCAGGCAGGCCAGCGAGAGGGTGAACTTGCGGTACTCCTCTATGGTCATCTTGCGGATGGGCGAGACGTACCGGTATGTATTGCGGTCGTAGTCCGCCAGCGCCGCCTTTTCCGTCTCCACGCTTTCCAGCGCATGCTGGGTGAGTTCCAGGTCGCGGGAGTTACGGGCGGTCATAACGCTGTCTTTCCATGCCTTGAAGTCCCATCCGATGCCATCTCCCAGCTTGTTGTATGCACTCATGCTGGTGTCCAGCTGGTTCATGTTCCGGTGGGAGTTGGAGTATACGAAACGGCGGATGTTGGAGGGCCGTACGTCCACAAACTCAAGGGCCAGGGAATCGCGGTCGTGGGTGAGCTGCTTGAGGTTCTTGGACATGATTTCGTTGCCAAAGCGGTCCTCGTCGCCGCGCTCGAAAGAGTAGTCGTCGCGGGATACGAGCATGGTCTGCTCTTCAAACCTCACGATGTCCTGCTTGAGGGTCGTGTCGCGCGAACGGTATATGTTCTCTTCCTGGTATGAGGTGCCGTTGAACAGCTGGAACACAATCGTGGCCCCCTCGTTGGTAACCCGGATGGAACCGGAGTCGGCCACCGTGAGGCGGGTGTTGCCCAGGCCGGTGGTGTGGTCGTACACCATGATGTCGTGCATCAGCCCCGTTTCGTCATCGTTATGGTCTACGCGGAGGATATAACCGTCTATACCGTCGTAAAAGGTGCCGGTGGGGATTTTAATCACGCTCTTGGTGCGGCCGATATCGTCGCGAAGCGCGTAAATCTTCTTGTACGCCACCGGAATCAGGTCATTCGAGATGAAGAAGGCGCCGATGGAGATGAGCACCGCCACCACAACCAGGGGGCGCAGCACCCTCTCCAGCGAGATGCCGGCGCTCTTGATGGCCAGCAGCTCGTTGTTCTCTCCCATGCCGCCCAGCGTCATGATGGAGGCCAGCAGGGTGGCCAGCGGCAGCACCAGCGGCAGCAGCGTGGCGCTTCCCCACGCCATGAACTCCATGATGACCCCGAATGACAGACCTTTACCCACCAGCTCATCTATGTAGAGCCACAGGAACTGCATCGCAAGGATGAACAGCACTATGGAGAACGTCAGTATGAACGGTCCCAGAAAGGAGGTGAGTACGTATCTGTCTAGTCGCTTCATCGGCCGGGGGTCGGGAAGGTGTTATGCGGTGGCCAGTTCTTTGAGTTTGGCGAGGGCCTTGGGAAGACCTGCAACATTCTTGCCACCGGCGGTGGCGAGGAACTTCTGTCCTCCGCCGCCACCCTGGATGGACTGAGCCGCCATGCGGATGTCGCGGCCGGCGTCGTGACCTGCGGCCACGAGGTCGTCTGTATACATCATTACCAGGCACGGCTTATGGTCTGCCGATTCAAAGGCGGCCACGAAGGCTGCGGAAGACACTTCTCCGTGAATCTCGTGGGCGATGCTCTTGGCTATGTCCATGGAAGGGCACTCGGTGAGGGTATAGAGGGTAATGTTGCCCGCCTTCTCGCCCGCCTTGAGCACTGAGGCCTTCATATCGGCCATCTTCTCTTTCTGGATAGCCTCGAAAGAGCGCTTGTACTGCTCGTTCTCCTCTATGATGCGGCCGATTGCGGCAGCGGGGTCGCCGGCGTTGTTGAACATTGCGCGCACCTTCTCCAGAATATCCTCCATCATATCCACAGAGAGCTCTGCGTTGATGCCGGTGGTGGCCTCGATGCGGCGTACGCCCGCAGCCACGGCGCTCTCTGAGAGGATTCTGAAGTAACCGATGTTGCCCGTTGCGGATGCGTGGCAGCCGCCGCAAAGCTCGGTGGAATCACCAAACTTAATCATGCGGACCTTGTCGCCGTATTTCTCTCCGAACAGCGCCATGGCGCCGCGGCTGCGGGCTTCATCTATGCTGATTTCGCGGAACTCCTCCAGCGGAGCGTTGGCGCGGATGAGCTGGTTAACCATGCGCTCCACCTTGTCCAAAGTCTCCTTGGAGACCTTCTCATAATGAGAGAAGTCAAAGCGGAACGATGCCGCACCCACGTATGAACCCTTCTGTTCCACGTGAGTACCCAGTATCTTGCGCAGTGCAAAGTGCAGCAGGTGGGTCGCGGTGTGGTTGTTGGCAATGTTGGTACGGCGTTCGGCATCTACCTTGGCGGTAAAGTCGGCAGAAGGGTCTGCGGGCAGCCTGTCCACCAGGTGTATCGCCAGACCGTTCTCCTTGATGGTGTTCAGCACCTCGATGCGCTCGCCCTCTGAAGAGATAATCTCGCCGGTGTCGCCAACCTCGCCGCCCATCTCGGCATAGAAGGGGGTGCGGTCCAGAACTATCTGGATCTGCTCCTTGCCCTTGGCCTTCACGTTGCGGTATTTCACAATGTGGGCGTCACATTCCAGCATATCGTATCCCACGAACTCGCATTCCGTGTCGTGCAGCAGCTCCACCCAGTCGCCAGTCTCTATTGCTGTGGCGTTGCGGGCGCGGTTCTTCTGCTTCTCCAGCTCTACGTTGAACTCTGCAAGGTCTATCTTGTAGCCGTTCTCACGGGCAATCAGCTCGCTCAGGTCAATGGGGAAGCCAAAGGTATCGTACAGCGTGAAGGCGTCCACGCCGCTGATAACCTTGGTGTCCTTGCTCTTCTCCATGATGGAGTCCATCAGGCGGATACCCTTGTCCAGAGTGCGCAGGAATGCATCCTCCTCCTCTTTGATTACGCGGGTAATCAGGGTCTGCTGAGCGCGCAGCTCGGGGAATGCATCTCCCATCTCGGCCACCAGGGTGGGCACCAGCAGGCAGAGGAACGGCTCCTTGAAATCGAGGAAGGTGTAGCCGTAACGCACCGCGCGGCGCAGGATGCGGCGGATCACATAGCCAGCCTTGTTGTTGCTGGGCAGCTGTCCGTCTGCAATGGAGAAGCTGATGGCGCGGATGTGGTCTGCGATAACGCGCATGGCCACGGCGGTCTGCTCGCTCTCGTTATACTCTTTGCCACAGAGGGCCGCGATAGCGCTTATCATGCCGGTGAACACGTCGGTGTCGTAGTTGCTCTTCTTGCCCTGGAGCGCCATGCAGAGGCGCTCGAAGCCCATGCCGGTATCGATGTGGCGGGCGGGGAGGTTCTCCAGAGTGCCGTTGGCTTTGCGGTTGTACTGCATGAACACCAGGTTCCATATCTCAATCACCAGCGGGTGGCCTTCGTTCACCAGCTCTGCGCCCGGCTTGGCAGCTATTTCCGCCTCGTCGCGCAGGTCAATGTGAATCTCGCTGCAGGGGCCGCAGGGGCCGGTGTCGCCCATCTCCCAGAAATTGTCGTGCTTGTTGCCCAGCAGGATGTGGTCGTCCGGCAGGTACTGCTGCCAGTAGCCCTTAGCCTCAGCATCCATCTCCAGTCCGTCGGGTGCGTAACCCTCGAACACGGTGGCGTAGAGGCGGCTCTTGTCCAGCTTGTACACCTCTGTGAGCAGTTCCCAGGCCCATCCAATCGCCTCCTTCTTGAAATAATCGCCAAAGCTCCAGTTGCCCAGCATCTCGAACATGGTGTGGTGGTAGGTGTCGTGGCCCACTTCCTCCAGGTCGTTGTGCTTGCCGCTCACGCGGAGGCATTTCTGGGTGTCGGTGGCGCGGGGGTATTTGGGCTGTGCATTGCCCAGGAACCACTCCTTGAACTGGTTCATGCCGGCGTTGGTAAACATCAGCGTGGGGTCGTTCTTGACCACCATGGGTGCGGAGGGAACAACGGTGTGTCCCTTGGATGCGAAAAAGTCCAAAAAGGTCTTTCTGATTTCCTTCGAAGTCATTTTATGATGAGCGTTATGTTTTATACCGATAATAGTGTAATTAACCCACAAAGATAGTGGATAAAATCAAATTTTTTAAATTTGCAGTAAAATGGCTTCCGGCAAATACATATATAATTCTGACACGCAGAGTTACGAGCCTCACAAGGTCCCGTTCAAGGCGCATTTGAGAAGCATCGCCCTCTCGGCTGCGCTGGGGCTTGTGCTGTGCGCGGCGTATGTGCTGGTGGTGAACAACATCCTGGGCGTTCCCAGCCTGAAGCAGATGGTGCTGGAGAACAACAACTCCCTGCTGGCGGACATGATAAACCACGCCGGGCAGCGGGTGGCGCCGCAGCAGGAGCGTCTGGAAGAGCTGCAGATGCGCGACAATACCGTGTACCGCCCCATCTTTGGCATGGACGAACTCCCCACCGAGGTGCGAGACGCCGGCTATGACGCCCCCGACCGCTATGCCGGGTTTGCGAAATACCGGAGCGCTGAGACGCTGGAGAAATCGGCCTCGCGGCAGGATGTCATTGAAATGCGCACCTATCTGCAGTCCAAGTCTTACGACGATATAGAGAAGGTGGCTATGCGGATGGAGGATATGGCCAAGTGCGTTCCCAGCCTGATGCCAGTGTGCCCGGGCAAGGGCATCCAGATTACATCACCCTTCGGATACCGTCTGCATCCCGTTTTCGGCTACGTGATATTCCACAGCGGTACCGACATCGCCGGCCCCAAGGGGACTCCGATCTATGCCGCGGCAGACGGCGTGGTGCGAGAAGTGCGCTACAACTACCACGGCTACGGCAATGTGATTGACATAGACCACGGATTCGGATATTCCACCCGCTACGGACACCTGGACGGCGCCAACGTGGAGCCGGGGCAGGTTGTGCATCGCGGCGACCAGATAGCCACCATGGGGCGCAGCGGACGCGCCACCGGCCCCCATCTGCATTACGAGGTGCTTTACAAGAATCATCAGGTGAACCCGTGGAACTATTTTGACAAGACGATACCGGCAAAGACATACATGACCATGGTGACTCCGGCTCCCAAGGCCGCGACCTCCAAAAGTTCCAAGAAATAAAACTGACATGCGCCCCAAACTGTTCATATTCAACAAGAAGAGCGGCTCTTTCATAGAGCGTTCGCGCCTGTCGGCACTGCTGGAGGCGGTGGGGCGGCATCTGGCCGGCGGCATCTTCTTTGCCCTGCTGTTCTACGTGGCGTTCACGTTCCTGTACAGCAACCGCACGGAGAAGGCGCTGGAGGCGGAGAACAGCTACCTGCAGGAGTATTACAACAATCTGCTGGAGCGCAGCCAGCTGGTGGATGACGTGCTGGACGGCCTGGAGGCGCGTGACAACCAGATTTACCACAACATCTTCAACGTGGACCCGCCCTCCACGGAGGGGCTGCTGGGAAGCGGTGCGGAGGAGGAGATGGAGCTGGAAGCATTCCTGAACAGCTCTGAGGAAGAGCTGATAGCATCCTCCGGCGAGGCGCTGGACAATCTGTCGCACACTGCGGCCCAGATAGACCGGCAGATACGCGCCATAAACGACCGTCTGGCAGACGAATCGTTCAAGAAGGACAACTTCCCCTCCGTGATACCTCTGAACGACTTTGCGATTGCCCGCACCGGCGCCACCACCGGCAAGAAGGTGAACCCGTTCTTCAAGACGATATCCACCCACACCGGCATAGACCTGATGGCTCCCTACGGCACAGAGGTGATGGCCACCGGCTCCGGCACCGTGGTTGAGGTGCTGCACCAGGGCAAGGGGCTGGGCAACATGGTTACCATAGACCACGGCGGCGACCTGCGCACCACCTACGCCCATCTGAGCGACGTATATGTGGCAATCAACCAGAAGGTTACCCGCGGCAAGGTGATAGGCCGCGTGGGCAATTCGGGGCAGTCGTTCTCAACGGCGCTCCACTACGAGGTGCGCAAGAGGGGCCGTGCGGTGGATCCGGTGAACTATTTCTTTGGCTCGCTGTCCCCCTCTGCATACAGCGACATGCTGATTTTGGCAAACACTACCGGACAATCACTGGATTGATTATATTTGAGAATTATTTCTACGTATATGGCAAAGATATGTTACACAATCGGCGAGGTGGCCGAAATCCTGGGCGAGAGCACATCCGCCGTCCGTTTCTGGTCCAACACCTATCCCGAGCTGATTAACCCCATGCGCAACAAGAAGGGCAACCGCCTCTTCTCTCCAGAAGATGTGGAGACCTTCAAGAAGCTCCATTACTACATCAAAGACCGCGGCATGACCCTGGAGGGGGCTGCCAAGGCCATGCGCAAGAACACCACCGGAGAGGACACCCGCGCCGACGTGCTGCTGCGACTGAAGAATGTTCGCGACATGCTGCAGCAGGTCCACGACGAAATTTAGCTTATGAAAGTCAGGGACGTAGCACGCATAATAGAGGAGTTCGCCCCGCTGGATACGGCGGCCGAGTGGGACAACACGGGGCTTTGCATAGGCAGCCCGGACGCCGAGGTCAAGGGAGTCCTGGTGGGCTTCGACTGCACTCCGGAGCTGATTGAGGAGGCGGTGGAGCGCGGCGCCAACATGGTTGTGACGCACCATCCGCTGATATTCCGCGGAGTTAAGCGCATCGCGCCGGAGTGTTTCCTGGGCTCCGCGATAACGCTGGCCATAAAGCACGACATAGCCGTGTATGCCGCCCACACCAATGCCGATAAGGCAGAGGGCGGCGTCAACACCCTGATGGCGGCCCGTCTGGGGCTTTGCGACTGCACGCCGCTGTCCGCCGACGGCTTCGGCCTTGTGGGGAATCTGCCCAAGCCGATGCCGGCATCGGAATTCATCGCCCATGTCAAGTGGGTATTTTCGCTCAAAGGGCTGCGCTGCTCCGCACCGATAGAGGGCCCGGTACAAAAGGTGGCGCTGTGCAGCGGCAGCGGCGGCTCCATGATAGACGATGCCCTTGAAAGCGGCGCGCAGGCATACATCTGCGGCGATCTGAGCTACCATCAATTCTTCACTGAAAAGGGCTTTATGGTGCTGGATATCGGGCACTTCGAGAGCGAAATCGACATAGTTGACAAACTAATTTCGGTACTTGAAGAAAAAAACTGTACCTTTGCAATTCTGCGAACAAAAAAAGACAATAACCCAATACATTACTTTTGAGGCTTATGGCAACAAAGAAGGTAAAACCCACAATGATTACCCCTATCGACGAAAGGGAGACTTTCGTGTCCGTGGCTAAGAGCGTGAGCGATGCAGACGGCATCACTATGGACGAGAAACTGCGCACCCTTTACCAGATACAGCTTAAAGATACCGCCATCGATAAAATCCACCTGCAGCGCGGCGAACTCCCGCTGGAAGTGCAGGATCTGGAAGACGAGGTTGCATGTCTGAACACCCGCATAGCCAATGCAGAGGCCGATATCGAGCAGATAGAGAAGAAGAAAGCAGAATACAAGCACTCCATAGAAGAGGCCGGTATGCTGATTGAGAAGTATACCAAGCAGCAGGACAACGTAAAGAACAACCGCGAATACGAGTCCCTGGGCAAGGAGATAGAGTATCAGTCACTGGAGCAGCAGGTATGCGAGAAGCGCATCGGCGAGTGCGAGCGCGACCTGGAAGAGAAGCGCGAGCTGATAGCTGCTACCCGTGAGCGTCTGGGCATCTTTGAGGCCAATCTGGAAGAGAAGAAGAAAGAGCTCGAGACCATCATAGAGGAGACCGCTGCCGCTGAGGAGAAACTCCAGGCAGAGAAGGCAGAGCTCGAGAAGAAGATAGACTAGCGTATGCTGGTGGCTTACAGCCGCGTGCGCGGTGCCGCCAAGAACCATCTGGCAGTTGTCACCATAGAGCGCGAAGCTTGCGGCGGCTGCTTCAACCAGATTCCTCCGCAGCGCAAGCTGGACATCATCCAGGGTAAGAAAATCATCGTTTGCGAGTATTGCGGCCGCATTCTCGTAAACCCTGAATACAAGAACGACTACAAGGCTCCCGAAGCTGAGTAATAATCCTTTCCAACCGTGCCGGCACCCAAGAAACCAAAGCGGGTCGATATCGCCCAGATATCGGCCGAAAGCGGGCTCAAACCACCTCAGGCGATAGAGATCGAAGAGGCGGTTCTGGCCGCTATGATGCTTGAGAGCGAGGTTATCTCGGATGTGCTGGACCAGCTGAACGAGAAATGCTTCTATAAGGAGAGCAACCGCAAGATATTCGAGGCCATCAAGGAGATTGCTTCCCGCAACGACAAGGTGGACATCCTCACTGTGGCGGATGAACTCTCCCGCCGCGGCGAGCTGGAGGATGCGGGCGGCATCACCTACCTGAGTGAAATCAGCATGCGCATCAGCGCCGCCGCCAATACAGATTATCACTGCAAGATCCTCCTTCAGAAGTATATCCAGCGCGAGCTGATATCCATCTCGCACAATATCCAGAAGTTCGCTTATGAAGACGCCCTGCCGGTGGACGACCTGCTGCAGACTGCAGAGCAGGACATCTTTGAGCTGGCGGACCGCAACATGCGCAAGGATACATCGCTGGTGAGCAGCGTGCTGAACCGTGCGATAGATGAGATCCAGGAGGGGCAGAAGCGTCAGGACGGCCTCTCCGGCGTTCCTTCAGGCTATCTGGGCATAGACAAGGTGACTTACGGCTGGCAGAAGTCGGACCTGATTATCCTGGCCGCTCGTCCTTCCGTTGGTAAGACGGCGTTCGTGCTCACCATGGCCCGCAACATGGCCGTGGACCACAACATCCCCGTGGCGATGTTCTCCCTGGAGATGGCTGAAACGCAGCTGGTAAAACGTCTGCTGGTTAGTGAGACCGGCCTGGAGAGCAGCAAGATCTGGGGTGCAAAGAAGTTCCGCGACCCCGACGACTGGAAGATTTTCAACGACCGCATCACCCGCCTGTCGCGCGCCCCGCTGTGGATAGACGATACCTCCAACATCTCTATCTACGAATTCCGCGCAAAGGCGCGCCGTCTGGTGCACACCCACAAGGTAAAACTCATCATCATAGACTATCTGCAGCTGATGACCGGCCCGCCCGAGTTGCGCGGTATGCGCGAGCAGGAGGTCTCCGCGATATCACGTTCGCTGAAAGGTATCGCCAAGGACCTGGACGTGCCCATCATTGCACTCTCCCAGCTGAGCCGTGCGGTGGAGACCCGTGGCGGAAACAAGCGTCCGCAGCTGAGCGACTTGCGTGAATCGGGTGCGATTGAGCAGGATGCCGACATAGTTATGTTCATCCACCGTCCCGAGGTCGTCGGAGTGGAAGGTCCGGACGTGTATCCCGGTTATACAGAGCTGATTATAGCAAAGCACCGCAACGGTGAAACCAAAGACGTGGAGATGCGTTTCATAAAGGAGGAGGCTCGTTTTGTGGATGCGAACGCCATGTACAGTGCAGATTCTGATGTCAAATATGAAAATGTGGAGTCAAATTTGAATAGTACTACAGCAAATTTGGACTTTGACAATGAAACGATTTAGAATCACACTCCTTTCACTGCTTTTTGCTGCAGTGCTGTTCCCCTCGGCGGCCAATGGCCAGGAGCTCCCTTTTGCAGGCGGCGAGAATCTTTCATACAAGATGCGCTACAAATGGGGAGTCATCAATGCCGATGTGGCCAAGCTGGATTTCAACATAAAGGAAGAGACCTATAACGGCGTGCCCTGCTTCAGGCTCGTGACCCGCGGCGCCACCAGCAACCTGGCTGCCAGTCTGGTAAAGGTGAGCTACTCTTACGACAGCCGTTTCCGCACCGATAATCTGGTGCCGGTGGCATTCTCCCGTCATCAGACAGAGGGTAGCTACTGGGCAAAGAACCAGTACGACTGGAACTCTGCCGGCACCCGTCTGCATGCGGTTGTTACCAAGAGCACCCGTCCCAAGCGTGACTCCTTGTTCACCGCCAAGTCTGTTATCCACGACATCATATCCACTATATATGTAATCCGCGCCGCCGACCTGGATGCGGTAAAGAAGGGCAAGGGGCTGCACTATCTGGCCGCCCTGGACTGCAACATATACGACATCAACGTGGCGTACGTGGCATCTGAAGAGAAAAAGGTGCCCGACGTGGGTATGGTGGACACCGACAAATACGCGATGTACATCCACATGAGAAGCGGCGGGGAAAGGCTGGATAAGGAGTATTCCTTCTCCATCTCCACCCAGGAAGACGGCGGCGTCACCCCCATCTATCTCTGGATAACTCCGGATGAATCGCACGTGATTGTATCATTCTCCACTGCCATCGCCGTGGGTCGCGTGGAAGGCCGTCTGGTGAGCGCATCGGGCCTCAAGGCGCCTCTGAAAAAAGCGGGACGATGAGCAGGAAACCCTCAAAGATAGAACACGAAGGAAAGATAGTCTCGATGGATGCTCAGTCCATTGAGGTGGAAATAGTAAACAAATCGGCGTGCGCCACCTGTCATGCGAAAGGGGTTTGCGGGGCAAGCGAAGAGCAGGTGCGCATAATAGTGATTCCGCAGACGCTGGCCACCGCCACCGCCGGCTATCAGGTGGGCGATACGGTAAAGCTGGTGCTCTCCGCCACAATGGGTCTCAAGGCTGTGACTCTGGCCTACGGCCTCCCGCTGCTGGTGCTGCTGGCAGCGATTCTGGTTTTATCGGCCATCGGCCTCAAGCAGCTTTACGTGGGGCTGCTGGCGCTGGCCGCCGTGGCGCTCTATTATATTATTTTTGCTATCTTTAAAGACAAAATAGACAAAGAATTCGTTTTTTCCATAGAACAATAACCTAAACAGCGTGAATCCGATACTTATCACTATCGTCACCCTTACTGCGATTGGGTTGCTGGTTTCGGCAATCCTTTTTATCGTTGCCAAGAAGTTCAAGGTAGAGGAGGATGCCCGCATCGACGATGTGGAGGCACTTCTGCCGGGAGCCAATTGCGGCGGCTGCGGATGCGCGGGCTGCCGCGATTTTGCAACCAAGCTGGTCTCCCTTGACGAGCTGGGCGATGTGCAGTGCCCCGTGGGCGGTGGCGAAACCATGAACAAGATTGCGGCCCTGCTGGGCAAGACGGCCCCCGTGTCGGCGCCCAAAATTGCGGTCGTAAAGTGCAACGGTACCTGTGAGAACCGTCCCAAGGTAAACGATTACGACGGCTTTGCAACCTGCAAGGTGAAGGCCTCCCTGTACAGCGGCGACACCGGCTGCGGCTTTGGCTGCCTGGGCTGCGGAGACTGCACCCGCGTGTGCAAGTTCGACGCCATCAGCATGGATCCGGCAACGGGTCTGCCGGTGGTGGACGAGAGCAAGTGCACCGGCTGCGGCGCCTGCGTCAAAGCGTGCCCCAAAGGGGTCATCGAACTGCGTCCCAAAGGCCTTCGCGGCATGAGGGTGGTGGTTCTGTGCAACAACCGCGACAAGGGAGCAGTGGCCCGCAAGGCGTGTCAGGCGGCTTGCATCGGCTGTGCAAAGTGCGCCAAGGTCTGCAAGTTTGAGGCGATTGCGGTAGAGAACAACCTGGCGTATATCGACCCCGAAAAGTGCAAGCTGTGCACCAAGTGCGTGGACGAGTGCCCCACCGGAGCCATCCATAAGTTCAACTTCCCCGTGAAGAAGAAAGTGGAACCCAAGCCGGAGGCTGCACCCGAGGTGAAACCCGTGGAGAAGCCGGTGGAGAAGCCGGCACCGGAGGTGAAACCGGAGCCTAAGCCCGAACCGGAAGTGAAGCCGGAACCCAAGCCGGTTGAAAAACCTGCTCCGGAGGTGAAACCTGAACCCGTGGAGAAACCCGCTCCGGCACCGGAACCTGCAGCGGAGCCTGCGCCCGCACCGGAACCGGACGACCGCGAGGATGTAATAGAGCTGGATATCTAATGGAGGAGAGACTGGTATGAAAAACAAGACATTCGCAATAGGCGGCGTACATCCTGCAGAGCGCAAGATGGCCAAGGATGCCGCAATCGAGGTTTTCCCCCTCCCCGCCAAGGTGGCCATATCCATGGCTCAGCACCTGGGCGCCCCCGCCTCCCCCGTTGTGGCCAAGGGCGACAAGGTCAAGGTAGGGCAGGTGATAGGTACCCCCACCGGATTCGTGTCCGGCTTTGTACACTCCTCTGTGAGCGGCACCGTAACGGCCGTGGAGCCGCGTGCCGATCTGGCCGGCAACAAAGTGATGCACGTGTGCATTGATGTTGAAGGCGACGAATATGCAGAGGGAATAAACCTTTCCGGCCGCGTGGAGCGTGACGTGAAGGGCACCCCTGAAGAACTGATAGAGAAAATCAAGGCTGCCGGCGTTGTGGGCATGGGCGGCGCTACCTTCCCGACCCACATCAAGCTTGCCCCTCCCAAGGACAAGAAGGCGGAATATCTGATTATCAACGGCTGCGAGTGCGAGCCTTACGTAACTGCAGATGACCGGCTCATGCGGGAGCATCCCCACGAGATTGTGATGGGCGCCCGAGTGATGGCCAAGGCGCTGGGTGTGGAAACGGTGATCATTGCCGTTGAAGAGAACAAGCCCGAGGCTTTTGCAGCCCTCACGGAGGCCACGTTGAGGTATATAGGCTTCTACGTATACAAGATGAAGAAGAAATACCCGCAGGGCGGTGAGAAGCAGCTCATTGATGCCGTCACCGGTCGCAGAGTACCTTCCGGCGGACTGCCGATAGACACCGGCTGCGTGGTGCAGAACGTTGCAACCGCTTATGCGGTATATCAGGCTGTCCAGAAGGACAAACCCCTGATAGAGCGCGTAATGACCGTTACCGGCGACTGCCTCAAAGAGCGCAAGAACTATCTGGTGCGCATCGGCACCCCCCTCTCAGCGATACTGGATTCGGTGGGCGGCCTGCCCGACGGCGCCGTGAAGGTAATTTCCGGCGGCCCCATGATGGGCAAGGCGGTGGCCAACCTGGAGGCGACCACGCAGAAGGGCTCTTCCTGCCTGCTGGTGCTCACCGCAAAACAGACGGCCCGCACCCCGGAGCAGCCGTGCATCCGCTGCGGCCGCTGCACCCAGGCCTGCCCCATGGGTCTGGAGCCTTGGCTGATGAACCGTCTGGGACGTGCCGGCGATACCGACGCCTTGGAAGAGAACAAGATTTACGACTGCATCGAGTGCGGCTGCTGCCAGTCTACATGCCCCGCACATATCCCTCTACTGGATATCGTGCGCACCAGCAAGGCAGATGTCATGAAAATCATCCGCTCGAGAGCTAAAAAATAGGAGGATCTGATATGTCAAGACTTATAGTTTCCCCTTCGCCGCATTTCCAGAGTCCCAACACCACCCGGGTGCTGATGAACGACGTGCTCATCGCCCTCGCTCCGGCCACCGTGGTGTCGCTGCTGTTCTACGGGTGGAATGCGTTGCTGCTGCTCGCGGTGAGCGTGGTCAGCTGCATCCTTTGCGAATTCGTAATAGAGAAATATCTGCGCGGCCGCAACATCCCCAGCATCTCCGCAACGGTGATCACGGGTGTGCTGCTGGCGCTCAACCTGCCGCCGGCTGCGCCGTGGTGGATTGCCCTCATAGGCAGCATCGCAGCCATCGGCATCGCCAAGATGTGCTTTGGCGGTCTGGGGCAGAATATCTTCAATCCCGCGATTTTCGGCCGTGTGTTCCTGCTGGTATCGTTCCCGGTAATCATGACCAACTGGGCGGCTCCCGCCGGCTGGCTTGGGGTTGACGCCTTCAGCGGCGCCACTCCGCTGGCCCAGGTTAACGAGGGGCTGCGTGCCGGCATCCCCGCCAGCCAGATTATCGCAGAGAACGGGCTCACCGGCTGGCAGGCCTTCTTCGGCGCAGCCGGCGGTTCCGTGGGCGAGGTCTCCGCACTGGCACTGCTGATAGGTTTCGTATACCTGCTGGTGCGTCGCGTTATCAAGCCGCACATCCCGCTCACAATCCTGGCAACCGTGGCGCTGATGACCACCATCTTCTGGCTCATAAGCCCCGACAAGTTCACCGGTCCGGTGTTCAACCTGCTCTCCGGCGGTCTGCTGCTGGGCGCAATATTCATGGCCACCGACTATGTCACCTCTCCCATGACCAACTGGGGCATGGTGATTTACGGTGTGCTGATTGGTGTACTCACCGTGCTTATCCGCTACTTTGGCTCATATCCGGAGGGCGTTTCTTTCGCAATCCTGATGGCCAACATGGCGGTGCCGCTGATAAACAAGTATTGCAAACCCAAACGGTTTGCCGCATAAGGAGGTTACAGATATGGCAAAATTGGAATCTTCTTTGAGAAACATGCTGCTTTCGCTGGGCGTTATCTGCCTGGTGTGTGCGGCGCTGCTGGCCAGCGTGAACGCCGTTACTGCGGCGCGCATCGCACAGGTGCAGCAGGAAAAGACACAGCACGCAATCGCTCTGGTGGTGCCCGCTTTCGAGGGGGCGCCGGTGGATACCGCGGTGGTGATTGACGGCCGCGAATTCGCGGTGCACAAAGCCATGAAGGCGGGCCGCGTGGTGGGTTACGCAGTAGAATCGTCCACAGTCGGATTCGGCGGTCCCATCGATATTATGGTGGGCTTTGAACCGGATGGCGCCATCTATTCCACGGCGGTGATTTCGCACTGCGAGACCCCCGGCCTGGGCGCTAAGATGACGGATGAAGAAAGCCACTTCCGCACCCAGTTTAAGGGCAAAAACCCTGCTGAATACCGTCTTGTGGTTGGTGACGGCGGCGATGTGGATGCCATTACGGCCTCTACCATCACTTCCCGTGCTTTCACATCTGCGGTGCGTCAGGCATACAACGTATTTCTTGCAGCAAAGGGAGAGACTCCCGATGCAATAACTTCAGCTACGCCGGTGGCCGGCGAAGGAGGCAGCGATGAATAAGCTACAACTGATAACCAAAGGGTTGATAAAAGACAACCCCACGTTTGTGCTGGTGCTGGGTATGTGCCCCACGCTGGGTACCACTACATCGGCCTTCAACGGCATGGGCATGGGTCTGGCCACTCTGGTGGTGCTCACCCTCTCCAACATTGTGATATCGGCGCTGGCGCGCTTTATCCCCGATAAGGTGCGCATCCCGTCTTACATCGTTATCATATCGGCCTTCGTGACCATCATCCAGCTGCTGATGCAGGCATTTCTGCCGTCGCTTTACGAGACACTGGGCCTGTTTATCCCGCTGATTGTGGTAAACTGCATTGTACTGGGCCGCGCAGAGGCGTTCGCCAATAAGAATACCGTGCTGGATTCGGCATGTGACGGTCTGGGCATCGGCCTGGGCTTCACCCTGTCGCTCACGGTGATAGGTCTGGTACGCGAGATACTGGGCAGCGGTTCCGCCTTCGGCTGGAACTTCCTGGGCGGCGACGCAGTCCTGGTGTTCGTGCTGGCTCCGGGTGCATTCCTGGTGCTGGGCCTGCTGATGGCATTGTTTAACAGATTAACTGCACAGAGGAGGTAACATCATGACGTACGTACTTATACTTATCTCCGCGATATTCGTAAACAATATCGTACTGTCGCAGTTCCTGGGCATCTGCCCGTTCCTTGGAGTCAGCAAAAAGGTGAACACTGCCGTGGGCATGTCCCTGGCGGTGACCTTTGTGATGGCTCTGGCCACCTGCGTGACATGGCTGCTGCAATACTATGTGCTGGTTCCGCTCAACATGGTGTACATGCAAACGGTGACCTTCATCCTGGTGATTGCCGGTCTGGTGCAGATGGTAGAAATCATCCTTAAGAAGATAAGCCCCTCGCTGTATCAGTCGCTGGGTATCTTCCTCCCCCTGATCACCACAAACTGCGCCGTTCTGGGCGTAGCGCTGATGGTGGTGCAGAAGCAGTTCACATTCGGCGGTGACGCCCACATGCTCAACATGGGCGAGTCGGTGGTGTTTGCAGTGGCATCCGCAATCGGTTTCGGCCTGGCCATCTCGCTGTTTGCCGCAATCCGCGAACAGCTGGAAATCAGCGATGTCCCCAAGCCGTTCCGCGGCATTCCCATCGCCCTGATTACCGCCGGCATCATGGCCCTCGCCTTCATGGGCTTCTCCGGAATGGTTTAGCCGTTAAATTGGACAAATAAAAAATGCAGCCTTTCGGGGCTGCATTTTTTTATTGTGAGAAATCAGTGATTATTCCTCTGCGGGTTTGTTCTCGCGGGGACGGTGCTCGCGGTTGTCGCGGCGCTCGCCACGGTCGTTGTTGCGGGGACGGTTGTCGCGACGGTCACCGCCACGGCGGTCGTCACGGCGCTCTCCGCGGCCGCCTTCACGACGGTCACCGCTGGGACGCGGACGGCGTACGGGCTCTACATAGCCTTCGGGCTTCTCCAGAAGGGCGCGGCGGCTCAGACGGAGCTTGCCGGTTTTTGCATCCAGCTCCAGCAGCTTCACGTCAAC
Organism: Bacteroidales bacterium; assembly: GCA_017962235.1. Lineage (GTDB taxonomy): Bacteria > Bacteroidota > Bacteroidia > Bacteroidales > UBA932 > Equibacterium. Next base: position 89,620 of record JAGCVS010000018.1, on the reverse strand, counting down.
CTCGTCGCCAACGTTGAGGATGTCCTCTACCTTCTCTGTCTTGCCCCAGTCCAGCTCGCTGATGTGCAGTAGGCCTTCCTTGCCGGGGAGGATCTCTACGAATGCACCGAACTCCAGGATGGAAGTCACCTTGCCGTGATATACCTGTCCAACTTCGGGAACTGCGCAGATACCCATGATCCAGTCGTATGCCTTCTGCATAGCCTCTGCATCGTTGGTTGCGATGTCCACGACACCCTTGCCGTCAATCTCGTCGATATTGATAACGGCGCCGGTCTCTGCCTGGATCTTCTGGATGGTCTCGCCACCCTTGCCGATAATTGCACCGATGAACTCCTTGTCAACCTCAAAGCTCTTGATGCGGGGCACGAACGGCTTGTAATCTTCGCGGGGCTCGCTTATGGTCTTGAGCATCTCGCCCATGATGTGCATGCGGCCCTGACGTGCCTGCTCCAGTGCCTTCTCAAGCACATCGTAGCTCAGGCCGTCTACCTTGATGTCCATCTGGGTAGCGGTGATACCGTCTTTGGTACCGGTCACCTTGAAGTCCATGTCGCCCAGGTGGTCTTCATCGCCCAGGATATCGGTGAGGAGTGCGTAGCGGTTGTTGGGGTCTTTCTCATCTGTGATGAGGCCCATTGCAACGCCGGCAACCGGCTTGGTGATCTTCACACCTGCGTCCATGAGGGCCAGGCAGCCGCCGCAAACGGAGGCCATGGAAGATGAACCGTTGGATTCGAGGATATCGGAAACCACGCGCACTGCGTAGGGATTCTCGGGCATCATGGGGATTACGGGCTTGAGGGCGCGCATCGCCAGGTTGCCGTGACCAATCTCACGACGGCCCACGCCGCGCTGGCTCTTAGCCTCGCCGGTAGCGAACGGAGGGAAGTTGTAGTGCAGTACAAACTGCTGGTCGTCCTGGATAAGCACCTCGTCCATCTCTTTCATGTCGAGCTTGGTGCCCAGGGTTACGGTTGCAAGGCTCTGGGTCTCGCCGCGGGTGAAGATTGCGGAACCGTGGGCGCAGGGGAGATAATCCACAGCGCACCAGATGGGGCGCACTTCATCTGTCTTGCGGCCGTCCAGGCGGAGGCCTTCGTCCAGAATCATGTTACGCATAGCCTCTTTCTGCTCGTGACCAAAGTAGCGGTTCACCATGGGCTCCTTAACCTCGAGCTCTTCCTCGGGGATGGTGGCCAGGAATTCGTCGCGGATAGCGTTGAAGCCGTCCTCGCGCTCGTGCTTGGGCTTAGCGCTCTTGGCCAGCTCGTAGCACTTGTTGTAGCATGCCTCGTGTACAGCCTTGCGCAGGTCTTCGTCCTCTTCGTCGTGAGGATAGTCGCGCTTGGTGTCAAGGGTGCCGAGCTCCTTCATGAGCTCTTTCTGCACGCGGCAGTGCTTCTTTATCTCTTCGTGGGCAAACTTGATGGCCTCGAGCATGTCGTGCTCGCTAACCTCTTTCATTTCGCCCTCTACCATCATGATGTTCTCTTCAGTTGCTGCAACCATAAGCTCCAGGTCGCAGTTGTCCATGTCGCTGAAGTTGGGGTTGATCTTGAATTCGCCGTTCACGCGGCCTACGCGTACCTCAGAGATGGGGCCGCCGAAAGGCAGGTCGCTGGTAGCCAGTGCGCAGCTTGCTGCAAGGCCGGCGAGTGCGTCGGGTTGGATGTCCTTCTCTGCGGAAATCAGCCATACGTTTACAAACACCTCCAGGTGGAAATCATCGGGCCAGAGCGGGCGGATGGGACGGTCTATCAGACGGGAGATAAGAATCTCATAGTCAGAAGACTTGCCTTCGCGTTTCATGAATCCGCCGGGGAAACGGCCAGCTGAATAATACTTCTCTTTGTAGTCTACAGTGAGGGGCATGAAGTCGGTGCCCTCCTTAACTTCTTTCGCAGCGGTGACGGTGGCCAGAAGCATGGTGCCACCCATCTTTACAACAGCGCTGCCGTCGGCCTGTTTTGCCAGTCGGCCGGTTTCGATCTCGATTGTCCTGCCATCGTTCAGCAGGATCTGCTTGTTAATTACGTTCATATTTTATTAATAGTTCCTGTCTGCTTAAAAGAGAGGCTGCCTTGGTCAATTGCCGCAGCAGCCCTCGATTCAATCCTTTTGTATCGCTAAGATTATCGACGGAGACCGAGCTCCTTGATAATGCTTCTGTACCTTTCGATGTCAACTTCCTTGAGATAATCAAGGGTCTGACGTCTTTTACCCACCAGGCGAAGAAGTGCACGCTGAGTGTTGTGGTCCTTCTTGTTCTGTTTCAGATGCTCGGTGAGGTGTGCGATACGGTAGGAAAACAAAGCAACTTGACTCTCTGCAGAGCCGGTGTCAACATTAGACTTCCCGTATTTTGCGAAAATCTCTTGCTTTTTGTCTGCGGATAAATACTCTGACATAATGCAAAAAATTTGTGTTAAATGAATTTTTGAGCGTGCAAAGGTAATATTATTTTGCTTATTTGCAAGACCTTTCTACCATTTATTTAAAGGCATACCCGTCATTGCCTGAGTCACTTTGTGACGGATATTGGCAATCACAGCTTCATCTTCCGGCTTGCTCAGAACCTGGTCTATGAGGTCCACAATCCATACCATATCCTTCTCTGCGAGACCGCGGGAAGTGATGGCGGGAGTGCCCACGCGGATGCCGGAGGTCTGGAACGGACTGCGGCTGTCAAACGGTACCATGTTCTTGTTCACGGTGATGGCAGCCAGGCCAAGCGCCTTCTCTGCCTGCTTGCCGGTGAGTTCCGGGAACTTGGTGCGCAGGTCAATCAGCATCAGGTGGTTGTCCGTGCCGCCGGAGATAATCTTGTAACCCCTGTCAAGGAACTCCCTGACCATGGCCTGGGCGTTGGCTGCCACCTGCTTCTGATAATCCACGAATTCGGGCTGCAGAGCCTCATAGAACGATACCGCCTTGGCGGCGATGCAGTGCTCCAGCGGGCCGCCCTGTACGCCGGGGAACACGCTGGAATTGATCATCTGCCCCATGGTCTTAACCACGCCCTTGGGTGTGGTCACGCCCCACGGATTCTCAAAGTCCTTGCCTATCAGGATGGCGCCGCCGCGAGGGCCGCGGAGGGTCTTGTGAGTGGTGGTGGTAACTATGTGGGCGTATTTCACGGGGTTCTTGAGCAGGTGTGCCGCAATCAGGCCGGCGGGGTGAGCCATGTCCACCCACAGCAGGGCGCCTATCTCATCTGCAAGGGCGCGCATGCGGGCCCAGTCCCATTCACGCGAATAAGCGCTGGCACCGCCGATAATCAGCTTGGGCTTGTGTTCGCGGGCCACGCGCTCCATCTCGTCGTAATCAATATAGCCTGTCTCTTCATTTACATGATAGGAGATGGCGTTGTAAAGCAGGCCGGAGACGTTCACGGGAGAGCCGTGGGTCAGGTGGCCGCCGTGCGCCAGGTCCAGGCCCATAAAGGTGTCGCCCGGCTTGAGGCAGGTCATCATAACCGCCATGTTTGCCTGTGCGCCGGAATGGGGCTGCACATTGGCATATTCGGCATCAAAGAGCTGGCACAGACGGTCTATGGCCAGCTGCTCCACCTGGTCCACCACCTCGCAGCCGCCGTAATAGCGGGCAGCGGGGTAGCCCTCTGCATATTTGTTGGTGAGCACACTGCCAAGCGCCTCGAGCACCTGGTTGGACACGAAATTCTCCGATGCGATGAGCTCGATGCCTTCGCTCTGGCGCTCGAACTCCTTCTTTATCAGACCGGTAATCTGAAGATCCTGCTTCATGCGTTTTTGTACTATATTTGCGTTTCAGAATTAGAAGCCAAAATTAGCAATGTTTCGCAAATTATACAACCAAGAATTGGGCAGAATTAGCGTAGATGAGTATAAAAATGCTCAAAAAGCGCCATTCGCCCTGGTTTTGGATAATGTGCGCAGCGGGCACAACGTGGGGAGCGCCTTCCGCACCGCCGATGCCTTCCGCATCGCGAAGATATATTTGTGCGGCATCTGCGCCACCCCGCCGTCTCAGGAAATCCACAAAACGGCGCTGGGTGCCGAGTTCAGCGTGGAGTGGGAACATTGCAAAGACACCGTGGAGGCGGTGACGCGCCTGCGCCAGGAGGGGTACGTGCTGGTGGGCGTGGAACAGGCGGAAAACTCCACCCGGCTGCAGGACTTCCGGCCGGAGCCTGGCCGTCGATATGCCTTCATCTTTGGCAACGAAGTCTCCGGCGTGCAGCAGCAAGTCATGGACCTCTGCGACATGGCCCTCGAAATCCCCCAGGAAGGCACCAAACACTCCCTGAACGTCTCCGTCTCCGTTGGCATCGTACTCTGGGAAGCCGTACGACAGCTACTTTAAAACAGCGCTTCTGCCACCGGATAGATATCGGCCGGACGACCGTTGGGGAAGAAGTGGAGCACGGGGACGCCGGAGGCGATTAGTTCGCGGCACTGGGCTGTGCACCAGTCTAGGCCGGCCCGCCGCATTTTGAGGGCGTCGTCTTTATTTGCGAGAATCATTTCTGACAGCTCCTGCGGGATGCTGCAGCCAAAGGTCTGCGGCAGCAGGGTGAGCTGGCGCACGGTGGTAAGTGGCTTGATGCCGGGAATTATGGGTACCGATATGCCGGCGGCGCGGCAGCGCGAAACGAAATCGAAGAACTTGGTGTTGTTATAGAACAACTGGGTGATGATGTACTGAGCGCCGGCGTCTACTTTTTCTTTGAGGCGGAGGATGTCATCTTCCGGCGACACGGCCTCGGCGTGGGTCTCGGGATAGCCGGCGACCCCCACTGCGAACCCGGTTTTGCGGGCGGCAGGGCTTTCGCTGTCGCGGCCGGTGAGGATGCCGCGGTTCATGGCCATCACCTGGCGCACGAGGTCGGCGGCGTGGGAGTAACCGTCGCGGCTGGGGCGGAAGGCCGCCTCGCCGGGCATTTTGTCGCCCCTGAGTACCAGCAGGTTCTCCAGTCCCAGAAAGTCCATATCGATGAGCTGGTCTTCTATGGTGTATTTGGATTCGCCGGCGCAGATCAGGTGCGGCACAGCCGGAACGCCGTATTTGCGCTCTATGGCGGCGGCGATACCCACGGTGCCGGGGCGGCGGCGCTCCATGTGGTATTCTGCGCTGCCGTCGCTGCGGACGCTCTGCCGCAAGGTCTCGCGGTGACAGGTGATGTTGATGTATGCCGGGTCAAACTCCAGCAATTCGTCTATGCTGGCGTATATCGGGTCTATTCCGTCGCCTTTCAGGGGCGGCAGTATCTCGAATGCGAAACGGGTGCGGCGGGCGGCTGTGGCCTGGGCTATAATCTGCGGAACTTTCATCTTATATTTCTGGGTATGAGGGTCTTGACTGTATCTTCAGACATGCCGCGGCGGCGGGCGTAATCTTGCAGCTGCTCTTCTCCGATATGTCCCACGGCAAAGTAGCGGGCGCCGGGAATCGCCATGCCGCAGATGGATTCTGCGGGGTCTATCATGTAGCTGCCGGTGAGGCGCATGTCGCAGCGAGTGGGCACCTGCAGCAGTTCAAATACATCTTTCTTGAGGGAGTGGTCTGGGCAGGAGGGGTAGCCGAATGCGTGGCGTTCGCCGTCGGTGGCCGGCACCACTTCAGTTGCCAGCGCCTCTGCAAGGCGGTCTGCAAGTACTTTGGCCATGAAGGCGCCGTATTCGTCGCCCTGCTGCCGCAGCTGTTCCGTGAAGGTTTGAAGGCCCGCTCCGGCGGTAATTGCAAACAGGGTCACGGTGCCGGCCGCCGCCGCAAAATCTGCCACGGAGAGGTTCTCTTCTCCCTCCGTCTGGTTGCGGAGCATGGGTAGGACATAGTTCTCTACCTGTATGTCGTCGCCTTGCACATGCACGGGGAAGGTGCCTGTAACGCCTTGCAGATCAAGGATGCCATCGCGCCGCAGGCGATCCAGCATGCTCTTGCCGTCTGCAATCAGCTGAGCCTTGCCGGCCGCATCTTTCACGCCCCACTCAGCGCAGAACATATCCCAGTCGATATGGCGCGCCACCTTTGCGAATTCATAGTTGTGGAACGAGCCGATTTTTGCTGCGGCACCCCCGGCTACCGGAGTCTGACGGGCGGCTATGGCCTCTGCGAGGCGCTGAGGATAGGGAACCAGCGGACGGCGGTCCTGTGCCGATGCGTACAGCTCGCGCAGCCGCTTCTGCTCTGCGAGGATGCCGGCGGCGAAAACGCGGGCCCCGGGGCCCTGCAGGCTGTTGATTATTTGCATGTTGCGGCTGGCGTCGGAAGAGTGGATTACCAGTCCGTCGTATTCGGGGGCCATCTTCACGGCGGTGTGCATGGGGCTGGTGGTGGCGCCGCCCACAATCACGGGGATGGTGATGCCGGCCGCGCGCAGGTGGCGGCACACGTTAATCATCTCCGCCAGAGAGGGGGTAATCAGGCCGCTGAGGCACACGAAACCCGCCTTGTGGGTGCGTACCGCCTCTACAATGGCCTCCGGTTCTACCATCACGCCCAGGTCTACGATGTGGCAGCCGCCCACCGACATTACCACGGAGACGATGTTCTTGCCGATGTCGTGGATGTCACCCTTTACGGTGGCGATGATTACAGTGGGGGAGGGAGACCTCTCGACTTCGCTCGAGGTGACAAAGGGGTCGCTCGAGGTGACAAAGGGGGCATTGCCTGCGGCGGCCTCCTCATCGGGGGTACTTCCAGCCTGGATGTACGGCTGCAGGGCGGCCACGCCGCGCTTCATCACGCCGGCGGTCTTGACCACCTGCGGAAGGAACATCTTTCCGTCGCCAAACAGCACTCCCACGCGCTCCATGGCGGGCATCATCACCTTGTCTATCACCTCTATGGGGCTGCCGCAAGCCGCCAGGGCCTGCAGAGCATCTTCTTCTATATGGTCGGCTATGCCGTGAATCATGGCGTAGCTGATTCTCTCCAAAACCGGAAGGGTGCGCCAGTCGTTGGCCGGCGTTTGCGCCGCGGGGGCGGCGGTATCCTCCTTAAGCTGCGAGGCGTATTCCACCAGCCGGGCAGATGCATCGCTGCGGCGGCACAGGAGCACATCTTCTATGCGCTCCAGAAGCTCCGGCTCTATATCGGTGTAAAGTTTGAGCATCTGCGGATTCACTATGCCCATGTCCATCCCGGCGCGGCGGGCGTGGTAAAGGAAAGCGCTGTGCATGGCCTCGCGCACGGCGTTGTTGCCGCGGAAGGCGAACGACAGGTTGCTCACTCCGCCGGAGACCTTGGCTCCGGGCAGGTTGGCCTTTATCCACCGGGTCGCCTCTATGAAATCCAGTGCGTAGTGGTCGTGTTCCGGCATGCCGGTGGCAACGGAGAGGATGTTGGGGTCGAATATGATGTCCTGCGCGTCAAAGCCGCTCTCTGTGAGCAGTTTGTATGCGCGCCCGGCAATCTGTATCTTGCGTTCGAAGGTGGTGGCCTGGCCTTTTTCATCAAAGAGCATCACCACCGCCGCGGCGCCGTAGGAGCGGATCAGGGCGGCGCGTCTGAGGAACTCCTCCGGCCCCTCCTTGAGGGAGATGGAGTTCACAATTGGCTTGCCCTGGCAGCACTCCAGGCCCGCCACAAGGGTCTCCAGAGACGATGAATCTATCATCATGGGGAGCCGGGCGATGTCTATTTCGCCCGCCGCCATGTTCAAAAAGGTGCGCATTGCCGCCGGGGCGTCTATCATGCCGTCGTCCATGCAGATGTCTATGACCTGCGCCCCGCCTGCGGCCTGACTGTGGGCAATCTCTATCGCCTCTGCAAAGTTCCCTTCGCGTATCAGTCGGGCGAATTTGGCGCTGCCCGCCACGTTGCACCGCTCACCGATGTTGATGAAGTTGGCCTCGGGCACTATCCGCAGCTGCTCCAGTCCGCATACGGCGGTAACTGTGTCGGGTTGGGGAACCGGCCGCGGCTTATAATTCGCGGCGATGGGTGCCAGCGCCCTGATAAACTCCGGCGTGGTGCCGCAGCATCCGCCTATTATGTTCACCAGAGAGCGCTCTGCATAGGGTCTCATGGCTGCCGCAAAGCTCTCCGGGGTCTCGTCGTAGCCGCCGGAGATGTTGGGCAGGCCGGCGTTGGGATGCACGCTGATGCGGGTGTCGGCCACCGCCGCCAGCCGTTCCAGGTGCGGCATCATCTCGCGCGCCCCAAAAGAGCAGTTGATGCCCACGCTGATGGGTCGGGCGTGCCTGATGGAGGTCCAGAAGGCCTCTATGGACTGTCCGGAGAGGGTGCGCCCCGCCTTCTGGGAGACGGTCACCGATATCATTACGGGGATTTCGCGGCCGCTGTCGCGCTCCAGTTTCTGCACTGCGAAGATGGCCGCCTTGGCGTTCAGGGTGTCGAAGACAGTCTCTATCAGGATGGCGTCGGCACCGCCGTCCATCAGACCGCGAGCCTGGTGGTAATAGGTATCCGCCAATTCTTTGAATGTGACGTCGCGGGCGGCACTGTCGCCCACCCGGGCCGCGATGGAGGCGGTTTTGGAGGTCGGCCCCATGCTGCCCGCCACAAAGCGCGGCTTCTCCGGCGTGGAGAAAGCATCGGCCTGTTCTCGCGCTATGGAGGCGGCGGCGCGGGCGATTCTGTATACATAATCTTCCAGACCGTATTCGCGCAGCGATATGGCGTTGGCGCTGAAGGAGTTGGTGGTGATTATGTCGGCGCCCGCCTCAAGATAGGCGCGGTGGATGGAGGCGATTTTGCGCGGGGCGGTGAGGCACAGCACATCCACGCAGCCCGCCAGAGGGCACTTGTGGCCTATGAATTCGCGGCCGTACCAGTCGCTCTCTGACAGCCCGAGCGCCTGTACCATGGTGCCCAGCCCGCCGTCCAGTAAGAGTATCCGTTTGCCGGCTATCCGTGAAATCTCGTTCTCCATCGATGCAAAAGTAGAAATAAAGTCGTATATTTACACGTTTAAAGCGATATGAAACGGATTCTGTCATATTTGTTAGTGCTTGCAGTGGTGGCGTTTGGCGCCGCAGTGGCGTGTCACGACATGCCGGAGCCGGAGCCGCAGGAGCAGGTGCCGGATGACCCTCAGGAGCCGGGTGAGGAGAATCAGAACGGTGAGAATAACGGAGAGGGGAACGGCGATAATAACGGCGAAGGGAACGGTGAGGAAAACGGGAACAACGAACAGCCCGGCAACACCGAAACCCCGCCTGCAGAAGATGACGGCTTCCCCAAGCAGCTGGAGGGGCTGCCCACCGTGGCGTGCTACATTATGCCCTGCTGCCGCACCAACAACAACGGCACCATGTTCATGTTGAACGACCGCTGGCGCACTTCCCACAATTACGGCGACATAAAGCAGACCCGCGGTATCCTCACAAATATCAAGAACGCCGGCATCAACGTAATTGGTATAGATTTTACCAATCCCAGCCAGTGGGACGGATTCGGCGAATCTGCGGCCCACAACGGCGACGGCGGCGAATTCTGGTATATGTTCAAGCCGATGCTGGACAACATAACCCTGGTGTGCGCGGAGCTGGACATGGAGTATTTCCTGTTTATAGGGAACACACAGGCCTGGGGAATGGAATACTGGAACAATATCGCCGGCAAGATACTGGACAATTGGGCAAAGGACCCCCATTACCGCAAGTACGGCTATGGAGACGATCGTCCGCTGCTGGTGGCGTTTATTCCGGGCACGAAATTCGCCGCCCAGTTGAAATCGACGCCGGAAAACAAGAAGAACAACCTGATGCAGTTCCGCATTGGCACATGCCAGGTAAACGAACCCATAGCGTTCACTGCCACAGACGGCTGGGGATACCGCAACTACTCAGAGAGCTACGACCATAAGGTGCGCTTTGCATGCCCCAACGGCGGTGTGCCGCCTCAGGACTGGTTCCGCGTTGGTGCCGACACTTGGAAAAAGCGCGTCCGCTGGGCGTTGGAGGCAACCGAATATGCGGTGATAGGCTCTTACGACGACACCTGCGACGCGATTTTCTGGGGCATCGCGGATGTGGTGGGCAGCCATACCGAGTGCCACAAGAACAGCACCACGGTGAACGATCCGTTTATTTATTACGATATTGTACGCAAGGCGGTAACAGGGCTTGACCCGCTGCCCCGTCCCGAGATATAATGCATCTGAAGCGATTCATAACCATGGTGTTCGCAGCCGCTCTGATGGCGGTTGCCTGCCAGGATTATGGTCCCAAGATAGATGACATCCAGAAGCAGATAGATGACCTGAACGCCTATTGCGCCACCCTGAACACCAATGCCCAGTCACTCTCCGCGCTGATTGAGGCGCTGCAGGCGGGCGACGAGATGGTGGGCTTCACTCCCATCGCCGAGAACGGCACTGTGATGGGCTTCAAGGCGACCTTCAAGAATGCCGGCGAGGTGACGGTGTACAACCAGAACACCGGCGTTTCCGTGGGCGAAGATAGCGGTCGCTACTACTGGATGAACAACGGCACATGGCTGCTGGACGGTTCCGGCAACCGGATTGAGATAGCGCCCGGCAAGCCGGTACCCCTGTTTGTGGCGGAAGACGGCGTGCTGAAGGTCTCCACCGACGGCGGTGCCACATGGCAGAATCTGGGTTATGTAGACAAGGCGCTGATTACCGGCATCACAGAGGATGAGGCAAAGGTGGTATTCACGCTGAGCAGCGGAACTACCATCGTCATGCCTAAATATCAGGCGCTCACTCTGGCGCTGGAGGGCGATGACGTTACCATAGCGGGCGGCGGCAGCGTGACTGTTGCATATACCGTTACCGGCGCGGACAATCCCACCGTTGAGGTTTTGTGCGGGGACGGCTGGAAGGCGACAGTTTCTTCTTCCGGCGCTACCGGAACCATTACCGTAACCGCTCCGGATCCGATAACTGAAGACAAGGTGATAGTGTTTGCCGGCGACGGGCAGGGGCGTATGGTTGCAGTGCAGATGCGCCTGAGCATAGATACGACCCCTACTCATACCGTCTTGGAGGTGGACAGTCAGGTGCTGCAGGTGCCGGTTTCCGGCGGCAGCTATACCGTCCGTGTCACCACCAACGCAGATTATTCCGTGGCCACCACGGCCTCCTGGCTGCATTACGTCGGCACCAAGGCCATCCGTTCGGAAACTCTCGCCTTTGATGTGGATGCCAATTCGGGGCTGTCGCGTCAGGCAAGTGCCATAATCACCGCCGATGATGTTTCGGTGGAGATCATCTTCATACAGGAGGGGACGGAACCGATGCTGGCGGTGGCGCCGCAGCAGCTGGCCTTCACATATGAAGGGGGCAGTGCCGCAGTAACCGTCGTCTCCAATGTCAGCTATTCTGTGCTGACGTCCGCAAACTGGGTGACTGCCGTCAAGGGGTCGGACAACAGTTATACCATCACCGCCGCGGCCAATACCGGAGCCTCCGACCGCGCAGCCACCGTAACCTTCTCCGGCAGCGGACTCAACGCAACGGTGAGCGTCTCTCAGACGGGTCAGCCCATGCTGGTGCCTGTGAACAAGGCGGTTCAGGTGGATAGAGAGGGTGGAGAAATCGTAGTTGGGCTGTTCACGAATACAGATTATACCGTTGTTACTGATGCCTCATGGCTGCAGTTTGTGGGCACCAAGGCGGTGCGTACAGACCAGCTGGTGTTCTTTGCTGAGATAAATCACGGGGATCAGCGCACGGCCACGGCCACCATTTCTTCCGGCATATACTCCACGCAGATAGTGTTCACGCAGGCAGAGGAGGAGAAGTATATGTACCTCTCCAACGATTATCTGGATTTTGCACACGACGGCGGTTCCGCAGTTATTACGGTGTACACCAACGTTGCGTTTAATTATTCCTGCAATGCCAATTGGGTGAGTGTCACCCTCACCGGCGATAATATTTATTATATCCAGGTGGCAAGCAACAGCAATTCTGCCACAGACCGTTCCGCAACGGTCACCTTCAACGGGCAGGGAGTGCCCAGCGTGCAGCTTGACATACATCAGAACGGGAATATTCCCATGCCTAAGGCCTCCGGAGGTAAGGATGTGTTTGTCAGCACCGGTAATTTCAATTACAGATACGGCCCCAGCATTATCCGCAACAGCGACGGGTCGCTGGATATGTGGACAACCAAGGAGGGGGTGAGATATCTGAATTCCAACAGCGACCTCACTTATCAGGAGACGGGAAGCCGTACCAAAGTGAGCTTGCACGGACACACCATTGCGCAGTATTTCAACACGCAGCACCGCTTCATGCGGGTTATGGTGAGCCTTTACGGCACCGGCACCACTGCCGATGCGGTGACCTTGAAACTATACAAGTGGGCGGGCTCTTACGCGGCGACTCTGGCTGCGGCTCCGCTGAATACTTTAGTGATAAACAACACCAAGGAACTGACATCCTCCGGTACCCGGTACAGCGTTTATAAGGACGGCAACCATACCTGGATGGAGCCCGGCGAATATATGTGGACTGCAACCGGCGCTTCCGAGGGAGTAGGCGCGTACAAGTATCCCGGGGCGGGCACTATCTACCTTACCGATTCCAGGTCTTATCTGGACGGCGCCCTGGCGTCCGATTATAACTTCCAGGCCAAGTTGCGCGGCTCTGCATACAACAGCAGCAATTTTGTGGACAGCTTTGTCTATTACCGCAGCACCGACGACGGCGCGACATGGAGCAAAGAGCGCGACGTGATGTACCCCACAGAAGGGAGCGAGGACCACTATTCTGTATGCGACCCAGGCGCCGCTCATTTTGGCGGATGGTATTATCTGGCTTACACCAGCGCTCCGAGCAAATACGGCGGGACCTACAACCACTGTTACGTGGCCCGCAGCAGCACCCCGGTGGGCCCGTGGTACAAGTGGAACGGCAGCGGGTGGGGCGGCGAGCCCGCCAAGGTGATTACATTCACCGGCACCACCAGCCAGTGGGGTGCGGGCGAACCGAGCATCGTGGTGAAGGATAACACAGTGTATTTCTATTATTCATGGATAGAAGGGGACGCTGAAGAGTGTCCCACAACACGTCTGGCTACTGCTCCGCTGTCTGAGAACTGGCCGGGCAATCTTACCATTTACGGCGAAGTGATAGACAAGACGCAGTTTGGCAATGCCGACAGTTGCGACATCAAATATGTAGAAGACTGCGATCTGTTCTACGCCTTCCATACGTACTACCGTTACCGTTCCAACAGCGCAGTGGCTGTGTGGACATCGCCCGACGGTAAAAATTTCACCTATCTTGGCAATGTACAGGGGGTGATACCTTGCCTGGGCAACATGGGTGTGAGCGGCGACGGCGAGGGTCATATACGATTCAGTGAACCGCAATTCATAGGCTATTCTTATGGCGGCAACGCTAGTGCCAACTGGAACACCTGGTTTGGCCCCATGTCCTTTGAATAGCAGTAGAGACTTTTTACAGAGATGAAAGATAGAATAACTTGTTTTATAGCCACCGACGATACCTCCACCGCTGAGCATCTGCGGGAGAACCCGCTGGTGGACGGCGTGTTATACACCGCCGATGTACGCAGCACCGCGGCCATGCGCCGTATTGCGGCCGATGCCACCGGCACCTACACCCTGATTTACATCAAGCCGACCCGGCTGATTTTTGTGCATCACGCGCTGCATCGCATGCTGCAGATTGCGGGCGATACGAATGCCGTGATGCTTTACGGCGACCGCTTTAAGCTGGAGAACGGCCAGGAGAGCCAGGCGCCGGTGATTGATTATCAGGCAGGCAGCCTGCGGGACGACTTTGACTTTGGCAGCGTGCTGGTGTTCCGCACCTCCGCGCTGAAGCAGGCGGTGGCGCAGATGGACGTGGATTACAAGTTTGCCGGTATGTACGACCTGCGGCTGCGCGTGTCGCGCCTGGGCGGCATCGTCCACATAAATGAGTTTCTGTATTACGATGTCGAGCTGGACTCCCGCAAGTTTGGCGAGAAGCTGTTCGACTATGTGAACCCGCGCAACCGCGAGGTTCAGATAGAGATGGAGGCGGCGTGCACAGCGCACCTGAAGGCCATCGGCGGCTATCTGGCGCCATCGTTCAAAGAGGTCGACCTGAATTCAGAGAAGTTCGAATTTGAGGCATCGGTGGTGATTCCGTGTCGCAACCGCGCCCGCACCATTGCGGACGCCGTCCGCAGCGCGCTGGACCAGAAGACCACCTTCCCGTACAACGTGATTGTGGTGGACGACAATTCCACCGACGGTACGGCGGAGATTATTTCAAAGCTGGCGGAGGAGAACCCGGATAAACTGGTCTACATAGCCCAGGACAAGACATATCATGCTATCGGGGGCAACTGGAACGCCGCGCTGCATCACCCCAAGTGCGGCAAATTTGCGCTGCAGCTGGATTCAGACGATGTTTACAGCGGCCCCGACACCGTGCAGAAGTTTGTGAGTGCGTTCTACGCCCAGAACTGCGCCATGGTGATAGGTTCATATCAGATTACCGATTTTGCCATGAAGCCGGCCGACATGGCCCCCATAGAGCACCGCGAGTGGACCCCCGACAACGGCCGCAACAACGCCCTGCGCATCAACGGTCTGGGCGCGCCGCGTGGATTTTACACCCCGCTGGTGCGCGAGATGACTTTCCCCACCACCAAATACGGCGAGGATTATGCCGTGGCGCTGCGTATCAGCCGCCACTACCGCATAGGCCGCATATACGACGTGATGTACTTCTGCCGCCGCTGGGAGGGGAATTCGGATGCGTCGCTGGACGTGGAGACCGCCAATCGTTATAACACATACAAAGACAGGCTGCGTACATGGGAACTTCAGGCACGCATAGCGGAAAACAGCGCACGATAAGCGTAGGGATTCTGTCCGCGCCGCGGGTGGAGTTCTGCTTCGGGCGGGACTATGTCGCCACGGAGCATGACGGCCTCGTGGTGATAGACGGTGAAGCCCGCGAAGAGTGGTATTTTACGGCGGATGTCATGTCCGCTTCTGTCAACCCGAGCGGAGCGGAGGGATCTTTCTTCACCCTGAAAAACGTCAAGATAGGCAAGGGGTTCCACTGGGAGCGGTATCAGGACCAGTGCTTCCCCGGCGACTTGCGCCTGATTGCACGCGAGGGGTGTGTGGTAGCCATAAACGTGGTGGGTATAGAAGATTATCTGCAGTGCGTGATTGCCTCCGAGATGTCCCCCACGGCCGGTTTTGAGTTTCTGAAGGCGCACGCGGTGATTTCCCGCTCGTGGCTGCTGGCTCAGCTGGACAAACGGGATGAGGTGCGCGAAGGGTATTCTTCCGTAGTGTGCGACACCCCTGATGAGCTGATCCGCTGGCAAGACCGCGAGGACCACGAATGGTTCGACTTCTGCGCAGATGACCACTGTCAGCGCTACCAGGGCATTCCGCAAGGTAACGCCGCCATGATACGCAAGACCAATCGCGTGATAGAGGCCACCTGGGGCCAGGTGCTGTGGTACGATGGTCGGGTGTGCGACGCCCGCTTTTCCAAGTGCTGCGGCGGCGCCCTGGAAGAGTTCAAGTACTGCTGGGAAGACAAACAGGTGCCGTATCTGAAAAACGCCCGCGACTATAAAACTCAGGAGACCATTGACCTGCGGGGCGAGACTGCGGCCCGCCGCTGGATTCTGACCCATCCGCGCGCATTCTGCAACACCCGCAGCAAGCGCCTGCTGGGTCAGGTCCTCAAAGATTACGACAGCGAGACCAAGGACTTTTACCGCTGGGAGGTGAAATATACTGCAGAAGATTTGCGCCAGATTATTTTGGAACGAACCGGAGAAGATTACGGAGAAATCCGCGACCTGATTCCGCTGGAGCGGGGCGTCTCCGGCCGCATCTGTCGCCTGAAGATTGTCGGCAGCAAAAAGACCAGGATCATCGGCAAGGAGCTCGAAATCCGCAGGACCCTCTCCCGCAGCCATTTGTACAGCTCCGCATTCGTAGTAGAGAGAGATTTCTCCACGCGGCCTGGCGGCCTTGGTCGAAATGACACAGGTGTCATCCCGAGCGAAGTCGAGGGATCTCTCCCCGCAGGGTTCATCCTTTGCGGGGCGGGCTGGGGACACGGCGTGGGCCTCTGCCAGATTGGCGCTGCCGCCATGGGCGCCCGTGGCTACGACTACCGCGCCATCCTGCAGCATTACTACCCGAACTCGTCATTGAAAAACATCTACTAAATGAACGCAATAGAACGCAAGCGCAATCCCTGGGCATGGATTCCGACCCTCTACTTTGCAGAGGGACTGCCCTATGTGGCGGTGATGACCGTCGCCGTGATAATGTACAAGAAGATGGGTCTGAGCAACACCCAGATAGCCCTGTATACCTCATGGCTGTATCTGCCCTGGGTCATCAAGCCGCTCTGGAGCCCGTTCATAGACCTCATCAAGACCAAGCGCTGGTGGGTCAACTCCATGCAGACGCTCATAGCCGCGGCCTTCGCGGGGGTGGCGTTCTTCATCCCCACCGCCCACTGGGTGCAGGTGACGCTGGCCTTCTTCTGGCTGCTGGCGTTCGCCTCCGCCACCCATGACATCGCCGCCGACGGTTTTTACATGCACGGCCTTCAGGAGAAGGAGCAGAGCCTGTTTGTGGGCATCCGCAACATCTTCTACCGCGTGGCTATGATATTCGGACAGGGCTTGCTGGTGATGTTTGCCGGCTGGATAGAGCAGGGGAAACTGTTCCCGGGACTGGGTTCTTCAGCCTCTGCCGTCCCGAGCGCAGACCCTTCTGTCATCCCGAGCGTAGTCGAGGGATCTGCCGCCGGTAACAAAGTGGCCCTGGCCTGGAGCCTGGCGTTCTATCTGCTGGCGGGCATCTTTCTGGCGCTGACCATTTACCACCGCTTCATCCTCCCCAAGCCGGCCAGTGACTCCCCCCGCAGCGACATCAATGCCGCCACCATCTGGAAGAACTTTGGCATCACCTTCGCCACCTTCTTCAAGAAGCCCCATATCTGGCTGATACTCTTCTTCTTGCTGACATATCGCCTGGGAGAGAGCCAGCTGGTCAAGATTGCGCAGCCGTTCATGCTGGACACTCCGGATGCGGGCGGACTGTCGCTCTCTACTGCCGCCGTGGGTGGCATATACGGCACTCTGGGCGTGATTGCTCTGCTGCTGGGCGGCGTGCTCAGCGGCATCGTAATTTCCCGTGCCGGTTTCAAGAAGTGGATACTCCCCATGGCGCTGGCCATCAACGTGCCCGATTTGCTCTACGTGCTGCTGGCAGCGCTGAAAATCAGCAGTGTGCCGTTGGTATCGGTATGCGTGGCGCTGGAGCAGTTCGGCTACGGATTCGGCTTCACCGCATACACCATGTATCTGATTTACATCGCTCAGGGAGAGCACAAGACAGCTCATTACGCCATCGGCACCGCCTTCATGGCGCTGGGCATGATGCTCCCCGGCATGGTTGCCGGCTGGATATCGGATCATATCGGCTACACCATGTTCTTTGTGTGGGCGTGCATATGCACCATCCCCGGCATTATCGCCACCCTGCTTGTGCGCAAGCAGATTCCGGAGGACTTTGGAACAAAATCGGCTTAGAATGAAACGAATACTGATATTATTCGCGCTGGCTCTGTTTGCCGGATGCGGCGCGCGCGGCCAGCAGACCGGTTTCTTTGACGAGGAACAGGATGCTCCGACTACCGTGAAGACCGGCATAGAAGTGCTGATGGAGAACGGTTTCGCGCAGCTGCAGGGCAAGCGAGTGGGGCTTGTGACCAACCCCAGCGGCGTTGACCGCAACCTGGTGAGCACCGTGGATATCCTGGCCTCCGCCCCCGGAGTGAATCTGGTGGCGCTTTACGGCCCGGAACACGGTGTGCGCGGCAGCGAGCATGCCGGCGACCATGTGACCAGCGAACCGCGTGACCCCGCCACCGGCCTGCCGGTATATTCTCTTTACGGCGCGACCCGCAAGCCGACTCCCGAGATGCTGAAGGGTTTGGACGTAATGGTGTTCGACATTCAGGATATCGGCAGCCGCAGCTACACTTTCATAAGCACGCTGGGATTGGTAATGACCGCCTGCGGCGAAGCCGGCGTTGAGGTGATGGTGCTGGACCGCCCCAATCCGCTGGGCGGCATTCAGGTAGACGGCCCGCTGGTGCAGGACGGCTTCTTCTCTTTTATCGGAATGTACAGGATTCCGTACGTCCACGGCCTCACCGTGGGCGAGCTGGCCACCATGATAAACGAAGAGGGGATGAACCGCGGCCAGAAGGGCAACGAGAAGTTTGTGAAGTGCAAACTCACCGTGATAGAGATGGAGGGATGGAAGCGCAACATGCTGTTCAGTGACACCGGGCTGCCGTGGGTAATGACATCGCCCCACATCCCGCAGTTTGAATCGGCACTGGCATATCCCTGCTCCGGCATCGCCGGCGATATGGGGGGCTTTGTGAACATCGGCGTGGGGTACACACTGCCGTTCCAGACCTTCGCGGCAGAGTGGATCAAGAGCCCTGAAGAGTTCGCGGCGCGCCTTAACGCCCTGGAACTGCCCGGCGTCCGCTTCAGGCCGATTTATTATAAGCCGTTCTACGGCGGCTCGGCCGGCAAACTGCTAAAGGGTGTCCAGTTCTACTTTACAGATTATCATGTTGCACCCACCGCTCTGCTGCAGTTCTATGTGATTCAGGAGCTGCACGCCATGTATCCCGATCGCAAGCCGATGGGCGGTGACCTTACCAAGCTTGCGTCGCTGAACAAGGTGATGGGCGGCGATAAGATAATCCCCTTGTTCACCAAACGATACCGAGTAGAAGACATCCTCCCCGTCTGGAATGTAGACAAGGAGGCGTATCTGGAACTTTCCCGTAAATATTACAGGTATTAAAAAACCGGGGTCAAGCCCCGGTTTTTTCTATTTCTTCTTGGCGAGGTTCTGCTGCCACTGCCATGCGCTCTTGAGGGTATCTTCCAGAGGGCGGACGGCTTTCCAGCCGAGTTCTTCGTTGGCGTAGGTGGGGTCGGCCCAGATGGCCTCGATGTCGCCTTCGCGGCGGCCGGCAATCTTGTAATTGAGCTTGAGGTTGTTCACCTTCTCGAATGTCTTCACAATCTGGAGTGTGGAGACGCCGTTGCCGGTGCCTACGTTGAACACTTCGTAGCCCGACTTGCTCTTGCCCTCTATCATGCGGTTCACGGCGCATACGTGGGCCTTTGCCAGGTCGGTTACATCAATGTAGTCGCGGATGCAGCTGCCGTCGGGGGTGTTGTAATCGTCTCCGAACACGCTCAGGCACTCGCGGATGCCGGCTGCGGTCTGGGTTACATAGGGCAGCAGGTTGTTGGGGATGCCGCGGGGCAGCTCGCCGATAAGTGCGCTGGGGTGCGCCCCGATGGGGTTGAAGTAGCGCAGCGCGATGGTCTTGAGCTGGGGATATGCGGCGGCGGTGTTCTTGAGAATGTCCTCGCACATCTGTTTGGTGAGTCCGTAAGGGGTAGTGGCCTCCTTGCGGGGGGTCTTCTCTGTAACCGGAAGCTTGTCTGCCTGGCCGTATACCGTGCAGGAGGAGCTGAACACGATGTTGGGGACGTTGTGGTCGCGCATCAGGGTGAGCAGGTTGATAAGCGAACCCAGATTGTTCTTGAAGTACTCCAGCGGTTTTACAGAGCTCTCGTTCACAGACTTGAATGCGGCAAAATGGATAATGGAAGAGAAGTCGTTCTCCTTGAAGATTTTCTCCATGGCCACCGGGTCGCAGCAGTCGGCCTCTATAAACTTTACCGGGCGGCCTATGATGGTGCTGATGCCGTCCACCACAGAGCGCTCTGAGTTGTTGAGGTTATCCACGATAATCGGTTCGTAACCGGCCTGGGCCAGTTCTACGCAGGTGTGCGAGCCGATGAAGCCGCAGCCGCCTGTAACTAAAACTCTTTTGTTCATTGTTCTAAAGTTTCGCAAGATTCTATTCGGTTATCAATTGTGCGTTGTGTTACTTGCGAAACTTTATTCACAATGCACAAAGAGCTATAACGTATCCCCATCCCTAAATCCCTTCCCTCGGGGAAGGGACTTACTGTCGCCCTTCGGGCTTTATCTCCCAATTATCCTATCCAATTACAAATATAGAAAGACATGTCGAAACGGTCAATGAAAAACGTAACGATTTGTTTCGGATGGTTTCGCTATAGTTGCAGGGTGTTTGTCACCACGCCGGGGACCTCTTCTATATAGTGGGTTACAAACAGCAGGGTCTTATTCTCTGCGGCGGAGAACGCCTCTATCACGGCGGCGGCACGGCGGCGGCGTTCCGGATCGAGGCCCTGGAAGGGCTCGTCCAGGATCAGCAGGTCGGGGTCTTTCACAAAGGCGCGTATCAGCAGTATGTAGCGCTGTTCGCCGCTGGACAGGGTGTTGTAACGGCGGTTTGCCAGGTCTTCAGCCCCGAAGAGTTTCAGCCAACGCATCAGGTTGGCATTTGCTGGGTCTTCAGAGGCGCATGAGATGTCTCCACGCGGCCTGGCGGCCTTGGTCGACATGACACTGTCATCCCGAGCGTAGTCGAGGGATCTCTCACAGTCACCATACCGGTCTGTCATGCCGCCGCGGATAATCTCCAGCACCGTGTCGGAGGTGATAAAGCTGCTGTGCATCTCGCTGGAGAGGAAGCCGATGTGCCGCTTGATGTCCCAGATGCTCTCTCCGGTGCCGCGCCGCCGGTCGAACAAGGTGATGTCCAGCGAGTAGGCGCGGGGGTTGTCGGCATTCACCAGGCTCAGCAGGGTGCTCTTGCCGCTGCCGTTGGGTCCCGTCACGTTCCACTTTTCGCCGCTGCGCACTTTCCAGTTGAGGTCGCGGAATATCTGCCGCGGGCCGTAAGCGATATTTACGCGGCGCATCTCCACCACGGTGTCAAACGCGGGCGCGGGGTGGAAGAAGCTGGCGGCATCGTCGTTTTTGGAGACGATGTGACCCGGTGTGCAGATGGCCCTCGCCGCTTCTGCGGTCATCTTGGCGGATATGCGGCCGCCATCCATGAAATAGGCGTGCGTCGCCACCTGCGGAATCTGCTCCGCTGAGGTGAGCGTGATGATAAAACTGATGCCCAGGGTAGAGGACAGGCTGTCCATCAGATTGTTCAGCAACCGGCGTGTAGGGGGGTCAAGGCCAATGAAGGGGTTCTCAAGAATGAGCACCTGCGGCCGGTGAAGCAGCGCCCTGGCTATGGAAAACCGTCTCAG
The DNA here is from genome assembly GCA_017962235.1 of Bacteroidales bacterium. Classification (GTDB taxonomy): domain Bacteria; phylum Bacteroidota; class Bacteroidia; order Bacteroidales; family UBA932; genus Equibacterium. The sequence continues at coordinate 68,453 of JAGCVS010000018.1, read as the reverse complement.
TTCGCCGCTGGAGAGGGTTATTATCTCTTTGGACAGCAGCGGAGTGATGTTTAGTATATCGAACAGCTGCTGCTGCCACGCGTCGTCTCCGGCCTCTGAAAGCAGTTCGCCAGCCAGAGGGGACGCCTCCCGCTCGAATGCCTGCCAGCGCTGCTGGTAATAGTACTGAGTCTCGCTGGTAGAGTAGGCGTTGTCGAACTCCACGGTGCGGATGGCGCGGTAACTTTCGTCGTTCAGGTTGTGCTGCAGGGTCCCTTCGCGCAGGAAAAACCCGCCCCGGAGCATCTCCAGCACGGTGCTCTTGCCGCTGCCGTTGGGTCCTACCAGGGCGATGCTCTCCCCCTCGCGAAGCTCAAAATCCACCGGAGCGGCGAGCCTGCGCAGCGGGTTGGAAATCACGCCGCCGGAGAGTGAAATGAGAGTTTTGGGCATCATCGCCCAAATTTACTATTTTTGTGGGTACTATGAAGAAACTGGTGATTTTTGACCTGGACGGCACCGTGCTGAACACCATTGGCGGCATCGGCAGTGCGTGCAACGAGATGCTGGAGTATTACGGCCTGCCCAAGTGGGCCCTGAGCGATTACGAAAAGTTTGTGGGCGACGGCAGCAGGATGCTGATAAAGCGGGCCCTTCCCGCGGAGAAGGCTGCAGACGAGGCTTTTGTGGATACGGCACGGGACATCTATCTGGGTTACTATCGCGCCAATCTGGCCCGGGAGACCCACCCTTACAACGGCATGCCCCAACTGCTGGAAGAGCTACAGAAGCGTGGCGTGACCCTGGCGGTGGCCTCCAACAAGTTTGACGACGGGGCAAAGTTCCTGATACCTCACTTCTACCCGCAGATACGCTGGGCGGCGGTGGAAGGGCAGAAGCCGGGCGGCCCGCTGAAGCCGGAGCCGGGCATCATAGACGATGCGATTGCGCACAGCGCCCCCGGCATTTCCCGTTCCGAGATACTCTACGTGGGTGACTGCGAAATAGACATCAAGAGTGCGGAGCGCGCCGGGCTGGAATATGTGCTGGTAACGTGGGGCTTCCGCCGCAGGGCAGCCCTTGAGGTAGCCGGCGCAAAGCAGCTTGTGGATACCCCCGCAGAACTGCTGAACTATTTGAAATAACAGAAAAGGATAATACCTGAGAGATGAATAAGCTATTCTCAATCACAGCAATCGCAGTCCTGGCCCTGACGGTGGCCGGCTGCTCCAACAAGCAAACCACTGCAGATCCCACCTGTTTCGGTCCCAACGAGTCTTTCAAGACCATAGAGAAGGGCTTTCGCAATCCGGAGGACATGAAGCTGGCGGTATACTGGTACTGGGTCAACGACAACATTTCCAAAGAGGGTGTTGAGAAGGACTTGCAGGCCATGAAAGAGGTGGGCATCAACCGCGCCTTTATCGGCAACGTAACGGCAGACCTCCCCTGGGGCGATATTAAGATTTTCACCCCCGAATGGTGGGAGGTGATGCACACCGCCCTCAAGACCGCCTCTGAGCTGGGGATTGAGATTGGTATCTTCAACTGCCCCGGCTGGAGCCAGTCGGGTGGCCCTTGGGTGAAGCCGGAGCAGAGTATGCGCTATCTGGACTGTGTGGACAAGACCATATACGCCCCCGGCGGCCCCATGAGTGTGACTCTGGACAAGGTCGCCCCCGACGCCATGGACGATGTGAAGGTGATAGCTTATCCCGCCAACGATGTCTGGAGCATGAAGAAATCGGTGTACAAGCGCCCCGGCGAGATAGTTGACGTGTATATGGCTGGAGAAGTGGGTCAGGTGTACCGCTCGATGGTAATCACCCCCCACACCACTATTGTGGCCAAGGGTCGTCTGCTGGGTTACAGCACCGGCGACTGGCACACGATTGTGGACATAGACCTGGACCGCAGCAACCCCAGCATCAATGTGGGTTATCTCCCGTACGCACCGGTGGTTCTGGCACTGCCCCAGACCGACTGCTACATGTTCCGTCTGGAGCTGTCGGAACCCGGCGCAGGGTCCTTTGACGTGGAAATTACCCCCGCCGCCCTTGTGGAACGCTATGCAGAGAAGACTCTGGGCAAGATGTTCCAGACCCCGCTCCCCATGTGGGACGCCTACATGTGGCGCGAGCAGCCGGAGGCATCGCCCAAGGCCTGCATAGACCCGGAGCAGGTGATTGACCTCACGGACAAGATGGACGGCGATGTGCTCAACTGGGACGCGCCGCAGGGACGCTGGACCATCTCCCGACTGGCGATGCGCACCACCGGCCAGACCAACGCCCCGGCATCGCCGGAAGGTACGGGTCTGGAGATAGACAAGATGAGCAAGGAGCATATCAAGTATCATTTTGACAACTTCATAGGCGAGATTCTCCGCCGCATCCCCGCAGAAGACCGCACCACCTTCAAGGTGGTTGTGGAAGACAGCTACGAGACTGGCGGTATGGACTGGACCGACGATATGGCCGACAGTTTCAAGGAGACTTACGGCTACGACCCGACCCCATATCTCCCCGCCCTGAGCGGCAAGGTGGTTGGCAGCCGCGACCTCAGCGACCGCTTCCTGTGGGATCTGCGCCGCCTGATTGCCGACCGTGTGGCATACGATTATGTGGCGGGTCTGCGCGAAGAGAGCAACAAGCACGGCCTCACCACTTGGCTGGAGTGCTACGGCCACTGGGGCTTCCCCGGCGAGTTCCTGCAGTACGGCGGCCAGAGCGACGAGGTGGCTGGTGAGTTCTGGAGCGAAGGCTCGCTGGGCGACATAGAGAACCGCGCCGCATCGTCCTGCGCGCACATCTACGGCAAGCGCAAGGTGTGGGCGGAGAGCTGCACCAGCGGCGGCCCCGTGTTCAGCCGCTTCCCCCGCATAATGAAGCAGCGCCTGGACCGCTTCTTCACTGAGGGCATCAACTCCACGCTGCTCCACCTCTACATCCAGCAGCCTTACGAGGACAAGAACCCCGGCGTGGACGCATGGTTTGGCAACGAATTCAACCGCAAGAACATCTGGTTCAGCCACATGGACGTATTTGGCAGCTATATCAAGCGATGCAACCTGATGCTCCAGCAGGGCCTTTATGAGGCCGATGTGGCATATTTCATTGGCGAGGACACCCCCAAGATGACCGGCGTCTGCGACCCGGAGCTGCCGTTCGGCTATTCCTTTGACTACATCAACGCGGAGGTGCTGCTCAACAGCGCAACCGTGAAGGACGGCCGCCTGATGCTGCCCGACGGCATGAATTACGGCCTGCTGGTGCTGCCGCGCCAGAAGACCATGCGGCCCGAAGTGCTCGCCAAGATAAAATCTCTGGTGGCCGACGGACTCACTGTGCTGGGTCCCGCTCCGGAGGTGTCTCCCAGTCTGCAGAATTATCCTGAGGCGGATGCTCAGGTGAAGAGTCTGGCCACTGAACTCTGGGGCAACGGTACGCGCCAAGCGATGCCCTATGGTGGCGGCAAGGTGTATGCCGATGGCGTGTCCATCTCCAAGATATTCGAGGAGAAGGGGCTGCTGCCCGACTTTGCCACCGACGACCGCTACGCCGATATCAAATTCATACACCGCACGCTGCCCACCGGCGACATCTACTTTGTATCCAATCAGATGGACCGCTCCGTGGAGTTCAATGCCACCTTCAGGGTGAGCGGACGCGCACCGCAGCTGTGGAATCCACTTACCGGAGAGATCCACGCCCTGCCGGAGTTCTACGACGATGGCGAACGTACCAAGGTGTTCATGCGTCTGGAGGCGCTGGAGAGCTCTTTTGTGGTGTTCTGCGACCAGAAACCGCAGGGCAACCAGTATAAGCACAACTATCCCCGTCCCAATCTTCTGGTGGATCTGAGCGAGGACTGGACGGTGGCATTCGACCCTGCCCATCGCGGCCCGGTGCGTGAACTCTCCAAAGGCGGACTGTTTGACTGGACCACTGCGCTGGACGAGAGCATAAAGTATTACTCCGGCCCGGCAACATACCGCAGCCAGTTTGAGATGTACGAGGTTCCCAAGGGCGATGTATATCTGGACCTGGGCATAGTGATGGTTATGGCAAAGGTGAAAATCAACGGCAAATATGCCGGCGGCGCATGGACATCGCCGTATCGCGTGAACATAACCCCGTATCTGCGCCGCGGTGTGAATACCGTGGAGGTAGAGGTGGTAAACAACTGGCAGAACCGCATCATAGGCGACATGCGGCTGCCGGAAGAGGAACGTCAGGTATGGATGACCGTGAACCCCTGGAGCGCCGATTCGCCGCTGCAGCCCTCCGGCCTGATGGGTCCCGTATATATTTTCAGTTACGATTTGTAAATAAAAAAAGTAATTGTACCTTTGCTGCAGAAACACACGTATAATGGTTTTTTCATTTGCACATACCCGTCACCATCATCACCCTCAGCAAGAGGTATAGGTTCGGTATGTGACAAATTGTAAGCAATATGAGACTTGCCCCGGACCTGTCCAGCGGCAAGTCTTTTTTTAAAGGGATACAGATATGATAAGAATCGCAATTCAATCCAAGGGACGCCTGAGCGAAGATTCGCTGGCGCTGATGCGTGAGGCGGGAATAAAGATAGACGAGGTAAAACGCAAGTTCCTGGCACGGGCGGCGGGATTTCCGCTGGAGGTGCTCTATCTGCGCGACGATGATATCCCCGGCGTGGTGGCCGGCGGTAGTGCAGATTTGGGTATCGTCGGCTTAAACGAGGTGACCGAGACGGGCGCCGACGTTGAGGTGGTGCGCAAAATGGGGTTCGGGGCGTGCCGTCTGTCGCTCGCCATCCCCAAGGAGCAGGAATACACCGGTCCGCAGTTCTTCTCCGGCAAGCGCATCGCCACTTCTTATCCGGAAGTGCTGAGCAGGTGGCTGGCCGCCAACGGAGTGAAGGCTGAAATCACCAAGATAATGGGCTCGGTGGAGATATCTCCCGCCGCCGGCATCGCAGACGCCATATTCGATATCGTCTCCAGCGGCGGTACACTGGTCTCCAACGGCCTCAAAGAGGTGGAGACGGTGTTGGAGAGCGAGGCGGTGCTGATTGCCCGCCGCGACCTGGAGCCGGAAAAGCGCGAGATTCTGGACAAGATGCTGTTCCGATTTGACGCGGTTATGGAGAGCACCGGCAAGAAATATATACTGATGAATATCCCCACCGACAAGGTCTCTGAAGCGGTGAAGATACTGCCGGCGATGCGTTCTCCCACCGTGATGCCGCTGGCGGCAGATGGGTGGTGCTCCCTGCACAGCGTGGTGCTGGAAAGTGAGCTCTGGGACAAGATAGAGCGTCTCAAGGCGCTGGGCGCAGAGGGTATTCTGGTGTTGCACCTCGATAAAGTGATAGACTGATGGATATTGTTATAAATCCCCCGCAGGGACAGTGGAAGGGGCTGTGCTCCCGCGTTGTGGCAGATGATGCCGCGATAGAAGGGCGGGTGCGCGCCATCCTGGACCGCGTGCGCACCGGCGGCGATGCCGCGTTGGTGGAGATTACGCGGGAAGTGGAAGGGAGAGAGATGCCGAGCGGAGTCGAGGCATCTAATCCATTCCTGGTCTCCTCTGAGCAAATCGCTGCTGCGGCAAACGAGGTTGGCGACGCCGTAAAGGAGGCCATAGCGGCTGCGGCGGCCAACATCCGTGCGTTTCACAGCGCGCAGAAGCCCGCTCCCGTGGAGGTAGAGACCATGCCCGGCGTGCGTTGCATGCGCCGCAGCCTGCCGATAGAGAGGGTGGGGCTGTACATCCCCGGCGGCAGCGCTCCGCTCTTCTCCACGCTGCTGATGCTGGCCATTCCCGCTAAGAATGCTGGCTGCCGCGAAATAGTACTCTGCACCCCCGCCGGCCGTGACGGAAAAGTGGCGCCGTCGGTGCTCTACGCCGCGTCGGTATGCGGAGTGGATACGATATACTCGCTGGGCGGGGCCCAGACCATCGCCGCCATGGCGTTCGGCACTGAGACCATCGCCCCGGTAAATAAGATATTCGGCCCCGGCAACCGCTATGTGACCAAGGCCAAACAGCTGGTGGCCGCCACCGGAGTGGCCATAGATATGCCGGCCGGTCCTTCCGAGGTGATGGTTATGGCAGACGATACCGCAGATGTGCGGTTCGTAGCCTCCGACCTGCTTTCTCAGGCGGAGCATGGCCCCGATAGTCAGGCTATACTGGTATGCAAGAGCAGCGATTTCGCCGCAAAGGTACAGGCAGAAGTAGACCGTCAGCTGGCGCTGCTCCCCCGCAGGGATATCGCCCAGAAGGCGCTGGGCAACAGCCGGATAGTGGTTATGGAAGATCACAATCGGGCCGTCGCCTTTGCCAATGCATACGCTTCAGAGCACCTGATTATCGCCACCCGCAACCCCTGGGACATCGCGGAGAAGATAACCGCCGCCGGCAGCGTGTTCATCGGTCACTATTCGCCAGAGAGTGCAGGCGATTATGCCTCCGGCACCAATCACACGCTGCCCACCATGGGTCTGGCAAGCGCCTGGAGCGGCATCGGCTTGGACAGTTTCATGCACTCGATTACTTACCAGGAGCTCACCCGCGAGGGGCTGGCCTCACTTGGCAAGACCATTACCACCATGGCGGAGGCGGAGGGGCTGGACGCTCACGCTGCCGCAGTTAGAATCAGATTGGAACGATGAAAGATATATCACAGTTGGTCCGCCCGAACATCGCGGCGCTGCAGCCGTACTCCACCGCCCGGGACGAGTACAAGGGGGAGCTGGGCATCCTGCTGGATGCCAATGAGAATCCGTACGACAACGGCATCAACCGCTATCCCTCCACCGCTTTGAAAGAGCAGTTGCGTTCCCGCGTGGCGGCCCTCAAGGGGGTGGCGCCGGAGCGGCTCTTTCTGGGCAACGGCAGCGACGAGGCCATAGACCTTTGCTACCGCGTGTTCTGCGAGCCGGGGCGGGACAACGCCGTGATAATGGCCCCCAGCTACGGCATGTACAGCGTGTGCGCAGACATTAACAATGTGGAGCGCCGCATGGTTCTTCTGGAGCCGGAGACATTTGCCCTTCCGGTGGAGAAGATGCTGGGGGCAGCCGACAGCAACACAAAGCTGATGTTCATCTGCTCTCCCAACAACCCTACCGGGAATGCTTTCGCCGTCTCTGAAATAGAGCGGCTGGCGGTTGCATTTGGCGGAATTCTGGTGGTGGACGAGGCGTATATCGACTTTTCCGGCAAGCCGGGCGTGCTGCAGCTGCTGGAGAAGTACTCCAACCTGATTGTGCTTCAGACCCTCTCCAAGGCGTGGGGTATGGCTGGGCTGCGCATCGGTCTGGCGATGGCCAGCCCTTACATCATATCGATATTCAAGCAGGTGAAATATCCGTATAACATCGGCACCGACACCATCGCCTTGGCGTTGGAGAAACTAAACGGCGATATCGCGCCGCAGGTGGCGGAGATTGTATCGGAGCGCGACCGTCTGGCGGCCGAATTGCCGTCGGCGGGCTGCGTACAGAAGGTTTATCCTTCCGATGCCAACTTCCTGCTGATTAAGGTCACCGACCCCCGCGGCCTGTATAACGCGCTGCTGGAGCAGGGTGTGATTGTGCGCGACCGCAGCCGGGTTGCCCTGTGCGAGGGGTGTCTGCGCATAACAGTGGGAACTCCCGCAGAGAATATAAAACTGGAAAAATGCATTTACAGTTATGAGTAAGAAAGTCCTTTTCATAGACCGTGACGGCACCATACTGGTGGAGCCCAAGCCCTCCGAGCAGGTGGATTCTTTTGAGAAGTTCGAATTCGTGCCGGGGGCGATATCTGGCCTGAAGGCCATTGCGGGCCTCGGTTACGAACTGGTTCTGGCCAGCAATCAGGACGGACTGGGCACCCCGTCGTTCCCATATGAAGATTACATCGGCCCGCAGGAACTTATGCTGCGCACGCTGCGCGGAGAGGGTGTCGAGTTCGATGACATACTGGTGGATGACAGTTTTCCGGAAGATAACAAGCCCACGCGCAAGCCTGGCATCGGCATGTTTGGCAAATACCTCACCGGGGAGTACTATATGGCGGCCAGCTATGTGATTGGCGACCGCGACACCGATGCCCAGCTGGCCGCCAACCTTGGCTGCCGGGCGCTGATTCTGGATGAAAAGACAGACTGGGCGGCAATCGCCGAGTATCTGCGCCGCGGCGAACGCTGTGCCACAATTGAGCGCAACACCCGCGAGACACAGATTCGGGTGAGCGTGGATCTGGACGGCTGCCTGCAGAGCGGCATCTCCACCGGCTTGAACTTCTTTGACCACATGCTGGACCAGATAGCGCACCACTCCGGAATCGGCCTCCAGATAGAGGCCAGGGGCGATTTGAAGGTAGACGAGCATCACACTATGGAGGATGTCGCCATCGCGTTGGGCGAGACCCTGAAGCAGGCTCTGGGCAGCAAGCGCGGCATCGGCCGTTACGGCTTTGCCCTCCCCATGGACGAGTGCGAGGCTATGGTGCTTATGGACCTTGGCGGCAGGATAGATTTCAGCTGGGATGTCCCCTTTACCCGCGAGTATGTGGGCGACACCCCCACCGAGATGTTCCGCCACTTTTACAAGTCGCTGTGCGAGGCGATGAACTGCAACCTGCACATCCGCGCCCGCGGTGAGAATAACCACCATCTGGCGGAGGCGGTGTTCAAGGCGTTTGCCCGTGCCCTGCGTCAGGCGGTTGCCTGCAACCCTTTCGATTACGAAATACCCACCAGTAAAGGCCTGCTATGATAGCGATTGTGGATTACGGCGCCGGGAATATCCGGTCTGTGGTGAATGCTCTGAAGAGATCTCTCGGCTCCGCTCGAGATGACAGTCGTGTCATTTCGACCGAGGCCGCAAGGCCGAGTGGAGAAATCTCACAGATACTCCTCACCGCCGACCCGGCCGTGCTGCGCGCCGCGGACAAAGTGATCTTACCGGGTGTAGGGGAGGCCTCCACCGCCATGAAGGCGCTGCAGGAGTGCGGTCTGGCCGATGTTATCCCCACCCTGAAGCAACCGGTGCTGGGAATCTGCGTTGGGGCGCAGCTGATGTGTGCCGGCAGCGAAGAGGGTGACACCCGCTGCATGGGCATCTTCCCCGCCGAGGTGCGTCGTTTCAAACAGACCGCCACTGAAAAGGTTCCCCACATGGGCTGGAACAGCCTGAGAATACTGTCATGTCCACTAAGCAACTGGAACAACCTGAGGCCTTTGTCATGTCGACCAAGCAAAGCGTGTGGAGACATCTCCAATGAGACTACACCCACAATGATACCCTCTCCGCTATTCACTGGCTTGAAAGACGGTGACTACGTATACTTCGTTCACTCATACTACCCCGAAGTCTGTGCCGATACCATCGCCACCGCCACCCACGGCGTGGAATTCAGCGCAGCGCTGGCCCGCGACAACTTTTTCGCATGTCAGTTCCACCCGGAAAAGAGCGGCACCACCGGAGAGCAGATCCTTAAAAACTTCCTGAGCCTATGATTCAGTTGATTCCAGCTATAGATGTTATTGAGGGGCGTTGCGTGCGCCTTTCCAAGGGCGATTACGGGCAGCGGAAGGTATACGACGCCAGTCCGCTGGACATGGCCAAGGCCTATGAGCAGGCGGGCGTGAAACGGTTGCATCTGGTGGATCTGGACGGCGCCAAGGCGGGCGGTCCGCAGAACCTGAAGACTCTGGAGCAGATTGCCTCCGTTACCGCCCTGGAAATAGAGTTCGGCGGCGGAATCAAGGGCACCGATGCGCTGCAGGCGGTGTTTGAATATGGCGCGACCTATGCCATAGCCGGCAGTGTCGCAGCCCGCGAGCCGGAACTGTTCGAGCAATGGCTGGTGGCGTACGGCCCCTCCAGAATGATTCTGGGAGCCGATTTGCGCGACGGCAAAGTATCCGTGAACGGCTGGAAAGAGGACATGGACCTCACTATAGACGATTTGATCGGACACTTCCCGGCGGTGACGCAGATTATCTGCACCGACATCTCCCGCGACGGAATGCTGCAGGGGCCGGCGTTCGAACTCTATAAAGATTTGCAGGGACGCTACCCGGCGATAGATTTCACCGTTTCCGGCGGCATCAGCTCCATGAAGGACATAGAGCACCTTAACGAAGAAGGGCTGCGGAAAGTCATCATCGGAAAGGCCATATATGAAAACAGAATCACTTTGAAAGATATCGAGCGATGGTTGCTAAGCGAATAATACCGTGTCTGGACGTCAAGGACGGCCGCACCGTGAAGGGGGTTCACTTTGTGGGCCTGCGCGACATGGGCGATGCCGTGGAGCTTGGCGCACGATATGCCGCGGAGGGGGCTGACGAGCTGGTCTATCTGGATATCAGCGCCTCCGTGGAGGGTCGCAAGACCTTCTGCGATCTTGTGAGCAGGGTGGCGGAGCAGATTAACATCCCGTTTACCGTGGGCGGCGGAATCTCCACCCTGGACGATGCCGCGCGCCTGCTGGATGCAGGTGCCGACAAAATCAGCGTCAACACCGCCGCCATCAACAATCCCGGCCTGATAGACGCCATCGCCGGCAAATACGGGTCGCAGTTCGTGGTGATTGCGATTGATGCGCGTGTGGTGGACGGGCGCTGGATGGCCACCACCCACGGAGGCCGCGTGCCCACAGACCGCGAGCTCTTCAGCTGGGCGAAAGAGGCGCAGGAGCGCGGGGCGGGGGAGCTGCTGTTCACCTCCATGGACCACGATGGCACCCGCGACGGTTATCCCTGCGAGACCTACGCCGCGCTGGCGGACGCCCTCTCCATCCCGATTATCGCCTCCGGCGGGGCGGGATGCATACAGCACATAGCCGATGTTTTGACGGCCGGCCGTGCCGACGCCGCCCCGGCCGCCTCCATCTTCCATAGCGGCGAAATTCCGATTCCCATCCTCAAACAAGAATTAAGAAAACAAAATATACCTGTCAGATTATGAAATTCAGCGATTTTAAGTTGGAGAAGTGTGCCGACGGCCTGCTGCCGGTGATTATTCAGGATGCAGACACCCTTAAGGTGCTCATGCTGGGCTACATGAACCGGGAGGCCTTTGACAAGACCGTGGAGAGCGGCCTCGTGACCTTCTTTTCCCGCACCCGTCAGTGCCTCTGGACCAAGGGCGAGACCAGCGGCAACTATCTGCACGTGGTGGAGATGTTTGCCGATTGCGATGGCGACACCCTGCTGATAAAGGCTCATCCGGACGGCCCGACCTGCCACCGCGGCACCCCCGCATGCTTTGACACCCGCGGGAACGAAGGGTTCCTGGGCACCCTGCAGGCATGCATCAAGCAGCGTCACCGCGACATGCCGGAGGGGAGCTACACCACATATCTTTTCACCAAAGGGGTCAACAAGATTGCCCAGAAAGTGGGCGAAGAGGCCGTAGAGACCGTGATTGAGGCGGTGGACGGCAACAAAGAGCGTTTCCTCTATGAGGCGGGCGATTTGGTTTATCACCTGCTGGTGCTCTGCGAGCAGATGGGCTTCAGTATCAAAGATCTTGAAGAAGAACTTGCCGTAAGACACAAATAGGCTATCTTCGCGCCGCAATGACATTCAGCTCGCTCATAAAGGCCTTCTGGCGTTCCGTGAAAACGGCCCTCCCGTCCGCGGCAAAGATATGCCTGTGGATGATAGAGGTCACCGCGGCGGTATCGTTTGTGATATTCCTGCTCAAGTACTTTGGGGTACTGGAGTGGCTGTCGGTATATCTGGAGACCCTTTTCAAGCATCTGGGGCTCCCCGGAGCCGCCTCTCTGGCGTGGGTATCGGGCTACTTTGTGAATTGCTACAGTGCCATCGCGGCGGGCGTCACCATGGGGCTGGACGTGCGCGAGATGACGATTCTGGCGGTGATGGCCCTCTGTGCCCACAACATGCCGGTGGAGGTTACAATCCAGAAAAAGACCGGCACCAGCGCGGTGCTGGTGATTGTGCTGCGCACGGCGGTATCCATCCTGATGGGTTTCTTGCTGAACCTGGTGCTGCCAGATTGGGGCAGTGCAGCGCAGACGGAAGCCGCAGCCGTAGCCAGCGCAGATCCCTTCTGGACGCAGTTTGTGGCGTGGCTGGTGGGCATGCTGAAGCTGGCGCTCAAGATGACCTGCATCATATTCGCCCTCACCATTCTCCAGCAGATTCTGAAGGATTCCGGGGCGATAAAACCCATCTCCCGCTTCCTGGCGCCGCTGATGAAGGTGTTCGGCATCCCCGTCAAGTGCGCTTTCTTCTGGCTGGTGGCCAATGTGATAGGGCTCGCGTACGGCGGTGCGGCCATGATGCAGGAGGCCCAGAGCGGACGCCTTTCGCGCCGCGATATCGACCTTGTGAACCTGCATGTGGGCATCTCCCACAGCAACCTTGAGGACCTCATCCTCTTCTCCCTTGCCGGCGGAGTCTGGTGGGTAATCCTCTTCTCCCGTTGGATTATGTCCACCATAATCGTCTGGACCGCCCGAGGTGTCTACGCGCTAAAAGAGAGAAAAAATTGATATCTTTGTATTAAGATGAAGAAGGATGCAAAGAAATTCAGGCTCGGGAGTCTGATTCCGTATGCCGGCATCGTGGCGGTGCTGGTGGTAGTGGTGCTGGCTTTCACCAACCAGGACAGAGAATTCATAGATACTTTTGACGACCCCTCTCTGGCATACGCGCAGGTAGAGGAGGCTTTCAAGCAGATTTCAGACAACATGGCCAAGGGTGTGGAGATGGCAGACAATAACGAATAAACCATTATTACGATGAAAAGGATAATAGCTATCGCAGCGCTGCTGTTCACTTTCATAGGGGCTTTTGCACAGAACGGCAAGAGCATGTACGGCAAATACTCAGACAAGGAGGGGGTCTCCGCCGTGTATATTTCCCCTGCAATGTTCCGCCTGATGGGCAAGCTCCCCAACCTTAACGTGGAAGGAGAGGATGTCAACCTGGCTCCCATAATCAAGTCGCTCTCCGGCTTTTATCTGCTCAGCGCAGAGAATGCGGAGGTGTGCGGCGCCATGGACAAGGATGTCAGAAAACTCATCTCAAAAGGGCGCTACGAGATGCTCATGGAGGCCAAGGACAGCGGCGAGACGGTGCGTATGTACACCGCCGGCACAGAGAACGTGGTAAAGAGCTTCATTATGCTCTCCGTGGGGAATGAAAAGACCACCTTTATCTGCCTGGATGGCAAAATGGACCGCGAGAGGCTGGAGAAGGCAATCGCCTCCAAGATAGAAGAATAGACTTACAACGGATATAGTCCCGCCCCGACGAATCGTATCAGGTCGTCGGGGTTTATTTTTATCTGGAGGCCGCGGACCCCGGCGCTAACGTAGATGTGGTCGTACAGTAGCGCCGATTCGTATATGAAGGTGGGCAGGGGCTTCTTCATGCCGATGGGGGAGCAGCCGCCGCGGATGTAGCCCGTCTCCGGCAGCAGTTCCTTCACGTGGATCATCGCGCAAGATTTGTTGCCGGAGATGCGCGCCGCCACCTTCAGGTCCACCTCCATGTCACCGGGCATCACGCACACAAACAGGCCGGTTCGGTCGCCGCGCAGCACCAGCGTCTTGAACACCGTCTCAATGGGCTCACCAAGCTGCGCCGCCACATGGTCGGCCGCGAGGTTGTTCTCGTCCACCTCGTACGGAATCAGATCATACGCCACCCCGGCCGCATCCAGCAGCCGGGCGGCGTTGGTCTTCTGTATGTGCTGCTTATCTGCCATCTATTTGCTCTTCTTCTCCCCGAATACGCACCAGCGGATAAACGGGATGCGGCGCAGAATCTCGTACAGCAGCGGCGAGAGGGCGAACACGGCCACCGTGAGGATAATGTACATGGCCACGGGCGGCAGGTTGGTGTATACCTTCATCATGTAGCCCAGGCTGGCGATTACCAGATAGTGGATTATGTATATGCCGTAGCTGCTGCGGGTCATGTAACTTGCGAAGGGACAGGTGTGGTCGAATTTGGCACTGAACCAGCCCATCAGCCCCAGGCACGCCAGCCAGCCGTAGATGCAATTCAGCGGGCTGCCCAGATACTGCGGCGAAGTGTTGTCCTGGCCAAAAGTGGTGGCTATGAGCACGATGCCGGCTGCGCAAGCTGCGCTGAGCAGAGGAATCCAAGCCTTCTTTACACGTTCCTGGATCTCATCGTGAGAGAACACGAAGTATCCCATCAGGAAGGGAATCAGGTAGAATAGGGGCTTGTAAAGGTTCAGGAGGCCGTCTGCCGATTCGGGACGGGGTTCCTTTATCAGAGTCTGCTCTCCAAGCCAGAACAGAACGCCCAGCAGTATGATTACCACAATGTTGGACTTGCCGCACAGGCTCCAGAACTTATCTTTTTTGTCTATCGCGCGCACAATAAGCAGCACTATGCAAAGCAGCCACAGAAGCTGGATGAACCACAGCGGTCCAATGCCGGAAAGCGACCATGCGAACCACTTGATTACGCCCCTGACCGGAGTGGGAACGGTGTACGGGATGTTTCCCAGAAGGTCCTGCCCCTGTACATAGCCGGAGACGGCAGTATTAAAGTAGCCGGTCAGCCACTGGAATACGAACAGACCTATAGTGGCCGGTACCAGTAACTTGAGCGTGCGGGAACGGAACCACTCCTTGGCCGGACGCTTCTCCAGTGCGTATCTGGCGCTGATTCCCGCCAGCAAGAACAGCAGCGGCATGAACCAGGGATAGAGTATATACATTACGATATCCTGATACTGCTTGAATTCAGGCCAGGGACCAAAGCCGCCTATGCCGCCGAATACCCCCTTGTTGTTGTAGAAATAGAATACGTGGTAAAGCAGCACCAGCAGCACTGTAACCCAGCGCAGGTTGTCAACCCAATGCTTTCTCATTACTGAAGCCCCTCCATGGCCTGGTCTATAGCGGTTTGGAATACCTCTGTCTTGAGGATGGCCATCCCTTTCTGGTCGCCCAGCACCAGCAGGGCATCGCCCGGTTTGATATCATAAAGCTTGCGGGCATCGCGCGGAATCACGATCTGCCCCTTGTCACCCACCTTCACAACTCCGAAGATGTATTTGCCGTCTTTCTCTTGCATTTGTGGTAAAAGTTAGAAATTTCCCACAAAGGTAACTATTTTCCCAAATCGTCCAAAAAAAACTTTCGCATTAATGGCGCATTCTCACTACCTTTGGGATATATACAATCAGCAATATGAAACATCGTCTTCTTGCCGTTATTGCCCTTCTGGTGGCCTCCATAGCCGTTAATGCACAGCCTTACCCCGTTGCCGGGGCAGATGAAAAGACCCCCTCCAAGGCGGAATACTTCACATGGATGAGCCACACCAACGAGGGCCCTTCCGAGGCGCAGACCTATGCGGAGCTGGACTTTTTCCAGTGGCTGCACGACACCTACGGCATGGAGCTGGACATCTTTGCGTTTGATGCTGGGATGCTGGATGGCCGTCATTTCTACGGCTCCACCCGCTCCGAACGCTTCCACAACCAGTATCCGCACGGCCTGGCCCCCATCCGCGACAAGGCTGCGGGCTTTGGTGCCAGCCTGGGCGTATGGGGCGGTCCCGACGGTTTTGGCGACACCCCTGAAGAGGCGGCAGAGCGCATGGACGTGGTTGTGGAATTCGTGCGCGACTACAATCTTGGCCTTTTCAAGATGGATGGTGTGTGCGGCCAGCTCCGCAGCTCCAAATACGATTATTTCAACGAAATGATGACCCGCGTGCGGGAGATCCGCCCCGATTTTGTGCTGCTCAACCATCGTCTGAACCTCGGCCCCGGGATGAAGCACTCCACCACCTATCTGCTGGGTGGCGCGGAGACCTACATAGATGTGTTCATGACCAACGAGACCACTGCACCGCACCACCGGGCGGGCGCGATCTCCCGCAAGGCGCCGGAGAACCTGACCCGCCTTACGGAAGATCACGGCGTATGCCTGAGTTCCTGTCTGGATTATTGGGAGGATGACCTGATTCTGCAGGCATTCGGCCGCGAACTGATAATCGCCCCGCAGATCTACGCCAACCCCTGGCTGCTGAGGGACGATGAGTACCCCATGCTGGCGTTCATATACAACCTGCACCGGCAGTACCGCGACATCCTGGTGGATGGCTTCCGTCTGCCTGAAGAGCAGTACGGCCCTGAGGCGCTCAGCCGCGGTGATGGCGCCACCCGCTTCCTTACGCTCCGCAACCTCACCTGGGAGCCGGTGAAATACACCATCAATCTGGATGCCTCCGCCGGCCTGGAGCCAGCATCGCGGGTCAAGGTCCGTCAGTATCATCCTTATATATACGACCTTGGCAGCCATAAATACGGCTCCACGATAGAGGTGGAGGTGCTGCCGTTCCGCGCCGCCCTCATCAAGCTCACCACCGCCCCGGAAAAGGACAAAGTGGCCCTCAGCGGCATCCCGTATCAGATTATCAACGATAAGGTGGGCGACGAGGTTGAGGTGAAGCTGCTGGGCATGCCGGGCAAAAGCTACACCGCAAGGGTAGAGAAGGGGGCCGTGAAGTTCACCGGAGCCACCCTGGAAGGCAAAAAGAACGCTTCGCTGGCCCGCGGCGGCGCGTTCAAGGTGAAGTTCCCCGGCGAGCCTCTCAAGCAGGCTTATCACCGGCATCTCACCGATTTGCAGCGCACGGAATACCCTCGCGAGGGGCAGTGCATATACGATGCTATGGCTTATGCTGCGGACAACAACGCGTTGGAGCTCCGTTCTCTGGAGCGCTCCGGTCCCACCGCGATTCCGGCCGTGCAGGCGGCGCGAGATGCATTCTTTGGCCAGCGTTCGTTTGCCATTCGCGACTGCTGGGATCGCTTCATGTTTGATGATGACCCCAACACATCGTTCTCCGTGGCTATCCGAGACGAGTTCTTCAAGCCGTTCAGCACCTCCCTTTGCCTGGATCTGGGCGAAGTTGTGGAGCTGGATTCACTGGAGATTGATACATATGACGAGTTCTCGCTGTTGCCGTACTACATAGAGGAGGGGGCCACCGCAATGGTCTCCAAAGACTTGAAGAGCTGGAAGGCGGTCACCTTCCTGAGCGACATCCACTCTGTGGTGGATTTGCGCAATGCCGGGCCGTTCCGCTACTTCAAGCTGGATTTCACCCCACTGCGTATAACAGAGATCCGTGGTTATCGCAACGGCGTGGCGGTGAACAGGGATAAGTGGCACGCCACCAACCTGTTCCCCACCTATTGGATGAAGAAGAGCGATGCGTGGAAGGGTTATGTCTGGAAGGGAGATGTCTGCCTGGACGAGATTCCAACCGGGTCATACCTATGCATTGCGCTTGACGGCGAGTTTGAGCGGGAAGGGGCCTGGGCTGCCCTCAAGATAGACGGCGAGTGGCACGGCTGTCCGGACCGCGCCCCCTCTTACAGTTGCGACCCGTATGGCTGGGAAGTCTGGTTTGGCGATACGGACGGCAACTACACGTATTACTATCCCCTTACAGAGGATTTGAAGGGCAAGACGCTGGAAGTCTGGGCGGTATCCGCCACACGGGAGGATATAAAGCCCTCAGTATGGATATCGACGTATCCTATACCTTTCGAAAGTAAGGTTCTGAGGCTCCGCTAATCGAACGCCAGCGAAGAGTATCTGCGCAGGTAAAACTGGTCTATGGTGCCGCGTCCCTTGCGGGTCACCAGGAAGCGGACTATTTCCGCTATTTCTTCCGGCTGCAGCAGTTCGTCTGCCTTGATGTCGGGGCGCATCTTCTTCACCATCTCGGTGGCCACGCCGCCGGGCGATATCAGGTGCACACGGATGCCGAAGGGCTGCACCTCCTTGGCCAGCACTTTGGTGAAGCCGGTGAGTGCGTGTTTGCTGGAGGAATACACAGATTGGTTGATATACCCCTTGAAGCCCACCACAGAGGCGATATTGATGATAATCGGCTTATGGGACTGTTTGAGGTAGGGCAGAGCCTCCTTGCAAATGAAGAACGGGGCCTTGGCGTTCACGGTAAAGATCTTATCCCATTCGGCGGGTTCTACATCGGTAAAGCTGCCCTGCTGTGCCAGTCCGGCGCAGTTCACCAGCAGGTCGATGCCGCCAAACTCTTTCACCGTCTCAGTCACCACCTTCGCGTAGGAGTCTTCCTGCGCCAGGTCGGCGGCAATCCTCTTTACGCGCACGCCGTGCGCGGCTTCAATCTCCGCCGCCACCTGCTTTAATGCATCTTCTCCGCGCGCCACCAGCGCCAGGTTGTAGCCCACATCGGCCAGTTCGCGGGCAATCGCCAGCCCTATGCCGCGGGAGGCGCCCGTCACCAGCGCCGTCATCTTCTTGTCGGTCTCTGCCATAGTAGTGCTGTTTTGCCGTCAGCCCAGTATCTGGCCGGCGGCGTTCTTGGTGTCCACCTTCTCAATTATGCGCTCCAGGATGCCGTCCTTGCTAAATATGAATGTGCGGCGCAGGGTCCCCATGGTGGTTTTGCCGTACATCTTTTTCTCTCCCCAGGCGCCAAAGTCCTGCAGCATCTGCATCGAGGTGTCGGCCAGCAGTCTGAACGGCAGCTCATATTTCGCGCGGAAGCCGCTGTGGCTCTTGGCGCTGTCTTTGCTCACGCCAACCACATTGTAGCCGGCTGCGGTAAGCTCTGCATAATTGTCGCGGAAGTTGCATGCCTCTGCGGTGCAGCCGCTGGTGTTGTCCTTCGGATAAAAGTAGATGATGGTCTTGCGGCCGTTCCCAATGAACTCCTTGCTGCTCACCATGTTCCCGTCCTGGTCCATGACCTCGAAAGCGGGCATCCTGTCACCAATCTTAAGCATGATATTCGGTTTAAACGTTTATTATTCGCAGTTTAGCGGGTCGCCCCTTTCTGTTTCAGTGCATCGGCAATCTTGGCGGCCACCACGGTGCCGAGCTCTATCCGCCCCTTGGCATCGATAAGATACAGAGACGGAATCCACTTCACGTGGTACGCTTCGCCCACCTTGGAGCCTTTCTTGCCGGCGGGGTCGAACAGCTGTATACCCGGCAGCTCATTCTCTGCAGCATACTTCTTTAGCGTGTCAAAGTCGCGGTCGTACGATACAGATACAAAGGCCACCTTTGCAGGGTCGGCAGCGGCATACATCGCCTTCAGCTCCGGCACCTCTGCCCGGCAGTCGGGGCACCAAGACGCCCAGAACACCAGCACCACGCGCTTCCCCCTCAACTCGCTCAGTTTCACCGGGAAGCCGTCCAGGTCCTTCAAAGTAAAGTCGGGCGCCACCGCCCCTGCCTTCAGCAGCTCCGTAGCGTACTTCGCATCCAGGTCCTCCTCCTGGGGCTGTGTTGCCTGCGCGCTCATCGTCACCCCGGCGATCATCATCGCCAAAAACAGTATCAGTCTTTTCATAACCATCGTCATTAACAAGACTCAAATCTATTGATTTTCGTGTGGAATTGCAAAACCCCGCTGCTATATTGAGCATTAACTATGTCCTAACCTGTCGCAATTTGCGATGAGTTGACGTTTACCTTGCGGCAGGCAGAGCTATTTGCGGTCAAAAATTTTGACCGCAAATCGTGCAATTTGCTCTTGGACAGTTCAACCATGTTTCATCGTGCCGCTTCGGTGCATAGCACTTCTCGAGGAGTATCGTCATCTTTCTGCGGGCTCACAATCCCCGCTGCTTCAAGCTGCGCGATGATGCGGTTGGCGCGGTTCCGTCCTATGTTGAGGCTGTACTGAAGGAAGCCGGCTGATGCGATTTTGGATGATACTATCAGAGATTTCGCCTCTTCAAATAACGGGTCGCGCTCATCCGTGGGAACTTCGCTGTCAGCCAACAGCTCGTTTATGGCATCAATGAGGTCTTCTTCAGTTTTATACGAGCCGTTTGCATATACATCAATGTTTTCTGCAATCTGGGTCGCAATTCGCTTATATAACGAGCATGCTTTTGCGCCGAAGATGTACTCTTGCTCGCTTTTCTTTTGATACTTATCGCTAATTCTTCGTATATGACTCTTATTCATAACAGAACTTTTTAGTATTAAACAGTTGCAAAGAAAAAGTCTGTCGCTGCCAAAGAATAGCATTGGCGATGGTTTACTTTGAGATGATAATTCAATAAAAACAACAATTATGGACAGAACAAATGCAATTTTTGAGGATTCGTTAGAAGTAAATATTCCAAAGGAAGTATGTACTATAGAAAAGGCGCTTGAAGTGTCGCAGGGAGCTATGTTAGAGATGAAGCTTCCAGTCTTGCTGGGAGAGGCTAGTGATGGAATACAGTTCGTTGATTTGCAAGATGCACCGCACATGATGGTGTCAGGAGGCACAAAAGGTGAGCGGGACGCTTTTCTAAAACAAGCGATACTTTCGCTACATGCCGCCAAGGGGCCGGGCGAAGTGTATTTCTATCTATTTGGAGGACAAATGAGGGAATGGCAGTCGCTGGATAGCGCTAGTGGCGTCTATTGTGATGCAGGATCAATAGCCGCCGGAATGGATAAACTGGTATCTATAATGAATAACCGTTATAAGAAACTGAGAGACATACTTGCAGAGAGGCGTGGCAAGGCCTATTTGGAGGCATATAAGTCTTCTGTGCCGTTCATAGTAGCGCTGATTGACGGAATAAACAAGGGGATTGGTAAAAATGTGTTAAAACTCAGCGCGACAGGTCGTGGCGTTCGCATTCATATGATACTGTCGGTGCAAAGCACAGCTAATAAGAGGATAATCGGTTGTCTTAAGGCGAACTTCCCGGCATGGGTGGTCTTTAGAACAGAAACATCCTCCGAGTCAAAAATACTTCTCTGCCGCGAAGGTGCCGAATGCCTGAATGGTGATGGGGATATGATTTTCGAGGATTTTTGGGGAACCCAAAGAATCCAGATGTGCCGGGACATGTAAAGATTATTTTGATTAGTTTTAGATAAATAATACCTTTGCTGTACAGAATTATGTACAGAATGAGAACAACAAGTGTAACAGACTTCAGAGCAAACATCAAGAGATATCTTGATGCAGTCATTTTGGATTATGACAGTGTTGTGATTAACAGGGGCAATACCGGTGCCGTGCTGATTTCCCTTGAGGAATACAATTCCATTAAAGGTACGGAGAGGGTAATGGCTTCTGATGGAATGAAAGCAGCCATAGCAAATGGACAGGCCGACTTTGATAATGGCAACTTTGTAGAGGTTGATATAGATTCATTATGAAACTGTTGTTTTCAAATAAAGCAAAGGCCTCATTTGGGGTATATAAATCCGATAACCCTGCACTGTCGGATAGGATAAAATCTATCCTAAAAGACATTGTCGCTCATCCCACGGAAGGGGAAGGCACTCCGGTTGCCCTGGAGGGCTCTTATTCGGGTTATTGGACAAGATCATTTGCTCCCGACGGCCTGATTGTGTACTCGTTCGATAGCGAATCGGTCAAAATCATCTCGATTGGCGTGAGCGAAAGCGCCCTTGCCCAAATCAAACTGGTGGCCTACACCGAAGCGGAAGAAAAGGCCGTTATGGAACAAATGTCCGCCAACAGGGGGAAGGACGATGAGCCGAAAGTTGGTATATTCTGGTATAATAGGGCCACAAATCAGCTTTACGGAGTGGTCTCACACCGGGTGTCAGATTATTCCAAGGCAAACGCTTCTGACGGTCGTATAACTTGTTCTGAGATGCATGAGGATGTGTGGAAGAAGGAATTCCGGAAACAGAAGTATCAATACGGAGGTCAGGGACCCTTCGTAGGCGCATATCAAGACAAGCCCCGCGGCCGCGTGTTCTATCATATCGACAACGGGACATTCGAGGTGGCTGTAGGCAAATGGATAGAAGAGTATCCTCAGGCATACGAAGAGATCCTCAAGGAATTCAACCTTCCGCCAGACAAGACAACTGCGAAATACGCTTATCACTGGGATATCGGGCAGTCTTGGAGATAGGGCTGTTGTTGATTCTTGGTGCCTGTCGGCTGCATTGAGAGGAGGTCTTTAAAACGAATTCTTGTAAAGCCAGTCACATTTGATTTGATGCAAAGGTAAAGAGTGCTAATGCCAAAAGGCAACAACGAGTTTGATTAACCTCGTTAGCTTTATTAAATCCCTTCTCTTCGAAGGCCGGTGACCGCCGTTTTCCTGCATTGAATCAAAAGAAATAACGGGTAGGCGATTGTCGTTAAATGCGCCAATATAACTCGCACGCCAGACTAACTGACCGTAAATCTGCCAAAACTCCCGGCCATGAGGGGCTTGCTTTTTCTTTCGTTTTCCGAACTCTGTGTAGTGGAGGTGATGTGCATATTCGTGTATGGCGGTTTCGTCGCAATTGTGTACATCGCCCCAGCCATCAAAAATCTTTATGCGGGCAGTTTTGGGGTAATATGCGCCCAGTCGTTTCTTCGGCTTGGTGTGAACAACCTCCAATGTGAATGGAACTTTGCATGAGTATATCGACAGAAGGAGGGCTGTGTAGTATTGAGCATCCTTAATCATGTTTCATTAGGAATGATTACTTCTTGAAATGGTTGCGAGTCTTCCGCTCAATGCCAACGGATCTGACACGGCAATCGTCTCAGAGTCATGAAACCAGAGTGATGCTATCGCTACGCCTACAAGTGACACTATGAACATCCTCAGAATAGACCAGCGGGAGCGTCTTACAAGGAGCCTCACCAGCAACACCAAAGGTATAAGCAACAGAATGTATGCTGCCCAACCGAACCAAGACAGGATGAATATGTCTGACAATTCCTTTGCTTAACAGTGCAGGCAAAGGTATAGAGCGATAATGCTAAAAGGTGGCAGGGCGTGGTCCGATTATGACCAGGGTTGTGAAATGAACAGGGAATTAGTGGTTATAATTTGGGCAAGATAATGCTATCCAGGTATTCATCCCAGCTTTTGAATCCGACTGGGTGGAAATCTCGCGCTAAAGCTGCTTCTGTGGTATCTGATGTTTCTAGCTCCAATTTTGTGCCAGCCAATAATGCGTTCAACATATCACGCCGTTTCTGGCTCATATTGATCCAGCCAAGCCTGGGCATTAGGGATTGAGTAATGTAGTCGTGTACACTTCGACCTGTAGAGATGGGATAACGGACTTCAGGAGAGGGACTGTAGATTGTGTATTCCAAGCACCAGTACTCATTGATATTCTCTACGTATGTGCCATTAGAACCGTGCATATAGGGACTGTGGTCATACAAGGGCTGTTTGTCTTTTTTTGCATGGGCCGTACGTGCTATCGGCAGTTTTTTAGAGAGCGATATTATGCGTCCTTTCGATTTCCAAATCCCATAGTGATTCTTGAGGTTTCCTTCCGGGTCTATGTTTGAAGAACGGCTGCACATAGTAACGATGTCTCTGCTATTCTCCTTCAACTCAGCCGATGTATTCATCAAAACATCAATCCAGTTCTCATAATTGACGTCCTTCTCAAAGTGTCCGCGATTGAATATCGCTAAAGCTTTGAGCCAGGAGGGTATAACTTTCCACCGAGGAGCAACCTCATACTTATACTTGAAGCCAGATTTTTCAGTAATAAACTGATAAAAGCGGAAGTGTAGTTTTCTTCCCCATATAAAAATAATTTCAGCGACATAGAGTTCAGAGATGGAGACTTCGACTTCAATACGGTCCTTCTCTACTGGTTCAGCAAAAGAACAATACGGCGTTTCTGCAACTCGTCTCGCTAGCTGACTTTTCATAGATGACTTATATTCAGCTAATAGATAGCAATAAACGTTATACACATGTGTCTCCGCTTTATCGAAAGACTTTATGTCGCAGATATCTGCCCTACGTACACTTGTCATTTGATTAAACAGACTATCGGCATACTTGATGCGCTCGAGCAAGGACAATCCCCTGATGTCTTCCTCGACGGAATTGGCGGCACTTAACAATTCATTAGTAGTCGTTTTGTATTGAGACACAGAACAATATTCTTTTTTATTAAGATTTGGTGTCTCAATAGCATTGCTTTTAATAGGGTCTTCTGCAAGGTTGTGACGTTGATACATGGATTCTGTCAGATAGAACAATTGTTGGCATTCTCCCTGCTAATGGTTGACTTCAATCAAACAGGGTATTAGGGAAATAGGTCCTAAAATGGGTTTATTGATACACAGTAATACTAGAGGTCGTCTCAATGTCTATGGCATTGGTAGCTTTCTTGTTACGATTTCTTCTAAGATTTGTGATACTTTCTTTATTATAGTCTGAGCGTAATCGCCTTTTACCATAGCTGACAATGTATTCATATCCCAGTTCCGGTATAGAGGTAAATACTCCCATCCATATGGCCAACCATTAGTTGGTTGATTATTGAGAGAATCAAGTT
This sequence comes from Bacteroidales bacterium, assembly GCA_017962235.1. Classification (GTDB taxonomy): domain Bacteria; phylum Bacteroidota; class Bacteroidia; order Bacteroidales; family UBA932; genus Equibacterium. The sequence continues at coordinate 44,160 of JAGCVS010000018.1, read as the reverse complement.
TTGATTGGACAACGTTCATCTGGTCACCGCAATAATTAGAAACACCCCAATGAAAATCCCACTCGCCAGCGCGCTCAGTATAAACCCAAATGGCAGATACCATCCACTCTTTTTTTCTGAAATAAAAACCGCGTTCGCCATGATTAGAGAATAGGTTAGACTCAACAAACTCTAAATCATTATCCTTGCCAAATGATTCGAAGGCAGGTTTTACATAGGATTCGTATACAAATTGTTTGTATTTGTCTTGATTGTTGCAAATGACAGCAACAGCATCTGCATTATCAGCCATTAGCTTTAATAAGTGTTCTTCGTTTTGTGTATCCATATCTTGATTCGTTAAGACTTTTAAGTGGTTGAGATATTGAATAAGGGTTTCTCGAATAAGTGGTTTGGCGGCGCACTCTTTTATACACAGTTTAAGCCAGGAGATAATGTTCTCGGCATATGAAATAGTATAGTATTCCACGTCCTTGGCACTATTCTCAGATGCTTTGGCACGAAATAGCGAAAGGTAGTAAATGCTATGATTACGTCTGTTCTTCTTAGCATATCTATCGTATCTGATCAGTTGCTCTGGCTGATCAGATGCGTAAAGTTTATTCTCTATAATGATGGACTTGTTCTCGTTATCAGTAATAAGAATGTCAATACGACCTTCTTCAGTTGTGACTTCTGTTTCGACAACTGCGGTCTTAGTGTCAAGGTCGATTGCGTCCCCTATTACTGAAATAAAAAGCTTTAGGAATGTGTCATATTGGCCATGACTTCCGTTAGGGTCAAGAATGCTTGCAATGATCTTGGAGTGCAGTAATTCGTAATGTGCCACTCCCAATATCTCAAACATATTGAATCGCTCGCCCCTTTGTAGGCTCTCTTCTTTTTTTAACAAATCTAGTTGAAGCAAAGCCTTAACATCGTGGAGAAAAAACTGAATAGAGGTATCCATTTGGCTTTTTAAAAAAATATAGGCAATAACAAATATAGTGATTTTTCTTCCTACCTATTATGGTTAATAAATGGAGTCGGTGACATCTGTTTTTTAGGGGCTTTGATAGGAAAGAATAAGACGAGATGCAACATTCCGTTGCAAGTAGTGTCGAGCTACCGCCAACTTTCTGACCAAAAGGGAAAGAGGAGACAGAACAAGAGTATTAACATAATAGTTTTCGACATCCGTTGTGAGGGTAGCGTCATCACGGATATATTACAGAATAGTGTTGTTCAGTTTTGCGTCAATTAGACGATAGTAGGTCGTTGTCTCCATATGGCTATATGATACTAAGGTTTTAGATAATCAAAGTACGCCACATTCATATACGTGGTGCTACCGGGGACGGATTGGTTTTTGAGGCCTTCGTGGTGGACGTGGCTTGGCGGGCACTTTCAGCCGCCGGTACATCCCTTGCGTATCGGCGAAGACGAAGATTGTATGGCCTTTGTAGGATATAGTCATACCAATTTGTCTCTCAGTTCCGGTTTCATTTCGCGGACTATTTCGAGCACGCGCTCCATCAGGAAGGGGTACTCTTCGTCATAGTAATAGCCGATGACGGTTCCGGGAACATGATTTTTCTCTTCAAGTAGGTCGACATTATCGGGGCAGTCATAGACGTGCTCCCAAGTATCATCGCAGCGGAGCAGTTCTGCAGACCAGGGTTCGTCACCTCGTTGACCGCTCCAGCGAAGGTATATCTGCCAATTGCCACCGTCATTGTCCTGAAAGTAGTATTCAATCTGGGCAGGGCACCAGTGGCGAACATCCACATACCAGTGATTCAGTTTCGGCTTCATATCTTTAATCTCCCCATAATATTGAACGTTCTGCGAGTATCTTCCAGAGCAGCATCCAGGCTTTGTCGAAACGGAGTTGCTGAGCATCGGACCAGTAGCACTCGCCGCCGTCGTTGGCGCGAGGGATGCGGCTGCGGTTGAGCATGTTTACCTTGTGCTTGAAAGAGTCAGGATCAGGCCAGGTATCATCCGGCCCAAGGCCGTCGTCGTAGTCATTCTGCCCACCACGCACTAGAATTATGTCTATCATCTTGATGGCTAAATGGATCTGTTTGGCATAGTACGGGCCCTTGACAACGTATGACAGGTTGAGATTGTATCGCTTCATAGTCACAAGCTTTGCCCGCAGGTGAATCAGCATATATTCATAATCCCAATCTGCTGAGAAAGCGGCATGCCACTGGCGCATGGCCCATTCGCGGTGATCCTGCATCAGTCGGTCACGGCGGTTCATATAAGTTTTGTTTGTCCAAGCCATTTCCTATTCGTCCTTTGTGATACAAGAGTATCGTTTCCCGTCTTGATCGACGAGGTGCTGATGGGTAATCTTTATGTCAATCCAGAAGTCATCCATCCGAATCAGGTCCGGAATGGAAAACACTTTGTGGCAGCAGAGGTCGTGGACTGCATGGCAGATGCATATGTCCTTGAATTCAGGCAGGTCCAGCGGGACTTCGTCCCATGTGTCGCCGTCATCCAGGAAATCGTCAAGCCTCAAATCTTCGGCCGGCATATTTGCCCGATGCTGCAGGTCATATGATGTCCAACAGGAGGCGCAGTCATTTTCGTCGGCATCCGTATAAAGGTCGTAAAGGATATTCATCATTGTCCCGAAATCGGAGCCGTAGATGTTCGGTAATGCATCCTCCTGAATAACCGAGTCACATTTATCGTTGAATACATATCGCAGCGTCCCTTCAACCATTATGTCATCGTCAAATTCAGGGTCGTAGCCTTGCGCCAGTATGCTCCGGTAAAGGCTTAGCGCCTTGTTGTGCATCTTCTTGGTGAGATTGTTTAGCAGGTCGTTCACTTTCTTAAAGCGTTCCAGCTCTTCCGGCCGGCATTCAAACATCTCGTTCAGAAGGTTGCAGCGTTTTCTGAGAAGTATCTTAAGCACTGCTTTCTTATGTTTCCCCCATTGGCAAATGGGTTCAATTAATCCGTGCCCGTCACAATACGGACCCATATCCAGAATCTGCTTCTCGATCTTTGTAAGTTCCTGTTTCTGCTTGTTTGTCATATCCATAACATTATTTGCAGCGAAGATAAAATGCCAAAATGCTAAAAGTTGGCAGTGTGAAAAAATAACGAGTTGCCACATTTTGGCAGAAAATCGTCCAATCTTTGCATTGTGAAAAAAGTCGCTGGAAGTGCGTAAGAATATTGCACGGCGGCAGTATAAACTTGCAGATAAATAAAGATATGAGCAAGACTATTATAGAAACAATGAGCAGCATCCGCGAGAAAATGCGCGATAAGGGCGGCGATATGCCGATGGTCAATATGGGCAAGGCGGCCGAAGACATCCAGTCGCTGGCCGAAAGGCTGCAGATGACGCAGGTGCAGGCGGTGCTGATGACGGCCATAATGGCAAAATCCAGTAGGTGGAGCATAGATGCCGACGATATTGCCTCACTGCTGGATTTGGAGTACCTTCAGTTTTTGACCTATGATACCGAGCTTGAGGGTTTGCGCAAACGGGGTTATGTCCGTATGGACAATGAGGGGCATCTCCGCATTCCCAAGAAGGTGCTTAAGAGCCTGAAAAACAATGTGCCGGTGGAACCCGAGCCCACCATCGGGCTTACCACAAGCGGGTTGCTTTGCCGTATCAAGGAATATCTGGAGTTTCTTGGAGACGAAGAGATGAGTTTTGGTGAATTTCTGTGCGAGGTGGAGCATCTGCTCGAGTTGAATCCTGAAACCAGTCTATCCAAATCGTGCAAGAAGTATCTGAAGAACGTTGACGAGGACGAGCGGGTGGTGCTCTATGCGTTGATTTATCGTTTCTGGTTCGAAAAAGACGATATGGTGGGCTGGCACGACCTTGAGCAGTATTTCGATGAAACGGACTTTGCAGAACTGCAATCGGCCTACTCCAGAGAAGCTATGGACCTCCAGAAAAACGGGGTGATAGAGTATTCGAGGGAGATAGGGATTATGGACAAGGATTATTTCAAAATCAAGGATGACATAATGCAGGAGATTTTTGAAGATGTGGGCGGTATCCGCAAGCACACTGTGAAAGTTTCCGCTTCCCGTGAGATGAAATCCGACGCCATCGTTGCGAAAGAGTTGTTCTATAATCCCGATGAAGAGCGCCAGATGGCTCAGCTCAAGGACCTTATGTCCGAGGCCCGCTTCAATGAAATCCGCGGTAAAATCCACGACAGAGGGATGCGCACCGGTTTCACTTGCCTGTTCTACGGCGCCCCCGGCACCGGCAAGACAGAGACGGTGTATCAGATTGCCCGAAGTTGCGGCCGAGACCTCTATATCGTGGACGTTTCGCAAATCAAGAGCTGCTGGGTGGGTGAGAGCGAAAAGAATATCAAGAATGTCTTTGCAAAATATCGCCAGTGCGTCGCAACGGGCGGTACGGTTCCCATCCTCCTTTTCAACGAGGCCGACGCCATCTTCGGTATCCGTCAGGAAGGGGCCGAGCGGGCAGTGGACAAGATGGAAAACTCCATCCAGAACATAATCCTGCAGGAGATGGAAGACCTGGACGGAATACTGATAGCCACCACCAATCTGACTACCAATCTGGACAAGGCATTCGAGAGGAGATTCCTTTATAAGGTCCGCTTTGAGAAGCCTTCAAAGGTAATAAGTGCCGCCATTTGGCGGTCAATGATGCCGGAATTAACGATGGCTCAGGCAGAGGAATTGGCGGGACAGTATAGTTTCTCCGGCGGTCAGATAGAAAACGTAGCCCGCAAGAAAACCATCAAGGCAATTCTGGCAGAAACAGAGCCGGATTATGAGCAAATAAAGGAATTCTGTTCGGAGGAGACTATTGACAATGCTCCGGCTCGCAAGAAAATAGGATTTTAATTAAATTTGTATCGGTATGGCAAAGAACTATTTCAAACGTTACGTGTGGCTGATAAACACAATCTATCGCAACGGTTATATCACTTTTGAGGATATCAGCCGCAAGTGGGTCTGCAGCACCGTTAATGAGGTGGGGGAGGGTTATCTCCCGGAGCGGACTTTCTTCAATCACATTGAGGCAATTAAGGATATCTTCGGCATCGAAATCAAGTGCAACCGTGTGAACAGAGGGTATTACATCGCCAACAGTGATGACCTGGAAGGCGACGGCATCAAGGTGTGGCTACTACAGTCAATGTCGCTCAGCAATATGCTTGCTGAGAGCCGGGACATGAGTGACCGGATTCTTTTTGAGAAGATTCCGTCAAGCCAGAGGTGGCTAGAGCTGTTTGTGGATGCGATGCGCGATGGCAAGGCGATGGAAATCACATACCAGGGCTTCTGGAGCAAAGAGCCGAGCACTTTCACAATCAATCCGTATTGCCTGAAACTATTCAAACAGCGCTGGTATGTGCTGGCAAAGAGCGTTTCCACTAAGGATCTCCGCATATATTGCCTGGACGAACGTATGCAGGGTGCCGAGGTTCTCAATCAGGCATTCCGTGTGCCCGCCAAGTTTGATGCCGAGAGGTTTTTTGCCGGAATGTTTGGAGTGATATTGCCGGATGAAGGTCCTGAGAAGATACTCCTAAAGGTTGACGACTCTCAGGTGGGTTACTTTAAGTCGCTCCCTTTGCATGATTCGCAGCGCGAAGTCGAATCTACGCCGGAGTATACAATCTTTGAGTTTAAAGTGGCTCCCACATACGATTTCAAACAGGTCGTTCTGAGCAACAATCATTTTGTTGAGGTGCTGGCACCGGAGTATTTCCGGGACGAGGTAAAGGCCGATATTAAAGCAATGCTGGAGCGTTATGACTGACTTTGCCGCGATAGATTTTGAGACTGCGAATGAGTTTCCCAGCAGTGTGTGCAGCGTGGGGGTGGTTGTTGTGCGTGGTGGCGAAATCGTGGACAGTTTCTACTCGCTGATTCACCCGGAGCCGGAGTATTACAAGTGGTTCTGTCAGCAGGTGCACGGGATTTGTGCGGAGGATACTGAAGATGCGCCGGTGTTCCCATACGTCTGGGAGAAGATCGCCCCGAAGATAGAGGGGCTGCCGCTGGTGGCGCACAATTCTATGTTCGATGAGATGTGTCTGAAGGCGGCGCACCGGGTGTATCAGATGGATTATCCAGATTATCGGTTTTACGATACGCTGCGGGCGGCGCGGCGTCACTTTGGCAAGTCGCTGCCAAATCATCAGCTGCAGACGGTGGCTGCGGCCTGTGGCTTTGATTTAAAGAATCATCATCACGCGCTGGCCGATGCCGAGGCCTGCGCCCATATCGCCATGCAGATATTGTAATTACCGCCTTCTGGGGGAAACGAAGGCGAGGCCCAGGGTAATGGCGCCGCCGGCTATCAGCAGCATGATTATATACCTGGCCCAGCCGTGCAGGAAAAGCGACAGCTTGGCTATGAACTCTGTGCCGGGCAACGCGGGCGCAGCGGGGTGCAGCAGCACCAGTGCGGTGATTATGCCGCCCAGGGCCACTCCGGCAGCCAGGGCCGCCAGCATGCGCGAACGGCTGTGACGCCTCTCTGCGGCCACGGCGCGCTTGATTTCTTCTACCGCCGTCAGCCGTGCGTTCACCTCTATCATAAAGTTGCCCTCCGCGGGCTCCATCGGCTTGTTGTCCCTGAGTATCTGTTCTATATCGTTCATAGCCTGATATGTTGTTTAAGATGCCTGCGCCCGGAAGAGAGCCAGTAGAGCACGGTGCCTATAGGGGCACGCATCACTGCGGCGATGTCCTTGGCAGGCATATCTTCAAAATAATGGAGCACGATGGCGGTGCGTTCCTTCTCCGGAATCAGCGCCAGCGCCCTCTGGATTTCTTCACGACGGAAGGCGGCATCTTCACTTTCCGATGCCGACGGAATGCGGGCCGCGGCGGGCGAATCGGTATCGATTGCGGGTGCCGGGGCGCGACGGGTACTGTCTATGAAGCAGTTATACGCGATGCGGTAGAGCCACGCCTTGAAATTGCCGGAGAAACCGTCTGAATTGATGTAGGCGCGCACCAGCGCTTCCTGGGCGATATCGTCTGCACGGGAGGCGTCTCCGGCACACAGCGATGCCAGGAACCGCCTGAGCGACCCCTGACACGCCCGCACTTCGCAGATGAACGTCTCCCTGGTCATTTACCTCTGATCCGGAAGCTGCTGATTCTCTGCCAGCTTGTTCTCTTCCGCCTCAATCTCCTTTGCAAGCATGTTCTTGCCCACAAAGAATGCGATGAACAGGGCTATACCTATCGCCACAAGTATACCGCCCATAACGGAGAAGCCGAGAATCTCTTCTGAACCGATTGTGCCCTTGACAGACAGGTACCACACGATTGCCAACACAAACGCACCTATGAAAAACGTGATACATGCGCCGGTGAGCTTGCCCAGAAGCTGACCCTTTACGGTCTTTACCTTCTCTGCAGGTTTGAAGTAATCTGCGTCCACCTCTTTGCCCGCTTCAATGGCCTTGAGCATCACATCCGCCTTACGGTTGGTCTCGTTCATCTTGGAGCGGATGTTGAGCCATACGATAAAGATGGGGAGAATAACGCAGACGCCAATCGGGATGAGCAATTCAAATAAGTCGTTCCAGTTCATAATATGAATGTTTCAAAATGTTTAACCACATATATAACGCAAAGCTACCACGAATTATTGGCAGTTTGTGTAAATTTGTGAAAAAAGGGCAGGAAATGAAGAAAGTCAGAATCACCGCCATGCGGCGGACGGAGTATCCAGATCTGATGCGGCAATACGAGAATCCCATTGAGCATGCATGCGATGTGACGATGGGGCAGGAGTGGATTTCTGTGGACGGCGGCAGGCCGGAGGGGCTCTGCACGGCCGCCTGGGAGTCGATGCGACCCTTTGTGGAGGCGCTGGCCCGCGGCGAGGGGAATTTCTACGACGGCTGGATGCGCAACCCCTTAAGCGCGATGATCAGCTGCAACGACGGCTTCCGCCCCGTGAGCTTCTATCTCGAGGTTCTGGAGTAGCAATCGAATATGACAGATGCGTGGAATCTACTCTCCCAGAAGAGGGTCGGGGAGGGAGAAGGTGCCGTAGAGTTGTTCGCTGGCGGCGCGGCAGCCGCCGTTGCACTTGGACAGACGGTTGCAGCCGCTGCATTTTTCAGGAATCACGGCGTATCGGGCGGTTACGGCGGGGTCGGAGAGGATTTCTCCGATGGGGCGTTCGTGGATATTTCCCAGCACATGGGGCGAGTGGTTGCAGAAGCGCACGTCGCCGGTCCAGCTCACCGCCACAGGGCGGCGGCTGAAGTCTGTGCTGCACCATGAAGATGCTATGTGCGGATATTCGGCCTGGTCCAGCAGGCAGGCGGGGGTGCACACGCCGCTCACTATGTGCATGTCGCCGGCTGTCACTGCAAAGGCCTCCACATCGGCAAAAGCCTGCTTCAGGGTGGTCAGGTCCAAAGATAGTTCATCCAGGTTTCGGATGCCCATGCCGCCAATGTTGAAGCGGTTCACCATTACGTTGCGCACCCCCAATTCGCGAATCATCTGGAGGGTGGCGGTAACGCCGGGCGCGTTGACTTTGGTGATTACCAGCACTGCGTAGGCCCCCTGCGGCATTGCTTTAACCACACGGGAGAGAGCCGCCCGTGCCTTTTCCCACGAGCCGGGGAGCGATGTGAGATAATCGTGGATGCCGCTGTCTGCGCTAATCAGCGGAATCTGGATGGCCCCCACGCCCAGGCTCACAAAGTTGGCTACGGCATCCTCGCCAAGCAGAGTTCCGTTGGTGAGGATGTTCACTTGGCTGCCGCGCAGGCGGGCGAACATGGCCATATCGTGAATGTTTTTTAGCAGCATCGGCTCGCCGCCGGAGAAGGAGAGGGTGCCCACGGCGGCCTGGAAGAGCAGTTTGCGCAGGGTTCGGCGCGCCGTATCAGGGTCCGGCGGAGCTATCGGGTTGCTCCCGTCGCGCCAATAATTATAACAGAACCTGCAACACTGGTTGCAGGCTCCCGTGAGTTCGTAAACGATATTGCCAATCTGAAAGCGGCACTTCATTATTCAACGGTGAAAGCGCCTGCGTCTACAGACAGTTCCACTTCTTTGCCATCTTCTACGGTCAGTCCGAATACTTCATACGGAGCGGTCCCTTTGTAATCGCCAACGGAAAGCTGAAGTTCAAAGGTGGCGACACCCAAGCTTTTGTCTGTGTATTCAAAAGTTTCACTCTGTAGAGGCTCGGTCCTTTCCGTTGTGAAAATCTTGACACGGTAGCGGTCGAACGTGGGGCCATAAATATTCACCAGAAGTATGTCGCCATTGTTTATGGCCTCATCGTTATGATCTTTCAGATAGATTACGGCACCGTTTTGGATCACGGGCTCGTAGCAGGTCACAAACGGCCCCGGCCCCTCGCAGCTGGCGGCAGAGAGGATGGCCCACGCCGCAATCATGGCCCCGCCAAGGCGGTATTTGGTGCGTATTGCCCTTGCGCTCTTGCCGCGTGAAAGCAGCACCCACAGCGATACGGCCGCGAATGCAATGCCCAGGGCGATGTAAACTATAAATGCTTTTACTTTCATTACAGTATGGATATGGATCTGGAGCCCACAAAATTGTCAGTTTCCTCTTCGTCTTCTTCTTTTACACCCGATATTTCTACCAGAGCGTCTCCCTTGAATGAAGTCTCTTCTATGGTGAGGTCAAAGTTTGCGACCGACAGGTTCTTGCTCTCAAGCTCGAACAGAGAACTCTGAATAAGCTTTGGATCCTCCTCTGCAGAGAAAACATTTACGCGGAATTTCTCGTATGTAGGGTCGTAGACGCGCACGATGAGGGTGTCTCCAACGTGCAGCTGACATCCGCTGCCATGCTTGGGCAGGATGTTGACCTCGTTGGACGGTGCCGGGGGCTCGTAGCAGGTCACCTCCGGAGGCGGCGGGGGTGTATGTCCGCTTGCGGAGAGCAGGGTCCAGGCGGCAATCATGGCCCCGCCAAGGCGGTATTTGGCGCGGATGGCTTTGGCGCTCTTGCCGCGCGAGAAAAATACCCAGAGGGAGACCGCTGCGAAAGCGGCGCCCAGCGCGATATATAAGAAGAGGGCCTTGGTTCTCATGTCTAACGGTTTGTTTTACAATTGTTAAATGCAAATTTAACAAGAATATAACATAAACTGCCAAATTATGATTAACTTTGACAGACTAGTCAATCGAATGACTTGCCTGTTAAATATGAGAAATCCCATTTTTAAAATCGTTTTGGCAACGGTGGCGGTGATTACCCTGTCAACCGCCGCTTCTGCTGCTGCTGTCAGCGCAAATCAAATCTCCAAGGCGGCTCCGGCGGAGCGCCCGTACACCCACATCCTCAAGTCGCAGAAAGAGCATGGCGGCGATTATGTATGGAAGATGAAGAAGGCTTCCGAGGTGGGCGTGCCCGCAGAGAAACTGTCGCTGCCCGGCTACAACGATGCCGACTGGATGGAGGCCATAGTGCCCGGCACCGTGCTGCACTCTCTGGTAGAGAACGGCGTGTATCCCGATCCGTATTATGCCGATAACAACGATATTGAAAAGGGGCTCATTCCAGACCTGGCCCGCTCCGGCCGCGACGAATACACCTACTGGTTCCGCACCAAGCTGGAGTTCCCTTACGACGTGGACCACGGCCGCCGCATCTGGATGCAGTTCGACGGAGTGAACTATCACGCCGAGGTGTGGCTCAACGGCCGCCTGCTCACCACCTGGACCGGAATGTTCTGGGAGGAGAGGGTAGAGATAAGCGAATTCATCCGCCTCAAAGAGGAGAACGTGCTGGCCATCAAGGTCACCCCCATTGACAGCCCCGGCACGCTGGCGGGCCGCACTTGGGGCGCCGGCAAGGAGTTCCACAACGGCGGTGACGGCTGGATTGGCCGCAACGTTACCATGCTGATGAGCGCCGGCTGGGACTTTACCTTCTACGACGGCGTGCGCGACCGCAACACCGGCATCTGGAAGGATATCAAGATCTACCAGACCCGCGAGGCGAGCGTCTTCAACCCGTTTGTACGCTCCCAGCTCTCCCATCCGAACTATGATGAAGCCCGCGAGACCATCTCCGTGGAGGTTGTCAACAACACCATGGGAGAACTCAACTTTGATGTGGAGGCGGAAATAGAGGGCACCGGCATTGTGGTTACCAAGCCGGTCAAGCTGCTCCGCTGCGAGAAGCGCGAGGTAGTACTAACCCCCGAGGAGTTCCCGCAGCTTATAATCAAGAACCCCAAGCTCTGGTGGCCCATAAACAAGGGTCCCCAGAATCTGTATAACCTCAAGGTGCGTGCAGTGATCCGCGGCACCAGGGTAGACGAGGCCTCACTCCGCTTTGGCATCCGCGAGGTCCGCGCAGACCGCAACACCCCTGACAAGTCCAAGACCTTCTATGTGAACGGCCGTCAGATATTCATCCAGGGCACCAACTGGATTCCGGAGGCGATGTGCCGTGCAAACGATAAACGCATCTACGCCCAGCTGCGCTACACCGCCCAGACCGGCATCAACCTGCTGCGCCTGTGGGGCGGCGGCATCACTGAGAGCGAGTATTTCTACTCCCTGTGCGACGAGCTGGGTATCCTGGTATGGGAAGAGTTCTGGATGACTGGCGACACCAAGCACCCCGTGGACCAGGGCGTATACCTGAAGAACGTGGCATCGGCGGTACGGCGCACCCGCACCCATCCGTGCCTGGCATTCTACGTATGCTCCAACGAGTCTACCTACACCCAGGGCGTCCCTGAGCTGATAAACATGCTGGACGGCACCCTCCCTTACCAGATGCAGAGCGAGTGCGATGGCGTACACGACGGCAGCCCCTACAAGACGGTGAACCCGATGAGTTATTACGAGAACACCGCCTCTGAGCGCGGCAGCCGCGTGGACGGCTTCAACCCCGAATACGGAGCCCCCTGCCTCCCCACTGCAGAGTGCATCAAGGAGATGATGGACGAGAAGGACTGGTGGCCCGTAGGCGGCCCGGTGTGGAACTACATGGAGGGCAACGGCTTCTATAAAATGACCACCCTCTACAAGGATATGGCAGACCAGTTTGGCGAGTCCTCCAACATAGACGAATACGCAGAGCGCGCCCAGTTTGTGGGGGCTATGATGTACCGCGGCATCAGCGACGTATGGCGCTACAACCAGCTCACCAGCGGCGACCGCTTCTGCAGCGGCTACCTGTTCTGGTTCCACAACAGCCCCATCCCGCAGACTCCCAGCCGCATGTGGCACTGGAGCCTGGAGCCCACTGCTGCGCTCTACGCCATGGCCAACGCCAGCGAGCCCGTGCACCCGATATTCGATTACATAAAGAACACAGTGTCGGTTGCAAGCGACCTGGTAGAGGCGCTTCCCGGCTGCAAGCTCACCGCAGAGGTGATTGACGTTCCGGGCCGCCGCGTCTTAAAGAAAGAGGCAAAGGTGGATGTTCCCGCTGAGGGCACCGCCTGCGATGTTATCAAGCTCGACTTCCCGGAGAACATCTATCCGGTACACTTCATAAAGCTGCGCCTGGCAGACGCATCCGGCACAGAGATCGGCAGCTGCTTCTACTGGCGTTCTACCGATGAGTACAAGGGTGCCAACACCGTGAGCGGCCCCTGCACCGCCGGCTTCCAGACCATCAACAACCTGCCTGTGATCAAGCTGCGCGCAAAGGTTTCGCAGAGCGTGGACGATGCTGGCGAACATGTCACCACCGTCGTCCTCAAGAACACCGCCAAGACGGTGGCGTTCTTCACCCGCCTGCAGTGGCTGGGCCCCGACGGAGGCAGCATTCGCCCGTCGTTCTACAGCGACAACTTCTTTAGCATGATGCCGGGCGAAAGCCGCACCATCAGCATCAACAACCTGCCTGAAGATGTGCCGGCAGGCAAATACACCCTGGTTGTGGGCGGTTTCCGCCAGAAAGAGCAGCGCTTTACCGTTGAGGTTAAATGAGAAGGCTGCTTACCATACTCACCGTGGCGCTTCTGACCGTATCGTGCGGCCAGACGGCGCTCAAGCGCACCATAGCGGAGGACTCTCTGATGGCGCAGGTAGACAGTATGGCTCGCGCGCTGGCCGCAACGGGCTTCAACGCCGGCAGCGTGTACAAGGAGATCTGGATCCGCGATTTCAACACTTTCATTGAACTTTCGCTGGAGGTTATGCCGGTGGAGGAAATACGCGAGGTGCTGAATACCTTCATCGATTTTCAGGCGGCGGACGGCAATATTCCTGACGCCTTTGTGGTTGTGGCCACGGCAGACAATCTGGGCTACAAATACCGCTTCTGCGAGGCGCGCCCCGGGATGGCGGCCCACAAGAACACCGTGGAGACTGATCAGGAGAGCTCTTTTGTGCAGGCTGTGGCGCAGTATGTGAATCTAACTGGCGATTCTGATTATCTGAAAGAGATTCGTGCCGGCAAAACGGTACTGGAGCATCTGGAAGATGCGATGCTGTTCCTTCGCGTCGACAAGTGGAACGATACCTACGGCCTGATTACCGGCGCCACAACCGCAGACTGGGGCGACGTCCAGCCGGAGCACGGCTGGGGTGTGGAGATTGACGAGAACACACACTACACCATCGATATCTACGACAACGCGATGTTCGCCATGGCGCTGGGCGACCTGGCAAGTCTTTGCGAGGCGGCGGGGGCAACTGAGAATGCGGCCCGCTGGGGCGCTCTCAGAGACACCGTGAAGCAGAACGTGCGCACACATCTCTGGGATGCGAAGAACCAGAAGTTCCGCCCCCACATCTATCTGAACGGCTCGCCTTTCCCGCCGGAGTTCAATGAAGATGAGATTTATTATCACGGTGGCACGGCCGTGGCGGCATTGGCGGGCATCCTCACCAAGAAAGAGGTGAAGGCAGCTAACACGCGGATGCTGGAAAACATGAAGGCGGCTGGGGCGCAGAGCATCGGCCTCACTATGTATCCCGCATACCCGGACGGCTTCTTTGCCAACCCCATGATGGGGGCGTATCAGTACCAGAACGGCGGCGACTGGACGTGGTTCGGCGCCAGAATGATTCAGGCGCTGGCGCGTTACGGCATGATTCGTGAAGCGTATCAGGAATTGCAGCCGATGCTGCAGCGCACCGTGGAGGGAGGCTTTTACGAGTGGTATCATCTGGACGGCTCTCCGGTAGGGAGCGGCACTTACCGCGGCACCGCCGGCGTCCTGTTCAAGGCCAACCGTATGCTGCGCGAGGCGGTAAATGAGAAGAATTAATATCAACATAAACTATAGACGTATGAATAACATTTCCAGACGCAAATTCATCAAGGTCGGCGCAGTTGGTGCAGCCGGCGCAATTGCGGCAACCACCGGCCTCAACGCCATGGAGGCTATGGACCCCCGCAAGAAGAAAAAAGAACCCGCTCCCGCACCCAAGCCGGAAAAGGTGAAGATGGCTGCCATTGGTATCGCCAACCGCGGCCGCCAGATTATCCAGGAGTTTGACGCCACCGGACTGTGCGAGTTCGTGGCCCTCTGCGACGTGGATCCCAAGAGCAAGGAGAGTCAGCAGACCATCGCGGAGCACCCCAATGCAAAGGTGTTCACCGATTTCCGCAAGCTCTTTGACGAATTCGGCAACCAGTTTGAGGCTGTGTGCATCGCCATCCCCGATTTCTCTCACTTCCCCGTTACCATGCTGGCTCTGAATCAGGGCAAGCACGTATATGTGGAGAAACCCATGGCCCGCACCTTCTACGAGTGCCAGCTGATGATGGACGCAGCGCGCCGTCACCCGGAACTGGCCACCCAAGTGGGCAACCAGGGCCACTCAGAGGCCAACTACTGGCAGTTCAAGACTTGGGTAGAGGCTGGCATCATCAAGGATATTTACCGCATCGATGCATTCTTCAACGCTTGGCGCCGCTGGTATCCGTACGATCCCAATACAGACCATTACCCCGAGGCACAGCCCGTTCCCGACGGCATGGACTGGAACATCTGGAACACCACCGCACAGTTCCACGATTTCAACGAGAAGTACCACCCCGGCAACTGGCGCGGCTGGTATGACTTTGGTCTGGGCGCACTGGGCGACTGGGGCGCACATATCATAGATACTTGCCACGAGTTCCTGCAGCTGGGTCTGCCGTACGAGGTGGATCCGCTCAAGATAACCGACTACAACGATTACTTCTTCCCCAAGGAGACAACCCTCCGCTTCAAGTTTGCCGCACGCGGCGACATGCCGCCGGTAGACCTCACATGGTACGACGGTGAGAAGAATTTCCCGCCGCTGCCCGCAGGCTACGGCAGCAGGACCGCCGTTCAGGACGATGTTCCCGCATCGGGCCAGAACGTTCCGGGCGAGGATTCCTCACTGAGCCCGGGCAAGGTGATCTACGGCAAGGATCTCACCTTCCGCGGCGGTACTCACGGCGCAACCCTGAGCATTATCCCCAAGGAGAAGGCAAAGGAGATGGCTCCCTACCTCCCCGAGGTTCCCGGCACCCCTTCCAACCACTTTGCAAACTTCCTGAAGGCTTGCAAGGGTGAAGAGAAGACCCGCAGCCCGTTTGAGGTATTCGGCCCTATGTGCCAGACCTTCTGCCTGGGTATCATCGCTATCCGCACCCAGCGCAAGATTACCTTTGACAAGGTTACCAACACTATCCTGAACGACCCGTTTGCGAACAGTCTGCTGGCAGACCGTCTGCCTCGCAAGGGTTGGGATGAGTATTATAAGATGTAAAAAGCCATGAAGAGAATCATTACGATACTCGCCATTGCGGCTTTGACAGCCACTTCATGCTGCTGCCATCAGAAGAAATGCATAATGACCTGCGAGTTGCCCGACTGGGGCAAGTATGCCGCCATGGAGGCTGCTGCAGAGCCCAACACCCTCACCGAGGCCGAGGAGGCCGACGGATGGCAGCTGCTGTTTGACGGCAAGACCACAGAGGGGTGGCAGAGCGCCCGTCCCGCCAACATGGGCAAGTTCCCTGAAGGCGGCTGGGGCATCTCTGACGACGGCATGCTGTATGTCTTTGCCGGCGACGGCGCGGAGAGCGCCAACGGCGGCGACATCATCACCAAGCGCAAGTTCAAGAATTTTGTGCTCAAGGTCGATTTCAAGATGACCGAGGGGGCGAACAGCGGCATCAAGTATTTTGTGGACCCGTTCATGAACACCGGCCCCGGCAGCGCCATTGGCTGCGAGTTCCAGATCCTGGACGATGACAACCACCCCGATGCAAAGCTGGGCGTGAACGGCAACCGCACCCTGGCGTCGCTCTACGACCTGATTCCTTCAAAGCACGCTCCGCTGGACGAAGCAGCCAAATTCGGCTGGAACACCGCCATGGTTGTGGTGGACGGCAACCACGTGGAGCACTGGCTCAACGGTGAGAAGGTTGTGGAATATGAGCGCAACAACCAGATGTGGGATGCGCTGGTAGACTACAGCAAATATCGTGACTGGCCCAACTTCGGCAACATGGAGGAGGGTTATATCCTGCTCCAGGACCACGGCCATCAGGTATTCTTCAAGAACATCAAGATAAAGGAGCTTTAAAGAAGGTCAGACGCTTCCCGCGCACTATGTCTCTGTGCGCAATAAACGGCTTCCGCAGCGGGCGACAACCCACGCGGAAGCCCGTTTTTTTGGCCTCCTTGCGGATTATGGTAAAGTCGCGGCCGTTCTCCAGATGGATGGTGATACGGTCAAATGCGGGGATGCCAAGGGCGTATTCGGCGCTGCCGGGGCAAACGGGGTAGAAGCCCAGACATGCAAAAACATACCAGGCGGAGAGCTGGCCGGCATCGTCGTTGCCGCTCAAGCCGCCGGGGGTGTTGCGGTATTCGGTGCACATGATTTCCTCTACCGCGGCCTGACACTTCTCCGGCTTGCCGATGTAATCGTACAGATAAGCAATCTGGTTGCCCGGCTCGTTGCCGTGCCAGTAGCGCTTCTCGCTGAACATCAGATCCAGCCGCTCTTCAAACAGGTCACGTCCCATGAACTTTATCAGGCCGGGGATGTCTTGCGGTACAAACCAGCTGTAGTGGCAGGGGGTGCCCTCCGTGATGAAGGAGGTCTTCTTCAGGTAGTTTTCATCGTTCAGGAAGGAGCCGTCCTCATGCCTCCCCTGGACATATTTTGTGCGGGGGTCGAATACGTTGCGCCAGTTGCCGGCGCGTGCCGCCAGCGCCTTGTAATCGGTCTTGGTGCCCAGCTCGCGCGCCAGCAGCGATGCGCACCAGTCGTCGTATGCATATTCCAGCGTGCGGCTGGTCTGTTCGTTGGCGTGGAACGCAAAGCGGACGTGCTCTTCAAGCGGCAGGTAGCCCAGTCGCATGTAAGGCTCCAGGGCGCGCCGTCCGCGGCCGTCTTCGTAGAGTGAGTCGCAGGGGGTCTCGAAGCAGTTCTTGCGGATGCCCTCCCACGCCTTGCGGCAGTCAAAGTTGCGGATGCCCTTGGTGTAGGCGTCGGCAATCACGCTGGCGGCGTGGTCTCCAATCATGGCGCTGGTGTAACTGCCCCACATGGGGAAGATGGGCATCCAGCCGCCCCGTTCGTATTTGCGAACCAGCGCCTGCATCATCTCGCCGCTCCGTTTGGGTTGCAGAATGGTGTGCAGGGGGTGTAGGGCGCGGAAAGTGTCCCACAGGTTGAAATCGTCAAAGTCAGGCTCGGCGTCGCAGTCGCTCACCATGCGCGGGCTCAGCGAAGCGCGCCAGAGAGAGGTGTAAAAATGACGGAGGATATCGGGTTCGCCCCCTTCCACCTCTATTTGAGAGAGTTTGGCCTCCCAGACGGCCTCCACGCGGCTGCGGGCGGCTTCAAAATCCCAGTCGGGGATCTCGGTTTCCAGGTTGTGCGCCGCCCCCTCGATGCTGGTGAAGGAGTTGCCAATGCTCACCAGAAGCGGTCCGGGGGCATCTTCGAACTCTATGTCAAACATGATGCGGCCAATGGGGGAGACGCTCTTTATCTTCTTGTTGAAGCGCACCACCGCCCATGAAGAGTAGCCGGCAAGTTTGCCCCAGCCGTTGTAGATGCGGTGCACGGGATTCTCCGCGCGGATTTCGTTCTTCTCGCGGTCATAGACCAGCGTGGCGTCGTTGTACTGGGTGTTGGCGCCAAAGCGCAGCCGGTTGCAGTCGAGGCGCATGATGGCGCTGCGGCCGGCGCCGGTGAGTTCGTGACCGGCATATCTGTAATAGCCGGGCTGGGCCGTCTCCAGCGCGTGGTCAAACGCCACAGGTTCGCAGCCGGGCACTATGAAGAACGACCCGTAATCCTGCGTGGCACTGCCGTCCAGCCAGTGCGAGCCCCTGAAGCCCCACCAGTGCGGTGCGTCGTAACGGTACGGGGTAACCCCTTTCTGGTCCGAGATGCTTGTCTGCGGGGTCCAGTAGGTCATTCCGTTGGGCACAGTTACGCACGGTATGGTGTTGCCGTAGACCTCTCCTCCAGCGCCGAATATGCTGGCGGTGGGGGAGTCGGCGGCGGTGCTCCCTATGCGGGTGTCAATCTCCCTCACGGGGAGAAATCCGGCCGCAAGGGCCACAATCATGGTCAGGACGGTGTGCATATCGCAGTTGTTTACTATTTAACACGAGACGCTGCCCGAAAGAGCAGCGTCCGTGTAAATACTATTTGAATAACGTATTATTCAGCATAGATGTAGAGGTCCTTGATAGCAGCAGCTGCGTAAGGAACTGCACCTGTGTCATCGTCTGCCTTAACGTTGGTAGCGTTGAAGAAGCGGAACCAGTTAACTGCATTCAGGTCGATAGGACCGTCGGTGCTGGTATTTGCGCCGTCGGAGAGCTTGAGGTCAATCTCGTTCCAGCCGTTCTTGCACTTTGACAGGAAGTCGGTGGGGAAGCCAAGCTCTTTGCTGTCGGGGTTGTTGGAGCTGGTGAGCTCAACCTGACCCTCGCCCGGTTTCAGCATAGCGATGTCGCTGATGTAATACATGAAGTGCAGGTGGCCGTTGGACATGGTAACCTCTGCCTTAACGGGGTTGGTGCGGATGTAGATGTTGTGACCTGCACTGCCGGTGTTAACCAGAGTACCGATAGAGTTAGCTATAGGGCAGAAGCATGCTGCTCCGCCGGTACCGGTGAGAGCATCCCAAGCTGAGAGACCTTCGTTGAAGAGGTAGAACTTCTTGGAAGGATTGATTGCAGCTGCGGGAACGTCAGCGATGTCGGGAGCATTTGCAGCTCTTACATAGATGGTAGCGGAAGCGTCGCCGCCCTTAGCCTTAACGGTAACGCCGTAGGTGCTGTTGCCCTTGAGGTGGTCGATAACACCGTTCTCGTCTACCTCGAAGGGAGCTTCTGCAGAGTAGGTGTATTCAACATCGGTCTTAGCTGCGCCAACAGGCTCCAGATAGAAGTATTCCTTGAGGTCTACACCCTCGCCAACGGGAACAAATAACTTGGAAGCAATTGTCTTGACAGCGGTGATGGTGGGAACGGGATCTGCAAATACATAGATGTCCTTAACCATTGCAGTCTCGTAAGGAACTGCACCTGTGTCATCATCAGCCTTAACGTTGGTAGCGTTGAAGAAGCGGAACCAGTTGATAGCTGCAGGGTTGAAGTCAGCTGCGAAGTCGCCGTCCTTGAAGTCCAGAACAACCTCGTTCCAACCGGTCTTGCAGTTGGACAGGAAGGCGGTGGACCAGCCGAGCTCCTGAGCGTCAGGGTTGTTTGAGCTGGTGAGCTCTACCTGGCCCTCGCCCGGTCTTACCATAGCGATGTCGCTGATGAAGTATTTGAAGTGGAGGTGACCGTTCTCTTTGGTTACGTTACCGTTAACGGGCTGGGTGCGGATATAGAGGTTGTGACCTGCACTGCCGGTGCCAACGAGACCTGCGATAGCGTTGCTCATGGGAGCGAAGTTAGCAGCTCCACCGGTGCCGGTGAGGCTAACCCAGCTCTCCAGAGAGTTCTCGAACAGATAATGTTTCTCCTTGGGGTTGTGAGCGCAAGCGGGCTCTGAAGCTGTGGGAACGGGGCCGGAGCGGATAGTGAAGGTGGTACCGATCTCAGGATCGTTCTTGGAAGTAACGTATACATAGCAGGTACCTACGCCGGTAGCGCCAACTATACCATCTTCGGTAACGTTCAGTACAGAGTTGCTTACCTCATAGTCTACAGCAGCCTTCATAGCGTCTGCGGGCTCAACTGCGAACCACTCTTTGATGTCGATTGACTGACCCTTAGGGATAAAGAGTTTCTGGGTGAGGCGAGTGATGCCGGTGATGTCGGGAGCGATAACGTCCTTGGGAATAACGATGCTGGTGTCACCAACGGTGATCACAACTGCGTCGTTGGTCTCGGTGATCTGTGCGCCTTCGCCGTCTGCAGAACCGCACTCTACCCAGTCACCGCCATTAGCGCGGCAGTACCAGGTGCCATCCTCGAACTTGAACTCGGGAACAGATGCGGATGCGGGTACGGGGTTGCCGTCGGGATCCTTGATGACCTCGCCGTTAACGGTCCATACCAGAACGCCGTCTACGTTCTTGAAGCCGACCTGGGGAGTGTCACCCTTGTCACCTTTGTCACCTTTGGGGCCGGCATTACCGTCCTTACCATTGGAGATGGTAGCGGAAGTACCGTCGGAGAAGTTGATGGTGTAACCGTCAGCATTCTTGCGAACGCTTGTTACAGCAACATTGCTCTCGAGAGCCTTGATAGCGGTGCTGAAGCCGTTGACAGTAGTGTTGAGGCTGTTGAGCTCAGCCACTGCCTTCTCGAGTGCATCGAGACGGGAGTTGATCTCATCGAGATTGGGAACGCAGGAAATGCCCACAAAGAGGGCAGCTGCGAGAATCAGTAATGTGACTTTTCTCATAATAATTTTTGAATAGGTTGAAATATGTTAAGTTAATCGGTTGACTAAAATTTGGCTCCTTTAATGAAGCATAGCCTCTACAAATATATAATCATAATTCAACAATTCCAAAGTTTTTCGATTAACATTTTCTTATATTTGCATAAGAGATTTTCAAAAAACCATAGCTGCAATGAAGTCTGTCCGCTATTTTTTTCTGGCATTAGCCGCAACAATTCTTTTTTCGTGCGGTCCTAAGGAAGAACCCGTAATAAAAGTCAAGGAGGTCAAGGTAGTGCCGCCGGAGCTCACTCTGGTAGAGGGCGGTCGTGAATCGCTCTCCGCGGAGGTCGTTCCCTCCGATGCCAATTATTTATATGTAGAGTGGATGTCGTCAGACGAGTCGGTGGCCACCGTGAACAAGAACGGCACCGTGCTGGGCGTTAAGGAGGGCAAGGCCACCATCACCGCCGTTGCCGATGGCGTTTCCGGAACGTGCGCGGTGAGCGTGGTTAAAAACCTGACGCCGGTGACCGGCATCAAGCTGAGTCCCACCGAACTTACCATGGGCAAGGGATATACAGAGACGATAACCGCCACTGTAGAGCCCGCCGATGCGGCCAACAAGGCGGTGGAGTGGTCTTCTACCGATGTGAATGTGGCAACCGTAGCGGACGGCCAGGTTACCGCCACCGGCGCCGGGCAGTGCGAGATTGTGGCCAAGACGGTGGACGGCGGCTTTGAGGCGCGCTGCAGCGTGTCCGTGCGCGATGTGCCCCTGGAGAAGATGGTGTTTGCCAACGGCAGCGAATATGCGATAATAGTGGAGAGGGGCAGCACCTATAATCTTATAATAACATTCACCCCCGCGAATACTTCTGACCGCAACATAAAATGGACATCCGGCGACGAACAGCTGGCCACCACCGAGGTTGTGGGCGACGGTCAGGCCGTGGTGACATTCTCTACTGAGAATACCGGCGCCGTGACCATCACCGCCACCGCAGCCGCCTCCGGCATCAGCGTCTCCCAGCGCTTCTTTGTGAAGGGCGACCAGGATCCGGTGCTGGCTCCGGAGGGAACCGTATTTGCCGGCCGCAAGGCGCACTGGCGCTTCAATACGGAGGCTTATACAAATGTCAAGAATGTCGTATGGAAGAGCGAAAATCGCTCTTACGAGGGCGCCGAGGCATACATCGCTCCCGAATCGGGCGGCGAGACAACGGTGAATGTGACCGCCTCCATAGGCGGCAAGAACGTGAGCTTCTCCTTCACCGTGCCGGTAGAGGAGTGGTTCGTGAACGAGACCATCCCGGATGCGAACCCCCGCAACACTTACCCGGTATTCAATAAAGAAACAACCCGCGCATACTTTATAACCCGCGGCAAGCGCCGGCTCTACGAACTTGATCTGGAGCAGGGCAAGTTGGGCTGGATGTTTGATATGAACGACGGCAAGAACGACAACGGCGGCGATATCTGCGTGAATCCCGTAACCGGCGATATCTACTGCTCCAACCAGCAACACCTCTTCTGTGTGAGTCCCGATGGCTCAAAGAAGTGGGAAATACTGGTGCCCAAGGGGACTACGCCAACCTCTATCGCAGGCTGCGGCCCCGGCATGAGCAACGACTGCACGGTGGTGTTCATCCCCGTGGTGGACAACCGCTTCATTGCTGTGGACGCGGCCTCGGGCGACATACTGGATTCCTTTGACATCCCCACGAACCACCTGCAGTTCGCAGTTTACGGCAACAACGATATAGTGATTCACACAACCGTGGCCAAGGGCGAGGGTGCTATCCGCTTTGTGAACTTCTCCGGCGGCAAGTTTGGCGAGGTCAAGGCTATCGATTCACCTTCTGCCGACCCCACCGACATCACCTCTCCCGCAGTGTCCCGCGACCAGAAAACGGCGTGGTTCTCCTGCGCCGGCGGTATGATGGTTGTGGTGGACCTGGCCACAAAGAGCCTGAAGGGCTCCGCCCGTCTTGCGGGCGGCTATCTCCAGGGCCCCGCTCTTACCGCCGACGGCAACCTGATGTTCTTCGCTGCACAGACTAAGGCGGAGGTCATCATGATCAATCCCGCCACCATAACGGACAACCCGTCACCCATGGTGCCCTATTCCAACGGCAACGGCAACTGGCTCAACTTCACCACCGTGGCTGTTGACACGCAGAACAACGTATACTTCTTTATCAAGGACGACTGCTTCGCCAAATCGGTATTCTACCGCCTTACCGCATCTGACGGCCGCTGGACGCCGGTGCCGGTGGCATCCATAGACAAACAGAACGACGACCCTCAGGGCTTCTTCAACTTTGGCGGCGGATATCTGATTGGCGGCGGCGGAACCAACACGGTGAACCGCGTGCTGGTGCGCTGCATCGATGCACAGCGCGCTGCCGGCTGGAGCGGTCCGGGCGGCGATGTATGCGCCACCAAGAATGCAAATCTGGTTTATGGTGAATAAGAATCGATATAAAAGAGTCATTCTGGCAGTCGCCGCAGCGCTGGTAATCTCTACTGGCACCGTCAGGGCGCAGTATATCTGGGCCTCTGCGAGCAACGAGTCACTGTACTCCGATATGCTCTCATATCTTCGCACATTCCAGACCGACCTGGTGGGAGAACCCGCCTACTACATGGCCCAGAATCTGGTGGTGGAGCTGGAGGCTGCATATCAGACGGACCCTTACATCTGGATGACGCAGGTACACAACTTCTGCAACAAGCTGGAGGCTATGTATCCCCCCTCTCTGAGCCATCCCAGGGTCTCCAAAGCCTATGAAGACCGTTACGACAAATTGCGCCGGGGCATCAGCCGCCTGCGCGACTTCCCGATGCACCAGGTGACAATCTCCTACGAGACGCCGCCCCCGGCAAGCGGGCAGGTAGAGGCCTTTACCGCCGCCAACAAGCAGTGGCTACAGAATAAGCGCGAGGAGTTCTTCCGTTTCCTTCGCGGCCCGCGCCCTACCGGCGACGAGCTGCAGGTGGCCAAGCTGTACAGCTCCGGAGTGGTGCTCCGCACCAAGGACGCCTGCATAGGCATAGACATATGCTACGGAGAAGGCCTGTACGACGGGCTGTACAAAGAGGAACTGGCCGATATGCTGGACGTGCTCTATGTAACCCACGCCCACGGCGACCACTACGATCTGGAGCTCTTCAGGATGATGATGGCCAAGGGAAAGCCGGTAGTGGGCCCTTCCACTATGGCCCGTCATTTTACCAATGTTGAGGGCGAAAAGCACTTCTGGAGCGAGAGTCAGCTGGAGCCGCAACTTATTGGAGGAGTGGCTTCCACCCAGGCCTATATGTCGGGGCAGGGCGATGAACCTTGCCTGCTGTATCTTATCCAGATTGGCGATTGGCGCATAGTCCACGTGGGCGACAACTCTCACCACGAAAACGAGGAACTGATATATCCGCTGTTCCCTATGGCCGATGTGGTCTTTGCCCCCGTGTTCCAGGGTGTCGTATACTTGTTTACCAGCACTTTGGCAGCGCCCAACCCGGACAATATTGAGCAGGTATACGTGAATATCCATGAAAACGAGTGGCATCACGAGATCCACGGCCGCATCTCCTACGAATATCTTTATAACCATAACGGTGCTTTGAACAATGGCGGCCGGCCGTATCCTTCCGTTGCCATAGTGGACAACGGAGAGCACATAACCCTGTATAAATAAGCGGATATGAGAACTATGAACATACTTGCGGCAATCCTCCTGGCAGTCCTGACAGCGGCCTGCCATCCCAACGGAGAGAACGGGGGCAACAAAACCGGCAAGCTCTGGGTGCACAACAGTCCCCAAGTGGCCAAGGTTGAGGTCAGCAGCGGCGACAGGGTAATAGAGACCTATGAGTATACATACGACGATCAGGGGCGCCTGCTTACTCTGGTAAAGACCGATCTGCTGTCCAAATCGGTCATGCTGGATTTACAGTATACATATCCAGGTGAAAACCAGATGAAGGTTCAGGGAAAGTTCTTCCCCATAAGTACCAGCCGCTTCATAGATGTAACCTACGATTCCGCCTCCGCCACCTTTACCTACTCCGGCAGCTGGAGCGGGGCTTGGAGCTATGTCACAGCCGTAAATGAAGACGGAGTGGTGACATCCACCGTATGCAAGTCCGATTTCGCGGCCACTGAGGGCTATTACAGCTCCCATATGGAATTTAGTGAGGCATATACCGTTGCAAACGGCACCGTTACGGAATCTGTCATCGGAACTGATATAGACGCGCAGAGCAGGAAGGTTACCAGAACCTCCAACAGCTCCGCCCTGCAGACCGTATATACCCCCGGTGACCGGGAAGACCGTCAGAACTTTGCGGCCTACCTTATGCCGGACTACTTCCCCGTTTGGATAGCCGCCGGGTTCCCCGGAAACAAAAAACTTATCACCGGTATCAGCGCATCCACCGGCACCATCCCGTCGCCGGAGAGCGTCACCATAGAATACACGTTCAATGCCGCCGGGGACATAGAAACCGCCACCCGTACCGACTTCAATGCCGGAACACCTTATTTAACACGCACCTACAAGTTTACATACAAGCAGTAGTATGAGATTACCTAGCATAATAGCCATCATCGCCCTGGCGGTCCTCCCGGTTTCCTGCGTGGAAGCCGTGCCGCACTCCGAGTACTGGGGCGGGGTGGACCAGATGGAATTCCCTCCGGAGGAGAAGCCCGATTCCCCGTCTGTGCCCGAATCCAACCCCGATGCCGTGGCGTACGCAGATCTGCACGACGCGGTGCATGATGCCGGGCAGTTTTTCCTCCCTGAAGATGACCTCAGGCCGGAGGTATACTGGTATATGACCTATACCGATTACCCCAACCGTGAAACCCCCAATCTGGACGGCAGCGAGAATACCGGCCTGCAGAACTATCTGCTGATGCAGTCCATAGCGGGTCTGGTGAACCGAGCGTGCGCCGCCGGCCGCACCAAGGTGGGCATCTGGACGGAGCAGAGCGGCACCGGTTATGATATGGAGCGGAGCGACTATGGCTATCAGATCACCAGCCACCAGAGCGCCGTGGAACTGGCCACCAAGACCTACGGCAAGTGGGAGGGATACGATGTTACCGTGCGCGATCTGTTTGACGGATATGTGCTCACCGATGTGGTCCACAACCAGGAGAGCGCGATTGCCGCGGTGGCCTCCTCCAGCGTGTATAATGCCATAATCGTGGATGTCCGCGACGAGGCGTTCTTTATCCGCAACGGCTACACCAAGAAGTTTGACTGTACAACCATGACCACGGCGCAGGCGTTTGCCCAGTTCAAGGACCGTCTGAGCAACGATGCGCTGGTGATGATGCCCACCAATACGGGCGAACTCCGGGATTATGCAATCCAGCACGGACTGTTCCTGTTCAACTATAACAAACGGTACAACATCTCCGGCAGCAACAACGCCGCCCTGTTCGAGGAGATACTGGAGTGGCTCCAGCCCCATTCCCAGGTTATCGGCTGGGAGCAGGGGGTAGGCGAGGGAGTCTTTGTAGACCCTGTTTCCAAACACGGGCACATGCTGGTGGCAGCCGACTGGAGCTATAACATGGGTATCACTTCGCGTCACTACAAAGACCGTCAGAGCGAGACCCTGGCGCGAGTGATAAACCCCCGCACCATAGATTACGACAAGAAATCCAACTATCTGGGCTTCTTCCTCACAGACGGCGACAACTACCAGTGGATTATCACAGACAACTTTGTGAGCAACTATTATTCGCTGCTCTCTTCAAAAGATGTAAAAATCGCCTTTGAGATGGGGACGCAGTCGCTCACCCAGCTTGCGCCCACCCGCCTGGGCTACCTTCTGGGTCGCCAGCCGTCGGCTGAATGCACCATAATGGAGACTTTCGGCGGCGGATACTACTATATCGATAACTACTGCACCGCGGGAAAGGCTGCCAATAACCGGGCGGAGGGCCTCAAGGTGGCCGCAGAGCGCGCCGCCGCCCACATGCGTCAGCACGGCATCAAGATCCTGCACGTGATGGGGGGCGACTTCTCTTCCCCCAAGGCGCAGGAGATGCTGCAGGCGTTTGTGGATGCCAACGACCAGCTGGAGGGCATCACCGCCGTGCAGCGCGACCCTTACGACGGTGCCGGCGGCAAGATATACTGGTTCACCAACAAGAAGGGATACGATATTCCGTGCGTCACCGCCAGATATATGCTGTGGAACGGGGTCAACAATCCCACCTCTCTGGCCACCACGATTCAGAAAGAGAATCAGACGTCGCAGTCTTTCAGCACTATCGCGGTGCATGCCTGGAGCGAGTTTGACGGCAGCAAGGCCGCCGATTCCGTAAAGAAGTGCGCTGATGCCATGGCGGAGAACTTCACCTGCGTCTCCATGCAGGAGCTTATCTGGCGCATCCGCATGGCGGAGAGGCCGGAACAGACCAGAGAGTATCTTAAAACCATCAAATAACCGCACGCGCCATGAAAAATCATCTTCATCTGATTGCGGTTATCGCACTTGTATGTCTGGCGGCCTGCACCGCCAAGGAGCCGCGCGGCTACTGGGACGACACCAGCGTGGGCACCGCCACCTTCTCCGGCATAGTGACCGACACGTTCGGGCAGACGCTGGAAGATGTGGAGGTCTGCTTTCACGGCACCAATATGGCCCGCGAGGCGCGCCTTGTGACATTCTCGGACTGGGACGGGTCGTTCCGGATAGAGGATGTCCCTTCCAACGCCCGCTACGTTACTTTCTCTCTGAAAGGTTACGCTACGATAGCTTATACAATCAATCCCAAACGGTTCACTGTTGGGGATGAGATAGTGCTGAATCCCGTTATGGAGTATTCGCAGGCCACTATCCGCGGCCGCGTGCTCAATGCAGAGGACGGGCAGCCCATGGCGGGCGTCAGGGTTGATTGCGGCCTCGGGGCGGTTACCACCGACGCCGAGGGGTACTTTGAGATATCATCGCTGACTCTGAAAGATTATACAGTTACCTATACCATCGCAGATGGCTCCACATACACCCGGGAGGTTTCCCTGAACGACTTTGTGGATTATCAGGTAACGCTCTCGGATGTCCGTCTGGGTGGCGGCGAGTTACTGCCCGGCATGAGATGGCAGCAGCTGGCCGACGCCCCGGAGTGGTTCGCCAACAACTATCACGGTTCCACCGGCTTCTCCGGCATCAACCATTGGTCGGCAGGTTATCTTTCCGCCTTTGAATGGGTCGGCGACTACCGCTACGAGGCGGAGGGGTGCGCCCTGGTGAACATCGGCGAAGATGAGGAGGATCCAAATCAGGGTCAGTTCATCTCTTACACATACGGTCGCAAGCATATCGACGCCGGCAACAAGATATTCAATGTGAATCTCCGCACCCACTACGCCACCGCCGCCAGCCAGGCGCAGTTTGGCGTGAAGGTGCTCAATCTCACCGACGGCGGCACCAAGTGCGAGGATGCGGGCCGTGCCAGCTACGCGAGCAGCGAGTATTCATCGTTCTCGTTCGATCTGAGCCGCTACGTTGGCAAGGATGTGGTGGTGGCCTTCGGCATCTACTGGACCAATTACAACTATCACGTGGCATCCCGCCGGTTCTGCTTCGCATCCGCTGCCGTGAAGGGCGACGATGCACTGCCAGGCACCCCCGTGAGCGGTGCTGAGTGGCGCGGCTTCACCCGGGAGAACATCACCTCCATGGGCCTCAACACCGGCACCGAGTTCTCCGGGTCGAATTTCACCCTGAACAATACCGACGGCGACCACGGCGCCCGCCGCGTGCACAATCCGGGCGGTGAGCAGGGCTTCAGCCTGTGGCGCGGCACCAACCATCTCACCAACAGCTGGGCATATCAGTATGTGAATAAGGAGGTGGAGCCGGTGAACGAGCAGGGATACACCCTCAAGACCCGTTCCGATGCCGCGGCAGATTACTATACCCCCGATTCTTACATCTACAGCCGGTTTGCAATAACCGATGCAAACGACCGGCTGCACCTGTTCATACGTACCTTCTCCAGCGCCAACCCCACGGTGTTCAAAGTTGTTGCGGTGCCGCTCGCAACCTGCATTGCCGCACCGCTCGCACCCGTGAGCAACAATGCGGTATCGGCCTTCGAATCCCCCCAGGGATGCTGGAGCTTCATTCACGAAAAGGGCAACGGCAACCCCGCCGACTATGCCGAATTCGTATACGACCTCTCTGCATACAGCGGCCAGGAGGTGGTAGTTGCCATAGGAGTTCACAAGGGCGGCACCCGCGCCGGTGAACAGAAATTATGCTTCTGGAAAATAACGATGGATTAGGCGTATGAAGAAGCATATTTTCAGAATGATGATTACGGCCGTGCTGCTCTTTGTGGCAGGAACGGCCTTTGCACAGACTCAGATAAGTATCAGCGGCGTGGTTACCGACACCGCCGGCGACCCCGTGGTGGGGGCCGGAGTGGTGGTGAAGAACAACCGCGCCACCGGTACCATTACCGATATCGACGGGCGCTACACCCTGCGCGCCGCCTCCGACGCCGTGCTGGAATTCTCGTGTGTGGGAATGGCCACCAAAACGGTGGCTGTGGAAGGCCAGAAAACCATCAATGTGGTGCTGGAGCCCGACAACGACTTTCTTGAATCGTCTGTAATCGTGGGTTACGGTACCCAGAAGAAGGGTTCGCTCACCGGTGCGGTGGTGGCGGTAGGAGGCGAGGAGATGATCCGCACCAAGACGGAGAATCCGCAGAACATGCTCACCGGCCGCGTCTCCGGCGTTCGCGTATGGCAGAAGACGGCGGAGCCGGGTCAGTATTCGGCATCGATGGATATCCGCGGCATGGGCGCGCCGCTGGTGGTGATAGACGGCGTGCCGCGCGACATGAGCGACTTCCAGCGCCTGGCACCCTCCGACATAGAGAACGTATCGGTGCTGAAAGATGCTGCGGCGGCAATCTATGGCTTGCGCGGCGGTAACGGCGTAATCCTGGTCACCACCAAGGCGGGTTCCGCCGGGGAGACCAAGGTGAGCTACAACGGCAACTACACCATGCAGACTCCCGCCAGCCTGCCGCGTCAGATGGACGCCCTCACCTCCATGATGCTGGTGAACGAGGCCTCCCGCGGCGGCATAGAAGGGGGCTCTCCCGAATTCACTGACGATATCCTGGAGCTCTACCGCAACGGCACCCGAACGGGCACCGACTGGAACAGCCTCATAATACAGGAAATCGCCCCGCAGAGCAGCCACGACCTGAGCATCAGCGGCGGTACCGACAAAATGCAGTTCTACTTTGGCATGGGTTACTTCTACCAGGAGGGCTTCTGGAAGAGCGGCGACACCAACTACAACAAGTACAACCTGCGCAGCAACATCACCGCGGAGGTGGCCAAGGGGCTCAAGTTCAACGCCAACATATCGGGCTACGTGGAGGATTTGCACAACCCTCTGGACGACCCGGAACTGATTATCCGCTACTGGTGGAAGCAGAGCACCATCTGGGACGCCTACGCCGATCCGGAGCAGACCATGCTCAACTACAAGGACCTGGAGTTGGACTGGAACAGCGTGGCGCGTATTTATTCCGATATCTCCGGTCACCGTACCACCTACCGGAAGAACTTCAACGCCAACCTGTCGCTGAACTACGACTTCGGGACCCTTACGGACGTTCTCAAGGGACTCTCCGCAAAGGGAATGTTCAGCTACGACTACCGCGTGGCGGAGAACGAGACCTACCGCAAGGAGTATTACCAGTACGCATACAACGAGCTCACAGGCGAATACGAGCAGAAGCTCTACGCAGCATCGTCACCCAGCCAGCTGACCCGTCAGGATACCCACAACCGGGCATGGGTTGTGCAGGCGCTCCTGCAGTACGACCGCGAGTTTGCACTGCATCACGTGGGGGCGACCCTGGGCTGGGAGGTCCAGAAGAAGTTTGGCAACGGCTTCAGGGCTTTCGGCAACCTGGCCTTCTCCACGCCGTATTTCACAGCCCTCAGCGTGGAAGATCAGCAGGTGAGTCAGGGCGACCTTTATGAATACGCATATCAGTCGCTTATCGGCCGTCTGAATTACAATTACGACGAGCGCTATCTGTTTGAGGCGCAGTTCCGCTACGACGGCAGCTCGCGCTTTTACGAGGGGCACCGTTGGGGCTTCTTCCCCAGCGTCTCGGCGGGCTGGCGCATCAGTCGCGAGCCGTGGTTCAAGGATAGCGCGCTGGGCTTCATAAATCAGCTCAAGCTGCGCACCAGCTATGGTATCCTGGGCACCGACGGCAGCGATTACGAGTGGGCTACCGGTTATACTTATCCGGCATCGTCGCTCTCCGTAAACGGCTTTTACAACGCCAACGCCCCCGTCTATTACATGGGGAGCTGGGTAATGCGTGCCGACCCCAAGGCGCTGCCCAACGAAGAGATTACCTGGTACACCAACCGCACCTTTGACGCCGGCATCGACTTTGAGGCGTGGAAGGGGCTGCTGGGGATATCGTTCGACTGGTTCTACCGTCACCGCAGCGGCTTGATGGCGCGCAATTCCTCCGATTTTCCCACCATTGTGGGCGCCACCGCACCGCTGGAGAACATCAACAGCGACGCCCATCTGGGCTTCGAGGTGGAGCTGAGCCACTCCCGCACGGTGGGCGACTTCCACTACCGGGTGAAATCCATGATGAGCATCACCCGCAACAAGTATCTGAACTACGCGCAGAGCACCAAATACGGCAACTCCTACGACAACTGGCGCAACAACTCCATGAACAACCGCTATCAGGGCATCAAGTTCGGCTACGAGGTGGTGGGGCGCTATCAGGACTGGGAGGATATCTGGAGCTACGACCTCAATAAGGGCAACGGCGTCAAGCCGGGCGACTTCAAGTATCTGGACTGGAACGGCGATGGACAGTTCAACAGTCAGGACGCCCACCCGTTCACCTACCAGGGAACGCCGTGGATGAACTACTCGCTCTCGCTGGAGGGGGACTGGAAACGATTCGACTTCAGCATGCTGCTGCAGGGTGCCGCCCTGGGCAGCGTCAAGTTCGGAGAGCCGCAGCTCAGTATATGGGGTCAGCACGGCGGCGGTATGCTGGAGCAGTTTGCAGACCGCTGGCATCCTTCCGAAATCACCAACGATGTCTACGACCAGACTCTCACCTGGATTCCCGGCACCTACGCTTACGGCGGCGCCTCTGCCGATGAGAACAGCAGCTTCAACGTGCAGCCGATAGACTACCTCCGCGTGAAGGCGGTTGAGGTGGGCTATACGCTGCTCCGCATCC
Source organism: Bacteroidales bacterium (assembly GCA_017962235.1). Classification (GTDB taxonomy): domain Bacteria; phylum Bacteroidota; class Bacteroidia; order Bacteroidales; family UBA932; genus Equibacterium. The sequence goes on along the minus strand of JAGCVS010000018.1, from coordinate 12,084 downwards.
CCGCCATGCAGGCGCTTTCGCTGCGCCTCTACGCGGCGGCCTACAACCCCTTCACACTCACCAAGGTGAAGTACATCGACCCGGAGCACCCCTCCGACAACTACGGTCGTCTGTATCCTCTTAACAAGTCTTATACACTGGGTCTTTCCCTGTCATTCTAAATAGTGGACGCCATGAAAAAGATAATATACTTTCTGATTGCGATAATCTCACTGGCAGGGTGCGTCTCGCTGGACATCCCGCCCAAGAACATCATATCCGACGACGATTTGATGAGCAGCCAGAGCGGCCTGCAGGTATATCTGGCAAGGCTTTATTCCCAGATGCCGTGGGAGGATTTCAAATACATCGCGCAGCGCGGCTTTGACGGCAACTCATGGCTGGGCTGCCTGGGTGTGGAAGGTACCGGAGAGGCGGTGACCCGCGACAACATCTGTACCTCCTTCACCGGCGAGAGCGCCTCATGGTGGGGGAGGGCGTACACCCTTATCCACGATGCCAACCACCTGATAGAGACGCTGCCCACATACAAGGACAACTTCCCGGAGGTGACCCTGAACGAATTCATTGGCCAGGGCTACTTTGTGCGGGCTTATGCCTACACCCAGATGGCCCGCCGCTTCGGAGGCGTCCCCATCGTGAAATACGAGATAACATATCCCTTTGAAGACGATGTGGAGGTTGAGCGCAGCACAGAGCGGCAGACCTGGGATGCGATTCTGGAGGACTGGGACACCGCCATCTCGCTGCTCCCTGCGGTATCTACCTTTGCCGACACCCCCAACCGTTATGCTGCGCTGGCGTTCAAGGCAGAGGCGATGCTCTATGCCGGCAGCGTGGCCAAGTACAACGAGCTTGTGCCGGGCCGCCTGACTGGCCTTGGAGAGAAGACCGGCGTGCGCGTGATAGGCTTTGGCGAAGGGGAGTGGCTGGAGTGCTCCAACCGCTACTTTGCAGAGGCTTACAAGGCGGCCCGCGAGGTGATGAACTCCGGACTCTATTCCCTCTACCGCAAGAGCTGGGCAGAGGGCGACAGGGAGGCGCAGTACAAGAACATGAACGACATGTGGCGCGACCTAACATCGCCGGAGAACATCCTGGTGCGCGAGTATTCATACCCGATCCTCTCGCACGGTCTGGACGCTTATTCTTCACCATGGATATACCGTATGCCCCTCTCCGCTGGCACTTGCCCCACGGAGGATCTGCTGGAGTTGTACGACGGCTTTGACCGCTATGCCGACGGCACCATCCGCGTGACAGACGGCGCCAACCACACCCTGGGTACATACTTGCTCTACGACGACCCGATGGACTTCTTTGCCAATGCGGAACCCCGGCTGAGAGCCTATGTGATATTCCCCGGCGACGTATTCAAGAAGACCCCGATTGAGGTCCGCACCGGCATCTACACTGGAGCGCTCCCCATAGCGCCTATCCGCGACAATTACTCCTTCTCGCAGCGCGGGCGCTTCTATCAGCACATGCCGCAGTATACCAACGAGAGCGACCGTACCCTCTACCTGAGCCCCAACGTGGATACCGGCCCCGTGACCTACACCGATGTGAACACCGGCGAAACGGTGACCACCTGGGCGGCGGGAGCCAACGGCCCCTTCTTCTCCAACGCCGAGGCTACTATGACGGGTCTCTACCTGCGCAAATATCTTGACCCCGACCGTCCGCTGGAAGAGATTGGCGAGGGCAAGAGCGACCAGCCTTTCATACTGATGCGCTATGCTGAGGTGCTGCTGGCTGCGGCAGAGGCGGCCGTGGAACTTTCTCTGGCGGGCGAGCCTTCCCCGCTGGGTGACGATATGCTGCAGGTGGCCACCGACGCCATCCGGGATATCCAGAACCGCGCCGGCGCGAAAGAGATCACAACCAATCTCACCGCCACCATCGCCAGTCGCAACATAGTCCGCAAGGAGCGCCGCAAAGAGCTCGCCTTCGAGCAGAAATCCAAGTGGGACATCCGCCGCTGGAGGGTGATAGATGAGCGCAACCGCGATGGTTTCTGGGGAGAGGAGAAAGATCACTCCGGCTGGAGCGACGGTTCCAGCTTCGCCTTCAAGGGACTCTATCCCTTCTATTCCACACAGGCTGGCAAGTGGTTCTTTGACATCTGCTTCGAGAACCGCAAAACCTTCAGCTATTCCCCTGTGAGCTACTATTTTGCAATTCCTTCAGGAGAAGTGACCAAGAGTAATCTTATAGATCAGCAGCCAAACAGATAAAGCATGAAAAAGAGATTCATATACGCTTTGCTTGCAACTCTGTGTATGGCGGGTTGCAGCGTGTTCGAGATAGACAACTACGAACAGCCCATGGAGACCATCCGTGGCAACATAGTGGATGCCTATACGGGAGAACTGATTCAGACGGAGCAGAACTCGCGCGGCATACGGGTGCGCCTCACTGAACTCAGCTACGGCGAAAACGTGACCCACAACCCCGATTTCTACGCCCGTGACAACGGTACCTACCAGAATACCAAGCTGTTCAAGGGGTTCTACAACGTGCGCATAGACGGGCCGTTCGTACCCATCGTGCGCCAGCTTCCCGATGGAGATACCATCTTCAATGGATCCGTGGATTGCGACATCAAGGGTATCACAGAGGTTCACTTCCGTGTGCAGCCGTTCCTGAAGGTGGAGATAGTGGGCGAGCCGGAGGTCTCCGGCGGCAAGATTACAGCGCAGGTGCGGGTTACCCGCGGCACCCCTGAAAAGGATTTCCGCGAGGCCATAGAGCCCATGGGAGACTACAAAGACGAGTATCTGAATGTGACCGACGTGCGTCTTTACGTGGGGTATTCATCAACCTGCAACGGAGACAACAAATACGAGGCGTGGTCCAACTCCCTCAACTTCGAAGGCTCTGCCTTTGAGCAGTATCTGGGCAAGACCATCACCATATCGTCCCGCGGAACCATCAAGTCCAACCGCAAGGTGTTCATCCGCGCCGCCGCCCGCATCAACTACGCCACCCCCGTGGGCGGCGAACGCCGCTACAACTTCTCCGAAGTCAGGGAAGTCAATATCCCGTAGTCGGCCGGCACGGGGGTGAAGCCGCTGGGGATGGAATAGAGTGCTCCCAATGGAAAGATTTTCCCGCCATTGGGAGCAAAATAGCCCGAAAATGACGCCAATGGAAGATTTTTGGCGCCATTGGGAGCGGCTCTGAATACTCTTACCTAAGAAGATAACCCAACCTGATCAGGTCTTCCCGCTCTTTGACGGGGAAGGTGTAACCGTCGCTTAGTAAAAATAGTTCGTTGGTAGCTTCCATCACCGATTCGTACAGGTGATCGGAGATGATAATGCCCTTGGCTGCCTTCTTTTCATCTATGAGCCGTTGCATCTTCTCGACATATTTCGGGGCGATGTTTGAAAATGGCTCGTCCAGGATGCAGAATTCCGCCTTGGCGTTTAGGATGAGATATGTTTCTGCAATTCGGATGGCGCCGCCGGAGAGTTCGTACAGCGGCCGGTTCTTGTAAGAATAGAACTTGGTGTCGAAGCCTATCAGTCCTTCGTAACCCACGCCGTAGAGACTGAATGCTTCGCCGAGGGTCATACTTGAGGGGATGAATACTTGTTGAGGCAGATACTTGATCCTTTTCCCGATATGACCATAGTCCGTTTCCAGTTCTTCGTTGAACCGGATGAATATGTTCTGAGGTTTTATGCCTCCCATAATGCACTTGAAAAGGCACGATTTCCCACATCCGTTGCGGCCCAGCACACCCGTCACGCGCCCTGTTTGGGCGGTGATGTACGCGCCGCTCAGGACCTGTTTGGTCCCGAAACTGAGGTTGACGCTGTCGACCAGGAGTGTGTTTTCAGATTGCATTGCCGATGGCGGAGGAGATAATCATTAGGATGATGAAAGCAGCAAGGTCCACTGCATACGGGATTGCGTAGTACTCATTCCGGCTGATGCCGAGATTGAGGTAGAAGTACATATTCTGCTGCCGGGTCAGGGAGTTGTTCAGTATGAAGATGAGCGGGATGCTTATCGGCTTGATTATGATGCTGACAGGCAAGAGTTTCAGATTGGCGATAACCATACCGGCCGCCGTCAGAGTTATGATGGCCGATACCAGGTATATCGATCCGCCAAACTTTGCCGACAATCTGATTTTCGAGAGAAGGGTCATCTGTACACTAATCAACAGTGCTCCCAATGGAGCAAAAAACCTGCCACTGGGAGCAAAAATAGTCAAAAATGCGCCCAATGGAAGTTATCTAACCCCCATTGGGAGCAGTCCGGCGCAGAGGTGAAGGCTGCCGGGGATGGTGCTTTTCTTTACGCTGCACGCTTAACCGCTTCATCACTCCTTTTCGCTGCGACGCCTCCTTTTACAGGCGCCTAACCGTCACCTGTAACGTCGTTGACGAGCTCAATTAGTGCCGTCTGCTTCGCATCCGCCCCTAACCGGAGCTCAGAAGCTGACGCGCAGCTAAAAAGCACAATATCCCCTACAGCCTTCATCCCCTTATGCCGGAAGTATGCCCATAAAAATACGTCGCTACTACTCCTTCCCTTCCATAAACAGTTCGCTCTTGAGGAAAGCGATGCTCTTGGTGGCAAACTCATAGTTGCTGGTACCCGGCTTGGCGACCTTCAGGAACTTCTCGTAATACTCCAGGGCGTGCTTGTAGTCTTTCTGCTGCTCATAGCAGTAAGCTATCATCTGAAGGGCAGATATGAACTTGGGATTATAGCGATAGGCTTCTTTGTAATGCGCGATGGCTTTATTCCAGGTGTCTCTTCTGCCGTAATATCCCACCGCATACTGCTGATGTATGCGCGACATCATTCCGGCATCGGGCTGAAGCATATCCAGAGCTTTATCCAGCCAGGGAATCACCTCATCCTCGAAAGAACGGCGAGCTTCCTGTTTGACGGCGGCGATTGAATACGCCAGCTTGACGTCGCTGGAATCTATCTGCCAGGCCTTTACGAGTTCTTGCTCCGCACGGTAAGTCACATCTGTATGCCAGTAGCTCTGTCCAAGATAATAGTGAATCGGGTATGAGTCATTACCGATATCTTCCTGCCGCTGGAACACATCTATCGCCGCGTCAAAATCGTTCTTCCTGAAGCAGGCAAGTCCCTTAATGGGGGCGATGGCCATATTATCCGGATCGTTGGCCAGAAAGGCGTCGGTCAGGGCGATTGCACCGTCAAAATCCTCTTTTCCAAGCAGCACATTGGCGGCCTTCGAAACGACATTGGCGTTTTGGGGCTTGAGCGCCAGCGACTGTTTGTAATACAGCAGTGCCGAATCGGGCTGATTCATCCGCTGGAAAGAATCACCCATAGAACTCAGAACTGCAGGAATGGAATCGAGCCTCAATACCTCCCTGCCAGCCTGTATACTCTGCGGCCAGGCCTCCATCCTGGAGAAAGTCTGCATCTGACGTATCTTGTAAAGGATGTTGTCTGGCACACGAGAAGAGAGTAGGAAATACGTACCGGCGGCGGTTTCATAATCACCGCTCTGGAAATGGCAGTCCGCCAGTTCCGACATCACCTCTTCATCAAAAGAATCCGGTTTCACGAGTGACGATAACTTCTCAATCGCCTCGTCAGTCTTGTAAATGCTCTTTAGATATTTGGCCGCAGACAGCGTCTTGGCCCGCTCCTGCTCAACATCTCCATTCTGCGCAAACAGCGGAGATGCAGCGAATAGAGTGATTAAGGCCAGCAGAATTATCTTGGGAAAAAGTGTTTTCATCATACTCCAAATATACGAAAGATATTATTTGTATCTTTGTAAAAAAGATGGTTATGCGAATACTTCAACATCCTATATCAAGAGAAGAACTCAAGAATCTCGCCCAGAACTCATTTGGCGATATGATCAAATGTGTTGCAGATGTAAGGGATGGCAAGCTGGCCCTTGATGCAGAACTGCACGTCGATCTGGAGCGCCTTCTGTTGGAGGATGGTTCGCAGCAGGAGTTCTTGTGGGGTTTTAATCTTTATCCCGATGAGACAGGAGAAGACTTCATCGAATTTGATTCATTGATTAATATTCGTTCTTGGCAAGGAAACCCGTCCCGAGACGTACTGAACCCTGATAATAGAAAAGCCATCAAGGATATAGTCTTACGATACATCATCGAATAAATGCAACACTCAGCGCTTGAAAATGGACGTTGGGCAGAAATGACCCTTCCGCAGCAGATGGCAAACATCGGCAGCGAAACATCCCGTGTGCTCAAAGCGCTGGAATCAGGTAAAGAAAGTCGGGCCGAAGGGGCTTTTGCCCGGGCGCAGGAACTCATCGACCTCACCATCAAATATGGCAGAGCTGATAGCCCTTCTCTCAGAAGCGCCCTATGGGAAGAGTTATGCCGTTTCCGTGAATTATTCTGCGCCGCATTCTTATCCCGCGATATCCCAGAGCTCATTTCGTTAAATAAATATCTGGATCGTTTTGCAGTTGTTTGCAGCAAGGCCCATAAGTCAGCCATTACCCTTTAAGACTCTTCTTAACATACTCCTCAATCTCCTCCACTGTGGGATTGACAGCAACCACGATGCCGTCACGGCCAATCAGGAAGATGCCGCCGCCACCATTTCCTACGCCATACTTGGACCATACCCAATGGTCAGGCTCCATCGCCAGCAGGTTGACCCAGGGGTAGCCGTCCTTCTCCAGCGCAGCCCTCCAGGCAAGGTCATCTTTAAGCTCGCGGGCAACCCCAACTATGGTGAAGCCCTTGTCTTTGTACCTGTCGTATAACGGTATCAAAGCCTTTGAGTGCCTGCGACAGCCACCGCACCACGACGCCCACAAGTCCAATACGGCAATCTTTCCGTCAATCAGCTCCGACAATGAATGGCTCACGCCATCTGCATCCGGCAAAGTGAAATCCACATAATGGCTTTGACCCGCAAGCATTTCTGCATTGCTCTTCAATTCCGCCATTATACTATGGAAAGGATGACCTGAGAACTTCTTGGAATAAACGGTATCATACAAACTGGTCAAAGACTCCAGCACCGGCAAATAATCATGGCCTTTCTTAGAACTGCTAATAAAACTATTCAGGCGGCTGGTCTGCTCTACTAAATCAAAGAACGATGCCAGTGTCTTATGAGTACGAAGATACTCAACCCTTTGTTCCATCTGCTGAACGGAGGTTAAAGAGAGTTCCTTCAGCCTCATTGCTTCATCCTTAATCGCCTGATAATCCCTGTTATTCTTGCCCTTACAAATAACTTGTGGCGGCGTTAATCCATTAAAAACCAACTGCACTTCCTTTTCGGGGAAAAAGTAGCATAAAACCCGCATCCCCTGATGCCACATGGCAGCCGTATAAGTCATTTGCGTATTTGCCTCAAATGTAAATGAAAACGAGCCATCATTGCCAATCTCTACCGTTTTGAGGGCAGGGGTCTCGTGAACTGTGCTCTCAAATGGCAGTATCTGAAGCGGCCCCTCCAAATCTTTGGATACGCCAAAGACATGACAAACAATAGTCTTGGCTGTCATCAAACAAGATATGCTCAATAGGATAATGAATGATAGAAGCCGTTTCATAACCTTATGTTTCGGCGCTAAAAGAACATCATGTCCTGGGCCATCTGGGCGCGGCGGTTCTGGACGGCGTTCATCTTGCCGAAGTTCCACTTGATGCCGAACATCACGTAGCGGCCCAGGATCAGCCGGTAGCTGTCTTGCATATAGTCGGCGGCATCTATGTGGCTCAGGTTGCGCATCTGGCCCAGGATGTCGTGTGCAGAAATGCTCAGGGTAAAGGTGCCTATGTCCTTGGCGATGGACTGGTCCCAGTGCCATTCCGGGCGGCCGTACCCTTCGGCATAGCCGGTGAAAAAGTTGTAATTCAGCTCGGTCCAGATGCGGAATTTGTGCGGGGTGGTGTAGCTGCCCGACATACCGATACGGTTCTCTGTGGTGATGACATCCTTGCTGCCCGGAGTGGAGAAATGGGCATAGTTGAAGCCGTTGGTAAAGCCCACCGTCATTGACCAAGGGTCTTTGTTGTACTTTATATGAATGCGTTCGTTGGTGTAATAGTTGTCGGTGTTGTTCTCTTCGAAGCCGCTTAAGCCGCTGTAGAACCTGTTCCCCGTTTTATCGCCCCAGAACTGTTCCATAAATGCCGAATAGTCGGTGCGTTCTGCTTCAAGCGGCTCCGTCGGCCGGGAGGCCCTGTAACCCAGCGAATTGCTGTAGCTGCCGCGAAGGTTCAGCTCCATTGAGAGGGTGCGCTCCTTGTTGATAGGCGTGTTGTACCCGGCATTGAGATTCAAATAGCTTCGCGGCCGTTTGGCGTTGACGGGAACGGAGTACTGCACGCCGTGTGTGTCATACCAAAAGGCGGTAGTTACCGGATGCATTGTCAGATTGTACGACAACGATGCATTCAGCGAGGCAAATTTCTTGGGAAAGCCCTTGCGGAGCGACAGTGCAGAGTAAAGAGATGTGAACGGCCTCAGGTAAATGTTGCCGGCGCTTATCTGAGTTGGATTGGACACGTTGAGCGTGGGCAGCATCTGGTAGCCCTGCGGCTGGACTTGCTGACCGGAGGCATAGCAGTAGATATTGGTGTTGTCTTTAAAGTAACTGATGTTGACTCTTGGGATTACACTCCAAATCCACTCTTCTCCGGTGAGGGCTTCTATTCCCTGGGAACGGGATAGCAAACGGTTCTGAGTTCCCTCTGCAGAGGCTCCTATGCCAAACTGCCATCCGTTGCTGATATACGACCCAGTGGCGCCATAACTCTGCCTCAGATACCGGCTGTCGGACAGCGTCGTATAATAATCGTTGGCGCTGCCGTCGGCATTGAAGGCATCGTGAAGAAAATATTCCCAGTTGCCGGAAAAAGATGTCTGGGCCTGCAGCCTGAACTTTTCCCCGAAAGGTTCGGTATAGGAGATGGAAGAACTGAAGCGGTTGGCCCTTCTGAAAATGTTGTAATGCAGGTCGATGACTTGAGGCGCACCGCCGGTCAAGGTGTTGGAATACTCCTGATTGGTCCCAGTCGCATGGTCAAAAGAATAATGGATATTTCCGGTCACCGCACGCATCATATTACCGCCGATTCCCGAGTACCCGGCGCTGGCGTATGTGCCGAAACTTTTGTTCACGCCATCCTCTTGGGATGTGCGTGCGCTGCTGTTCAGCATCATCTCCTCGCGCGTAGTCTTGGTGTTGGCTTCCGAGTTGGAATGGGATTCAGTGCGGTTGAAATTGGTTGAAACATTGTATTTGAATTTACCCTGCTCTTTCCTGACAGATGCATTTGCTCCAATAGAATTGCCCTGCCGGAAACCTTTGTCGGTGGATTCGGAGAGCATATCGCCCTCCTCCTGGAAAGTGGTGCGAAGAGTCTTGGACGCCGATTTTGTGCCGGAGTAGTTATAGGAAGTTGACGCAGCCAACTCGACATCCTTTACGCGGGTTGTTACGCCGTTCACGCCCAGTTGGGCAGATGTGGTCAGGCCGCTGCCCCCGCCGAAAGTAAATGTCTGACCGTCTTCGGTGACGAAGGTCTGTCCGCCGTCGGAAATGTTGGAAGCGTTGCCGACAAACGTCAGCTGATCCTTCGGATTGTAGGTGGAAACCATCGACTTGACGCTGTACAGCAGGCCGCGGTCGTCGCGCAACTCGTTGTCAGAAAAGTCCAGCGTCGTGCCGCCCTTGGCCGCGACGTTCCCGAACCATCCATCCTCATATTCTTTCTTGAGCGCCACGTCCACCTCCTTGGTCCGTTTGCCGTCGGCGATGCCGGTGACGCGCTCCTCGTCAGACTTCTTGTCAATCACGCGTATCTTGTCCACTATTGATGCCGGCAGGTTGTTCAGCGCCATCGACTGGTCCTCGAAGAAGAAAGTCTTGCCATTCACGGTGATGCGGCTCACCTCCTCTCCATTGACGCGCACCTTACCGTTGTCGGATATGTCTATGCCGGGCATCCGGGCCAGCAGGTCCTTGAGCACGGCGTTCTTGTCCTGCAGGAAAGCCGCCGCGTGATATTCTATCGTGTCCTGCTTTATCACGATGGGGTTGCCGATGTCGCTTATCATCGCCGCCCGGATGAACTCATCGTCCACCTGCATCTGCACTATGCCCATATCCTCAAGTCCGCGGCGGAAATACATCTGTTTGACATACGGCTTGAAGCCCATCATCTCCACGTGGAACTTATACTCCCCGAAAGGCACCTCGCGCAATGAAACTGCGCCCAAAGTGTCGGTCAGTGCGAAATGGGTGATTGTGGTGTCCTTCTTTTCGGTGAGATAGACCGATGCGTACGGCAGCGGGTCCTTGCTCAGCGAGTCAATCACCGACACCTTCACTATGGACATCTGTCCGCCTGCGATGACGCCGCCATGAAATACATATACCTGCGCCCCGGCCGATATCGCCGCCGCAGTCAGAAATACTAAGAACAATAATAATTTCCTCATAATCACAGAGTTAATCTTTGAGAATGATCGATATGATCTTCTGCTCTTTTTTGACGTTGACGGATTCTATCTGGGATGTTTTTATTCGTTTCAAGCTGTCTTTTGGAACGACAACCCCGTTGACGGTATATTTTGTGTCGGAGTCATCGCCTCGCACTACTATCACGGCATAGTTAATGGTGTCTTTCCCAGTGTTGTGTTTCAGCTGGAAAATCACGGGGAAGGTGAAGGTAACCTTTACGGGCTTGTCGTTATGTTTCCCGGGAGTCCATTTGGGCGAACTTGAAACGACCCGGACAGCCTCTTTGTCCAGGGTCGGGTCCGCGCCGCGAAGCACCTTGACGTCAACTACATTGCCGTCGGCATCAACGGAGAAATGTAGGGTGACACGCCCCTGGATACCATCCTTTTTCGCGGTGTGGGGATAAACCAGATGCTGGTTGACCCAATGTGAGAATGCATTTGGGTCGCCACCCTGGAACCGGGGCTTCTGATCTACCAAAGCGTATGGAATGGCCTCAATGGCCTCCTCTTCTGCGTCGATAATTTTGATTTTAGAAACGGAATCTTTGTTGGCAACAATAGAGACGGTGCTGTCCAATTGATTCGCTACGCCAACAATCGTATCAGTTTCGGTAACAGCCTTTATGTCAACTATCCGGCGAGTGTTGCCGGTGGAATCTACTTCCACTGCTGTTACTTTTTTTACCGGTGTTGGGTCGCCATCTTGGGTTTTTCCGGACGAAGGACGGGCGGCGGCGCCGAACATCACCACCAGCAGCGCTGCCAGCGGAAGGGCCGCGCCAAGGCGCAGTGCCGGCCGGCGGGACTTTATCCCCTTTACCATCATCGCGAAGCGTTTCTTGACAGGGCCTTGGATGAGTGCCGACGAAAGGTCGGGGTAGTATCCGAACATCTGCTTGAAGATGGTCATCCGGAAGGTCTGCAAATCCACGCCGCCTTCCAGGGTGTCGCGGTCGGCTTCCCACTCCTGCAGCTGGGCGAGCGAACTCAACGCCATCCAGTAGAACGGATTGAACCAGTACACCGCCCGCAGCAGCGATAGCAGGAGTTTGTCCACGGTATGCAGATGCCGGGCGTGGCTGCTTTCGTGCTCCAGCACCACCTCGCGTTCGCGCGGCTCCATCCCGTCGCCGATAAACACGGTGCGCCAGAAGGTGAACGGGGAGGCAACGGCGTCGTTCTCGACAAGCGTATATCCTTTCTTGCGTGTTGCCGTGCCTTGGCGCCGCAGCCGGGCGATCTTAATCAAGTCGCGGCACAGCAGTGCGAGGAATACTAATGCCACCAGAATATATACGGCTACAACCACTATCTGCCACACTGATACGGAGGCCGGGTTTTCTGCAGCCGTCGATACGGCTTCGGCCGTGGCCGTTGTCACGGGAATTTGAACATATTGTGCCTTGGCCGGAAGAATCGGCAGGTTAAGAGCCGGAATGACCGCCGACAGAATCATCGTGCCCGCCAGGAAGATACGTGACGGCAGTGGGGCGACCTTGCCCGCAACCAGCAGCCGGTACAGCGCCAGGAACAGCGCGCTGCACACGATAGTCTCAAGAACGTATGCTATCATTTCTCCAACATTTTAAGGATTTCGTCGGC
>JAGCVS010000017.1 GCA_017962235.1 Bacteroidales bacterium | reverse complement strand
CTCTTCAACAGCTGCGCGGGTAGCGTTGAGTGCATCCTCCACGCGGTCTTTCTTCTCTTTCATCTCAACCTCGCTGGCTGCACCAACGTAGAGAACTGCCACGCCGCCGGCCAGTTTGCCCAGACGCTCCTGGAACTTCTCGCGGTCGTAGTCGCTCTTGGTGTTCTCAATCTGGGTGCGGATCTGAGCTGCGCGCTGCTTAACGGCCTCCTTGTCGCCGCCGCCGTCTACGATGGTGGTGGTGTCCTTGTCAATGGAAACCTTCTCTGCCTGACCCAGCATGTCCACGGTAGCGTTCTCGAAGGTTACGCCCCTCTCTTCGCTGATAACCTGGCCGCCGGTGAGGATAGCGATATCCTGCAGCATCTCCTTGCGCCTGTCACCAAAGCCGGGAGCTTTCACTGCAGCCACCTTCAGGGTGCCGCGGAGCTTGTTCACAACCAGGGTGGTGAGTGCCTCGCCGTCTACATCCTCTGCGATGATGAGCAGTGCGCGGCCTTCGCGTGCAACGGGCTCCAGAACCGGCATGAGGTCTTTCATTGCGGAGATCTTCTTATCGGTAATCAGGATGTAGGGGTTATCCAGAACGGCCTCCATCTTATCGGGGTTGGTCATGAAGTAAGCGGAAATGTAGCCGCGGTCAAACTGCATACCCTCAACCACGCGTACCTCGGTCTCGGTGCCCTTGCCCTCTTCTACGGTAATCACGCCGTCCTTCTTAACCTTGCTCATGGCCTCGGCAATGAGCTTGCCAATATATTCGTCGTTATTTGCCGAAATAGATGCGACCTGCTCAATCTTGGAGTAGTCGTCGCCAACAGCCTGGCTCTGCTTGTGGAGATCGTCCACAACTGCTGCCACGGCCTTGTCTATACCGCGCTTGAGGTCCATGGGATTGGCCCCTGCGGTGACATTCTTCAGACCCACGTTGATGATGGCCTGTGCCAGCACGGTAGCGGTGGTGGTACCGTCACCTGCCTGGTCGTTGGTCTTGGAAGCGACCTGCTTTACCATCTGCGCGCCCATGTTCTGGAAGCGGTCTTCCAGCTCTACCTCCTTGGCCACGGTAACGCCGTCCTTGGTTACCTGCGGAGCGCCGAATTTCTTGTCGATGATAACGTTGCGGCCTTTGGGGCCCAGGGTCACCTTCACTGCATCTGCCAGCGCGTCAGCACCCTCCTTCATGAGGTTGCGCGCATCAATGTTGAATTTTATATCTTTTGCCATAATATAGACTGTTTAAAGATTATTCGATTACTGCAATAACGTCGCTTTGGCGCATGATGAGATAGTCCTTACCGTCGTAAGAAACCTCTGTGCCGGAATATTTGCCGTACATTACCTTGTCGCCCGGCTTAAGCTCCATGGGTTCGTCTTTTTTGCCGCTGCCAACAGCCACAATAACGCCCTGCTGGGGTTTTTCCTTTGCCGAATCGGGGATATAGAGCCCGCTCGCGGTTTTGGTCTCGGCCTCTTTAGCCTCTACCAATACTCTGTCTGCTAATGGTTTAATCATGATTTTGATATTTTTAATTTGATATAATATTTGCAACGATGCGACACTGATTTAGACAAAATAAGTGCCAGCACCCCGGTTATGACAAATTGTCACACTGTGGCTTAGCCGGCCATCGCGGCCTCCACCTCCTCTACCGTGATGGGCAGGCGCTTCTGGCCCAGCCGGCGGCAGCCGGAGGCGGTTATGAGGATGTCGTCTTCCAGACGGATGCCGCCAAAGTCGTAATACGCCTCAAGCGCGGCGTAGTTCACAAAGTCGGTGAATTTGCCCTCCGCCTTCCACTGCTCTATCAGCGCCGGGATGAAGTAGATGCCCGGTTCGTCCGTGATCACGTGCCCCGGAACCAGCTTGCGCGCCATGCGCAGAGAGCCCAGCCCCAGCTGACGGATGCGCTCCTGCCCCGGGTCGTATCCTACATAATCCTCTCCAAGATTCTCCATGTCGTGCACGTCCAGACCCATGTTGTGTCCCAGGCCGTGCGGCATGAACAGCCCCTGCACGCCCAGCGAGAGGGCCTCGTCTATGTCGCCCTTCACCAGGCCGACATTCTTGAGCCCCTGCAGCATCAGCCGGCAGGCGGCCAGATGCACCTCGCGGTAAGTGATGCCGGGACGCGCCATCTCCGCCGCAAAAGTATTGGCGGTGGAGACGATGGTGTAGATGTCCTTCTGACGGCTGTCAAACTTACCGCCCACGGGCAGCGTGCGGGTAAAGTCGCTGCAATAATGGCTGGCTATCTCGGCGCCGGCGTCAATCACGCACAACTTGCCGGGCGTCAGGACCTTATCGTGAAGATGGTTGTGCAGAGTTTCGCCGTGCTGCGAGAGGATGGTTGGGAACGATGTCATATAGCCGCCGCTGATAACGACCCCCTCCATGGCACCCACGACCTCCTGCTCCAGCAGACCGGGCTTGAGAAGTTGCATGGCGGTGTAATGCATGGCATAGCCAAGGTCGCATGCGCGGTCTATCTCCTCTATCTCGCACGGCTCCTTTATGAGGCGCTGCGCCACTATCGCCTTTATGAAATCTTCGCTCACGCCGTCGTTCACCTCGCGCACCGGCACGCCCAGCATCTCCGCCATAAGTATCTGGTTATCGGCCCGATACTGGGGGATGTAATGCACCTTGCGCCCCTTGGCCGCCGCATCGGTTACAAAGGTAGCCAGCCGTGCAAAGGGGTAGGTCTTCCCCACTCCGGCCTCCGCCGCCTGCTCCGCGATGCTCTTCTGCGGACCCATCCAGATGATGTCGTCTATATCCACATCGTCGCCAAAAACGATTTCGCCGCCGCTTTCTATGTCAATCACCGCAGCCAGGTGCGGCAGATCCAGCCCGAAGTAATACAGAAAGGTGCTGTCCTGTCGGAAAACATAGGTATTGTCGGGATAATTGCAGGGGGAATCGTTGTTGCCCAAAAATACAAGGATGCCGCCGTCAACGCTCTGAGCAAGCTTTTTGCGGCGCGCGATGTAAGTCTCTTTGCTGAACATGTTGCGTGTCGAAATTTTTCTCAAATATATTAAATTTGTTGCACAATACCGATTTATGATACTCTGTCCAAACGCAAAGATCAATCTGGGACTGGAGGTGGTGCGCCGCCGGCCGGACGGGTTTCACGACATAGAGAGCGTGTTCTTGCCGGTGCCGGAACTGTGCGACGTGCTGGACGTGGTACACGCCGATAAGGCGGAGCTCACAGTGTACGGCACACCATGCGACGTGCCGCCGGAGAAGAACCTGTGTTTCAAGGCTTTCCGGCTGATGCAGAGGGAGTTCGGAATCGGGGACGTACATATATTTTTATATAAAAAGATACCTATGGGGGCAGGTCTCGGCGGGGGCAGCAGCGATGCTGCCTTCACCCTGGTAGCCCTCAACGAGATATTCCAATTGGGGCTCGGAAGGGAGCGGCTCGCTTCGCTCGCCGCCACCCTTGGCAGCGACTGCCCCTTCTTCATCTACAACCGGCCCATGCTGGCCACCGGCCGCGGCGAAATCCTGACCCCGGTAGAGCTGGACATGACCCCCTACCGCGTTGAAGTCGTCACCCCCGGCATCCACATCTCCACCCCGGAAGCATATGCGGGGGTGGATGCTATTAAAGATCTCTCGACTTCGCTCGAGATGACAAAGGGGCCGATCGAGAAGACAAAGTCCATCACGGCGCGACTCTCCCACCCCATTTCCACCTGGCGCGAGAATGTCGTAAACGACTTCGAAGCCTTCGCCTTTGCCAAATATCCCATTCTCGCGGACATCAAACAGCAACTCTACACCCGTGGCGCGATATATGCATCCATGACCGGCAGCGGCAGCGCCATATACGGAATCTTCAAAAAGTAGATTTCTGTAAATATTTGATTATATTTGCAGTAACCCGCATCAAAAAAACACAGAAAAACCATCATAACCAGCATGAAAAAATTCATACTCCTGGCCATTCTGTTGCTTGGCGCAAGCAGCATCTCAGCCCTCGCACAGAGGGAGGTGGTCACCAGCAATTATCACCGCAGCGGCCTCTCTATGGTCACCGTTGTCCGTGGCGACAGCTACGATACCGTCACCTCAGAACAAGTTGCGGACTACAACCCCGGCGACAAGTTTGACATCAACAATCTCGCCACCAAAACCATCAAAATCAGCGGCAGCCGCGAGAATCAGATTCCCAAAGAGAAGATTGTGGAGGCGGTGAACGCCCAGCCGTTTGGCAAAGAAATCCTCTCCTGTCTGTTCAACCGCGACAAGAACGGCATGATGGACGACAAAACCATCCGCTACCGCGGCAACTACGACGCCAAGGACCAGGACGTGATTAACGCCCGGGCCTCATATATCGGCGCTGACGCCCTGGGCGATATGGGCGAAGAATTGGTGGACAAGAACTATATCGCCGTGTTCGATTTCTACAACATGGGCAAGGAGACCGATGCCAAGGGCAAGGACACCTATTATACTCTGGCAGAGGGATATCTCTTCAAGATTGACCTCAAGGACCTCACCCTTGACGAGTTCTTCAAACAGTGCTGGATCTATGAAGACGACAGCGCTGCGGTAAAGGCACAGAAGCGCAAGGCGTTCGACAACCTGGACATCGTAATGACCCCTGTGTCTTCCGGCAGCACCATGGGCCAAAGTTCCAGCCAGGCAGTCGCGATAGAGAACGCCATCAGCACCATGTTCGTGTCGTTTGAATTTGGCACTACAGACTGGGCGGTGGCCTCCACCATCACCGGCACCAAGCCGCTCCGCTCAAAGATCGGCACCAAGGAGAATCTGGCCAACGGCGAGCGTTTCCGCGCATATTCATATCGTGAAGACCGCAACGGCAACCTGATAAGCGTGCCCCGCGGCTATCTGCGCGCCACCACGGTGGCAGACAACACCGGCATGTCGGAGGGCAACAGCCAGCCCAGCGAATTCATACAGGTATCCGACCTCACAAGCATAGAGAACGGCTGGACCATCCGCCGCGAAAAAGACTGGCGCCTGGGCGTCTCCCTGGGCTACGGCGGCGGCTTCAGGGGCAATAGCGTAAGGCTTGGCGTGGATTATCTGGCGTGGGCACGGACCAACGGCTGGACCTCATACATCCTCACCGATTTTACAGCCGATTTCAGGGGCGGCGGAAATGTTACAAACGTCTATTTTGCACTGGGTTACGGCCACGCCCTGCGGCTGATGCACGTGCTTGAAGTGATGCCCTACCTCACCATTGGCGATGATTACATGGGTCCCACTGGCGGTGGCGGCGACAACGAGAGCAACTTCCAGTTCCTGCGCCGTTCCGGCTTTGTGTTCGAGCCCGGCGTGAAGGCCTCCGTGAACATAATGTACCCCCTGCAGGCATTCGCAAAGATTTACTACGACGCCTTGCTGTATCCCCACTCCACCAGCAACGACTCTTACGATTACTATAACTTCATGTACTTTGGCCACCACAGCCACGCCGGCATGCAGGTGGGCCTCAAATGGACATTCTAATTTAAACCGATATGAAACAGATTCTGACCATGGTGTTTGCAGCGGTGCTGCTGTTGTCCGGCTTTAATGCCGACGCGCAGAACAAAGCCCGCCGCAAATCTTTCTCCAGCTGGGAGAACTATGAAATCGCCATCGAGAAGGTGGGCACTCCCGGCACCAAGTTCGTCAAGGTGTGGGGCTTTGGCAAGAATGTGGACGCAGCGGTTATGGCGGCCAAGATGAACGCCGTGCATGCCTGCATCTTCCGCGGCATACCGGCATCCACCACCGCGATGGCCACCCCGCCCATCTGCTCTCATCCCGACGCCCTGACCTCCAACCAGGATTATTTCGAGGACTTTTTCTCTGAAGGCGGACCCTATCTCGCCTATATAAACATGACCACGGACGGCGTCCCTTCCGGCACCGACAACCGCAAGGTGAAAGGGGGCTACAAAGTGGCCATATATGTACAAGTGCTGTACGACAACCTCAAAAAGAAACTTGAGAACGACGGTATCGTACGCGGACTCAGCGACGGTTTTTAATCATGAAAAGAGCTATTATCATTGCAGCGCTGCTGCTGACCACAACCCTGGGCTGGTCCCAGGCCAAGAAACCCACCATCATGGTGGTCCCTTCCGACGCTTATTGCGAGCGTAACGGATATGTGCAACATTTCAAGACCATGGGCGACGAGCTGGACGTTCCCGATTACGCCAAGGCGCTCAAGCAGGACGTGGACATGCGCGACCTGATTGCCCACATGGCGGAATTCATGGCGCAGAACAACTTCCCGCTGCAGAGCCTGGAGCAGGAGCTCAAGCGCCTTCAGACAGAAGATGCGGAGATGGCCATGATGACCGGCAAGACCGGCAGCGAGATAGACGAGACCCCCGTGGAGAGGCTGCGCCGCAACGCCAAGGCCGATATAATCCTGGATCTTGACTATCAGATAGAGCGCAACGGCCCCCGTCAGCAGGTACGATTCAACCTGCAGGCGATTGACGCCTACAGCTCCAAGATAATCTCCGGCAACACCGGGCTGGGCACCAATTCCGGCGCCCCCCTCCCCCTGCTTCTGGGCGAGGTTGTGGAGAGCTTCAAGGACAACTTCCTGCGCGGCCTGCAGAACCATTTTGACGACATGTTCCGCAACGGACGCGAAGTAACCGTAACCATTCTCAAATACGGCAACTGCCCGTTTGACTTTGACGACGACATTGAGATTGACGGCGACGATTACGAGTTCCGCGACTGGGTTGAGGAGTGGTTCCAGGACAACACCAAAGAGGGTCGCTTCTCAACAGATGCGGCCAGCGCAAACCGCATCCGCTTCACCCAGGTGCGCATCCCGCTCTATTCTCAGAACCGCAAGGGGCGCGACGTAGCAATCGATGCAAACGACTTTGTGAAGCCGCTGGTGCGCGAAATCAAGCAGAAGCTCAATGTTCCCGTGGGGGCCACCCCGCGCGGCCTGGGCGACGTGTGGATTACCGTTGGAGACAAATAGAACACGCTGATTATGAAAAAGATACTTACAATAATGTTTCTGGCCGCAATGTGCCTCCCCGCACTGGCTCAGAACGACATGGAGAGCATGGACGACTGGGGCCGCGTGGCTCTTGCGCCCGTGATTCTGGATGAATCCAACGTCCCGGCTGCGGCCGCCAACGCCGTAACCTCCAAGCTGATCCAGGTCATTACCAAGAACGGCCTGGGCACCGATGCATACGACCCCCGCTTTATCCTCACCGTGAACATGGTGGAGATGACCCGCGACGTGACTGCAACAGCACCGCCCATGGTGGCACTCACCCTGGTTCCCACGCTGTACATTGGCGATGTGGTAACCGGCAACCTCTACTCCTCATGCTCGCTTGACCCCATCAAGGGGGCCGGCACCAACGAGGCGCGGGCCTACATGCAGGCCATCAAGGCCATGAAGGCCGACACCCCCGCGGTGCAACGCTGCATAGAGAAGGGCAAACAGCGCATCATAGAGTGGTATAACTCCCAGATAGACTTCATTATAAACGAAGCCAAGGCGCTGGCCGCATCAGACCAGTACGACGAGGCCATCGCGCTGCTTTTCAGCGTCCCCAGCGTATGCAAGAAGGCGCATGAGAAGGCCATGAAGTCGGTGGGCGGCATCTTCCAGGAGAAGATAGATGTGGACGGTTTGCGTCTTCTTAATATGGCCAGCGCGGCTTGGGCTGCAGACCAGAGCTGGGACGGCGCACAGGCTGCCGCAAACATCCTGGGTCAGATTCATCCCCTCTCTGCAGCCGCACCCAAGGCAGAGAAGCTGGTGTCCCAGATCGCAAAGCGCATCAGGGAGGTAGACAAACGCGAATGGAACTTTACCATAAGGCAGTTTGACGCATCTGTAAGCCTTGAGAGCCAGCGCATTACCGCTGCCCGTGAGATTGGCAAGGCAAGGGCTAAGCGTCCCATCATTTACAACAACTTTAACCGGATAACCTGGTGGTAGGATTATGAAACAGATAGTATTGACATTGATTGCTCTGATGATGAGCGCCGGAGTCTTTGCTCAGGAAACCGAATGTATCAGCAAAGAGCTGGACGGCAGCCTCACGCTGCGCGTAACCGGCTCAGGCCGCAACCGTACCGACGCGATAGAGCAGGCCAAGAAACAGGCCGTATACGACGTGCTTTTCAACGGCGTGATAAAGGGCAACCACGATTACAACATGCGCCCCATAATGACCGAGGTGAACGCCCGGGAGCGCTATCAGGACTACTTTGACATCTTTTTCATGGACCGCGGCGAATACAGCAAATACGTGAGCATGGAAGACAAGAAGTTCCTCTCTACCAGAACCACCAAGAAGAACTACCGCCAGGAGTCCAGAACCGTTACCGTACGCGTGCTGGTTCCCCAGCTCAAGGCAAGGCTCAAGGAGGACGGACTGCTATGAGAAAGCTTCTGATTGTGCTCAGCGTTATTCTGCTGAGTGTTCCGGCGCTGGCGCAGAACCACACCGGATACAGGCTTCCCGAGGAGCCCAAACGGGCCAAATATGTAGATTATCCCAGCCTTACAAAGGGCTTCTGGTTTGCTGCCCAGGCCACTGCGGCATCTTCCACAGCCCTTGGGCGCTGCATTCAGGCAGATTTCATTGCCGGCTTCCGTGCAGATGAATTCTTCCGCGTGGGTCTGGGTGTATCCCCTCAGAGCAACACCTGGGGCTTCTCCCTGCCGCTGTACGTGGATTTCCGCGGCAATCTGATTTCTCAGGAGAGCCGCATGATTGTCCCCTACTGGAGCTTTGACGCCGGATATGCCTTTGGCAAGACCGCTAACGGCATCTACCTCTCCCCCACCCTTGGCGCCCGCTTTGGCGGCCCCAGAAACGATTTTCTGGCAGGTCTCACATATATCCTGCAGGGCGCGGGCAAAGGTTTCAAACCGGGTCATGCAATTGGTCTGAGAATAGGGTTCGAGTTCTAAGAAACACACATAAAAACAGCTGGTAGAGGTCTATATTTTTATAGACCTCTATTTTTATATATTTATATTTCATCATATAAATATTTTTATATACATTTGTGCAAACAACTGAGAATTAGAATTATGGGAAAGGTAATCTGTTTTGCAAACAATAAGGGCGGCGTGGGTAAAACCACCACCGCGGTGGCAATTGGACAGGCATGGGCACGTGCTGGCAAGAAGGTCCTCTTTGTGGATCTGGACTCGCAGGCAAACCTCACCGCCATGGTGAGTCCCCTGCCCCTCGAAGAACACGAAAGCAGCATTCGCGACGCGTTCCTGGACAAGAAGAAGTTCGCGATTGAACATGCTGCAGAAAATGTGGATCTGGTGCCCAGCGAGCTCTCGCTCTCAAACTTTGACCGCGATACTGCCGCGATAACTGGTCGCGAGTATCTGCTGCTGGATTTGCTCAAGCCAGTGAAGAACAAATACGACTATATAATAATAGATTGTCCGCCGGCATTGGGACTCATTACATATAACGCACTCATTGCATCCGACCATCTGGTAATGGTTGCAACTCCGGACGGCCTTGCATACCAGGGAATGGTGATGGTTGCCAATCTCTATGCCGATGTCAAATCTAACCCCCGTCTTAACCCCAATCTGACCCTTACCGGTGTAATTATCTCCAAATACGAGCGCAACAAACTCAGCGATATGTATGTAGAGAAGATTCGGCAGGAGATGGGTGATGCATTCATCGATCCGGTGCTGAGCAAGGCTACCAAGGTGGCTCAGGCGGGCTCTTTCAACCAGAATATTTACGATTATGACCCGTCCGGCAAGGTCACAAAGCAGTACGTGGAGATTGCAAATACCCTTGCAAAACGCATCTCCAAGGGCAAATTATAGATAAATATATAAATATTTTTATAGATATGGCAAAGAAGACAGACATGTTTGACAAGTTCCGCGAGGCGACTCTCGGATCTTCCGGCAGTTTAAGTGGTGCTTTAAGTAGTGCGACAGCTCCAAGGCCTGCGGCAGTCCGCAAAGCAGAGGAGGCGCAGCCGGAACAAAAAGTATCCAAAAATGCAAACAGAAAACTCGTGAGTTTTCATATAGACATTGCCGTGTTCCTCAAGCTGGGTCAGCTCAAGTTTGAAACGGGCACGAAATATGATGAACTCTATAACGAGGCAGTTGTGGACCTGCTCAAAAAGTACCACAAACTATAAAAATATATTTATAGAATTATAGAAAAATATTTTTACAACTAGCAGTGAAGCAGGTTAATAGAATATCCGTGCTTGCCGCCGTGGCAATCTTTGCAGGGTCCGTTGCTCTCAGTGCCCAGATCCGTCCGGAGGATACAGAAGTGTGGGAGCCGAAGCCGGTCGTGGTCACTCCCGGCGACCGCCAAACCGCCGGCGCCCCGTCGGACGCAACCGTCCTTTTTGACGGTGGAGGCCTGGACGCGTGGCAGGCGCGCAGCGGCGGACCGGCGCAGTGGGAGGTCAAAGACGGCATCCTCACGGTGGTAAAAGCAGCGGGCGATATCGTCACAAAAGAGTCGTTCGGCAGCTATCAGCTGCACTTGGAGTGGTGTATCCCGCCAATGGAGCCAAAATACACCGGCCAGAAGCGCGGTAACAGCGGCGTATATCTGCAGGTGGGGCACTATGAGCTGCAGATTCTGGACAGCTATTGCGGCGAAACCTATGCTAACGGCCAGGCCGGCTCTGTGTACAAGCAGACTGCGCCGATGGTGAACGCCATGCTGCCGCCCGGGCAGTGGAACGTATTCGATATAATCTATAACGCGCCGGAGTTCAATCAAGACGGCTCTTTCCGCGTTCCGCCGCGGGTCACCGTGCTGCACAACGGCGTTCTGATTCAGAACGATACGGAGATTTACGGCAACACCAGATACCTGGGGCTGCCCGATGTCACCCCGCACGGCGACTGCCCCATAGGCCTGCAGGCGCACGGCGACCGCAGCCCCGCCATCAGTTTCAGAAATATCTGGATTCGCCGCCTGTAGCCTGTTAGATTTTTAAACGCGGTGCATTTAGTATAAAAAGCCAAAAACCGTTCAGAAATGAAAAGAATCATCTTGTTGACAGTATTGTTGTTTGCAGGTTGCCTCTGGGCCGGTGCCCAGGACGTAATCACCACCAGGAAGGGGGAGGATATCAAAGCCAAAGTTGTTGAGGTGGGAATAGATGAAGTGAAATATATCAAGGCCGATAATCCCGACGGCCCCACATACATAATCCGCCGCGGCGATTTGCTCATGATACGCTACGCCAACGGCGACAAGGATATATTCTATGAAGAAAAGCCGGAGGTGGAAGAACTTGAAGAGGGCGAGACGATATCCGTTTTCTACAAGGAAAAGGGGTACAAAGAGCTGAGGCAGCTGTACTGCCCCCGCGACTATTACCGCCAGCCGGGCGATCCGTACAGCCCCGCAAGCGCAGGCGTGGCCTCTCTGTTTCTTCCCGGCCTGGGACAGTGTATAGACGGTGAATTTGGCCGCGGCCTTGGGGTTTTTGTTGGAAATATGGCTCTGATGACCACCTTGGCGGTGGCGAGCTCGGTCACATATGCCTATGGAGATTATTATTACGATGCCCAGGGTGTAAGCTATTACAAAGAGTATGAGAGCCCCGCTTTGACAACCATAGGTATTGCTTATGTGGGCTTCTACATCTGGAACATCATAGACGCGGTGCGCATAGCCAAGGTCAAGAACCTGTATCACCAGGACATGAACCGCAAGCATACTTCGCTGGATTTCAAGGTAGAGCCGTACCTGAACTTCTCTCCCGCAGCGCACATGGCCGGCACCCAGCCGGTGGGCGGCCTCTCTCTAAAGGTTAATTTCTAAGGATTTACAGCGGTTAAAGTTCCCTCAGGGGAATCTCTGCGCCGTCCGGGGTCACCAGCAGGGCGCCGGTGTCGCTCTGGCACAGGTGTCCTATCACGTCGAACGTCTGAATCTCCTTGTGGAACGCCTCAAACTGCTCTATGGGCAGAGTGAACAGCAGCCGGTAATCTTCCCCGCCGTTGATGGCCGCGGTAACGGCATCGATACTGATTTCCGCCGCCATGTCAAAGGTCT
This sequence comes from Bacteroidales bacterium, assembly GCA_017962235.1. Taxonomy (GTDB): domain Bacteria; phylum Bacteroidota; class Bacteroidia; order Bacteroidales; family UBA932; genus Equibacterium. The sequence goes on along the minus strand of JAGCVS010000017.1, from coordinate 10,052 downwards.
CCGAGGCGATGGGGATGCGGTCCAGATAGATCTTGGCGCCCAGGCACGTCTTCTCGCACAGGTTGTTTATCGCCTCCGCAAGGCCGCGGCAGTCAAACACGCCGGCGGTGGGGTAGAAGCCCCCCTTGGAAAAGCGGTCAATCACGTTTGCCGGAATCTCCGGGCAGAGATACTGCGACAGCAGATACTTGTATTTTGAGAGGTCGGGCTGCTTGGCGTTCTCTTCTCCGGCCGCCAGGAATGCCCCTTTCTCGCGCTCCAGCACGTGCTGCCCCATGTATGCCGCCCCCACGTTGCCCCCCAGGCAAATCAAATCTTTGGTAGAAGGGGAGGGGAGTTTTGCAGCCACGGCCCGCGTTTGGGTACCGGTGGCAAACAGGCTTATCTGCAGGCCGTTGATGGAGGGGAACAGCTCCAGATGGAGCTCCTTTACGGCGTGCTCTTTGGCGGCGGCAAGCACTCCGCTCCAGAGCTCTGCGATATCCTCAAACGCAAAGTGAGACGATACCCCCAGCGCCACGGAGAGGGCGCGCGGGCGGTGGAACGCCGCGTAAATCTCACCCAGAACATTCAGCACGGCCTTGTATCCCAGATGCTTGAGCGGGTTGTATACCAGGTCAAAATCCACTCCCTGCGCCATCATCTTGTGGCTGGCGATGCCTTCCGACACCTTTATTTCAGGGGAATTTGTATATCCGCTCCCCTCGAAGAGGCGCGCTACGGCGGCCCTGTGGCCTATTTCTGAGAATTCTGTGCGTTGAGGTTTGTTCTCTTCCATACCGGTTATGGTTTTTCTGTGCAGCAAGCAAAGTTAATGATAAATCACTAACTTTGCCTTCTATGGCAGAAATAGCGGACATACTGCAGGAGCTCACCAACGCGGAGTATTCCGAGGGGTTCACCACAGATATAGAGCAGGAGTTCTTCCCCAAGGGGTTGAACGGCGATATCGTGCGCGCCCTCTCCGCCCGCAAGGGAGAGCCGGAGTGGATGCTGGAGTTCCGCTTGGACGCCCTGCGCAAGTGGCAGGGGATGAAAATGCCCGCGTGGGGTCATCTGCAGATACCCCCCATCGACTTTCAGGACATCATCTATTTTGCCGCGCCAAAGCCGCCCAAGAAGAGGGAGGAGGTGGATCCGGAGCTGCTCAAGACCTTTGACAAGCTGGGGATTCCGCTCGAGGAGCGCGACGCCCTGAGCGGGGTGGCGGTGGACGCCGTGTTCGATTCGGTGTCGGTGAAAACCACCTTCCAGAAGACGCTGCAGGAGAAGGGCATCATATTCTGCCCCTTCTCTGAGGCGGTGAAGAACCACCCGGAGCTGGTGCGCAAGTACCTGGCAAAGGTGGTGCCCCCCTCAGACAACTTTTTTGCGGCGTTGAACAGCGCAGTGTTCAGCGACGGCTCTTTCTGCTATATTCCCAAGGGGGTACGCTGTCCCATGGAGTTGAGCAGCTATTTCCGCATCAACGCCCGCGGCATAGGGCAGTTTGAGCGCACGCTGATTGTGGCGGACGAGGGCTCTTACGTGAGCTATATGGAGGGGTGCACCGCCCCCATGCGGGACGAGAACCAGCTCCACGCCGCAATTGTGGAGATAATTGTAGAGAAGGACGCGGAGGTTAAATATTCCACCGTGCAGAACTGGTATCCGGGCGACAGCCAGGGCCGCGGCGGCATCTTTAACTTTGTGACCAAGAGAGGGTTGTGCCGCGGAGAGAACAGCCGGCTGTTCTGGACGCAGGTGGAAACGGGCAGCGCCATCACATGGAAGTATCCCAGCACCATACTGCGCGGCGACGGCAGCCATTCGGAATTCTATTCAGTGGCGCTCACAAACAATTATCAGCAGGCCGATACCGGCACCAAGATGGTCCATATAGGCCGCAACACCACCAGCCGCATTGTGAGCAAGGGCATCAGCGCCGGGCAGAGTCAGAACAGCTACCGCGGCCTGGTAAAGGTGGCCTCCGGCGCCAGCGGCGTGCGCAACCATTCGCAGTGCGATTCACTGCTGATTGGCGACCGTTGCGGCGCGCACACCTTCCCGGTGATAGAGTGCGCCAACTCCGGCGCGATACTGGAGCACGAGGCCACGACCTCCAAGATAAGCGACGAACAGCTGTTCTACCTGCGCCAGCGTGGCATCAGCGAAGAGGATGCGGTGGCGCTGATTGTAGGCGGATATGCCTCCGACGTGCTGCAGCGGCTCCCCATGGAGTTTGCCATAGAGGCCCGCCGCCTGCTTAGTGTAAACCTTGAAGGGAGCGTGGGATAATGGATTGGATAAAATATACACTGTTTACCCTGGGTGGCACGCCGGTGCTGCTGATGGACCTGATATCGTCTGTGTTGGGGCTCACGTGCGTGTTTTTGGCAGGCCGCAACAGCAAATACAATTTCTGGGTGGGCTACCTGTACACCGCGGCGCTCTTCTTCCTGTTCTGGAACAAGAACCTGTACGCGATGTTGTTCCTGCAGCCCATCTCGCTCACCATCAACATAATAGGTCACTGGCGCTGGACTCATCCCAGCAAAGAGGAAGAGAGTTCGAAGGGCGATCTGAAGGTGACGCAGCTCAGCTGGACGCAGCGGGGGCTGGGGGTGATGATGGTGCTGCTGCTCAGCGCGCTGTGGGGATGGATGCTGTTCAAGCTCTTCCCCGGCGACCCGCACCCCTACCTGGATACAGTGGTAACGGTGCTGATACTGTATGCGCAGCTGCTGTCGGCCCTCAAGAAGTGGGACTGCTGGCTGGTGTGGCTGCTGGTAAACATAACCCAGATAATCCTGCACATCTCCGTGGGCAACGTGTTCATGCCCATTGTGTGCACGCTGTATTTAATAAACGGCATCTGGTCTCTGTTTGGCTGGCGCAAGCTTTACAACAAAGAAAACAAATAGTCTATGGCTAAAGATATATTACTGGAAGTTAAAGATTTGCACGCCTCGGTAGAGGAGCGCGAGATTCTGCGCGGCATAAACCTTACGGTGCGCCGGGGCGAGGTGCACGCCATCATGGGCCCCAACGGGGCGGGGAAGAGCACCCTCTCCGGGGTGCTGGCGGGCAAGCCGGGTTACACCGTTACCAGCGGCGAGGCCCTCTTTGACGGGGAGCCGCTGCTGGATCTGGCGCCGGAAGAGCGCTCCTGGAAGGGAGTGTTCCTGGGGTTCCAGTATCCCACGGAAATCCCCGGCGTCTCCAACACCATGATGCTCAAGAGCGCAGTGGCGGCTCACCGCCGCGCACAGGGGCTGCCGGAGCTCTCCAGCTCGGAGTTCATCAAGCTGATGAACAGCAAGTTGCAGCTGGTAAAGATGGACCGCAGCTTCCTTTCGCGCGGGGTTAACGTGGGCTTCTCCGGCGGCGAGAAGAAGCGCAACGAAATCTTCCAGATGGCGATGCTCGCGCCGCAGCTGGCAATCCTGGACGAGACCGATTCGGGCCTGGACGTGGATGCGCTGCGCATTGTGGGCGAGGGGGTCAACAGCCTTCGCACCGCAGAGAACGCCTTCATTGTTATAACGCACTACCAGCGGCTGCTGGATTACATCGTCCCGGACGTGATACACGTGCTGTACGACGGGCAGATAATACTCACCGGCGGGCGCGAACTGGCGCTGGAGATAGAGGCCAAAGGCTACGACTGGATTATCAACCGGCACAATGGCAAATAGCGAAGTCATACTGCTCAAGGGCGATGCCATCCGCACGCTGGACATCACCGTGGGTGCCGGACAGGCGCGTCGGGTGGTGTTTGTGGCGCTGCCGGGGGCGGGCGGGGTCATCGACTGCCGCGTCTCTGTGCGTTTCGCGGGCGAGGGGGGCGACTGCGTGCTGCGCGGCCTCTATCTGGCCGGCGGGTCGTCCCGCGTCAATTTCACCGTAAATATGGAGCACGGAGTGCCGCGCTGCTCCAGCCGTCAGCTTTTCAAGGGGATTGTGGCGGGTCAGGCGCGCACCGGCTTCTTTGGGCTGATCCGCGTGCCGGAACACTGTATCGGCACTGAAGCCTATCAGGAGAACCACAACCTGCTGCTGGGAGACGACTGCCGTGCGCAGAGCCTGCCGCAGTTGGAGATTTATGCCGATGATGTAAAGTGCAGCCACGGCGCCACCTTTGGCAGGCTGGGGGAGGAGGAGTTGTTTTATATGCGCAGCCGCGGCATCCCAATGGATGAGGCCCGCCGCCTGCAGCTGACGGCCTTTGCCGCAGAAGTGCTGGAGGGCGTTCCGGAAGATATTGCAGCCCAGGCCCTTGCATCTTTGGAATCTTTAGTATAATTTTATAGAAAAATATAAATCGATATGAAATCATTTAATCTTAACAGTGTTCCGGCGCTGGTTCTGGCGCTGGCTATAGTTGTTGCATTGCCCGGCTGCAAGGGGGGCAATAAGGGTCAGAAAGCAGAGGCTGCAGCACAGGATGCGGTTGCCGCAGTTGAGACCCAGGAATTCACCGTGAACGGGGTCACCTTCAAGATGGTAAAGGTAGAAGGAGGCACTTACAGCATGGGTGCCACCCCGGAACAAGGCGCCGAGGCCCAGATGAACGAGAAACCGGTGCACGAAGTCACCGTAGAGGATTTCTGGATTGGCCAGACAGAGGTCACCCAGGCGCTCTGGAAGGCAGTTACAGATTACAACCCCTCTTACACCCGCTGGCCTGAGTGCCCCGTGGATAAGGTCAGCTGGCAGGAGTGCAAGAGCTTTGTGGAGATGCTGCAGGAGCTCACCGGGCTTGAATTCCGTCTCCCCACAGAGGCAGAGTGGGAATACGCGGCCCGCGGCGGCAAATACAGCAAGGGTTACAAATATGCCGGCAGCGACAATGTAGACGATGTTGCCTGGCATGTGGGCAATGCAGAAGAGAAATCCCACCCCGTGGCCAGCAAAAAGCCCAACGAGCTGGGTCTGTACGATATGAGCGGCAACGTATACGAGTGGTGCGAAGACAAGTACCTGATGTACGACGGCTCTGAGCCCCAGTATTCCCAGAAGATGCTCAAGAGCGACAAGAAGCGCGAATTCCACATTGAGAGGGGCGGCTGCTGGAACTACGGCCCCACCATGTGCCGCACCGCATACCGCCACGCCGGCAACTACACCCACATGTACGCATACGACGGCCTCCGTCTGGCCCTCACTAAACCCGCAGAGCCCGCAGCAGAATAAGTGTCGGCGCGGTTGGACATAGACCGTCTGTTCCGGCTTTATTACAAGCCGATGTGTCTCTATGCCATGCACTATCTGAATGATACAGATGCGGTGGAGGACATAGTGCAGGATGCGTTTGTGTCGCTGTGGCAGAAGGCAGAAGCCGGATCTGTGCCCATGCAGCCGCGGGCGTATCTTTTAGCGTGCGTACGGAACGCGTGCATAGATTTGCTGCGGCGGCAGCAGTCCCATCCGCAGGATGCGATGCCGGCAGATGCGGCCGGCGCCGATACTGAAGAAGAGGCCCTGGCCGGTGCAGAAAAAGAGGCCGCTTTGTGGGCGGCGGTGGATTCGCTGCCTCCCGGGCGCAGAAAGATGCTGCTCATGCACAAGCGGGACGGGCTCAGTCACAAGGCCATTGCAGAGCGGCTGGGAGTGAGCGAAGGTACCGTGCGCAACCAGATCTCCAGAGCTTTGAAAAAATTGCGCAACAAGTGAGTGTGAGTTTTTCCGGTTTGTTCCGTCTTATAGGAAACAAACCTGAAAAACCATGCAAGACAAACTGGACAAGAACCTCGATTTTGTAGTCAAGAACTACAAAGAGGATTCATTCGATACGGAGCAGGCTCTCCGTAAATTCCACAAACGGGTAGGAGACAGCAGGCAGAGCCGCACCTCACGCAGGTGGTGGGCAGCTGCCGCTGCTGTATTTGCCGGCGCATTCGTGCTGTTTGCCGGTGGCTACGGCATATACAATATGGTGCAGAAAGAGCCGGCTCCGGCCCCTGAAGTCAGGCTGCAGCAGGAAACTCCGGCAGAAGTCCACACCTTTGTGTTTGACAACACCCCGCTGGCAGATGTGCTGGAAGAGCTCTCAGATTATTACAACTGCACATTGACTGCTCCCGTCACCAACAAACGTCTTACCGGTTCCTTCCCTGAAGACAATCTGGAAGAGATTGTGGTGGCTATAGAGAACGCGCTTGACGTGGACATAACCATTGGCAAATGAGGTGTTGAATGAAGCGGGCCGTTCTCATATTCAGTTTCTTTCTGATTGCCCTGACTGCTTCTGCACAGGATGCCGGTACGGTCAAAGATGGCATGCAGGCCATCGCAGACCGCTATGGAGTCCATTTTGTGTATGACTCCAGCCTTCCCGTTGACCGGCCGTTTACGGGGCAGTCATTCAGGAACAAAAGAATGGAGGATGCCATTGATATACTTTTGGACGGTACCGGAATAAAGTGGCAGAGAAAAAAGCGATACATAATATTGAAAGCGGAAAAACCGGTACAAATAATAGCGTCAAGAGAAAAAGTCCGGATGGATACCATATCCGCAGCCTGCATCTCCGGCAAGATAGATATGAACGCCAATTTTACCCAGACGGGCCTTGCAAAGATAAACGGAGCCGCCTTCAACCGGGCGTTCGCGGCGTTCAGCAGTCCGGATCTGGTCAAGACGCTGCAGTTGCTCCCCGGTGTGTCTGCCGGCACGGAATTGCTCTCCAACCTTTATGTCCATGGCGGAGACGGCAGCGACAATCTCTTTCTGCTGGACGGAGTGCCGCTCTATCAGGTTTGTCACCTGGGGGGAATTTTCTCCTCATTCAATACGGATGTAATAGAACAGGTGGATTTTTATAAGAGCGGGTTTCCGGCAAGATATGGCGGGCGCACATCGTCTGTGGTTGATGTGGATACAAAGGAGGGCGATTTCAACAACTTCAAGGGGCAGGCGTCCATAGGTTTGCTGGACGGGCGCGTGCAGTTTGAGGGACCCATTGTGAAGAACCGCACCTCCTTCAATCTGGCGGTCCGCCGCTCATGGGCAGATGCTATAATGTATCCGGTGTGCATGATACAGAATGCCGGAAAGCGTAAGGCCGGTAACAATGAAGAAGAATCGCTGTATGGCTATTCATTCATAGACCTCAACGCAAAGGTTACCCATAAGATATCTTCAGACAGCAAGATAGAGGCTAACCTCTATTACGGCAACGACTCTTTTATCTGGGATGGTAACTTGAATTCTGCCGGCGCACCTGAAGGCAACCGGGAAGAAGACAATCTTAAGATGTCATGGGGCAACTTTCTGGCATCGTTGAGGTGGCAGGCACAACTTAGCCGGAATATGGATATGGATGTTACTGGTTTCTGGTCTGCCAGCCGTGCTGCAATAGGTTATCACTTCCTGGAAGAGACCAACAGCGAGTTCAACAAAGGGGTTGACAGACACGGGGTAGACAGTCACAATGTGCTGGACGATATCGGCATCACCGCCAACTTCAAGTGGGTGCCCGTCACGGGGCATCAGATACGGTTTGGCGGCAGCGGAATCGGTCATTCTTATCGTCCTGATTACAATTATTACGAAACCAGCGAGAACGTTGGAACAACCTTCTACGATCTTTCTCAAAAGGACACCGTGCGTGCCACAGCTTTTGAAATAAGCGTTTATGCAGAAGACGAAGTGGCGGTAACGCGCCGCGTAAAAGCCAACATAGGTTTCAGGAATACCGTCTATCTGGCGGAGGGCAAGGCATGGAACTATTTTGAGCCGAGGCTTGCATTGAAGATACACTGTGCAGATAATGTCAACGCCAAACTGTCGTATGCAAAAATGAGCCAGTTCTCCCACAGGGTAGCTTCTACTTACCTTGATCTGCCCACCAACTGCTGGCTGCCCTCCACGGCCACTTTGGCGCCCATGTCCTCACACCAGTTTGCAGGAGGCGTTTACAGCAAGCCGGCAAAGGATGTACACATTAATGTAGAGGGCTGGTACAAGACCATGTCCAATCTGGTAGAATACTATGGTGACCGGTCTTTGTTCCCCCGCCTGAAAGGCTGGGAATCTGTGATTTTTGTGGGGCGGGGGCGCTCTTATGGCGTTGAGTTTGATGCAGGCTATGAGACGCAGGAACTTGTGCTGAACGCTTTCTACACCCTCTCCTGGAACGAGCGCAATTTTGAACAGATATACCGCGGGTGGTACCGGGACCGCAACGATAACCGGCATAAGCTCACGCTTATGGCCAACTGGCGTGTAAACAAGAAGTGGGAATTGTACGGAGCCTGGAATTATCACAGCGGCAACAGGATGACCATGCCCACGCAATACCTGCAGGGCATTTATTCAGACGGGGAGGGATACGGAAACAGTTTTTACCACCAGTGGGTATACGAAGAGCCCAACAACGTAAAGCTGCCGGACTATCACAGGCTGGATTTGGGCGCCAACATATACGGAAAGACAAGGCGGGGAAACAGATATGTCTGGAACATCAGCATATACAATGCTTACTGCCGGTTCAATCCGATTTTTGCGGTAATTACCCGAGAGGGAGAAAACAAGAGCATAATGTACGAACCCGGATACGTGGCCTTCAGGGGGAGAGGTATCGGTGTGGTTCCCCTGCTTCCGTCGTTCAGTTATAAAATAAGTTTCGGGCAATGAAAAAGAGAGTGATATTATACATATTCTTCTTCCTGCTTAGCCTGACCGGTTGCCGGAAAGAGTTTTTGATAGATAATCCAACAGAGGGGGAATTATGCCTTGTTTGCTATCCCGGCATGCGTGATACAACCATTATCCAGCTGTACAAAACAGTGCCGGTTGGCGGCAGATACGAGGGGTCGCCCTATCTGCAGTCTGCAAATATCGCCTTTTCTGTAGACGGTGTCTGGCAAAAAGTTGAGCAGGCGGCAGCCCGGGTGGGCACTGTGCCCAAGGGTTGCTGGTTCGTGGCGGAAAAGGTGAAAAACGGCGCAAAGGTAGATATCTCGGCCTCTGTGGCGTCGGAAACCTCTGTAAGTGCGTCCACAAATGTGCCGTCTATGCCGCCGCCATTCGAATATAGCATTACCAAAGACACATGGACGGATCTGACAATAGAATTTGACGATGACCCGGCAACAGAAGACTATTACGGCGTGGCAGTTGTTTGCGAGAGAACGGTTATAAGTGCAACGGGCAGAAAAACAGAAACCAGGCACTTGAGCCTTGCAGAAGATGGTTATGGTACGCAGGAGATAGCAATCATCCGCGATTATTACGATGCCGGATTCACCGGCTGGTCTCTGTGGCCCCAGCGGACGGGTCTGTATGGCGTGAGGGTCTGGCACGACACCAAATTCAACGGCAAAAGGGCCAGCCTGTCGGCTCGCTTTGGCCCGGCAAACTTCTCTATCGATGCGAAGCAGGCGCAGGAAATAATAAGCATAAAGGTCCGTCTCTACAAATTCACAGAAGAATTCTACAAGTATCTGACGGCCCTGGATTATCAGGAACATAACGATTATGCCACCTACGGTATAATCCCAATGAAACTCTCCTTCACAAACGTGACTGGTGGCTGCGGTATCCTGGCCGGCTGGTCTGTCCGCGAAGCAGAATGGGTCACATACTGGCAGAATAATAATTGGTAACAGTTTGAATAATAAGTAATGAGATACTGAAATGAAACACCGTCTATTTCTAGCTTTTGTTGCAGTTTTTCTTTGTTGTACTACTTTCGGGCAGACATATCGCTTTAATTATTCACACGACACGATTGGAAACAGGACCTCGCGGGTTTATCAGGGTGCGGTTCCGTCTAAAGGTGGCGATATTGATAATATCTCTGAACAAGAAGTTGCTTCGGAAGATGTTGCAGATGTTGCCGGCGTAGATTCTATAAACACCACCCCGCTTCTACAGTCAACGGCAGAGAAAGATACCGTGCAGTATGGCCCGCTGGTGAAGACATCGGCAGAGAAAGACGCATGCCGGAAGCAGATGATGGAAGAGTTATTGAGGCTGAAACCTTATGTCAGTCCAGGAGAAAAAAGCTCTTCGTCGACGTATTCCGTAGGAGAGATTCCACTGCAATACGGCGTCTCCGGCAGCGG
>JAGCVS010000016.1 GCA_017962235.1 Bacteroidales bacterium | reverse complement strand
CGTCGGAGACCTTCTTGAACAGGCGGGTATAGTCCCTGTATTTCATCTTTGAGACATCAATCACGTCGCAGCGGTCGTCCAGGCCAAGCTCGTGCAGGGATGTCTCAAATTCATATTCGCGGTCGCCGTCCAAATCGTATTTGATGCAGTCGAAGAAGCCGTCGCCGTTATCGTCCAGATACTCCACGGTGGCAAAGCGGTCCGGGGCGGTGTTCTGCCAGGTGCGGTTGAAGCCCTGATAGAAGCGGGTATTGGGGTCTATGCGCCATGCTCCGCGTTCCGCGCCGTAGAGGTGGATACGGCCGTCAAAGCGGCCGATGTAGATGTCGCCGCAGCCGGAGAAGTCTTCGTCCCACTCGCCGCGGTCGCCCGATACATCTGCCTGGGAGTTGGTGTCAAGGCCCCGGTTGTTGGTGCCGAGCCTGAAGGCGTCCAGATTGTCGTAGAGTTCCACGCGCTCCCAGCGGCCACAGTCGTCATCTTCATCCCAAGCGAATATCGCCCGCTGCCAGTTGCCTGAGAAACCCTTGGCGAAAGCCTGCTTCCGGTCGGGGTAAATGAGCTCCGTGAGCAGCCTGAAGCGGGCATCGGGGAAGAACTTGTCGGCCTCAGGCAGTCCGCGCATGCCCCGCAGCGGATGGACACATTCGCTGTAGTTGACCGCCTTCTCCCCACGGTAGCAAAGCGTCATGTCAAAATCAAAATCGTTGCCGGGGGCATTGTCGTTGTCCATGTCTATCCCCATGGAGAACCAGTGCATCCACCCCTGGTGTTGCTGCAAGTCATAGCCTGCAGCCTGGGCTCCGCTGTCGGGCAGCGAACCGTCGCAGAATCGCACCGCCATCTCGCTGAGGCCATCGCCGTCGTAGTCATAGAACAGGAACGGATTCTCCCACTGATAGCGCAGGTCTGCAAGCTGGTCCGGCATCCGGTGGGTCTTCAGAAAGGTGCTGTTGCCGCTGTAGTCGGTGTAGAAGTCGCTGATGCCGTTCTTCTCCCAGCAGCGCAGCTCCATCTCGTTCCAGTCGATATAGTTGAACACCCCGTCGCCGTCGTCGTCAAACACATACATATAGTTTCGCGAGTCGTGGCCGCAGTGCGGATAGTCAATAATCAGCTGCAGGTCCGCCTTGCCGTCGCCGTTCTGGTCGGCATACTTCACAATCAGGTCGTAGACGCCGTTACAGTCGCGGTCTGCCAGCAGGCAGTCGTTCACAGTGTCGCCCTCCGTGTCGCCCGGGGCCATGTTTCCGTCCTCGTCCAGCCAGAGTATGGGGATGTTGCCGTGGATGTTGCTTTTCACCGCATCCTGCCTTCCGTCGCCGTTGAGGTCCATGAATTCCGGACGCTCACCCACGGGCACGCGCAGCGGCATGATACGGTTGCCCTGGTTCCAATAGGGCTGCGAACTGGCCAGCAGGCTTATCAGCAAGCTTGCCAGAAATGTGAAGTATCTTTTCATATCTTAAAGTCCTGTGTAAGAAGACGGTGTAATGGCCCGCAACTCTGCCTTGACGCTTTCGCCGACCTCCAGGGAGTCGATAAACTGCGCGATGGTCTCCCTGCTGACCCCGGCTCCGGTGCGGGTGAGTGCCTTGAGGGTCTCGTACGGGTTGGGATATCCCTCGCGGCGGAGAATGGTCTGGATGGCCTCTGCCACCACCGCCCAGTTGTTTTCAAGGTCGGCCGCCAGCTTCTCCTCGTTCAGAATCAGCTTGCCGAGCCCCTTTTTCAAGGAGGCGAGGGCGATGAGTGAATGCGCCACCGGCACACCTACGTTACGGAACACCGTGGAGTCGGTGAGATCGCGCTGCAGACGCGAAATGGGGAGCTTTTCTGCAAGATGACGATACACGGCGTTCGCCACTCCCAGGTTGCCCTCCGCATTCTCAAAGTCGATGGGATTCACCTTGTGCGGCATGGCAGACGAACCCACCTCGCCCGCAACCACCCGCTGGCGGAAGTATTCCATGGAGATGTATGTCCAGATATCGCGGCACAAGTCAATCAGAATAGTGTTTATGCGCGCCAGACAGTCAAAGATGGCCGCCAGGTTGTCGTAGTGCTCTATCTGTGTGGTGGGCCAGGAGCGCTTCAGCCCTAGTTTCTCCTCCACAAACCTGTCGCCGAAGGCTTTCCAGTCAATCGTGGGGTATGCCACGTGATGGGCGTTCATGTTGCCGGTGGCGCCACCGAACTTGGCCGGATAGGAGAGCGCTACAAGTTGCCGGCGCTGCTCTGCCAGACGGGCCGCGAACACGCCGAACTCCTTGCCCAGACGGGTGGGGGAGGCGGGCTGCCCGTGGGTGCGGGCCAGCATCGGCACATCCTTCCACTGCTGCTCAAAGCCGCTGATTATGCCGCACACCTCGTCCAGCGCGGGAAGAAAGACATCGCCGATGCCCTCTTTGAGCGACAGCGGCACGGAGGTGTTGTTGATGTCCTGCGAAGTGAGCCCGAAGTGGACGAATTCGCCGTAGCGGGGGTCGATGCCCAGTGCCGCAAACTTCTTCTTGATGAAGTATTCCACCGCCTTCACGTCGTGGTTGGTGGTGTGCTCAATCTCCTTCACGGCGGCTGCGTCATCCTCAGTAAAATCCAGGTACAGAGCGCGCAGGTCGGCAAAACGGGCGTGGTCAAAGCCGGAAAGCTGCTGCAGCGGAATCTCGCACAGCGCTATGAAATACTCGATCTCCACCCTCACGCGGTAGCGGATAAGGGCGAATTCTGAGAAATACTGTTCCAGCTTTTCTGTCTTGGACTGATAGCGGCCGTCTATGGGGGATACGGCGGTGAGCGGACTTAACATATTTTGCAAATAATGTTAGAAATGACCCTCAAAGTTACTAATTTTGGGACACTAAATATCGTTTTTATGAGAAACCTCACAATTATGGCTGTAGCATCTGCACTTGGCGTGCTTTTTTCTGCCTGCGACCGCGGCGGCGCGCAGGAAGACTTCAAATATTGCGTAGACGAGTTTGCCGACATAGGAGTAATCAAGTACCAGATTCCTGACTGGGATTCGCTCACCCTGCAGGAGAAAACGTACGTTTACTACCTGGCAGAGGCAGCCAAATACGGCCGCGACATTATCTGGGCGCAGAACTATGAATATAACCTGCCCATCCGCAAGGCGCTGGAAACCATTATAAAGGATTACGGCGGCGAGCGCAGCGGTGAGCAGTGGGAACAGTTTATGGTGTATGCGAAGCGAGTGTTCTTCTCCAACGGCATCCATCATCATTACGGGGAGCACAAATTCTTCCCCGAGTGCGACCGGGAATACATGGCGCAACTGTTCGCGGAGTGCAAGCAGGATGACAAGCTGATAGAGATTATCTACAATCCCGACATCGCCCCCGTGCGCAAGTATCAGGGTACTGACAAGGATATTATCCTGGCCTCTGCCAACCATCTTTACGAGGGGGTGACCCAGGCCGAGGCGGAGAAATTCTATGCCGATATGGAAGACCCCACCGACCCCAGCCCCATCTCATACGGCCTGAACAGCCGGCTTGTGAAGGATGAGAAAGGACGGATCAAAGAGCTCAAGTACACCACCGGCGGCCTTTATGGCGCGGCCCTCACCAAGATATGCTCCAACCTGGAAAAGGCTAAGACTGTGGCGCAGAACGACGCTCAGAAGGAGATTATCTCAGACCTGATAGAGTATTTCAGCACCGGCGACCTGCGTCTGTGGGACATCTACAGCATAGAGTGGGCCCAGGATACCGCCTCCCGCGTGGATTTCATAAACGGCTTCATAGAGGTTTACGGTGACCCGCTGGGACTCAAGGGTAACTTTGAGGCGATGGTGAACTTCAAGGATATTGAGGCTTCGCAGCGCACCGAGATTCTGAGCGCCAACGCGCAGTGGTTCGAGGACCACTCCCCGATAGACCCCCGCTTCCGCAAGTCCACTGTCAGGGGCGTTTCCGCCAAGGTTATCAATGCGGCGGTGATTGCGGGCGATGCGTATCCCTCCACAGCCATCGGCATTAACCTGCCCAACGCAGACTGGATTCGCAAAGAATATGGCAGCAAGTCGGTAACTATCGCCAATATCACAGAGGCATACGACAAAGCGGCTCTGGAGAAGCCCAACAGCATGATGGGCGAATTTGCGTGGGACGATGCTGAGAGACAGCGCATCACCAAATACGGTTACATCACCAGCAATCTGCACACCGACCTGCACGAGTGTCTGGGTCACGGCTCCGGCCAGCTGCTGGAAGGCACTAATCCCAATGCCCTCAAGGAGTACAGCTCCACTCTGGAGGAGGCCCGTGCCGACCTGTTCGCACTCTACTATCTGGCTGATCCCAAGATGGTTGAACTTGGCCTGCTCACAGATCCCGAGGCATACAAAGCAGAATACGATTCCTATATCCGCAACGGCATCTTTACCCAGTTCACCCGCATAGAACTGGGCAAGCAGAATACGGAGGCGCACATGCAGAACCGCAAGCTCATCGCCGACTGGTGCTTTGAGAAGGGTGCTGCAGACAAGGTGATAGAGATGCGTATCCGCGACGGCAAGACCTACTTTGTAATCAACGATTATGATGCCCTCCGCGGTCTGTTCGCAGAGTTGCTGGCGGAGGTTCAGCGCATCAAGTCGGAGGGCGATTATGCCGCCGGCCGCGCTCTGGTGGAGAAGTATGCCGTTAATATCGACCCCGGCCTGCACCGCGAGGTGCTGCAGCGCTACGCCGCCCTGGAGCTCAAGCCCTACCGCGGCTTTGTGAATCCCACTATTGTTCCGGTTAAGAAAGGAGGCAAAGTGGTTGACTACAAGATAGAGTACTGCGACGATTTCGTGGCCCAGCAGCTGGAATACGGAGAAAAGTACGCTACGCTATAATTATTTTTATACATTTGCCGCCGCTATTGCACCGCGGCTATGATGGAGTTTATATCGCAAGGCGGCACTGCAGGTGCCATTCTGATACTGGCGTTGGTGGTTGCCACCGGCCTCTGGCTGGGGCGTTTCAAGGTGGCCGGCATCTCGCTGGGCAGCACATGGGTTCTGTTCATGGGTATCATCCTGAGTCATTTCGGCTTCAGGATAGATGCCACCATGCTGTCGTTCATTAAGGACTTCGGCCTCATCCTCTTCGTGTTCGCCATCGGTCTGCAGGTGGGCCCCGGCTTTTTCCATTCGTTCCGCAAGGACGGCATGGGGATGAATATCCTGGCTGTGGTAACCGTGCTGCTCACCGTTGGCGTCACCTATGCGATACATCTTATCACGGGCGAGAGTCTCGCGGTTATGACCGGCGTGATGTCGGGCGCCGTGACCAACACCCCCGGTCTCGGTGCAGCCCAGCAGGCCCTCTCAGATGTAACTGTGGCCCTTGGCGGCGATGCCGTGCAGGCGGCGGAGGAGTCGTCGCGCCTGGCATCGGCCTACGCGGTGGCATACCCCTTTGGCGTGCTTGGGGCAATGATTCTGGTTCTGAGCCTCAAAGGGCTGTTCAGAGTCGATATTGAGAAAGAGAAGGCTAAGATCGCAGAGCAGAACAAGAAGGATGGCAATGTGCTGCGCATCGCCTGCAAGGTGGAGAATCCCGCCATCTTTGGCAAGCGTCTGGCATCTATCTCGGAAGAGAAGATGGGGGAGCACTTTGTGGTCTCCCGCGTGATGCGTGCCTCTCAGGTTTCCATGCCCGATCCCGACTGGATTCTGGCGGAGGGCGACCAGTTGCTGATAGTCACCGATTTGGCTCACAGGGACATGGTGCGCATCATCTTTGGCGAGGAGTTCGATGTGGATATGAACTCCTGGCAGCAGCCCGGCAGCAAACTCACCAGCCGCCGTCTCTCCATCACCCAGTCTGCCATCACCGGCAAGAGTCTCCGCAAGCTGGATATCCGCCGCAAATACGGCGTAACCGTGACCCGCATCCTGCGCGCCGGCATCGAACTTCAGGCAGAGCCGGACGTGATTCTGCAGGTGGGTGACAGTATTCAGGTGGTGGGTACTGAAGAGGGCATCCAGGGGCTCGCCAAACTCATCGGCAACCGTCCCGAATCGCTCTCAAAGCCCAACCTGGTGCCCATCTTCTTCGGCATCGCGCTGGGCGTTGTGGTTGGAACCCTGCCCATCCGCTTCCCCTCCATGCCGCAGCCGCTCCGTCTGGGGCTCGCCGGCGGCGCCCTGATTGTGGCCATCCTCCTGGGACACTTCGGCCCCAAGTTCCGCATCACAACCTATACGGCCCTCAGCGCCAACCTTATGATACGTGAAATCGGTCTCTCGCTGTTCATGGCGGCGGTGGGCCTTAGTGCAGGCGAAACCTTTGTGAGCAGCCTCACCTCCGGCGGCTTCATCTGGATTCCCTACGCCCTGGCGATTGTGATGATCCCGCTGGCGATAGTGGCTCTGATTGCCAAGTTCGCCATGAAGATGGATTTCCTGCGCATCTGCGGTCTGCTGGCCGGCAGCACCACCGATGTAGTGCTGCTCTCCTTCTCGGAACAATACTTTGGCAGCAACCGCGTGGCCGTGAACTACGCCACCGTCTACCCCCTCACCATGTTCCTTCGCGTCGTCGCCGCCCAGGTGATGATAATGCTGTACCTTTAAGATTCTCTACCAGCGGACCTGGCCGTTGCCGGTGACGATGTATTTGTAAGTGGTGAGTTCCGGGAGGGCCATGGGGCCGCGTGCGTGGAGTTTCTGGGTGCTGATGCCGATTTCTGCGCCAAAGCCGAACTGGGCGCCGTCTGTGAAGGCGGTGGAGACGTTCACATAGACGCATGCGGCATCTACCTTTGAGGTGAACTGCTCTGCGACGGCCTCGCTGCGGGTAACTATGCACTCGCTGTGGCCGGAACCGTAGCGGGCGATGTGAGCAATGGCTTCTTCTACATCGGCCACGGTGCGGATGCTCATCTTATAGTCGAGCCACTCGCGGCCGTAATCTTCCAGAGATGCGTGCTGAAGCAGTTCGGCGGGATAGTGGCCGTCCAGGGCGGCGTAGGATTCATCGTCGGCATAAATGATGACTTTCTCATCCGGCAGCCGTTTGCATATCTCGGGCAGGTCGGCGAGCCGGTCGCGGGCAATCAACAGACAGTCCAGCGCGTTGCAGACGCTAACGCGGCGGGTCTTGGAGTTGTAGACAATCTCTTTACCCATGGAGGTGTTGCCGTCGGAATCAAAGTATGTATGGCAAACCCCGGCACCCGTCTCTATGATGGGTACTGTGGCGTTCTGACGCACGTAGTTTATGAGAGAAGCGCTGCCGCGGGGGATTATTACGTCTATCTTGCCGTTAGCGTGCAGCATGGCGTCGGTGACTTCACGGTCTGCAGGGAGCAGGGTGCAGACCTCCTTGGGCAGGCCGTTCAGGGTGAGAACGTCACCGATTACATCCACAATGGCGCGGTTGCTGGCGGCGGCATCGCTGCCTCCCTTGAGCACCGCCACGTTGCCAGATTTGAAGCAGAGTCCGAACACATCTGCGGTGACATTGGGGCGGGCTTCATATATGACGCCCACCACGCCGAAAGGCACGCTCACCTTGTCTATCTTCATCCCGTTGGGACGGGTGCGCGACTCCAGGGTGCGGTGCAGCGGCGACTTGAGGCCGGCCACGGTGCGCATGTCGGCGGTGATGCCGGTGATACGCTCCGGAGTGAGTTTTAGACGGTCGTACTTGGGGTTGTCCGGGTCCATCCGGAACAGATCCTCTTTATTGGCGTCCAGAATGTAACGGGTGTTGGCATCAATTGCGGCGGCAACTTGCAGCAGCACCTTGCTTATCATGTGGTCGCTGAGCTGCGCAATGGCTCCGGATGCCTCTTTGGCCTGTGTCAGAAGGTCGTTTATCATATCTGCTCGATATAAAGATAGTCGTAGTGTACAAACTCTTTGGCGTTGCGGCGGCCCATCTGCCTGCGGGCGGTATCGGCATCGCAATTGGCCTTGCCTATGGCGATGGAGCGCCCTTCAGGATTGAGAATACGGACGATATCGTCCTTCTCAAAGTCGCCCTCTACCGCGGTGATGCCCACCGGCAGCAGCGACGTGGCACCTCCGCCCAGCAAAGCCTCTGCCGCACCTGCATTCACAGTTACGCTGCCCTTGGCGAAGCCGCCGCTGTGGGCAATCCACATCTTGACGCCGGAGATGGGCTTCTCCGCGGCGCGGAAAAGAGTGTAGGGGAGGGCGTCGCTGCCGGAGGCGACCGCCTCCAGTATACAGTCGCGCTTGCCGCACGCTATCGCCACCGGAATCCCCTCCAGCGCCAGCTTGCGGGCAATTGCATACTTGGTGCGCATCCCGCCGCGTCCGCGGGACGATTTGGTGTTCAGGATGTATTTCTCCGCAGAGTCGCTGCCGGGGGCGATTTCCCGGATCAGTTCGCTGCCGGGCACCGACGGGTCGCCGGTAAAGATACCGTCCACATCGGAAAGGATAATCAGCAGACGGACGTCCATCATGGTGGCCACCATCCCGGAGAGTTCGTCGTTATCGGTGAACATCAGCTCCGTAAGGGAGATGGTGTCGTTCTCGTTCACAATGGGAATCACGCCGGAGGAAAGCATCACCTCCATACAGTGCTTTTGGTTGAGGTATTGATGCCGGGTGGATAGGCTCTCTTTGGTGGTGAGCACCTGCCCGCATTCCAGGCCGCGCTCTTTGAACAGCTGGTAATAGGTGTGCATCAGTTTGGTCTGGCCGACCGCAGAGAACAGTTGCCTGGCCGATACGGTGTCCAGCGGGGTGGCGATGTCCAGCGAGTCCCGTCCGAACGCCACGGCGCCGGAAGATATCAGTATCACATCAATGCCCTTGCGCCTCAGGTCGCTCACCTGGTCTACCAGCGAGGATATACGGGTGAAATCTATGCTCCCGTCTTTGCGCGTGAGCACATTGCTACCTATTTTAACTGCTATCCTGTCCATTTATTTGCTGGCTTTCAGACCCGCGATTACGGCGTGGCTGAAGCCCTCCTTTTCCATTTCGTTAAGCCCCTTTATAGTGATTCCGCCAGGGGTTGTGACCTTGTCTATCGCATCCTCCGGATGCTCTCCGCTGGCCAGCAGCAGGTCGGTTGCTCCCTTTACGGTGTTGAGCACTATGTCGCGGGCGTCATCGGCCTTAAAACCGAGCTCGATGCCCCCTTCCATCGCGGCGCGGACATAACGCATAGCATATGCAATTCCGCAGGAGGCGAGTGCAGTACCGGCCGCCATCTTCTCTTCCGGAATCAGCAGCGCCTTGCCCAGAGAATCGAACATCTCCACTATGCGGGCGGTGCGCTGCGGGGTGGAGTTGCATGCTGCCACGAAGGTCATGCTGCTGCCCACCTCTATCGCTGTGTTGGGGATCACGCTGAAAAGGGTGGCGTTTGGATCCTGCAGGTATCCCTTGAGCATCTCAAAGGTGACGCCGGCGGCTATGACCACCAGGTCTTGCCTGTCAGTGTGAATAAGGTCACGGATTTCTGCCAATGATTTCTCCACGCACCATGGCTTTACGGAGAGGACAATCATGTCTGCACCGCCGGCCGCCTCACGGCTGCTCAGGGTGGTGTGGATACCGCCGTCAAATGCCTTCAGGGCATCGAGCTTTGTCTGGTTATGGTCGCAGCAACAAACATCACCGGCTGCCACAACCTTGTTGGCGATAAGGCCGCGCGCTGTTGCGCCGCCCATGTTCCCACATCCTATGAACGAGA
The DNA here is from genome assembly GCA_017962235.1 of Bacteroidales bacterium. Classification (GTDB taxonomy): domain Bacteria; phylum Bacteroidota; class Bacteroidia; order Bacteroidales; family UBA932; genus Equibacterium. Next base: position 82,401 of record JAGCVS010000016.1, on the reverse strand, counting down.
TTTCCATGGCAGAAGATTCGTTGGTTCTTACCGCAAAGTTATCTATTTCTTGTTAAATTTGTCGGTATAAACGTTTTTAAACGTTTGAAAACGGAAAAATAGACGCAATTATGATAAAAAGACTCCTCGTTATCGCGCTTCTGGCGACGGCCCTCCCCGCAGCGGCAAAGGTTGATGTAATATCCATGAAAGTCAATCACATGACGGCGCCGGCGGGCGTGCTGGGCAACCCCACCTTCAGCTGGATTGCTGTGAGCGACAAACAGGACGATGTCCAGAGCGCATACGAAATCAAGGTGTTCGACATTGACGGCAGCACGGTCTGGAACACCGGTAAAGTGGCCTCTGACAATTCTGTGGCAGTGAAATACGCCGGGAAGGAGTTAGCGCCGGCATCGGGTTATACCTGGCAGGTTCGCGTGTGGGATGCGGCGGGCAAACCCGGCCGCTGGAGTCAGAAATCGCAGTTTGTGACGGGTCTGCCAAAGGAAGACTGGAAGGCGCAGTGGATAGCACCTCAGATGACCGAAGCCAGCCCTCTGGTGCGCGGTGTCTTCACTGTGAAGAAGCCCGTAAAGAGCGCGGTAGCATATTTCACTGCCCATGGCGTATACGAAGCTTTTATCAACGGCGCCAAGGTGGGCATCGCCTATATGGCCCCCGGATATACCAGCTACAACCATCATCTGATTTATCAGACATACGATGTCACTCATATGCTTAAGCGCGGGGAGAACGCCGTGGGGGCAGAACTGGCTCGCGGCTGGCACCTGAGCAACATGGGCTGGAGCGATCCTAAGATGTACAAGATAAACTTCAAGGGCGATAAAATGGCTTTCCTGGGGCAGATAGTGATTACTTATAAGGATGGCACTCAGGAGATTGTAACCACCGACGGCGATTGGAAGGCCTACACCGGCGGCGTGCTGCACAGTGAGATATACGACGGCGAGACCTTTGACGCCCGCAAGGCGATAGAGGGGTGGAGCACCGCGGCTTTCGATGCCTCTGCATGGCAGCCGGTGACCACGTTGGACTACGGCTATGACAACCTGGCCCCGCAGACCTGCGAACCGGTACTCGCACACGAGATTATGCCTGCAAAGGAACTGATAATGACCCCGAAAGGGGAGCTGGTGATAGATTTTGGCCAGAACCTGGTGGGCAGCGAAGTGATCACCTACAAGGGGAAACCGGGGCAGGAAATCACCGTTTGTCACGCCGAGGTCCTGGACGAGAAGGGCAATTTCTACACCCACAACCTGCGCAGTGCAAAGGCTCAGAGCAAGTATATCTGCGATGGCAACAAGCATGATTTTACCACCCGCTTTACTTTCTATGGCTTCCGCTACATCAAACTGGAGGGCATTCCGCAGGATGAAATAGATCTGGACGACATTGTGGCGGAGGTGCGGTATTCCGACCTGGACGCCACCGGCAGCTTTACATGCTCCAACGAGATGGTGAACCAGCTCCAGAGCAACATACAGTGGGGTTTGCGCGGCAACTTTGTGGATATCCCCACAGACTGCCCCCAGCGGGACGAGCGTCTTGGCTGGACGGGCGACGCGGAGTTCTTTGCCCGTACCGCCACCTTCAACCGCGCCACTTACGCCTTTTACTCCAAGTGGCTCAAGGATCTGGCCTTTGACCAGTTGCCCGACGGTCAGGTGACCGACATCGTTCCCATGGTGCACGGACTGGTGGGTGCCGGCCATGTTGGCTGGGCCGATGCCGCAACAATCATCCCCTGGACCCTCTATATGGCGTACGGTGACCCGCAGGTGCTGGAAGACCAGTATGCCAGCATGAAACGCTGGGTGGATTACATTGTGAAGGCTGCCGGCGAGAGCTGTCTCTGGAACACCGGCTGGCATTATGGCGACTGGCTTTCGTACACCGTTGACAACGACGTGGCGGGCGCATCGGCCATAACCTATACGCCGCTCACACAGCAGTGCCACTTTGCCAACTCCGCCACCATTATGGCCAACGCCGCAAAGGTGCTTGGAAAGGCAGAGGACGAAGCATATTACCGCGACATCGCAGCGAAGGCGCGCGAGGCCTTCTGCAACGCATACGTGACCCCGGACGGGCATCTGGTATCCCACACCCAGACAGCATACGTGCTGGCACTCACATACGATATGGTGCCGGAAGAGATGCGTCCCATGCTGGCATCTCACCTCAGGGAGGCTGTGGAACGCTACGGTCATGTGACCACCGGCTTCCTGGGAACGCCCCATATCTCCAATGCTCTCACCCAGAACGGCCTGAACGATCTGGCATACAAGCTTCTGCTGCGCGAGCAGTACCCTGGGTGGCTCTATCCCGTGACCATGGGCGCCACCACTATCTGGGAGCGCTGGAACTCCATGATGCCGGACGGTACCATCCCGGACAACGGCATGAACTCTTTCAACCACTATTCCTACGGTTCTATCGGCGACTGGCTCTACCGCGAGGCGGCGGGTTTGAAAGAGGCTGCGCCCGGCTTCAAGAAGATATGCATAAAGCCCCATCCGGGCGGCGGCTTCACCCACATGAAAGCAGAGGAAAACACTCCCTATGGATGGGCTGTATCTTCCTGGAAATTAGAGGGTAATATCTTCACGCTGGAGGTGGATGTTCCGTTCAATACCACGGCGGAGGTGTATGTCCCTGATGCCGGCGGTTATACCCGCCACGAGGTCGGCAGCGGACATCATGTTTTTTCAAGCGAAATGTAGCGAAATATCCATTTTGTTTGGTAAATTTGCACGAATATGCGCAACAGGAAAACAGTCTGGTTCACGCTCGGCGGATTCGTGCTCGGGTTCGCCCTGATGATATTTCTCAACTCGTTCTATGTAAAGAGTTCATCCAACGAGAGTTGCATGTCGTGCCACGTGCACACGCAGGCAGATTCGCTGTGGATGCTCTCAATGCATTACCGCAACGAGAGTGGCACCGTGACTGACTGCGCGGCCTGCCACCTCCCCGCAGGGACTCCCTCTGAGCACTTCATGGCCAAGGCCAGGATGGGAACCAAAGACCTGTTCAGCTACATCTTCAAGAACAAAAGCAAGATAAACTGGGAGGCAAAGCGGGAGTTGGACTATGCCACAAAGATCGTGTTCAACTCCTCCTGCAAGAAGTGCCATCAGGACCTGTTCCCGGAGGGCGTTACAGACGATGCAGTTATCAGCCACCTCTATTACGAGGAGCATGAGAAGGATTATAACCTGCAGTGCATCAACTGCCATCTGGATGCCGGTCACTTCAACCCCAACTATCAGCACGGACACATCCTGGCCGGTGTTGACGACAGCATGCCGGACTTTGAGCCTTACGCAGAAGCAGCCAATGTAACCGCATTCGAGAATTATACGGAGACCGTCCCCGGCACAGTATGCTCCATAAACATGATTGCCGTTCCCGGCGGCACCTTTGAGATGGGCTCGCCGGACAAGGAGCCTTTCCACAAGGCGGACGAAGGTCCGGTTCGCAAAGTCACAGTTTCTGATTTCTTCATGTCTGAGGTTGAGGTTACATGGACCCAGTACTGGGCATTCTTCCTGGAGACCCAGTCGCCCGGCCGTACTTCCCCGGAGAAGATTTATGCGAACAATACGCGTGAAGATATCGATGCCGTGAGCGGTCCCACTGCCCCCTACGGCGCGCCTGATCAGGGCTGGGGCAAGGGCGACCGTCCTGCCATTACCATGACTCACTACGGCGCGGAGACCTTCTGCCAATGGCTGAGCCTGAAGACGGGGCGCACCTACCGCCTGCCCACCGAGGCAGAGTGGGAATACGCTGCCCGCGGCGGCACATCGTCTCCATATTTCTTTGAAGGCAACCCCAAGAAGTTCTCCGAACAGACATTCAAGAACAAGCTGTTCGGCATAGATACTGCAGTTATCTCAAGCAACGTGGTGTATGCTGCCAACAGCCGCAACCGCACCGCCCTGCCGCAGGATATGCAGGCTAACCCGTTCGGCCTCAAGAATATGCTGGGCAACGTTATGGAATACTGTTCCGACTGGTATGCAGAGGATGCCTACAGCATGATGGAAGATGGCGCCGTGAATCCCAAGGGCCCCGCAACCGGCAGCGAATATGTGGTGCGCGGAGGTTATTACCTCTCCGATGCCGCAGATGTGCGCTGCGCCGCCCGCGCCCATACGGAGCACGATGCATGGCTGCACACCGACCCGCAGATACCCAAGAGCATCTGGTGGTATTCCGATATCAAGGGTATCGGCTTCCGCGTGGTGTGCGAAGTACCTGAAGAAATAAAACAATAAATAGATACACTTATGAGCAAGATTTCAAGACGTGACTTTTTCGGATGCACCGCAGCCCTCGGCGGGAGCGCCCTGCTGGCATCCACCCCGCTGCTTTCTTCATGCACCGGCTCAAAGACTCCCAAGGTTATGCCCCTGCGCAGCCCTGAAGAGTATTATCTCCCTTCTCTGGACGACAAGGCCGATGACGGCCGCGAGCTCAAGGCCGGTCTGATCGGTTGCGGCGGACGCGGTACAGGCGCTGCTGCAAACATGCTTCAGGCTGCCGCCGGCGTTAAATTCACCGCCTTTGGCGATGTGTTTGAAGACCGCATAGAAGAAGCTATATCGAATCTTACCGAATGGGGCTACGATGTATCGGGCGTCCAGAAGTTCGTGGGATTTGACGCATACAAGAAGGTCATTGACAGCGGCGTGGATGTAGTGATTCTCACCACTCCTCCGCTTTTCCGTCCCTATCATTTCCAGTATGCCGTTTCCAAGGGCGTACATGCATTCCTTGAGAAGCCGGTAGCCGTGGATGCAAAGGGCTGCCGCACCATCATCGCCGCTGCAAAGCAGGCTCAGGCCAAGAAGCTGGCGGTTGTGACCGGTACCCAGCGTCATCACGAACGCAGTTACGTGGAGGCGTTCAAGCTTATCCAGGACGGCATGATTGGCGAGATCACCGGCGGTAACGTATATTGGAATCAGGGCATGCTGTGGTACCGCGAGCGTGAGAAGGGCTGGAGCGACATGGAATGGGCAATCCGCGACTGGGTCAACTGGAAGTTCCTCTCAGGCGACCATATCGTGGAACAGCACGTGCATAATATCGATGTGTTCATGTGGATGACGGGTTCGCACCCCATTAAGGCCACCGGCTTCGGCAGCCGCCAGAGGCGTGTGACCGGCGACCAGTACGACAACTTCAGCATCGATTTTGAGTTTGAAAACGGCGTGCATCTGCACTCCATGAGCCGTCAGATAGACGGTTGTGCCAACAACGTGAGCGAATACGTACGCGGAACCAAGGGTTACTGGAACACAATAGACGATACTATCCGCAACAACAAGGGCGAGGTTCTGTGGCAGTTTGACCGTTCAGCAGAGCAGGCTGCACACAAGCAGACCGACCCGTACGTACTGGAGCACGTGGACCTCATCAACCACATCCGCAAGGGCGAGATGCTGGATCAGGCTACCGAGACTGCAATGTCCACTCTGGCAGGCGTGATGGGCCGCGAGGCTGCCTACACAGGCAAGACCATCCTTTGGGACGAGATCATGGCTTCTGACATGGATTATCTCCCCGCAGATATGGATGCACTCTCGCTGGGCCGCCTGGATGCTGTACAGAAACCCGTAATTCCCGTTCCCGGCGAGGCACGCAAATAACACATCACTATGAATAGGAAAGATTTCTTCAAGACATCCCTCGCAGGAGCTGCAGCAGTGGCTCTTGGCGGTCCTTCAATACTCACTTCCTGCACACCCAAGAAAACGGCCGTTGATAACGGTGCAGTGCTCAATGTATCGCTGCAGAGCGGCAAGGCTTTGGGAGAGACCTATGCAGAGAAGCTGGACTATTGCGAATCCCTGGGCGTGACCGGTTTCGAGCCGGGCGGATGGGAACTGGTAAACCAGTATGACGATCTGGCAAAGGCTCTGGAAGGCCGCAACATCAAGGTGTCCGCCATCTGCGCAGGCTTTGAAGGCTTTATCCTGGCCGATGACCCGGTTCAGAAAGAGGCCTTTGACACCAGCATGCGCCGCATTGTGGAGGCAGCCGGAGCCATCGGCTCTACCGGCGTGATCATGGTGCCTGCTTTCTCCCGTCAGGAACCCTGCAAGCCCAACAACCAGGAGACTTACGACTATCTGTGCGAACAACTCCACAATCTGGGTACATTTGCCCTCGAACACGGTACATACGTGATTCTGGAGCCGCTGAACCGCGCCGAGTGCTTCTACCTGCGTCTGGTATCCGCCGCTGCAGCCATCTGCCGCGATTCGCAGAGCCCCGGCGTGAAGTGTATGGGCGACTTCTGGCACATGAAAGAGGAAACCAGCGATTACGCTGCCCTGATGTCCGCCGGTACCAAGTACCTGCAGCACATCCACATCGCCAGCCGCCTGAACCGTTGCAACCCTGGTGAGGACGGCGAGGCCGACAACTACATAGACGGCTTCCACGCTCTCAAGGAGATGGGTTACAACAAGTACATCAGCCTGGAGTGCGGCAACATAGGCGACCCTGCAGTGGCGATTCCCGCCGCTGTAGAGTTGATAAAAAAACAGTGGAACGAGGCCTAACGCTCTTTCGGGCCGCCGCCTGACATAGTCAGTTTTATTCCGGCGGTGAACCAGAGCCCCGGCTGGGGCACTTCACCAAAGTCATAGTATGTCCGGTTCAGCAGATTGTTGAGCCGGACATATATGCCGTTATAGTCCAGCTTCGCATCCAGCAGATGGTACGGCTTTATCAGCTCGGAACTGGTTGCGCGGTCTACGTAGACATAAGAAATGTTGGCCGTCAGACCCTTCCAGATGTCAAAGTTGGCCTGGACGGATGCTTTTCCCCGTATATATTCCAGAGAATACATGCTGCGGTAATTGTCCGGAAGAGTTTTCACCGGTTCATCAATCATCTGGACATCCATTGTAATGTCGCGGAAAAAGAAACCGGGGCGGTCAATCAGCGCCGGGATGTTGAGCTGCCCCATGGCCCTTTTGCCCGACATACCTATTCTGCCGTGGTTCACGCTTGTCCAGGGGGCGTCTTCTCCGGCAGAGGTGTCCTTGATCCAGTCAATCAGATCGTAGCCTCTGCTGGCAAAACCGGAAACCAGAAGTCTGTATCCGCGGGCAGAGAACTTAAAGCCCATTTCCAGAGCGTTTAGCTTCTCCGAATTCAGATTGGGGTCAGCCAGATGCCCGCCCACAGAATAGTAGAGGTCGGTGAAAGTCGGCATCCGGTAAGAGGAATTCCAGGAGGCAAAGGCGCGTCCCCCTTCGCCTAGACGGATGCTTACATCTGCGCCGGGGAAGAATTTGATGCCTTCGTTGTTGCCGGTATTGTATACGGCGGTGACCCCGGCAGAAGCGCTGAACCAGCCGATGTTCACATTGTGCTCCAGAAACAGGTTATATGCCGTGCGGGCAAGTCCGCACACATAATCGCCCTTTGGTTTTGCCAGCGGCTCGCCAAGATTGGTGCTGCGGATGGCCTCGTGCCTCGCCTCGGCTCCAAACGCCGTGCGTCCCAGTTTGGAATCCACATAACAGTTGAGGTTTGCTCCCAACACATCGGTCTTGTGATAGTTATAGGGGTACTTTTCCGGCTCGTCCCGGAACAACTGGAACTCGTCTTCGCCATGATTCCAGTAAAGGGTTGGGGTAAAGTGCAGTAGGCCGCGTCCCTCGCTCTTCACAGCCATAAACACCTTGGTGGTGCCCTCGAACTGATTGTCGTACTTGGGGCTGTAAAAAGTGCCGGCGCCAAACCATTTGCCGCTTATTCCGGCATGCCAGGTCAGGTTGCGTTTTGACCATTCGTGCCCGCCGCTGTAAAACAATTTGAGGACCTCAAAATCGGTGTTGGGAGTGCCCGCCTCGCATACGCTGTAGCCCTTGCTCTTAGATACCTGATAAGAAAGAGTATGATAATTGTGGCAGTTGGAATATACCCCGCTCCCGTTAACATTGTAATACCCGAATGAACCTGCCTCAAGATTGGCAAAAACGCTTACAAGTTGTTGCTCCTGACTTCTGGGCCAGATACGGCCCGAGAGGTCCGCATCACCCATGTCGCTCATGGCCGGAGCGGCCACATGCCCCTTGGTGACGATGTTTATGGCGCCCATCATCGCCGACGTGCCGTATACGCGAGCCGCCGGCCCTTCCAGAACCTCGATATGGTCTATGTCGCTCAGAATCACCGGGATGTCAAAGGAATTGTGCCCAGTCTGAGGGTCGGTTATGTTGATGCCGTTCAGCAGCACCGCCACCTGGTTGTATGTGCCGCCGCGGATGCTGATGTCGGTCTGCATCCCGAATGCCCCGCGCTGCCGCACATCCACACCTGCGGCATACTTCAGCAGGTCGTTCACCGTCTGCACCGGCGCCACCGCAATCGCCGCACTGTCCAGCAGCGTCACCATCCGCGCACTAGCATGCAGCGCCACCGGCACCCTCGCCGCCGTCACCGCCACCGAATCAATGGTGAATGTCTCCTGAGAAAAAGCCACGGGACCGGCGATTGCCAGTCCCATAATTATGCTTATAGCAAATCTTTTCATATCTGCCGATTATACTATTCCCACTCGATTGTTGCCGGGGGTTTGGAGGAGATGTCGTAGCAGACGCGGTTTACGCCGCGGACTTTGTTTATGATGTCGTTGGAGACTTTTGCCATGAAGTCGTAGGGGAGGGGGAACCAGTCGGCGGTCATGCCGTCGGTGGAGACCACGGCGCGCAGGGCCACGGTGTATTCGTAGGTGCGTTCGTCGCCCATCACGCCCACGCTCTTAACGGGGAGCAGTATCGCGCCCGCCTGCCAGATGGCGTCGTAGAGGTTGGTGGCGCGCCTCAGCGGTTCGCTTGCGGAGGGGAGGTCGCACTTGTATGCGCGCAGACTGCGGATGTAGATGTCATCGGCATTGCGCAGGATTTCCAGTTTCTCAGGGGTGATGTCACCCAGGATGCGGATGCCCAGCGACGGGCCGGGGAAGGGATGGCGCCCCACAAGTTCATCTTTAATGCCCAGAGCGCGTCCCACGCGGCGCACTTCATCCTTGAACAGGCTGCGCAGCGGCTCCACAATCTTGAGGTTCATCTTCTCCGGCAGGCCGCCCACGTTGTGGTGCGACTTGATTTTGGCGGACGGGCCGTTTACGGAGCAGGACTCTATCACATCGGGATAGATGGTGCCCTGCGCCAGCCAGCGCGCGCCCGTTATCTTCTGCGCCTCTGCATCGAACACCTCTATGAAGGCGGCGCCGATGGCCTTGCGTTTCTTTTCAGGGTCGGTGACGCCAGCCAGAGCGCTTAGGAACCGCTCTCCGGCATTCACGCCGATTACGTTCAGACCCATATCCTTATACGACTCAAGCACGTCGCTGAATTCGTTTTTGCGGAGCAGGCCGTTGTCCACGAATATGCAGTGGAGCTGGCTGCCGATGGCCTTGTTGAGCAGCACCGCCGCCACGGTGGAATCCACGCCGCCGGACAGGCCCAGAATCACCCGGTCGCTGCCAATCTTCTCGCGCAACGCAGCTACGGTGGTGTCAATGAAGCTTTCCGGAGTCCAGTCTCCGCGACATCCGCAGATGCCTTTTACAAAGTTCTCGAGGATCTTGGGCCCCTCTTTGCTGTGGAACACCTCCGGGTGGAACTGTACCGCGTATGTCTCCTCGCCGCATATATGGTATGCTGCATTCTCCACATCCGCTGTGGAGCCGATTACCTGTGCTCCTTCAGGCAGGCGGGTGATGGTGTCGCCGTGGGACATCCACACCTGAGATTCGGCGCTCATGCCCGCAAACAGCGGCGAAGATGCATCCACCACTCGGAGCATGGCGCGTCCGTATTCGCGGCTGCCGGAGTTCTCTACGCTTCCGCCATAGTTATATGCCAGATATTGCGCGCCGTAGCAGATGCCCAGCAGCGGCAGCCTCCCCTTGATGCCGCTCAAGTCGAGTCTGGGCGCATTCGAGTCGCGCACTGAAGCGGGACTGCCGGAGAGGATCACTCCCTTCACGTCGGGACCTATCTCGGGCATCTTGTTAAAGGGGTGTATTTCGCAATATACGTTGAGCTCCCGGACCCTGCGGCCAATGAGTTGTGTAACCTGCGAGCCGAAGTCCAGAATAAGTATTTTTTCTGTCATATTCGTTGGAATTACGTAGCGACAAAAGTACAAAAAAATGTTGTACTTTTGCGGCCGGAAAAACACGATTATGCAGAACATTAGAAATATAGCAATCATTGCGCACGTAGACCACGGCAAGACCACCCTGGTGGACAGGATGATTCAGCAGACCACCCACATGCATGAGGTGGAGAAGCTGGGCGACCTGATTCTGGATTCGGGCGACCTGGAGCGCGAGCGCGGCATCACCATTCTTGCAAAGAACGTATCCGTGACATACAAGGGGGTGAAGATCAATATTATAGACACTCCCGGCCACGCCGATTTCGGAGGCGAGGTAGAGCGCGTGCTCAATATGGCAGACGGCGTGCTGCTGCTGGTAGATGCCTTTGAGGGAACCATGCCCCAGACCCGTTTTGTGCTGCAGAAAGCCATCCAGATGGGCAAGAAGCCCATCGTGGTGATAAACAAGGTGGACAAGCCCAACTGCCGTCCCGACTTTGTGAACGAGCAGGTGTTCGATTTGATGTTCGCCCTGGATGCAACTGAAGAGCAGCTAGATTTCAAGACAGTGTTTGGCAGCGCAAAGCAGGGCTGGATGTCGCTGGACTGGCGCAAACCCACCGACAGCATCTCCCCGCTGCTGGATGTCATCATAGATGAGATTCCTGCGCCGGAGGTGGTGGAGGGCACTCCCCAGCTGCTGATATCGTCGCTGGAGTATTCGCCCTACGTGGGCCGTATCGCCATTGGCCGCATCACCCGCGGTACCCTGCACAAGAACGACAACATATCGCTCTGCAAGCGTTACGACATAGTTGAGAAGCAGAAAATCAAGGACCTGATGGTGTTCGAGGGGCTGGAGAAAACCACTGTGGATGAAGTCAGGTGCGGCGACATCTGCGCGGTTGTGGGCATCAACGGATTTGAGATTGGCGACACTATTGCCGATTTTGAGAATCCGGAGGCACTGCCGCCCATCGCGGTGGACGAACCCACCATGAGTATGCTGTTCTCTATCAACGATTCCCCCTTCTTCGGACGCGACGGCAAGTTTGTAACCAGCCGCCACCTCAAGGAGCGTCTGGACCGCGAGCTGGAGAAAGACTTGGCGCTGAGGGTGAAGCCCGGCGTAGGCACCGACTCTTTTGTGGTATACGGGCGCGGCGTGCTGCACCTCTCTATTCTGATTGAGACGATGCGCCGTGAGGGTTTCGAGCTGCAGGTGGGCCAGCCCAAGGTGTTGGACAAGACCATAAACGGGCAGCGCTGCGAACCTATTGAGAACCTGACCATAGATGTGCCGGACGAATTTGTTGGGCGCGCCATTGAGATGGCCACCCGCCGCAAGGGGGCGCTGGTGCACATGGATTCCCGCGACGGTCGCACTCATCTGGACTTCGATATCCCTTCCCGCGGCATGATGGGCCTCAGGAGCAACCTGCTCACAGCCTCTGCCGGCGAAGCGGTGGTATCGCATCGTTTCAAGGATTACGAGCCGTATAAGGGCGATATCGAGAAGCGTATCAACGGTTCCCTGGTGTCTCTGGACACCGGCACAGCCATCGCTTATGCCATGGACAAGCTGCAGGACCGCGGCCGCTTCTTTGTGGAGCCGGGCGACGAGATTTACGCCGGCCAGGTAGTGGGAGAGCATACCCGCGAGCGCGACCTTAACATCAATATCTGCAAGACCAAGAAGCTCACCAACGTGCGCGCTGCCGGCAGCGACGAGAAGGTGATGCTGCCGCCCGCCATCAAATTCAGCTTGGAAGAGGCGCTGGAGTATATCCAGGAAGACGAGCTGGTGGAGGTTACGCCGCACGCGATGCGTCTCAGAAAGATACTGCTGGACGAGACGGCCCGCAAACGCGCTGCGTTAAAATAGGTTGCAAACCAAAAATAAATTGCTATATTTGCACCCCCAATCTGCACAAGGAGTTACGATGAGCGAGATAATCATTCCCCTTCATGGCCTTACGCGTGGCGGACAGGACTTTGACTTCGTGCTGGACAACAGTTTTCTGGACGGTTTTTCACACGAGGTAATAGAGGGGCTGGATTGTATGGCGCACATCGTAGCGGGGCAGAAGGGTAGTTGGATTGAAATACGCTGCACGGTAACGGGACAGGCAAAGGTTATGTGCGACAGGTGTCTTGAAGAACTCATGATGCCGGTTGCGATAGACCAGACGCTCACCGTCCGCTATGATGCCGAACCGGAAGATGTCGTGAACGAAGATGACAACATAATCATCCTTCGCGAAGGGACCTCCGAGGTAGATCTGGCGCAGACGCTGTACGATCTGATATGCGTCTCGCTGCCGATGCAGAAAGTCCATCCTGAAGGAGGATGCAATCCCGAGGCGCTTGCCCGTCTGAGCAGCGAAGCCCAGATGGAGAGCCAGCCGGCGATGAACACCCCCTTCAGCGGACTTAAAGAACTGTTGAAACAAAAGAAAAATTAAAAATAGAAGACAATGGCACATCCTAAACGAAAAGTCTCCAAACAGCGCAGAGACAAAAGAAGAACTCACGATGTAGCTCCCATGCCGACCCTGGCAACTTGCAGCAACTGCGGTGCTACCGTTATGTACCACCACGTCTGCCCCGAGTGCGGCTACTATCGCGGACGTCAGATTATCGCCAAGAAGGCATAACAGGGCCTCTTAGTTCAACGGATAGAACGGAGGTTTCCTAAACCTTAAATACAGGTTCGATTCCTGTAGGGGCTACGAAAAGACCTGCCATGCGGCAGGTCTTTTCGTATATTATCATATGGTGTCCGGAGGCTAGATGTGTCCGCCGCCCTGGGCCTTGAGATCTTCGTCTACTTTCTCTTTCTCCTGCATCAAAAGGTCCAGAAGCCAGTCTTTCTGTTCGTCCACAAGACCCAAGTCGCGGCAGGCGCTCTCGTAGCGCCCGATAACCGCCTCCTGGTAGCGGTGGTATACCATCGACTTGCGGATTTCCTCTTCTATGGTGTCGTGCTCAATCTCGTAGCTGTCTTTGTAATACTCTTTGTACACCTTCTCGGAAGTGTAGCGGATACAGAAAAAGAAGAGTCCGCAGGCAAGTATCACTATGCCCAGGATACCCACCACCAGAGGTACCTTCTGTATGAGTCCCAGCATGCCCAGCACGGAGCCGGTAATAAAAATTGCCAGTGCGGCAAGTTCGTTGCCGTGATATTTGAACAGGTTCTTGATTTTCATAATCTCAACATATTTGTCTTGCGGTTCTGCAAGATTTTGATCTTGTAATCGTTCTCAGATTCCTTGGCCTCCATGGCCTTCTGGAAAGCGCGTCTGGTGGCCAGCATCTGGTTGTTCTTCTTGCGCATTTCCTCCAGGTTGTGACGCAGCTTCCACTGGCTGCCAAGGATGGCGAAGAAGGCGATGACGAACATCACCAGAAAGCCCAGCAGAATGGTCATCTGGTTCTGGGCCTTGAGCCGCTGCGCCTCTTCGCGCAGCTGGGCGTTGTTCATCTCGGCGTCCAGGATGGCGAGGTCCTCGTTCTGGACCTTGATGTATGTGGAGTCCTTGTCGCCCATCAGCATACGCAGCTGGTCGTAGGCCTTGTCGTATGTGCCAAGCTCGGCGTAGATGCCGTGTTTGCTTTCCAGACGGGCGCGCTCCTTGCCAAGGGCATCGGCCTTTGCCAGGGCCTCCTCCAGCATGCCGCGTGAGCGGAGATAGCTGATGTCCAGTCCGGTTCGCGAGTCGGCATCGGCCTGCATCTGGTACAGGGGGTCGGAGATAAGAGTCTCGTATGTCTTCCAGAAGGTGTCCATGTCGCCCTCTGCGTAATAGAGGCAGGCGCGGGTCATGAGCGCCTTGATGCGGATGGCGGGGAAGAAGCGCTGGTATTCCTCTGCCTGAACCACATATTTCTCTGCCTGCTCAAAGTCCTTCATCTTCACATTCTCCTGAGCCAGAAGTATGAAAAGGGTGGGGAGGTCCTGCTCTGCCTTGGCCTCGCGGCAGAAACGCACCGCCTTCTCCATGTTCTGGATGGCCAGGTATGAGTTGTCGCGGGAGCTCTGTATCAGGCCGATGATGCGGTATGCGTACATCCTGCCGGAAGGGCGGCTCTCACCGGAGGCAAGCCTTTCCATGGCGCGCGCCTCCAGCATCGCATCGGGAGCGCGGCCTATGCGCACCAGATACTCGCAGTACTCATGCATGAAGGGGAAGTAGAAATCGCGGCTGTCGCGTCTTTCGCCAATCAGAGACTTGATTTCAGCGGCGGTCTCGTCCATCCGGTCGTATTCTCCCTGCGCATAGCGCACCGGCATCTCCAGCGAGAGGGCGAGGCACTTGAAGCGGAAGTCGTTCCGGGTCTCACCCACTGCATACAGTGAGTCGGCAAGGGCCAGGTTGGCGGGGTTGAACTGTTCCATCCGACCGTATGCGTATTTCAGGAAGGTCTCCTGATCCACACGCAGACGGTTCACAATCTGGGCCTCTGCCATCACAAAGGTGAGGCAGGCCAGAATGGAGAGCAGTATCCGGCGCACCACGGCTTATTTGCGCTTGGCCTCTACAATCTGCATCTGGGTGATGACGCAGGTGAGAAGCTTTTCCATGATGATAGGCTTCATGATAAAGTCGTCGGCACCCATGTTGAAGCCCTTTACAACATCGTCGTTGGAGTTCAGGGCACTCAAGATGACTATCCTGATGTCGGCAGTCTCCGGGTTCTCCCGCAGACGGCGGATTACCTCAAAGCCGTCTATGCCCGGCATCATCAGATCCAGCAGAATCAGATCGGGCTTGCTTTCCGCCACGCTGTCAAGCGCCATCTGGCCGTTGGCGGCGGTGCGCATGTTGAAATTGAAGCGGGAGAGCATCTTCTGTACCAACAAAAGATTCAGCGGAATGTCATCCACTGCCAGCACGCTATACTTGGAATAGTCGTGGTTCTGTGAGTAAAGAGGAATCATTGTATGATGTGTGTCTTATTTGTTATCGTTAGTGGTTGATGGTGATTCGGGTACCTTGAATACAAACTGTGCGCCGGGGCCGGGGTATGAGGTGTCCAGATAGACTTCTGCTCCCATTCTGGTGGCGATGTCGCGGCAGATGCTCAGGCCCAGGCCGGTGCCCTGCACAAAATCGTTGAGCTTAGAGAAGCGCTCGAATATTACTTCCGCCTTCTCCGGGGGAACTCCGGTGCCGGTGTCGGTAACGGTAAAGGTTACGAAACCGGGATTGGCGTTCAGGGAGCTGGAGAGCTTGATTTCGCCCTGGGTGGTGTGTTTGCAGGCGTTGGTGAGCAGGTTTATCAGAATCTGCTGTACGCGACGCGGGTCGGTGATGAAATTGTGGGGCGCATCCTCCGGAGCGTAATACATCTTTACGCCGGGCTGCAGGCGGTGTTCCGCGCTGGAGATTGCCGCCTCACAGAGGAAGTCCTTCTCGCTCTGCTCATAAGTGATACTGTAGTTGCCCTTGTCCATTGCGGAGGCATTCAGGATGTCGTCCAGCAGCATGGTGAGCATCTTGGTGTTATTCACTATGTGTCCGGCATATTCGTCTTTCTCCTCTTCTGAGAAGGTGCCGTCCGGAAGCGAAAGCAGCTGTGAGAAGCCCACGATGGCGTTGAGCGGGGTGCGCACCTCGTGACTCATGTTCTGCACAAAGCGGGTCTTGGCCTCGTTGGCCATACGTACCCTTTCATTGGCTTCCTTGAACTCTGCAATCTGCTTCTCGTCTTTGGCGTTGCTTTTCTTCAGGTTGCGGATGTGGGCGGACATCGTAAGGATTATTCCGGCCAGTATCAGCAGTAACAGGATTGCAATGATAACCGTAATAATTTCTACCTGACGCGATTTGGCGGCGAGGTCGGCAGAGAGCAGAGTGTTTCCGTAGCGAGCCTCCATCTCTGTAAGATGCAGGTCGTTCAGGCGGGAGAAGAACGATTCCGAATCGTTGATGCACCACTCCTTCAGGTAGTTGGAAAGAGCCAGATCTCCCGATTTCTCTGCCGCGGCGGCGGCTATGCGTATCATACTTGCCGGCAGTCCCATCGCGGAATTCCTCACTTGCTCCCCTTTCCCGTCAAGAATGGCGTCCAGGGTGTTGAGCACAGAGGGTGATGCCTTGAATACACTCTCCAGATATTGGCTCTGTTTGCAGAGGTCACGGTATTTGACGTAATTGGTCTTGTCCCCCTTTGCAGCGTAGTACTGAGCGAATACGTAATTGCAGCGCACACTGTCCTGAGGAGTCACCTGACAGGAGGCAGCCTTCTGCAGATAGAACAATACCGAATCGTGGGCAGGGGGGAAAGTAGTGGCGTAATCCACATAGTGGTTGCACATTGTCTGCTTGCGGATTATCGGATCCTTTGTGTTCTCATACTCGTAGAGGAGAGATGCGAGGTACTTGCGGGCAGTCTGCTTGTCCCTGAGGGCGGAATACAAAGAGGCCATCTCCTTGTCAGACACCCATTTGCCGTATGCATTGTCCATCTCAACCGCTTTGCGCTGCATCTCCTGCACCAGCTCCAGGGCCTTCAGTTTCATCCCGTTGTTGAAGAAAAAGTTCTTTGTCAGCTGGTATGAGTAGAAGAAATACTGGGGGTATCCGGTTTCCAGAGAGATGCGTTTCAGCTCCTCATGTGCGGACATCATCTGTTCGCCCAAGGCGAGGACTGCCTGCATACGCTCTTCTGCGGAGCCATCCTTGGGTACCTGGGTTCGCGTGAGGTCCTTGACCTTGAGGATATAGTAGAAGACCTCCGCCTTGCGGTCGTTGCGGGCAATGGCGGTCTTGAGCAGCTCGTCGCACTTCTCCTTGAATCCGGGTTTTCCACCGTAAAGGGCCTCCGCCTCCAGAAACATGCGATAGCAGTCGTCGTCTATCTCATAATTGTTGTTCTGGGAATGTGCGGCGAACGGAACTCCCAGGGCGACAATCAGAATGAAAAGTATGGACAAACGGCGTTTCATTACTCCTGCGGGTTTTGTTTGTCCGGCACCATAAAGACGAAACGGGCGCCGGGGCCGGGATAATCGGTGTCAAGGAATACCTTTGCGTCCATCCTGGTGGCGATGTCACGGCAGATGCTCAGCCCCAGGCCGGTGCCCTGCACGAATTCGTTCAGCTTGGCAAACCTCTCGAATATCTCCTCAGCCTTATCAGGCGGCACGCCGGTGCCGGTATCGGTGACGGTAAAGGTCACGTATCCCGGGTTGGCGGCCAGTGAGCTGGAGAGCTTTATCTCGCCCTGGGCGGTGTGCTTACAGGCATTGGTGAGCAGGTTGATGAGGATCTGCTGTACGCGGCGCGGGTCGGTGATAAAGTTGTGCGGAGTGTATTCTTCCGGGGCGTAATACAACTTCACGCCGGGCTGCAGGCGGTGTTCCGAGCTGGAGATGGCGGCCTCGCAAAGGAAATCCTTTTCTCCCGTTTCGTAATTGATCTTATAGTCGCCTTTGTCCATGGAAGAGGCATTCAGGATGTCGTCCAGCAGCATGGTGAGCATCTTGGAGTTGTTCACTATGTGGCCGGCATATTCGTCCTTCTCCGTAGATGTGATTACACCTTCGGGAAGCGAGAGAAGCTGTGCGAAGCCCACGATGGCGTTGAGAGGGGTGCGTACCTCGTGGCTCATGTTCTGCACAAACCGGGTCTTGGCTTCGTTTGCCAGA
The DNA here is from genome assembly GCA_017962235.1 of Bacteroidales bacterium. Classification (GTDB taxonomy): domain Bacteria; phylum Bacteroidota; class Bacteroidia; order Bacteroidales; family UBA932; genus Equibacterium. Next base: position 64,601 of record JAGCVS010000016.1, on the reverse strand, counting down.
CGCACCTTTTCATTTGCAGCTTTGAGTTCCTCAATCTGCAGCTTGTCCTTATTCTTGGAGCGGCTGAGTTGCCTGATATGGATAAATGAGAAAAGGGTAATGCCCAGCAGTATGATTACCAGAAGGATAGACAAGAACAGCGAGATGCGGGAGATCTCGTGTTCCTTGTTTACGAGTTCCGCGTTCAGGGAAGCCTTACCCATGGAAACGTCCAGCTCCGATATGCGGGAATGGTTGGTGTTGGAGATAACCGTCTCCATCAGGTTCACCAGCTTTTTCTCCACGTTAAAGGCGAAATCTTTGTATCCCTTGTTCTCGCACAGGTTGGCAATCACCTTCATTTCGCGCACAGTGGAGAGCTTGTATATCTCCTCCTCGCGGTCCAGGATGCTGCCGTCGCGGGTGGCCGCAATCAGGGAGAAGAAAAGCTCTGCATCGGGGGAAATCCTGGGGAAGTCGGGGTCACCCACGCATATCTCCTTGAGCCGTTCATACTCTTTCTGGTTGTCGTCAAGGGCGGCCAGACGCAGCAGGTTGTACTGGTAGCGCAGCGTATCCAGGTGAGTCTTTGCATGCTCCCCGGCTTTTTTGACGTTAATCCTCACAGAGTCTGAAGCTATGGGGTAGGTGTCTGCATAGTCGCAGTACATCCTGGTGGCAGACCGTTTGAGAATCTCCTCGTTATCGGAGGAATTATACACCTTGATGGCCTCCTCCAGGTGGGGCTTGGCGCTCACATAGTCGTTTTGCTTGATGTACATGTCGGCCAGAAAGCGGGCGCTGAGCCATATGCCGTAGCTGTCGTTCTCTCCCGTGGCCACCTCCTGCATCTCCTGCATCAGCAGCATCGCGCGGTAGTTTTCGCCGCGGCGGGTGTAGTATTCCTGTGAGAGCTGATATGCATTGTAGAAATATGAGGGCATCCCTTTCTCCCTGGCAGCATTCTTCAAGTTCTCCCGCGCAGTCTCCACATGGGCGTCGTTGTCTTCCGTAACCGGGCGGGTCAGCAGGTCCTTGAGCACGCTCTCGTAATAGACAAGCTGGTCTTTGACGTCCTTGGTTTCGTTGGCGGGCTGGTTGTTCTCTGCGATGGCGGGAAATGCCGCGCACAATCCCAGCACTGTTGCCAGTACAATCTGATGGAGCTTATACATGGGCCGCATCAGAACTCGTCGTTCTGCTCGTAGATTTTAGTCTCCCATCCGCTCACGGATGCGGCGAAGGTAATCTCGGGATAGAGTTTGCCGGTGTCCAATCCCAGGTGGAAGGTATACTGCTTGCCGTATACAAAGATGTTGTCCGGCAGTACGCCGTACAGCATATAGTGGGCGGTCTGGTCTTTGATGGCGGGGTAGGTGAATCCGTTCAGTGTGAAGGATTCCACATCGTACAGGACTTCTACGGTCTGCTTGCCCATCTGGATTTCATCCGGGATGCCGTAGTAGCGGTGGCTCTCCGCCAGACGGCTCACCAGCTTGTCCTTACCGATGAACAGCTCGTTCTCCATGCCGACACCCACCTTAGCGTCGCCCTCGAACACCACCACGTCGCGATAATAACCGCGGCGGTGCCAGTAGCCGTTGCCCAGCTCGATGTCATTTACAAAGATACCGGCGGATGCCACATATGTGGATGTAACCTTGCGCAGGTGGATGAGCCCCTGCAGGTTGGGGTCGGTGGTTACGTCGCAGATCTTGAAGCCGATATCGTTGGTGATGTGGCGGAACTCCAGCGGCACCATGTTCATCTCGCTCACCGCGCACTGCACAGTCTTGGAAATCAGCGGACCGGCATCCGTCTCGGCAGAGGTGAAGGGAATGCTGTAAGTGTCCAGTTCCTCGCCGTAAACCACATTGTTCACATAGGGGTAGTATGCGCTCAGGGTGATGGTGAAGGGGAGATACCACAACCCGGCATCAAAGAATCCCTTGTACTGGCCGCCGTTGGTGTACACGGCTTCGTTGTCCAGAATCAGCTCTTTTGATTCCAGGTCGATACCCACGATGCCAAAGGGGATATCCTTGTTCATGGTGGCTATCATGTCGGCATCGGTGACAGCATTGTCGCCGTTGCCGCCCTTGGTGATGGCGCCGGTGGGGATGGCCTGGCCGTCGCGGGTGACGTTTACGGGGAATGTGACCTGCTTTTTGGACGGGTCCTGATTGACTGTTTCAGGGGTGTCGATTTTCATCGCGCACGAAACTGTGGCTGCTGCAATGGCAGCCATCAGCAGAGGGGTAATGAAGGATAATCTCACGGTGCTTTTATCGCCGATTAAGTGTATAATCCTTCAAAGATATAAAAAAATACAAAAAACAAAGTTTTTTGAGTGAATTACCAGTCCCGCAGGTTGGCCTTCATCTCAACATCCATGCGGTCGCGCTCGTTGAAATTGGGGAAGAAATTGATTCCGGTAATGTCCTCAATCTCCTCTATGGTAACCACGCACTGGCGCATTGTCTGGTGCAGGTCGGTGTTGTCACAGATGAATCCGATGCCCTTCTTGCGGCCGTTCAGGCATACCACCACCTTGAAGAAGGCTTCCGGTACAGCCACCTGGTTCTTGCCCAGCATGTCGGGGAATTTCTTAACGATGGGTCCGGAAACGATATACACGTCGCCGTATTCCTTGGCCCACTCGCGGCACATGGTCTCTATCGCGTTCCAGACGCCGGAATTGCACTGGCTTTTCTGGGGGCAGATGTTGGAATATGCAAACGATTCGTACATCGCCTTCTTGTCCCACTTGTTGTCGCCGGCGGGGCACATGTGTCCGCGGGAGTATCCGCTGCGCCGGTAATCGGCACCGGTGGCGCGGGGTTTGGGCACCTTGCTGTCAACATGATAGGCTGCTATCGGACGGGCTACATCACCAGTGGCATGCTCCGCGCTAAGGTGCCAGAACACCCAGTTGGGGAGCTTTGTCTCGCAGTTGTAAGAGAGGGTGTAACCCTTGCGGGATATCAGCTGGTCCGGGATGTCGTTCATCTGCGAAGGGAGCATCCTGCGGTAAGAGATGTCCGCGGAGTTTCTGAAGATGCCGCATGCAGATAGCGAGAGCAGCAGCGACAAAGCAAAATATCTGAACAGCCGTTTCATGCTAGAGAGGATTTATTCTAATGCAAATATAACAAATAGAACCGATTCGCCGCTATCGCTCAACTTCTATCAGAAGTCCCTGGTTGGAAGCAACTTGAATCTTGTAGCGGCCGCCGCATTTGCGCTTCACCTCCACGGGCCCTTCATTGCTCATTACCGATATCTTCCGGCGGCATTTTAAGCTCAGGGTATGGGTCTGTGGATTCTTGTCGTACGGGTCGTCCGAAACGCAGACAAACAGGGCGCGGGAGCGTCCGCCGTCGCGCGCGGTCATCTCGCCCACAATCAGGGGGCAGCCGGCGGTGAGATTCTTGAAAGTTTTGTCGTTATAGACTTCAACATTCTCCATCCCGCTCCCCTCCAGCATGTCGGTGCCTTCGAAGCCCACGCAGGAGGTAGCAATCCGGCGGTATTTCATGTATCTGGGAGAGAAGGCGTGAATCTCCGCGTTAACCGTCTTGAGCTTGTCGTACTGCTGGGTCTTGTCTCCGTTGCCAAAGAGCACCTGATTGTACCACCAACCCCATGTGTAGCAGGCCCAGGTGATGTTCTCCGCGCCGAAAGCCATCGCGGAATAGGCCTGGAAACGGAGCTGGTTCAGGGAAATCCACTCCTCCACCTTGTTGCTGTTCACCTGCAGGGTGGGCCACATGCTGCGGCCGGTGGCAAGGCAGGCGTCGGCCACAATGCGCATGTTGGCCAGATCCAGCGGCACTCCGCCGTGCTGATAGTAAAAATCATACGCGATATAGTCGCAGGGGATGTTCTCGCAGTAAGAATCGATATATTCCTGATAAGTCGCGGCGCCCAGCGAACCGCTGGTGGGGTCGTTCTCCCGCCTGGGCCCCGGCGCGTAAGTTGGATGCAGGTTAAGGTGGGCGAACTGGTTGGGGAAGCCCTCTTCCACCGCCCGCACGACCTTGTTGTAATAGGGGAAATCGAGGCAGGAGGGTTCGTCGCCGATGGCGATGCCCCAGATTGCCGGATGGTCCTTGAAGTTGGCGGCGGCCTCGGTATATTTATTCAGCGGATGGGTCGCCTCCAGGGTGCCGGCGTTGTCGCCGAATCCGCCCCACCACAGAGGCACGGTGCCCACGATTATGGCTCCCACACCGTATTTCTCAAACAGGTCCAGGGTCGCCGGCTCGTTGTTCATGTACATCACAAAGTCTATTCCGCACTCCGCCAACTCCTTGATATGGGTCTCCGTACGGGCGTATCCCGCCAGATGGTAGGTGCCGATGTTGATGCGGCTGCGGTCCATACGGGCGTGCTTGGTGACATATTCGGGACGGTTCTGGCAGAAGGCGTCAAACGCCGGCCACAAACAGGTTGCGGCAGCGATCAGGGCGATGTAAAGGACTTTTTTCATAAGTTTTGTTTGATGCACAAATATATCATTTTTATGACAAATTGGCAGAAAAAACGGAATGGCAAATAAGTTGAGTTAACCTTAGGCAAAGGAGAAAATTACAATGAATCAGAATATTCAAGAACTTGAAAAATATGCCGTAAACCTCAATGAGAGGGCGCGGCAGTCCAAACTGGATCCTGTGATTGGTCGTGACGACGAAATCCGCAGGGTGCTGCAGATCCTTAGCCGCAGGACTAAGAACAACCCCATCCTGGTGGGCGATCCCGGCGTGGGCAAGACCGCCATCAGCGAGGGCATCGCACAGCGAATCATCAATGGCGATGTCCCCGAAAACCTTAAGACAAAGACTATCTATTCGCTGGATATGGGTGCCCTGATTGCGGGTGCCAAGTATCAGGGCGAATTTGAAGAGCGTCTGAAGGGAGTGGTAAAAACCGTGTGCGAGAGCAACGGCGAGATAATCCTCTTCATAGATGAAATCCACACCCTGGTGGGCGCCGGCCGTACCAGCGGCGCGATGGATGCCGCAAACATCCTCAAACCAGCCCTGGCTCGAGGCGAACTGAGGGCCATCGGCTCCACCACCCTGGATGAGTATCAGAAATACTTTGAGACCGATAAGGCGCTGGAGCGGCGATTCCAGATGGTACTCATAGACGAACCTTCTCCCGCCGAGTCGATATCGATCCTGCGTGGCCTGAAGGAGAAATACGAGAATCACCACAAGGTGCGTATAGAAGACGACGCGATAATCGCCGCCGTGCAGCTGTCGCACCGCTATATCACCAACCGTTTTCTGCCAGACAAGGCGATTGACCTTGTGGACGAGGCGGCCAGCAAGCTCCGTCTGGAGATGAACTCCGTGCCGGAGCCCATAGACGATTTGAACCACCGTATCAAACAGCTGGAAATTGAGAAGGCGGCCATCAAGCGCGAGGGCGAGAGCGCCAAGCTGGACAAGCTGGAGAAGGAGCTGGAGCAGACCAAGGCGGAACAGGCGCGCCTGATGGAGAAATGGAACGGCGAGAAGACCACTCTGGGCGATCTGAGCAACAAGCGTCAGGAGCTGGAGAACCTGCGCCACGAAGCCGAGACCGCAGAGCGCAACGGCGACTACGGGCGCGTGGCGGAGATACGCTACGGCCGCATGCAGCAGGTTCAGGAGGATATCGAAAGGCTCACCAAAGAGAAGGAGAGCTGGGAGAACCCCATCATGAACGAAGCTGTGAGCGAAGATGATATAGCAGAGGTTGTGGCCCGCTGGACCGGCATCCCCGTGAGCAAGATGATGCAGAGCGAGAAGGAGAAACTGCTCCACATAGAAGAGGAGCTTCACAAGAGGGTAGTGGGGCAGGACGAGGCCATCAGTGCGGTGGCCAACGCCGTGCGCCGCAGCCGTGCCGGCCTCCAGAACGAGAAGCGCCCCATAGGCTCCTTCCTGTTCATGGGTACCACCGGCGTGGGCAAGACGGAACTTGCCAAGGCTCTGGCGGAGTATCTGTTCGACGATGAGAACATGATGACCCGTATCGATATGAGCGAATACCAGGAGCGTCACACCGTGTCGCGTCTGGTGGGAGCGCCTCCGGGCTACGTGGGTTATGAAGAGGGCGGTCAGCTCACCGAGGCGGTCCGCCGCAAACCCTATTCCGTGGTGCTTCTGGACGAGATAGAGAAGGCCCATCCCGACGTGTTCAACGTGCTGCTGCAGGTGCTGGACGACGGCCGGCTCACCGATAACAAGGGCCGTACAGTCGATTTTAAGAACACCATCCTGATAATGACCTCCAACGTGGGCAGCGACGTTATCCAGGATGCAATTGCCAAGGGCGAAGACTTTGACAAGTGCCGCGACAAGGTAATGGAACTGCTCAAGCACAGCGTGCGTCCGGAATTCCTGAACCGTATAGACGAGATAATAATGTTCCACCCGCTCAGCCGAGAAGATGTGCGCGAAATCCTGAAGATACAGATGGCGGAACTGCAAGGTAAGCTGGCCGCCATGGACATCGAGCTCAAGTTTACCGAGGGCTTTGTGGACTACCTCTCAGACAAGGGTTACAATCCCGTTTACGGTGCGCGTCCCATCAAGCGCGTGCTGCAGCGCGACCTTATAGACGAGCTGGCAAAAGAGCTGCTTGAAGGGAAACTATCCAAAGAGCATCCTATCACAGCGGATATCGCGGAAGGAGTAATAACTTTGCATTAAAATTTTTGCTATATTAGCAGAATTAAACCGATTCTGCTGATATATGAGAAAACTGTTAGTGTCCGTTGCGCTGCTGCTCACCGCGGTGGGTCTTGGCGCCCAGAGTTTTACCCCTGTTGAGAATTTGCCCGAGGTGCAGCTCCCCTTTACGCCTGATGCTGCGTGGGCTGCTGTCAAGGCGCCCGGCTTTGCGTGGGGCAGTCTGGACGTGCGCTATGAGAAGACATCCGTGCCGGTTATCAAGCCGGTGAAGGTCGCAAAGCAGGTGGCCTGGCGCGGAGAGCGCGTCAGCTTCCAGCCGGTGCTCTGGACTCCGGAAGAGCTGCACGACGTCGTCTTAGAGGTATCTGACCTGTCGTTTCGCAAGAATGTCATCAAGAACTCCGATATCAAGGTCGGTTTTGAACGCTACGTGATTGGCGACTGCCTGGGTGCGGAAGATGGCCAGAGGGGTTATTTCCCCGCAGATATGGGTGGCTTTGACCAGAGCAAGCGCGATTCCGTGCTGGTTCCGGAGGCAATCCTGGGTCCGGCAATGGCGCAGGTTGAGGCCAAGACCGCACGCCCCGCGTGGATAGAGGTCTGGGTACCTCAAAGCGCCACTCCCGGCACATATAAGGGTACCGTGAAACTCTCCGCAAAGGAGCTCAAGAAACCCCTGAAAATCGCTTTCGCCGTTGAGGTGCGCGACCGCGTGCTCCCCAAGCCGGCGCACTGGAGTTTCCATCTGGACCTCTGGCAGAACCCGTATGCGGTGGCGCGCTACTTTGGCGTGGAGCCCTGGAGCGATGCCCATCTGGAGCTGATGCGTCCGCTGATGACCCAGCTGGCCCAGGGCGGCGAAAAGGTCGTTACCGCCACACTGATGTATGACTGCTGGGGCCCGCAGACGCTGGATCTTTTCCAGACCATGGTGCAGGTCACCAAACAGCTGGACGGCAGCACCACATACAACTATGACATCTTTGACCGCTGGGTGGAATTCATGGCCTCCTGCGGCATTACGGAGCAGATAAACTGCTTTACCATAGCCCCCTGGCAGACCCGCTTCAGATATTACGACGTGGCCACCGATTCGCAGCGCTTCGTCCAGTTCGATTATGGCGACGATGCATACCGCGCCCTCTGGATTCCGCTGCTGAAGAGCTTTGCAGACCATCTGCGCACCAAGGGTTGGTTCGACAAGACCTTCCTGGCGGTGGACGAGCGCGGCGTGGAGGTGATGCTCAAGGTGATGGCAGTGGCGCATGAGGCCGACCCCGCCTTCAAGTTCTCCCTGGCGGGCAACTATCACCCCGAGCTGGAGGCGCAGCTGGCCGATTACTGCATAGGCCTGGCTGTGGACGACGATTACTTTGTAAAGACCGACGGCCGCGCCATAAACGACCGTCGTCACGGCGAAGGTAAGATAACCACCTTCTATACCTGCTGCGGCGAGGGACATCCCAACACCTTCACCATCTCGCCGCTGGCAGAGTCGGCGGCGCTGGGCTGGTACGCCCTCCGTAACCATTACGACGGCTACCTGCGCTGGGCATACAACAGCTGGAACAAGGAGCCGATGGTGGATACCCGCTGGTACAACCTCACCAGCGGCGACGTATATCTGGTTTATCCTCAGGGATGGTCTTCCGTCCGCTGGGAGCGCTTTGTGGAGGGCATCCAGGACTATGAGAAGGTGAAGATTCTCCGCGAGGAGTACGCATCCCAGCCCAAGAAACTCAAAAAGCTGGAGGATGCCATAGAGAAGTTTACCCACGCCAACCTGTGGTTTGGCGGCGCCGACAAATACGTGAACGAGGCGAAAGCTATTCTGAATACATTCTAGAACAACAAATAACAACAATATTAGTATCATGAAAGTTTCTCAGGTAATGGCTACTCTGGAGCGTAAGTATCCTTACGAGCCGGAGTATCTGCAGGCTGTCCGCGAGGTGCTGGAGTCTGTAGAGGAAGTTTATAACGAGCATCCCGAATTTGAAAAGAACCGTATTGTAGAGCGTATGGTAGAACCCGACCGCATCCTCTCTTTCAGGGTGACATGGGTAGATGACCAGGGTCAGATACAGACCAACACCGGCTTCCGTGTGCAGTTCAACTCTGCAATCGGCCCGTACAAGGGAGGTCTCCGCTTCCACCGTGCCGTAACCCCCGGCATGCTCAAGTTCCTGGGCTTTGAACAGACCTTCAAGAATGCCCTCACCACCCTCCCGATGGGCGGCGGCAAGGGCGGCAGCGACTTTGACCCCAAGGGTAAGAGCGACGCCGAGATTATGCGTTTCTGCCAAGCGTTCATGCTTGAACTCTGGAAAATCATTGGCCCCGACACCGATGTGCCTGCAGGCGACGTGGGTGTAGGCGCCCGTGAAATAGGCTACCTGACCGGCATGTACAAAAAGCTGGCTCACGAATACAACACCGGCGTGCTCACCGGCAAGGGTCTGAACTGGGGCGGTTCCATACTTCGCCCTGAGGCTACCGGATTCGGCGCGCTCTATTTTACAAAGCAGGTGCTCGCCACCGCCGGCCGCGACATCAAAGGGCACACCATCGCCCTCTCCGGCTTCGGCAACGTGGCTTGGGGTGCCGCAACCAAGGCGGTTGAGATGGGCGCCAAGGTGGTTGCCATAAGCGGCCCCGACGGCGTGTGCGAGATCCCCGGCGGCATAGACAAGGAGATGATTGACTACATGCTGGTTATGCGCGCTTCCAACCGCGACCAGGTGAGCATGATGGCAGACCGTTTCCCCGACAAGGCCAAGTTCACCCCCGGCAAGAAGGCGTGGAGCGTGAAGTGCGACATTGCCCTGCCGTGTGCTTTCCAGAACGAGCTGGACGAGGATGATGCAAAACAGCTTATCGCGAACGGCACATTCTGCTGCTGCGAGGTCTCCAACATGGGCTGCCGTCCCGAGGCTATCAAGGCCTTCCAGAACGCAGGTGTCATTTTCGCTCCCGGCAAGGCTGTGAATGCCGGCGGCGTGGCCACTTCAGGCCTGGAGATGACCCAGAACGCTTCCCATATCTCATGGACCGGCGCCGAGGTGGATGCGAAACTGCATCAGATTATGAGCTCCATCCACGAGCAGTGCGTGAAATACGGCACCCAGCCCGACGGACATATCGACTATGTGAAGGGAGCCAACATCGCCGGCTTCATGAAGGTGGCGGTAGCGATGCTTGAACAAGGTGTAATCTAAACCGCCGTGATAAGCTTTAAAGGGATAGAGAAGCCCAACCTGCTGTACAAGTTCCTGTACTGGTACGGCACGCCCGCCCTGAGGTTTATCTGTTACAGAAAGCTTCAGGTGGTGGGAAGGGAGAATATCCCCAAAGACAAGAAAGAGGGCTTTCTGATAATCTGCAACCATCAGAACGGCCTGCTGGATGCCTTTACCATTATCCACTCCCTGTATCCCCGAGAACCGGTGCTGCTGTCGCGAGGCGACATCTTCATGAAGGATTCCACGGCCCGGCTGCTGCGTCTGTTGCGCATGCTGCCGGTGTTCCGCGTGCGTGATGCCGGAGTGGAGAATCTGGACAAGAACCAGGATACCTTTGATTTGTGCATCAAGCTGATGCAGGACGGGGTGTCGGTATGTCTCTTCCCTGAGGCGGGCCACCAGAACCATCACTATCTGGGCCCCTTCAAGAAAGGGTTCGCCCGTATGGCCTTCGGCTACGAGCAGGCGTGCGACTTTACCAAGGATCTGAAGATTCTCCCGCTGGGACATCACTACCTCGGATACACTGCCATACAGAACGACGCTCTGTTCACCATCGGCGAACCGTTTACCTTTGAGGAACTGTACGACGTGTATAAAGAGCACCCGGAGCGCGGACTCCACCTTCTCACACAGAAGGCCCGCGAGCGGGTGAACTCAATGGTTCTCAATATTGAGGAGAAGGATAATTACCAGGCTGTGGAACAGTTGTGCCTGATGTATGTGCCGGTATACGAGAAAAAGCATCACCTGCGCAAGAGCCAGATAAAGAACGATCTGGAAGCGCGCAAGGCGGTGAACGCCAAACTGAAGGAGTCAGATTACGGCAGGGAGTCGGAGCCGGTGGCAAAGCTTATGGCGGATGCCTCCAAATATCTGGAGAACCTGAAGAAACTGAAGCTTGAAGACGGCGTGGTAGAGCGTGCGAATCCTTTCAGCTTTGCTGCCAGGACCCTGCTCTGGATTGTGCTGCTGCCGGTGTTCGCAATCACCACGATAATCAACTTTTTGCCGCACCGTATCGCCCGGAGCATGGCAAACAAGATGAAGGACCCGATGCTGAGGCCCACCATGAAGGTCGGTTCCGGCCTGATACTGTTCCTCGTGTGGTACCTGATTATTTTTGCCGTGGTCTGGATTGTCTTTGGCAAGTTCTGGATTGCGCTGGTTACGCTGCTGCTGTTGCCCGCCACCATGTGGATGTACCACACCGTGCGCATGCTCTCGCACCACCTTGTGTCACGCATCCGCAAGTACTGGCTCAAGATACACAGTGATCCCACCATGAACGAGACGCAGCGCCTTCGCCGCGACATTATGTCGGGGCTGGATTTACTGATGAAGTAAGCCGGTACGTCATCTCGACCAAGCCCGAAGGGCGCGTGGAGAGATCTCTCGACTCGCTGTGCTCGCTCGAGATGACAGGGGTGATAAACTATCTGGAACAGATTTGCGCCTGGATGAGGCTGGAGCGCCACGAGTTCTCTGCCGATTCCGGGCGCCGGTTTTCTACGAGGTCCAGGAACTCCTTCACCTCATAGTAGATGTTGTCTTTAATGGTGTCGCGGCTGAGGTCCACCGGGCCGCTCTGACTGGCGCCGTTACCGCCGGAGAATCCCGTGTCGCCGCGGGTGCCGCAGCCCACTCTCATCACCAGTTTGGGACCCACCATAAGGTTGATGCGGTCTATCACAATGCAGCCGTCTTCGCCCTGGATCTCCGCCGCCAGCGATGAATCGCCGATTTTGGAGTAGGATATCATCGCCTCAAAACCGGGATACTTTATCAGCATGGAGCCCTGACCGTCTATGCCCTTCTCGCTGGCACTGCCGCTGCCGGGGTAAATTATCGTCTCCTGCTTCTGTACGCATTTCTCCAGCTTTTCGCGGGTGAAATCTCCCTCCCACGGGGCGCCGAACAGATGCACCATGGGGGCGATGCAGTATACGCCCAGGTCCAACAACGCGCCGCCGCGCATGTCGGCGCTCAGGTTGCTGGCCACGATGCCGCGCTTGAACTCTTCGTAACGGGAAGAATACTGGCAGTAGGTGGCGGTGTATCGGCGAATGCGGCCAATCTTAGGCAGCGCTTCCCGCACCGCCTGGAAGTTGGGCACCAGGGTGGGGCGCATCGCCTCCATCAGGCTCACGCCATTGTGGCGGGCGGCCGCCATCATCGCCTCGAACTCCTCAGCAGAAGTGGCGGCCGGCTTTTCCACCAGCACGCTCTTGCCCCCGTCCATCATCTTGATGGCCTGCGGGGCGTGGAAGATATTTGGCGAGGCGATGTATACGGCGTCGATGTCGGGCGCTGCGGCCAGCTCGTCCAGAGATGTGTAAACCTTCTCCACGCCATGCTTTGCGGCAAACTCGCGGCCCCGATCAAGGGTGCGCGAATACACCGCCGCATGGCAGAAGCGTGCATCGTGCCGCGCCCCCATCAGGAACGATTCGGCAATCCTGCTGGACCCGATGGTCGCTACCCGGATTTTGGTCATATTTTACTCGTGTGTCCTTCCTGTGTATGCTTCAACGCCGCTCTGGCCAAGGTACTGTGAGAAAAACTTCTCCACGGCCTCATTGTATGCGGGATCCCACGGCTCGGGGCCGCCGGCGCGCTGCTGAATCCACATCCGCAGCTGTTTCTTGTGCCAGTTGACAATGCAGTTGGTGCTCCAGGCACCGCCGTGGCCGAACCAGGCGTCTTCATTGTCCTGCTCGGGAGCCACCAGGCCCAGGGAATAACCTCCCATCCCTGCAGGGCGGGAAGAAACAGCCAGTATATTCTTCACGGTCTCCTCTTTGAGGATGCGTACACCGTTGTCGCCGACGCCGAGGTTCATCAGCATTTTGTAGAATTTAAGCTGGTCGTTGGCGGTGGTCCAGAGGCCCGCGCCGGCAGATGCAAACACGTGGGAATCGTTGTAGGGCTTCTGCTGCATAGCCATCTGCTCTACCCACACGGCGGGGCCGTCCTCTTGGCTTTCATAGAGTTCTATCTTGTGCTTTAGTTGGCGGTCTGTCGGCCAGAACCAGCTGGATTTCATACCCAGGGGATCGAGGACTTCTTTTTTGAGGTAGTCTTCCCATTTCATGCCGGTTACAACCTCTACTATAGCAGCTCCGATGTCGATGCCGGTATTGGAATATGCTTCGCGTGTGCCGGGCTCAAAGTATAACGGAGAAGCAGCTGCAATGGCAGCTGTCTGGCGGATAGGTGCGCCGCCGCTCCATCCGCCGCCCTTGATGTCGCCCCGCTTGGCGCTGATCTCAAAGGGGAAGCCACCGGTGTGGTTCATCACCATTCGTATAGTGAGCACGTTCTTTGCCTTGTGCAGTTTACGGATGCCGTCCTTATCTTCGTCCAGAACCCAGAGGGTCTCGAATTCCGGCAGATATTTGGAGACGGGGTCGTCCAGTGAAATCTTGCCTTCCTCCACCAGCTTGGCGATGGTTACGCCGCAGAAACCCTTGGTCTGGGAGCACTGCATGAACACGTTGTCCATCTTGATGCGGCGTTTGGCAGCCACATCGGCGTAGCCTATGCAGCAGGTTTCCTGGACTCCGTTGTCGTACAAAACGCTGATGGCGCCAGACAACTGGCCGCTGTCCACAAAGGGCTGCAGGGCCTCCTTTGCATAAGTGGTTTTAGAATCCTTGGGTCCTTTGGCCTGCATGGGAAGCATACATCCCATCAAAACGGCCAGCACAATAATGAATCGTTTCATCATCTTTTGACATAGTTGTGTTTGATTGAGCAAAGATACTAAATATCAAGTTTATTTGACTATATTTGCAAAAGCATTTGCTTAATCGGTTAAGTAAAATATGAAGAGACTCATCCTGCTCGCTTTGGCCACCCTGTTCCTGGCCTCTTGTGACAATTCCGCCCGGATGCCCAAGTCCTGGGAGAAGGACTGGAATGACATCCCTGCAAGTTGCCGCCCGATAAAGATCGTGCACGGCGCGCCGGCAGATGAGACGCCGTACGGCGGAGATTTCTTCACGTATCTGAAAGATACCTGTGGGGCAGGGGGTATTGTGCTTAACTACAGGGGGAAGGATTATCTGAAAGACGAATCGGTGTGGGCATTTTTCGTGGAGTCGTGCCGCCGTGCGGTGGATGCCGGGCTAAGGCTTTGGATATACGATGAAGAAGGATATCCAAGCCCGTCTGCAGGCGGCCGCGTGTTGGAAGAAGACCCCACTCTGGAGGCGCTGGAGATGGTTTATGACAGCAGCCTGCCTGCCGGGAAGCAGTATTATGTGCGCAATTCCTACGAGTTTACACATGCCTGCAACAACTATGCTGCGCTGCGCCGCTATCCCGATCCCGGTAACTCCAAAACCATGCAGATATTCACCAAGGTGACCCATCAGGCTACTCGCGAGCATCTTGGAGATGAATTGTTCTCACATGTAGAGGCTTTCTTCACAGATGAGCCGTCTTATATGGGCGTCAATCTGGGTCCCATTCCGGAGGTTGTGCGCAACAGGGTGAGGGTGGTGGATGAGCCCGACCCCAAGCGTAAACTGTTACCCATGCTGGCCTGGACCGCCGGCGTGGACAGCGAATATGAGCAGCGCTATGGCGAGCCACTGCACGTGGAATCGCTGTTTGGCGGCGATGCCGAAGGTGACAAGGTGGTGCGTCAGCGTTACTGGGAGCTGATGGGCGAGCATTTCAGGGCCAACTATTGTGATTCCCTTGAGAAGTGGTGCGCGGGTGCCGGCACTCTCTCTTCCGGCCATTTCCTGAGCGAAGAACAGATTATCCGTCACACCCCGCTTTACGGCAATATGCTGCTGGTGGAGCGCGGCTTGGACATTCCGGGGCTGGATATGCTGGACACCGCCCCCGAAGAGTGGAATATGAAGGATTGCTGGCTGATTGCATCGCTGCCCGAGTCGGCGGCATATCTGGACGGCAAGCGGAAGATTTTTGCAGAAATCAGCGACCACAACCAGTCGGTGCTGGGCAGCGGCCCGGCCACTGTAGAGGCTATGAAAGGCACTGCGGCCTGCCATATGGCGGGCGGCGTCACCGAGTTGAATCTCTATTATCCAACCAGTTGCGGCCCCAAATATCCATATCGCGGCGAGGCCGGTTTCAAAAGCTACTGCGAGTTTGTGGGGCGCATCAATGCGATAGTTCGTGACGCAGAGCCGGTAAAGACGGTGCTGCTTTATTATCCGGCTTACGACCTTCAACGGGAGTTCATCCCCGAGATCGAGCCGCTTATGGACGAGCATAACCAGAGCGAGACGATGAAGACCGTGATAGGCTCCGCTTTCACTACCGGACGCTCTCTGGCGCAGGCTCAGATACCGTTCGTGTGGGCCGATTATCTGGCGCTGAAAGACGCCGAAGTGCGTGACGGAAAGATATACCTTGGCGGGCATTGCTTCGACGCCCTGGTCTTCCCTCAGGGAATAGTTATGCCGGAAGGTGTCAACATGCTTTCCGATGCGATGGAGAAGCAGGGTGGCAAGGTGCTGGCTGCGCCCGTGGAGTGTACGCCTGATTTTATCAAGGAAGCCATCGCCCCGGCAGAGTGCTTCGAGCCGGCGCTGCCGCAGCTCGTCTATGGCAAATTCGTCCGCGACGGCCGCACGATCTATCTGGTGCTGAACTCCTCCGAAAGCGACTATGAAGGCACGCTCAGCGTCACCAAAGGCGGCACCTGGCGTGTCCTCGATCCCGATTCGGGAGAAATCTCATCTGTCAAGAGTGACGGCACATCACTGCCGATTAGTCTCAAGCCCCTCCAGACTCTGCTGTACGTCTTATAGCTTGCAGGGAAGGGTCAGCAACTGATACATCAGGGTGAGGGCCATGCGGCGATGGCCTTCTGCGTTGGGATGCAGCTGGTCGGTCTCAGGGTTGGAGAAGTAGCGGATCTGCTCCGGAACCATCGGATTCAGGCCTGATACAGAGTTGAGGTCAATTACCGGCACGCCCCATACATTTCCTGTCTCTTTAATCACATCCACATAGTCTGTAATGTAAAGACCTATGCGGTTGGGGAAATACTCGTCTGGCTGTATGTTCTGCTCGCCGAAGGTGGAGTAGCCGCGGTGCAGCGGGGTGAACACCACAATCTGCTTGTCGGGATACATCGCCTTCAGGGTGCTGATGGCTATGTTGATGCGGCCGCGCAGTGTCTCCGGATCCATGGAGGGGGTGCGCTTGGGCATCACATATTCCGTGGCGGGATAGCCCAGAGCGGCAATCATGGTGTCGGGTGCGACGTCGTACCATTCTCCCAGAGGGACATCGGCGATATAGTCGTTGGTGCCCATAAATATGGTTATCGCATCAAAGTCGCTGCCATGCTCGGCCTGAAGCTGTTGCGCCTGCGGCACCACGTCGCACCATTTCTGCCCGCTGACGCCATAGACATAAGGCTTGATGCCCAGCCACTGCTGCAGGCATCCCCAGTAGTGCCAGTTCTCCTGTCCGGTCCAGTCGTGACCCTCCGGAACGCTGCCAGGATCGGTTATGGAATCGCCGATATATGCCACTGTGGCCCCCTTCCAGGGGTGGTCGAAGCATTCAGAGGATTTACAGGAAGTGAGTAAAAGCGCTGCCAGCGCAAGGATGGAGATTAAACGTTTCATATCTGTTCTTTATTTGATCTCAAATTAAGTGAATAAACCAGCACGCCTGCGGTGCAAATCGCTATCACCACGATGGCTCCGGCAATGCCGAAACTGTCGGTGGCAAAGCCCATCAGCAGGGGGAACAGCGCACCGCCGGCAAAGCCCATCGTGAGCACGGCGCTGGTGGTGTTCTGCTCGTCCGGCACGGCCAGTAGCGCCCTGGAGATAATCAGCGCACAGATATTGGCATTGCCAAACCCGAGCAGTGCGACCGCCAGATAAAGGCTCCAGTAAGACTGCGCAAGTCCGGCAAGAACCAACCCGGCAAACAGCAGTATCACGCCCGTAATCAGGCCGCTCTTGATAGATATCTTTCTCAGTATAAGGATGCCTGCCATTGCGCCTGCGAGCCTGGCCACATAATAAACCGTGACGGAGAGCGTGGCATCCTGAATGGGCAGGGCAAGCCGCTTCTGGAAAATCTGCGGAAGCACAACCGTGATGCCGACGTCGCTGCCTACATGGCACAATACTGCGAGAAACGCCGCCAGGATGGCGGGCTTGCGAAGCGATGCCAGGCATTGACGCAGCGAAGTGGGAGAAGTGCCGGAGTCTGTGGTTTCGGAGTCCGATTGTCCGGAAAAAGACAGAAGCAGCGCCGCCAGCAGCGACATAACCAGAAAGACGGCAAAGACTATCCGCCATCCGCCTTCGGGAGCGATATATCTGACACCCAGCGCTGCGATTGCGGGCGCCGCCAGGGCCGCGAAGGCCTTGGCGCACTGCCCGGCCGTGAGGGTGGAGGCCAGATGCTGCCCGGAGACCAACGATGCTACCAGCGGATTAAGGGAAACCACCAGAATCGTGCAGCCGATGCCCATCATCGCCATCGCGGCGAGCATGCTCCAATATGATTTGCAAAAGAATGCTATTATTAAACTCGGGCAGATGATAAGCAGGGCGCTCATCACCGTGACGCGCTTGCCCAGAAAGTGCATCATCCGTCCGGCGGGGATGCTGACCAGCAGGAACCACACCGACACCAGGCCGGGAATGAAACCGGCCTGAGAGTTGCTCAGGGCCATGTCTGCCTTGAAATAGTTGGTCGCCAGACCCACCAGGTCCAGCGCCCCCATGGCAAAGAAGCACAGCAGTGCCGCTGTCAGCAGCCGCGTTTTTTTCACTGCTGCATCTCTATCAGGTTGGCGGCGATTGAGAGCGATGCGTAGTCGCCGATGGCTTCGCCCAGTGCGGCGGGAACCACCTTGCATACGGCAACGGCGCCGGCGAGGGCTTCTTCACGAATCACTTTCATCATCTCATCGTAGAAAAGCTTTTCGTTGCGGGCATAAACGCTGCCGATAACTATGAGCTCTGGGTTGAGAATATCAATCACTATGGAGAGCCCCTTGCCCAGATAACGTGCGGAGGTGTGATATATCTCGATGGCCATCTCATCGCCTGAGGCTGCTGCCTCTGCAATATGTTTGGCAGTGATTTCATTCACCTTGTCAGGTGCGCACCATGATACCTTCTTGTTGTTCTGGATGGCCTCCATCACGAATGTCTTGCCAATCTGGGCAATGCCGCCGCCGCTGGCAAACCCCTCAAAGCTGCCCTTCTTGCCATAGCCAACCGGGCCGAATTCGGAGAGGCGGATGTGGCCAAGTTCGCCGGCGTTGTCGTTGGTGCCGCTGTAGAGCTTGCCGTCGATTATCAGACCTGCTCCAAGGCCGGTGCCGAAAGTCAGAAAGGCCATGTTGCGGCATCCTCGGCCGGCGCCGAACTTATACTCCGCCAGGGCGCAGGCGTTGGCGTCGTTCTGCAGGTTGGCCTTGACGCCGGTGCGTTTTTCCACCAGATTCACAATTGGGATATTGTCCCAGCCGGGGAGGTTGGGAGGTGACATCACCACGCCGGTGGCGCTGGAGAGAGGCCCGCCGCAGCTGATGCCAATCGCGCCGGTACTTTCCGGAGTAAGGCCATGCTTCGCCATCATCTTCTCCGTATTGGAGAGCAGGTTCTCTATCGTCTCAGGTGCGGAGGTGGTGTCAAAGCGGATCTTATCCTCAATCCGGGGCATCCCGTTCTCCAAAACTCCATATATCACGGCGCATTTGGTGCCGCCGATGTCAAGTCCTAAAATATTGTTCATAAATCTTTCTGTTTTGTACAAAAGTAAGAAAAAATATTTATAACTTTGTAAAGTACTTAACCGGTTAAGTAAAATGGCTGCCCAAACTGCAAAAACAAATCTGTCGTTAAACGATATTGCCGAGGCTCTCGGTCTGTCCAAAGCCACGGTAAGTTGGGTACTCTCCGGCAAGGGTGACAGTCGGCGCATCAGCCCTGCAACCCAGAAAAGAGTAAAAGAGTTTGCGGCAAAGCACAATTATCAGCCCAATATGCTGGCTCGTAGCCTCAGCATCGGACGCTCCAAGACCATCGGTCTTCTGATTTCTTCGCTTTCAGACCCGTTTTATTCAAGCATCGCCAAGGCGGTGGTGAGTCAGGCAGAAAAGCAGGGCTACACCGTGATGATAGCCACATCCGAGTCTGATTGTAAACGCGAGGCCTCCCTCGTGAGTACTTTCTCATATAGGAAGGTGGACGGCATTATTGTCACGCCCACAGAAGGTGCCGATTGGGTGGACAGTTTCACCAATGCCGGCGGCCGGCTGGTGTTTGCCGACCGTGCCGTGCCGGGAAGCGACATCCCGTCTGTTGTGGTAGACAATGAGCAGAGTTCTTATCGTCTGGTAAGCAATCTTATTGAAAAGGGCTGCCGCAAGATAGCCATGTTTACCACAGCCCATAATCTGGTTAATATGAAGGCCCGTCAGGCTGGTTATGTAAGGGCACTCGAGGATGCCGGCATCCCCGTTGATACCCGGCTTATCCGCGATGTTACCTCCGTCTATAACCAGAAGATGGTGGAGGACGAGCTGGACGATTTGCTGCGGCTGGTGCCGGATCTTGACGGCTTTTTCTTTACCACCCACGTGCTGGTGCTTCCTACTTATGTCCATTTCACAAACCGTGGAATAATGCCGCAGGGGGGAGCAGGCTGGGCCTGCTTCCATTCGCTGCCGGGTTTTGAAATCCTGCTTCCCAACATGAGCATTGCCCGCATGTCAATCGAGCAGGTGGGTGCCAGAGCGGTGGATCTGTTGCTGGAGAACATAGAGAACGGCACCGACGCCAGAGGTACAACCGTAACCATCAACTGCGAAATGAAACTCCACTGATATGAAGAAGGTATTATATATAATCGTCATCATACTGCTGGCAATTTCCTGCAAGCAGAGGGCATCGATCCTGAACCCCCGCTGCGAATATCAGGCGGCGCCGCTGGGTATTGACAGTCCGGCACCGCGATTCAGCTGGGAGTATTCTGCGGCTGACGATATGCAGACCTCCTTCAGAGTTGAGGTGGCGCGCGACGCCTCTTTTAACGATGTGATTTGGGACAGCGGCGAAACGGAAACTACCATTCAGCGCACAACATATGCCGGCGAGCCTCTGGAGTCCATTTCGAAATATTACTGGCGCGTAACCACCAAAATGGAGAGCGGCGCCACTCTCAATAGCAAGGTTCAGACCTTTGAGACTGCTTTTCTGCCGGGTAGCGAGTGGCAGGCGCAGTGGATTTCAGACGGACATGACAAGGATTTCGCTCCGGCGCCTATGCTGCGTAAAGAGTTTGATACGGAGGGTAACGTGGCAGCTGCCAGACTGTATGTAAGCGCCGCCGCCTATTATAAGATTAGCATAAACGGCAAGCCTCTCGGTCCAATCTCTCTGGATCCGGGCTACACCGATTACAGCAAGCGCAATCTCTACTCTGTCTATGATGTAACCGACTGGCTGCAAACAGGCACCAACGCTATTGCAGCCGTGCTTGGCAATGGCTTCTACAATGAGATAGAGCCGGTGGCCACCTGGGATTTTGAAAAGGCCCATTGGCGTGGCCGCGCCCGGATGATTGCCGAACTCCATATTGATTATAAGGATGGAGGCAAAGCGGTGATTTCTACGGACGCAAGTTGGAAGACCGCAACAGGCCCCTATCTCTCCAATAATATCTATAGCGGCGAAATCTACGACGCCAGAGAAGAGATAGCAAGCTGGGAGCTGCCCGGCTTTGATGACAGTGCGTGGGCGGCCGCCGTAACGGTTGAGGCCCCTTCGGGAAAGCTGGTGGCGCAGCAGAACCCTCCCGCACGCCTTTGCGAAGAGTTGCAGGCTGTGGACATGAAGAAGTTCTCAGACACTCTGTATGTGTTCTCTTTCCCCAAGAATATTGCCGGTGTGAGTCAGCTGACTCTCAGCGGAGCTGAGCCGGGTACCAAGATTACCCTGCGTCACGGCGAGCTCAGGAAAGAAGACGGTTCGCTGCAGATGGGCAACATAGATATTTACTTCTATCCGAAGCCAGACTTTGAGATGCAGACTGATATCTATTATGCCAAGGGTGGGGAAGAAACCTATACCCCCAGCTTTACTTACCATGGATTCCAGTTTGTGGAGGTAGCATCCAGTGCTCCCATAGTGCTTACCAAAGAGTCGCTCAAAGCACTCTTTATCCATACCGATGTGGAGCCGGTGGGCAAGTTTGAGTGCTCCAACGATTTGATAAACCAGATAAATGCAGCCTCCAAACTCTCTTATCTGGACAATCTGGTGACTATTCCCACCGACTGCCCGCAGCGCGAGAAGAACGGCTGGACTGCAGATGCCAACCTCTCCATAGACCTCGGCCTGCTGAATTTTGACGGCCTCACCTTTTATGAGAAGTGGGTGAACGATATGGTTGATAGCCAGAACGCAGAGGGTAATGTCCCTGGAATCGTGCCCACCGCCGGCTGGGGCTATGAGGACTGGATCGGCCCCGTTTGGGCTTCCGCCTTCTGCATGGTGCCCGACGCTTTGATGCACTATTACGGCGACACCATGGCCATCGAGACCATCTTTGAGACCTGCGACCGCTATCTGGACTATCTGGGCAGCCGGCTGGACCCCGACGGCACCGTAACCTACGGTATCGGCGACTGGGTTTATTACGACACCCCGACTCCGACCGATTACAGCACATCCATTTTCTACTACTGGCAGAATGTGGTGATGACACGCTTTGCGGAGATTCTGGGCCGCGACGCAAAAAAATATCAGGAAAAAGCCTCTTTCTTGAAAGATTTGATTAACCGGAAGCATTTTAATAAGGAGACATGTCTCTATGGCAACGGTTCGCAGGCGGGGCAGGGAATGGCTCTGATGTTTGACATAGTACCGGAGGAATATAAGGCGCAGGTTGCGGCCAATCTGAACCAGAGCATAGTGGATAATAACTACTTCCTGAACTTTGGCAGCGTGGGCAGCAAATTCGTACCGCGCGTGCTGGCGGAATACGGATATGCAGACACCGTATACAAAATGATGTGTCAGGAAGAAATCCCATCTTGGGGTGCATGGATCAAGCAGGGGCTGACCACTCTTGCAGAGGTGTGGCGGCTGGATATGGTGGGTTTTCGCGATTCATCTGCCAATCACGTGTTCTTGGGCGATATTAGCGCCTGGATGGTGAAGTATCTGGCGGGAATCCGATTTGAAATGGATGCGGACGGCGGCTGCACGCTGGTCTTCAAACCCTGCACACCCGAAGGCCTGGACTGGGCCAAGGCTGAATACAAGTCAGTCCGCGGCCTGATAAAGAGCGAATGGCACCGTACCGCTAGTGGCATCGAACTGAAGGTGACCGTCCCGGCAAATATGAAGGCGACCGTGGAGTGGGGCGATACAGTTAAGGAACTCCATGGAGGAACACATACTGTGCAAATATTATAAAATACAATATATCAAACTAATACGCCTATGAAAAAATCAGTATTATTTTCTGTATTTGCGTTGTTCGCTTTGTTTATATGCGGTTGCTTAACCGCTTTAGCAAACGAGCCGCAGGGCAGAATAACGGCCAAGGGTACGGTTGTGGATTCCGACAACGTGCCTGTGGTGGGCGCTTATGTAGTGGAGAAGGGCAATGACCGCAACGGTGCAGTTACCGATGCGAACGGACGCTTCTCCATTATCGTGGCCGACAAGGCTTCTGTGACCATATCCTGCATCGGATATGTTACCCAGGATGTAAAGGCGGCCCCTTCTATGACGGTGGTGCTTGTCACCGACAATGAATTCCTGGACGAGGCGGTGGTGGTAGGTTACGGTACGCAACGCGTCGCTACGCTTACGGGTAGCGTGGCGCAGATCAAATCGGAAAAGATCAATGTGGCGCCGGTAGTGAACACCACCCATGTCCTTGCCGGTCAGCTTCCCGGTCTGGTTTCAAAGCAGACTTCCGGTCTGCCCGGTCAGGATAACGCAAGTCTCAACATCCGTGGTTTCGGCAGTCCTCTGGTTATCGTGGATGGTATAGAAGGCAGCATCGAGAATCTGGATGCCGGACAGATAGAGAGCATCTCCATCCTGAAGGACGGTAGCGGTTCCATATATGGTGCCCGTGCCGGCAACGGTGTCATTCTGGTTACCACAAAACGCGGAGCAAACGCCAAATCCACAGTAACGGTGAACTCTTCAGTTACAATGCAGAGCAACATCGTAACTACTCTCCCGGCAAGTGCCTTGCAGAGGGCGCAATACCAGAACGATGTGTATTTGAACAAGGGAGGCAATCCCAACAGGGTGCCCTATTCAGAAGAAGACCTGGCGGCCTATGCCCTTGGTGAAGACCCCGCATATCTTAACTCTGACTGGTATCACGAGGTTGTCCGTAAGTATGCCCCGCAGCAGAATCACAACATGTCAATAAGCGGCGGTACGGACCGCATCAAATACTACGGTTACTTTGGATACAACCGTCAGGAACTGCAGTTCAAACCCAACAGCGGGTATTATGACAGGTTCAATTTCCAGACTAACGTAGAAGCCAAAGTGACCGACCAGATTAACGCCGGTATGAATATGCAGTATATGAAGGACTGCAAGAATTATCCTTCCGGCGGTGATTTGTATCAGGACGGTGTCAACTTCTGGCAGGGCATAATCTACTCCGCAGACCCCAGATATCCGCTTTATCTGCCTGATGAGAACAAGCTCTCCTGGGCAAACATGCAGAACGGATCACCTATATGGGCAGTTAATATCGATAACAGCGGTTACTACCGTACCAACAACAATAACTTCAAGGTTACCGGTTTCGCCGAGTATAATTTCAGGTATATACCCGGACTCAAGGCAAAGGCGAATCTGCTTTATACTTACGGAACCAACGACCTGAAGTGGATGCATAAGAGGGGCCAGTTCTACACTTATAACGAGACTCTCGACAGATATGCATTCGCCGGCGGCAGTGTGGCTCCCAGCAGCCTCCGTATGGACACAAGCATGGGCAGCACCATCGTTCAGCAGTATTCACTCAACTATGACCGCGATTTTGGTCAGCATCACGTATCCGCTCTGGCAATGTACGAGACCACGCTGAGCCACTATCGGAATTATTGGACAAAGCGCGAGAACTTCAACTCAACAATCATTGAGGAGATGATGTCCGGCGACAAGGAGACAACGGTAAATGACTCCGGCAGCAGCAACTACGGGCGCCGTTCCTGGATTGGCAGGTTGAATTACAGCTATGCAGAGAAATACCTGTTCGAGGCCACCCTCCGTGCCGATGCCTCTTCACGCTTTGCCGAGGGACACAGGTGGGGCTTTTTCCCCAGCGTATCGGCAGGTTGGAACATTGCCAAGGAAGGATTTATGGCAGGCAGTGCATTTGATATGCTCAAGCTTCGCGCAAGTATGGGTACTTCCGGCTATGATGCAGTGGCAGATTTCAACTATCTGACGGGATATCGTTACGACCTTTCCTATGTCTTTGGTGATGAGAGCTATAACGGCCTCATCTCCAAGGGTCTTGCAAATGAAGACCTTACCTGGGAGACGATGCGGATATACAACGTCGGTATCGACTTCTCCGTATGGTCTCGCAAGCTCTATGGTGAGGTGGATGTCTTCCAGCGTGACCGCACCGGCATCCCCGGCTACCGCAGTCAGAGTTTGCCCACCACATTCGGCGCGACCCTCCCTCAGGAGAACCTGAACGCAACCCGCACCCGCGGCTTTGAGGTGATGCTTGGTACTGCCAACCACGTGGGCGATTTCTTCTACGATATTAGCGCCAATGTCTCATACAACAGGACTAAATGGACTTATTACGACCAGGCAGAGGAGACCGACGTTGATCGTATACGACTTTATCAGAATGTGGGACAATATACCGACCGCCAGATTGGATACAAGACGGACGGGCTGTTTGCCAGCGACGAGGAAGTAGCATCATGGCCCTATAGCTTTGACGAACTTGACAACGACAACGCTACGTTGAGGGCCGGCGATATCAAATACCTTGACACCAACGACGACGGTGTGATAAACTGGCGCGACCAGCAGATTATCGGCAAGGGAAGCACCCCCCACTGGATGGGTGGTCTCACTATTAATCTTGGCTGGAGAGGCATCGACCTTCAGGCACTGTTCCAGGGGGCCTGGGGATATACGATAGGCCTTTCCTACGACAACAACACTTCTACATATTGCAATCTGTACTTTGACCAGAACCACAATGCCGATGCATCCGCTCTGATTTGCCGCCCCGCGGGAGCCACTCCCAACTGGTGGACTACAGATTTCTATTACAGGGACTGCGCATACGTGCGCCTGAAGAATCTGGCAGTAGGGTACACGTTCCCAGAAAGGCTCACCAAGAAGATAGGCATTACCAAGTTCCGCATTTATGCGGGCGGTATGAACCTCTTTACCCTGAGCAATATCAGCCAATATGGAGTCGACCCTGAGTCAACGGGTACTGTTGGTTATTCATATCCCCAGCAGTACACAATGAGTCTCGGTTGCAACATTGTATTATAATTAAACGAGAAATGGTTATGAAAAAGATATTATACGCTTTTATTCTGGCAGCTCTTTTCACAGCTGTTTCCTGTACCGATCCTCTGGATCAGACACCCACCAATCAATACACCGATGCGCAGGTATGGCAAGATGATTTCCTTATAGAGAGCCATCTGGCCAACCTCTACGCTATGAGTGTGTTCATGATAAACGATGCGTTGTGTACTTATGGTACCTCGCCTGTCAATATCGATTTCTATCAGTGGGACGGCTGGAGCACAAACTTGGGCTTTTCCGCCCAGGGAGAGGGACCTGTTCATACCACCACCATTGCAGATGAGGCTAAATACAGCGAGCGAGGTGCACAGGTCAATTACCACCCCATGAAGATGTACGGTATCCAGAACAGCAGCAACTATCTGCGCTGGTGGAGCAACGGTTACTATTTGAACCGTCAGCTGAATCACTTCATAGAAAGTATGCAGACATCTACCCTGAGCGATGCCAAGGCCCGTGAGGCGGAAGCACGTTTCCTGAGGGCCTTCAACTACTTTGCAATGGTCAAGCGTTACGGCGGTGTCCCGCTGATAAAGAAGGAGACCAAGATTGACGCTGGGGAAGAGGAGGTATATCCTCCCCGCGACAAAGAGAAGGATTGCTGGGACTTTATCATCAAGGAAGCCCTTGATGCTGCAGAGTATCTTGAAGAGAATCCTGTAAGCGGTCGCGCCAGCAAGTGGTCGGCATTGGCATTGGCTTCGCGCGCTGCCCTTTATGCCGGCAGCATAGCCCAGTACGGCACGGTTCAGCTGGACGGCGTTCTGGGAATTGATGCAGACCCCAAGGATTATTACGACATAGTAATTACGGCCTGTGAAGATATTATGACCAAGAGCGGTCACGGACTGTACAAGGGCAGTATGGGCAAGGGTTATGTCAAGAATCTGGAAGATGTATTCCTTGTAAAGAACAATACTGAGGTGTTGCTTGCAAAGCATCATTCCGGTAATGCAGGTGACCAGAGCACCGACCTCTGGAGCTGGGACATCTGTATGTCGCCCAAGCCCAATGCATGGAGCGTGGGTCAATATGCCCACCCTTATTACGACTTTGTGGAGCAGTTTGACTTTGTGGACGGCCGTTCAGGCAAGATTGATCACAGTGTGCTGGAGTCCAAGGCATGGACAATGGATGAACTGTGGGGAGACCGTGACCCTCGTCTGCGGGCGTGGGTATGGACCAACGGCTATCATTGGAAAGACGCCGTGGGTTCTCCCTGGGGTAATGATACTGTGAGTCTTTACCGCGGTATCCGCCTGCCTGACGGCAGCGATTACTTTGACATCTCGCATCCCACTTACAACGGCAAGTTGATGTGCTGGGGCGACCAGATGAATGAATTTGCAAGAGGTTCCCTGTATCATACCGGTTTTGGCGTAGCAAAGTATCTGGAACCCGGCAGTGATTGCATGAACTGGTTCGTATGCTCAACCACTGATTATATCATCTTCAGATATGCAGAGATACTTCTGAACTATGCAGAGGCATGCTTTGAGGTTGGCCGTACTGGTGATGCCCTGAATGCAGTCAACCAGATTCGCGGCCGTGCCGGAGTCGCTGATCTGGATGGTATTACCCGAGAGGCTATACGCAAGGAGCGTCTTTGCGAACTCTGCTTTGAAGACCATCGTTATTGGGATCTGCGACGCTGGAGAGAGGCTGAAACAGTGCTGTCACAACCTCACTGGGGTATATCCTATGTCCTTGACTGGGCTTCGTACGAGGCTTCTCTGAATGAAAAGGGAGAACGTACAGCCGAGCCCCGTTTCTGGATAGAGTTTGAAGACCATATTGACAGCAAGACCAAGGATCCCGTATTCCCTGTAAGCAATTATTATCTCCCGATTGGCAACGGTACTATCGCCGTCAATCCCAATCTGGTTCCCAATCCCGGTTATTAATACATACACATTTATTCATATTCACCAATTAACATCTTAATTAACAATCAAATGAAAAAAATCTTTTCTTTGGCAGCTCTTGTATGCTGCATGATGCTTCTCTGGGGATGCCCCGAGAAACCCGAACCCGAACCCGAAGTAAAGGATTCCATCAAGGTGAGCCCGGAGAGTTGGACTTCTCCTTTTGACGGCGAGACATTCTCAGTTACTGTAACGGCCAGCGGTGATTTCACTTCAAAGCCTGATGTAAACTGGATTACCGTTTCTGGTACCAACGTTACTGTGGCAGCCAATCCTGCATACGAGGCACGTTCCGGTAAGGTTACCTTCACATGCGGTGAAGCATCCGCAGTTCTGGCAGTCAGCCAGGAAGCTGCACCCAAGCCCAAGGAGTATACAGAGCTTGCAGGCCCCGCAAACAGCTACAACGTAACTGCAGCAGGCGACTACAAGATCAAGGCTACCGTTATGGGTAACGGCGATGCAGGTCTGCACTCTTCATTCCCTATCACCTCAACCGCAATCAGCCCTGCAGGTGCAGTTCTGGTATGGCAGGAGCTTGAAGGTCTCATCTCCGATGTTAAGCTTCAGGATGGCTATATCTGCTTCACTTGCGCAAACAAAGACGGCAACGCAGTTGTGGCAGCTACCGATGGTTCCGGCAACATTCTCTGGAGCTGGCACATTTGGAGCGCAGAGGCACCCAACGACGTTAACTGCGGAACATGGACACTTATGGACCGCAACCTTGGTGCAACCATGGCTTCCGGTGATGAGGCAGACGGCCTGTTCTTCGAGTGGGGCCGCAAGGATCCTTTCTCTGCAATTCTGGCATTTGACAGCGCAGCAGGTGAAGGCTGGTATCACCCTGTAGTAGGTGGTGGTGACGACGAAACAAATGCTGAAATTCACAGCGTTGCATACTCCGTAGCACATCCTATCGAGTACATAGCAAAATCCAACCGTAACTGCGACTGGCTCATTGAGCCCAACCAGCGCTACCTCTGGGGTATCAACTGGGAGGCTGACGGCAATATTGACTTCCAGCCTTTCAAGAGCGTCTACGACCCTTGCCCCAAGGGCTATGCTGTTGCTACGCCCAACTGCCTTGCAGCAGGTCTCAACGAGTGCTCCAGGAACAGTGACAACTCTGTAACTCTCTTTGGCGGCAAGATCCTTGTTCCCGCAGCCGGCTTCATCTACAATGGTGGCTATGGCTGGTACGATGCCGACGGTTCAGGCTGGGCTGGTCTGTGGACCTGCTCTACCTCATGGGGTAACACTGAGAATGCATTCCGTCTTCGTTCCACCGACGACGCTCGTGACAACTACGACCGCGCAACAGGCCACCCTGTACGCTGCGTGAAGTTCGCAGAATAATCACATCTTAATTGCTTTTCTAAGGAGGCCGGCTCATCCGGCCGGCCTCCTTTTTATTAATCGAGTATGAATAAATTGTTAAATATTGCATCTGCTCTGCCTGTGATTCTTGCACTGTTGGCCTGTGGTTGTGAGAAAGACCCTTCAAACAACCCCGACAACGATACCCGCAGTGCGCTGGAGCGTTACTGGGCGGAGGACTATACCGGTGAAATAGGCATCCAGCAGGGAGAATGCAATGTAAAGGGTGTTGTGGTGCCACGCATGCTTTTGGGAGGCAAACCGCTGTATGTGACAGGGGTGAACTGTTACAACCTGTTCGTGCAGTGCCACGACTCCGATGGAATGAAAACCGAGAGAATGGAACAGACGGTGGAGGTGCTGAAAAAGGAGCAGGTGCCTATTGTCCGCTTCAGCGGCAGCCCGTATTATCCGGGCCAGTTCCATTTCTATTTTGACCAAAAACAGAAATTTCTGGAGAATCTGGAGCACCTGGCCTCCTTATGTGATGAAGCGCACATACTGCTCGTCCCTTCTATCTTCTGGCAAACGAATTCGGCTCCTGCATATTACGAAGAAGATCCCACAGCATGGGGAGACCCCTCCAGCAAGACGTACGCTTATATGTTGAGTTACACTGCCGATATCGTGAATACCCTCAAAGACCATAAGTGCGTGGCGATGTGGGAATTCGGCAACGAGTTCAATCTGGCGGCCGATATCGGGTCGGCGGGTTATAAGGATATCCCGGCAAAAGTTGTTTCAACTGCATATAAAGGTTTTGCCGATCAGGTCAAGAAACTGGATGCTCACGGCCGTGTTATCGCCAGCGGCAACAGCATTATGCGCAATGCACAGTATCACCTTATGACCGGCCCCAGCTGGGATAAGGATTCATACGAGCAATACAAAGAGGTTTCCGGCATTTTCAATCCCGACCCGATGAACGGGATGTCAGAGCATATCTACGAAGAGGCCCGTGAATTCTCAGATAAAGGTAAAGTGGGTCGCAGTGACCAGATTTCATACGCCAAGCAGGCGGCTGCGGAGTTGGGTAAGGTCTATTATGTGGGCGAGTTTACCGGCCCAAGTTGTTCCGATGCCATGGGGGATTCCCTTAAGGTTCGCAAGCATTTCATTTCCTATTATGCGCAGCGGGTTCAGGTCTCTTTGATGTGGAACTATGCTCTCAACGGGGATATCGAAGCTAGTTTCAAAGCAGACCATCCGTACGGCAGAATGGCCTTCAACATGATGCGTGAATACAACGAAAGATTTAAAACGGTAGTCGAATAGTTTTATGAAAAGGATAGTGTTGCTGACGGCGGCATTGCTGCTGGGTATATTGCCCGGCGGTTGTGGTAAGGATCCTGCAGAAGACCCTGTGAAGGATACCCGCAGTGCGCTGGAGCGCTACTGGGCGGATGACTATACAGGGGATTTGGGTATTCATCAGAGGGAATGCATAATCAATGGAGCCTCGGTACCACGTATGTACTTGGGCGGCAAACTGCTTTATGTGACCGGCATGAACTGTTACAACCTGTTTGTACAGTGCCACGAATCAAACGGTATGAAAACCGATAATATGGTAAAGACGGTGGAGGTGCTCAAGACCGAGCAGGTCCCCATTGTCCGCTTCAGCGGCAGTCCTTTTTATGCGCGTCAGTTCCACTTCTATATGGATAATAAGCAGCAGTTCCTCGCCAACCTGGATTATCTCGCTACTATGTGCGACGAAGCCCATATACTGCTTATTCCCTCCATCTTCTGGAATACCGGCTCAGTCCCGGATTATTACGAAGAAGCCGCCACGGCATGGGGAGACAAGTCCAGTAAGACTTACGCCCACATGCTGAGTTACACCACCGACATCGTCAATACGCTCAAAGACCACAAGTGCGTGGCGATGTGGGAGTTTGGAAACGAATTCAACCTTGCTGCGGATATCGGCTCTGCAGGTTATACAGATATACCTGCAAAGGTCATATCCACCGCATACAAGGGGTTTGCAGAGCATATAAAGGCTCTGGATCCCCACGGGCGGGTGATAGCCAGCGGCAACAGCATTATGCGTAACGCGCAGTATCACCTTATGACCGGCCCCAGCTGGGACAATGACTCATATGAGCAGTACAAAGAGGTGACCGGAGTATTCACCCCGGACCCGATGACCGGTATGTCGGAGCACATATATGAGGATGCCAGAGTCTTCTCAGATAAAGGAACCGTTGGCAGAAGCGATCAGCTCCTATATGCAAAGCAAGTCGCAGCTGAACTGGGTAAAGTGTACTATGTCGGTGAATTCACCGGTCCCAAGACGGCCGGCGGTGATTCCTTGATGGTCCGCAGGCACTTTATCTCCCATTATGCACAGCGCGTACAGATTTCCCTTATGTGGAATTATGCCCTCAAGGGCGACATAGAGTGGAGTTTCAGGGCCGATACGCCTTATGGCAGCATGGCCTTCAACCTGATGCGCGAATACAACGAAAGATTCAAAACCCTAACCGAATAGCACTATGAAGAAAAGGATATTGTTGCTGGCAGCCTTACTGCTGCTTTGGTCATCTGCAGGAAATGCCCATGTCGGGGAGTATTCCCTCAATGGGGAGTGGAGCCTGAAGTTCTTCCCTCAGCCTCCCGCTGCGGTAATGACGCCTGAGCAGGCGGCCGCCATAGACGGTACGACCATAACGGCCATTGTGCCCGGCAATGTGGAGATTGACCTGGAGCGGGCCGGACTGATTGCTGACCCCATGATTGGCAACAATATCTATACCCTCCGCAAATGGGAGGGGTATCAGTGGTGCTTCAAAAAGACTTTTACGGGTCCCGAAATCAAAGAGGGGCAGAGGATAATCCTCTGCTTTGCGGGACTTGATACTTTCGCGGAGATATATCTCAACGGAGAAAAGGTGGGCAGTGCCGCCAACATGCTCGTCGAGCATGAATATGATGTCACAAACTTGCTTCAAGCCGATAATACCCTTGAGGTAATCATCCGTTCGTCTGTGCTGGAGGCCCAGAAATACTTTCTGGGTGTCCTCAGCATAGGCAATTTCTCCAACGAAGAGAGTGCGTATGTACGCCGTGCCCCCAGCACCTACGGCTGGGATATCATGCCCCGCCTGGTAAGCGCCGGCCTTTGGCGTGACGTAACTCTGAAGATTGAGAATCCGGTGAGCATAATGGATGCCCACTGGATGACATTCAGTATGGATATGCCCGCCCGCAAGGCAAGTTTATATCTTTACCTGCAAACCAGGATGCCCTTTGAGGCATTTGACAATGTAAAGGTGAAACTGACAATGCTGCGCAAAGGCAAGATCGTGTTTGAGCTCGAGCACCTGATGCGCAAGGCGGTTGACTATCTTGATTTTGTGTTGGATAATGTCGACTTCTGGTGGCCGAGAGGCTATGGAGAGCCGGCCCTCTATGATGCGATAGTACAGCTTGTTGACTGTAAGACGGGCGAAGTTTATGACACCGACAGCCGCCGCATCGGCATCAGGATGGTGGGGCTGGACATAGACGATGTAAATCTTCCAGACAAGCCTGGAAAGTTCCAGTTTGTTGTAAACGGTGTGCCGGTGTTTGCCAAAGGTACCAACTGGGTGCCGATGGACGCCCTGCACAGCCGCGATGCCTCACATTACGAGCAGGCCGTTGGCCTTATGACGGAGATGAACTGCAACATCGTCCGTTGCTGGGGCGGCAACGTATATGAAGACCATAGGTTCTTCGATCTGTGCGACGAGAACGGCATCATGGTATGGCAGGACTTCGCCATGGGATGCGGTAGCTATTCCCAACGGGATGACTTTGCTGCCATGATAGAGGAGGAGGCCGTCAGCGTGGTGCGCAAGCTGCGCAGCCACCCTTCTCTGGTGCTCTGGAGCGGCAATAACGAAGACGACCAGAGTATGGTGTGGGGTCGTCTGCACAATTTCAAGCTGGATCCCAACCGGGACCGCGTCTCGCGCGAGACAATTGCCCGCGTGGTATATGAAATGGATCCCACGCGGCCCTATCTGCCTTCTTCTCCCTATTACAGCCCCCGCATTGTGGAGCAGGGCAACGGCGATGAATTCCTGCCGGAGAACCACCTATGGGGCCCCCGCGGCTATTACAAGGCCGATTATTATGTGAAGAATCCCAGCCAGTTCATAAGCGAGATAGGATACCACGGTTGCCCCAATATGGAGACTCTGAAGAAAATGTTCACTCCGGAGTGCGTCAACCCCTGGCTTAACGGAGAACTCGGGATGTGGAACGATGAGTGGCAGACCAAGGCCAACCGCATCTACGACGAGAAGTTCCAGGGCGGTCGCAACGATTTGATGACCAATCAGGTCAAGACCATCTTTGGCGAAATCCCAGCCAAACTTGAAGACTTTATCTTCGCCTCTCAGAGCGTTCAGGCAGAGGCGATGAAATATTTTGTGGAACGCTGGAGAGGTGATAGACCCTATCGCACAGGCATCATCTGGTGGAACATCCGCGACGGATGGCCGCTGCTCTCCGATGCAATCAGCGATTATTACGGCGGCAAGAAACGGGCGTTCTTCTATCTGCAGAATGTCCATCATGACATTTGCTGCCTTATTAGCGATGACGGCCCCAACAGTAAATACTATTATCTGAGGGCCGACAATCAGACTCTCGCAGACGCTGATGGTGAGGTTGAGGTTATCGATGTGGAAAGCGGCAAGGCCGTTTACAGTGGCAGATTCACCGCTGCGGCCAATACGGCCACCCTCATCAAGAAACTTCCTTCCCGCAAGGGACAAGGTATGCTGATGATTAAATACAAGATTGACGGTCGCGAATACGCTAACCACTATCTGTATGGCGAACCGCCGTACAAACTTGAGAACTACAGGAATTGGATAAATAAAACAGGTATATATGAAATCAGGTAAAATACTTGCCGGCTTTATTGTTTCTGCAATGGTAATGTCGCTGGCAGCCTGCAACGGCGGTCGCCAGAATAAACCGGATGATCCGAATGATTCCGGCGACAAGGGATACACCGTGGTCAAGCTGGCCGATGCTACACCGGTGGCTCTGGAATCCATAGGCGCTGAGTTCGACCCGCACTTCTATGCCCAGAACGTGGTGGGCCGTCCTGGTGCCGGGCTGAAGGCAGAGGATTTCAAGATCATAGAAGACCGCGTGACACGCATGGGGCTGCAGAAGTTCCGCGTGATGATCCAGCCTCAATGGTATGAGCCGTACAACGACAATGCAGATCCGTTTGACACCGATATGTCGGCATTCAGATGGAACACCGTGGAGATGCAGTCGCTATATCAAGTGCTGGATCTGGCGCAGAAGAACAATATGAGCGTTTGCCTGGCTATCTGGGGCTGCACCCGATACGTCTCGATGATAGAAGCAGAATACTCCGATGTCACCACCTGCTTTATGTGCGACTGGGATGCCAACCAGAACTGGATGTGTCCGCCCAAGAGCAACGATGAGTTTGGCGAGAACTTCGCCGCACTGGTCAAGTATCTGATAGAGGAGAAGGGCTACACCTGCGTAAACGAAGTGACCCCCTTCAACGAGCCCGGCGGCGATATCATCGCCCCCGACGGCTATATGGCGGTTTGCCGTGCCCTGGACAAACATTTCCGCCGTCTGGGCGTCCGTGACAAGGTCCGCTTCAACCTTTCCGACAATATAGATACCCATCAGTATTATCTGGAGGCCTGTGCAAAAGAACTGAAGGGCATCGCCGATATATTCAACAGCCACACTTATATCTTTGGCTATGCGACCCCCAATTCAGAGATAGAAGAGTGGGAGAGGAACAATGTGGCAATTTCCCAGAGTGCCGGACTTAAGCACATAGTGGGCGAATTCGGCAGTAACCAGTGTGTGGGCGCCTCCCGCCAGAGAGATATAGACGAATACGAACGCGGCGTGCTTATCACCCGCCTCGCCCTAAATTTTTTCAATACCGGGGCGTGTGCCATCAGCTACTGGAGCCTGATAGACCAGTACTATAGTTTCCAGGGGGATTACCAGCAGATGCAGCAGCTTGGTCTGTGGCGTTCCGTCAAGCAGGAATACGCGCAGGATACCACATATGCCCGCATCAAGTGCGACTATGAGTGTCGTCCGCAGTATTATGCTTATTCACTGCTCTCAAGCCGTGTAAGGCCAGGTGCGGAGATTCACCCTGTTGAAACAGGTCGCGAATTCGCCGCAGCCACCGCATTCAAGAATACTGACGGCAAGTGGGTTTACGTTATCGCCAATCAGGATAAGAGAAAGCTTCAGCTAAAGATAGAGAATGATGTGCAGGGAGAGTTTGATCTGATCAGTTATGAAGAGGGCAAGCTTCCGGAAGACGGTTCCCTGATTGCGCCCGGCGGCAGTGTGACTGCTTCCGGCGGGGGAATCAAGGTTGTTATCCCCGCCAAAAGTGTAGTATATTGCTGCCAGAAATAGAACGGTATGAAAAGAATCGCACTGCTGTTTGCCGTTGTTGCCGCATTCTCCTGCGCCTGCGACCCCGAACCTGCCGTTGATCCGGAGGACAAGCCGGTCAATATCTACGGCAACAGCATCCTCATAGATGCCACCCAGCGGGGGGATGTCCTGCCCAATATAGCGGATAACGTCAATGTGTGGGATATGGGCAAACTTTATTATCATCCAAAGATTAATGAAGAGGCCAACGTGTTTGAATTCGTGCGCTACGTGCAGTTCATGCAGTGCACCGGTGGCAGTGCGGAGAGGGATTTGTTCCGCAGGCCCGGGGACCGGAGTGTGCTTGATGATTACAATTTTGAACCTCTGATTACTAACTGCCGCGGCGTTTTGACGATGGGGGCGAAGCCCCATTTGAAGCTGGGCAGTGTGCCCCTCAAGCTCACGACCGATCCGGTGGCGGGCACCTTCGGCACCAATATGTATCCTCCGGACGACTATAATCAGTATTACACATACATCAAGGCTGTGATTCAGGCACTAGTGGATGAATTCGGACTGGATGAAGTCCGCACCTGGCGGTTTGGCTGTATGACGGAATACGAGAATTATGACTGGTTCAAGGCAAAGAGCGGCTTGGGCAGCGACAGTTGTGAGGCTTATTGTAAATTGTATGATTACACCGTACAGGCTCTGGTGGATGTGCTTGGCCCCGACGTGTTTGTGGGGGCGCACAGTATGACCGTCACGGAAGGCGGCTGGGACGAGGCTATGTTCATAGAGCACTGCGCCTCCGGCACCAACTATGCCAACGGCGGCAAGGGCACTCCCATTAAATTCCTGTCGGCATCGTTCTACGATGTCTGTCCCGGAACCTTCACCTCCGGCCACAATTTGCCCGGTACTATCAAGGTACTGAAGGATGCCGCCTCCAAGGCGGGTCTTCAGGGAGTTATCTTCGGTATTGACGAGGGACGCATCTTGAGCGGCCTTCGCGCAGGGCAGTCCAGCAAGGAACTCTACAATAGGACCACCGGCTATACCTGGCAGGCGGCCTACGATGCCCGCCTGTTCAAACAGGGCATTGACAATGGCC
Organism: Bacteroidales bacterium; assembly: GCA_017962235.1. GTDB lineage: Bacteria > Bacteroidota > Bacteroidia > Bacteroidales > UBA932 > Equibacterium. The sequence goes on along the minus strand of JAGCVS010000016.1, from coordinate 28,289 downwards.
TGGACTATTTCTCCACCTGGAATTTCCTAACCGGCGGCAACGTGTACGGATATCCCATCATAAGCTATCACGTGGCTCGCAATATCGCCAAATTCGAGGGGATGAACAGGGCCAAGACTGATGTCTCTATAGAGGCGCTGGATGATTCTGAAGTGGATTGCCTTGCCGCCACCGACGGCAGTACCGTCAGGGTTATGGTTTATAATTTCAAGAACGCCCTGAACTATTCCAGGCGTTTCAATTATGGTATGCAAATTAAGTTGCCTTTCGACGCAAAGAAGGTACAGATTACGAGATATCTTGTAAATGACGATTGCAACTTTTTTGATGATTGGTTAGCGGACTGGGAGGAGTTGGGCATCACGACGTCCGACTTCTCCTGGAGTCCGGACGACCCGTTGCTGGATATGACTGTGACGCTAAATCGTGCTTCCGCCATCCGGCAGTATAAAACCAAGAGAGAAAAGTATATAGAATGCTCGCGCCTGACGCCTGTGACGGAGGAGGCGGATGTAAAGAAGGGAGTGCTTACTTTGGGCAGCGAAAGGATTGAGGCGAGCAACGTACTGTTTCTGGAAATCAAACCTCTATGAAAAGAATAATCACAGTTGCGGCGGCCCTTGTACTGTCGCTCTCTGCCTTTGCGGGCGAGCTGTTGAACCTCTCCGGTGAGTGGCGGCTGGATATTGCCGGTAAAGATGCTCCGCGGAATCTGGCAGTTACTGTGCCGGGAGATGTCCATTCTGCACTGTTGGAGGCAGGCCTGATAAAAGACCCGTATTATGCCTTCAACGAACTGGATAATCTCTGGGTAGGGCGAGAAGACTGGGTTCTCAGCAAGACATTTGTTTTGGATGCTTCTTTTCTGGCGCATGAAGCTGTATATCTGCGTGCAGAGGATGTGGATACATTCTGCGATATATCTATAAACGGACATAAAGTGGGTAGTACCACTAACCGTTTCCGCCGCTGGGAGTGGGATGTGAAGCCGTATCTCAAGGCGGGCGAAAACGTTATTGAGGGCTTTTTTCACAGCGCCTGGAATGAGTGCGAAAAGGTTGCGAAGGGTTATGGCTATCCGATGCCGATGTCGGAGGTGGGCCTTGTGCCCGACATCAACACCATCCGCAAGCCGACCTGCCACGGCGGCTGGGACTGGGGCCCGTGCCAGATGGTGACCGGATTTGCCGGGCCGCTGGAACTCATCGCCGTTGATGCCGCCCGCATAGATTATGTCTATTGCGACCAGGATTTCTCCCGCAAGGGGCGCGTCGGAGTCAAGGTAAATGTCGAGATAACATCGCCCGCAGGTGGTTCATCGGTCGTTTCGGCATCGTTTGCGGGTCAGAAAAAGAGCCGGAAGGTTAAGCTTGCCGCCGGAGGTAACATCGTCTCTTTTGATTTTGCGGTGAGGAATCCCCGCCTCTGGTGGCCCAACGGGATGGGGGAGCAGTATCTGTATCCTCTTGAAGTGGCCGTAGAGGGTTGTCGTGTCTCCAAAAAGATTGGTCTGAGGCAGGTTGAGGTGGTGAATCACCCCGACACCGTTTATGGCAAGGAGGGGATGTGCATGACTTTCCGTATCAACGGGCGCGATATGTTTGCAAAGGGCGCCGACTGGGTGCCGTGCGAGCTGTTTGAATCCCGCCAGACGTATGAACGCTATGCCGATTTCCTGACCAGCGCCCGAGATGCCAACATGAATATGCTGCGCCACTGGGGCGGCGGCCAGTTTGAGCACGAGGAGTTTTACAATATCTGTGACTCGCTGGGCCTGATGCTCTGGCACGACTTTATGTTCTCTTGCGCTATCTATCCTGCAGACAAGTACTTCCTGGACGAGGTGGAGGCAGAGCTGAACCATCAGCTGCGCCGCCTTCGCGACCATAGCTGCATAGCGATGTGGTGCGGGGATAACGAATGCGTGGGTGCACTTGGATGGTGGGACGTGACCCGTAAAAACCGTCATTTCTATACTTCCAAGCTGGACACTTTGATAAAGCTTCGCGGCCGTGTCGTGGCTGAGGTGGATCCGGCTCGCGTCTACTGGCCCAGTTCGCCTTGCGCTGGCCCGGGCGATTATCAGACAGACAATTGGAAAGAGGATACCAAGGGTGACATGCACCTCTGGTCGGTCTCCAAGTTTGCAGGGCCGCTTTCTGATTATTACAAGGTAAGGCCGCGCTTCTGCTCTGAAATAGGCCATTCCTCATTCCCCAGATACGATTTGGTGGTGAAGTATTCGTCGCCCGGCGCCGCCAATATCTGGTCGCCGGAGTTCGAGCATCACGTGAAGGAGGTAACCGACGGACGTCGCGGCAACCAAATAATCATGGACCGGCTGCGCCTGCATTTCTACTTCCCCAACAGGATGGAGGACCTGTGCTATCTCTCTCAGGTAGAGCAGGCTATGGGCCTCGAGACCTGTTCGCAATATTGGCGCACTCTGGAACCAAACTGTATGGGCGTCATCTACTGGCAACTGAACGACATCTGGCCCGGAACATCCTGGGCATCGGTAGAATATGACGGCAAATGGAAACAGAGTCACTATCACGCAAAAAGGTTCTTCGCGCCCGAAATCATCACCGCAGTGCCTTCTGAGGATGATGGCGGTTTGGGTGTGTGGGTGGTGAATGACACAGGCGCCGATAAGATTTACAACGCTGTCTTGCGGTTGTGGTCATTTGACGGTAATGTGATATGGGAGAAGACCGTCCAGGTTAGCGCCGGTGAGGATTCGTCCCTGAAGGCTGCAGAATTTGCACTTGCCGAGTTCGGCTCGGCTGCGGAGAGAAAGTGCCGTTTCCTAGAACTGTCGCTGGAATGCGCTGGTGAGCCAGTGGCCTATAACACCTGGCTTTTCGACGAATTCAAGAACAGTCCGTTGGAGAAGGCCTCGGTTTCCTGTACTCCGGCCGTTCGTGACGGTCACTGGACGGTGACTCTCACCACTGACAAACCGGCATTCTTCACTTGGGTTGGAGTAGGGAACATCCCCGGAGAATTCAACGACAACAGCTTCACCCTCTTTCCCGGCCGTCCGGTAGAATTGGTCTTCACCCCAAAGAATGGGTTTGATGACTTTGACCGATTCGTCTCTTCACTTTCTGTCATGCACCTTAGTGCCACATATCTGCGATAAATAAAAACACATCATATGAAAATATCCCGTAGAGAGTTTGTAAAGAAAACAGTGGCGGCCGGAGCAGCCGTTGCTGCAACGTCACTTCTTGGTTCATCATGCAAGGATATCAATGCGGCCGAGACAGGCAAGGGCAAAAGAGTTATCATCTTTGCCTTTGACGGAGTCCGCGTAGACGGGTTGGAACAGGCCAATACTCCCAATATCGATGCTCTGATAGCTGCAGGAAGCGCATCTTTCACTACCCGTGTGCAGATGCCTTCAATGACGCTACCCAACTTTACCAGCCACCTTGTGGGTGCGGGGCCGGAGATCCATGGCGTAGTGAATAACGACTGGACCAGAAAGCGGCACGCGCTGGATGCCGTAGAGACCGATGAAGATGGTTATTTCCCGTCGGTATACAAGATTCTCCACGAGAAAGGGGTCAAGACTGCATACTACTGGGGCTGGCAGCAGTTGGTGTATCCGTTGAATCAGAAGTATTTCGACGATAAACTGCTTTTGGCGGACAACAACTATCCTGCACTGTGCGACAAGGCTATGGAGTTTATCTCCGCCAACCGGGGTGAGGATATGTTTGTTTTCCTCTACGATTGTTGGCCTGACGAGATGGGACATCAGCACAACTGGATGTCTACGGAGTATATCCAGGCCATCGAGCAGGGTGATGAGCAGGTCGGCCGTGTGGTTGCCTTCCTCAAGGAAAAGGGACTTTACGACGATTCCCACCTGATGTTCATCACCGACCACGGCGGTATCCACGACGGTCACGGCGGCGTAACTCCGGAGGAGATGATTGTCCCCTGGGTCATTGCAGGTCCCGGCATCAAGAAGGGGTTCACAATGGAGGAGCCCAACAATACCGTCAATACCGCCAGCACCGTGCTTAAACTTTTCGGGCTGGAGCAGCCTCTGGTCTGGACCGGCGAAGTCCCTGCGTCGATATTCGAATAAGAATCGGTATTTTTTCATACCTTCGTCCTGATTTTATCTGAAGATTATGAAACAATTGATTCAGAACAGTCTTGACGAACACCTCAGCGTGGCGCAGGCCTTTGTGGGCGATGCCGCTACGGTGGAGAATATCAATAAGGCGGCGCATTTGATAGCCGATTCCATAAAGGCTGGGGGCAAGGTGCTCACCTGCGGCAACGGCGGGTCGCTGTGCGATGCCACACATTTTGCGGAGGAACTTACAGGACGCTTCCGCGACAGCCGCGGCCCGCTGCCGGCAATGGCCATAAACGACCCGGCGCACATCACCTGCACCACCAACGATTACTCTTTCGAGAAGATTTTCTCCCGCGTTGTGGAGACACTGGGCCGCCCCGGCGATGTGCTGTGCGGCTTTTCTACCAGCGGCACTTCCAAGAATGTGGTGGAGGCAGCCCGCGTGGCCCTCGAGAAGGGGATGAAGGTGGTTGGCTTCACCCGTGCCGGAGACAATCCGCTTGCGGCGCTCTCAGACGCCGTGATAGCCGTGCCCCACAAGGGCTACAGCGACCGCATCCAGGAGATGCACATCACCGCAGTTCACATCATCATAGAGGCGGTAGAACAACTGGTTAAGTAGTTTCTATCCGCTGATGCGCAGGTTATCGTTGTTAATACTGATGCTGGCTGCGGCTCTCTTTGCGGGGTGCAACGGAGAGCTGAAGGAGCAGCTGGCCCAACTGCAAGAGCAGAAGTCGGAGCTTGAGGGTGCGACGTATGGGTTGCCGGATGCGCAGCAGATTGTCTTGCCCGATTTGAGTATCGCTCTGGACAAATGCGATTGCTGGGTAGATGCAAGGGGGAGCTTTGAGGTGCATTATACCCTGAACCAGCCCGCCACGTTGGAGACTGAGGCCGGGGAAGGGTGGAGTATAGTGGTGGAGAATGCGCAGTCCGGTGAAAATGAAGGAACCATAAAAGTCACCGCTCCCGATCCCGCCTCGCCCGCAATAGTGAGAATTAAGGCGACAACCCAGAACGGCAGCGTGGCGGAAACCTTCTTCCAGGTATTCGTGCGCAAACCTTTCTGCAATACCCAAAGCCCCCGCATTGAATCGCTAGGTTATAACGGGCTGAATGGGACTCTCGGCACTCTGGAGAATTTCCAGAAGCTGGCCGATGCGGGAATGACCATGATTACCGTAGAGGGAGAAGATCTGATACACGGCCCATGGTGGCGCGACCAGTGCCGCTATGCGGAGCAGACCGGTGTCAAGGTGGTCCTGTTTATCAATTACACCGCCGGTCTCTATTCCGATGACCCCGTTAATTACAAGGGTTTGGATGCCCTGATTGCAGAGGCCAAGCAATATCCGGCCATCTGCGCATATCAGATTGCAGATGAGCCTAGCACCGCAATTGCCAACCGTCTTGCCACTGCCAAAAGGAGGATAAACGAACTGGACCCCGACCGTCCGGTTTATATAAACCTGCATCCCAGCACGGTGTCCACGGCAGGAATGGGAGCGAATTCTTATGAAGAGTATGTAGAACATTTTGCCAGCGTCTGCGATCTGGAGTTCATCACCTTTGACCAGTATCCGGTGCGACTGGAAGGGGTGGAGAATTCGTGGTACCATTCGCTGAATGTAGTGCGTGACGCGGCCCGGCGTCACGGAGTGCCTTTCTGGGCGTTCCTGCTTTGCAGCAGGCTACAGGGGAGGGAAGACCCCACTCTGGAGAACATCCGCATGCAGGGCAACGTGAATCTTGCATACGGCGCCCAGTGCAACCAGTTCTTTGTGTGGAAGTGTCTGAGCGACAGCGACTATGCCCCCATAATGGGCGACGGTACATACAAGCCTGTCTATTACGATATACAGAAATACAACCATGAGGTGCACAGCCGGGAGTTCGTGTTTGCCCGCGGCGATGTATACAAACTCCGCCACATAGGCCACGATTATTATCTTCACGGCACATATCCGGAAACTTCCGATCTGCCCGACGCCATAAGCGGCATCAGCACCGACGGCAGCGCCGTGGTCTCCTTTATCCGCAACAGCGGCAACGAATATGTGGTGCTGTGCAATAAGTCCTGGCAGGAAAAGATATCAGTCTATATCGGTTTTACCCGGGCGGTTTATACGATAGACCGCGAGGGGGAATTCTCTGAACAGCCGCCTGGAGAGACCCGATTCATCATAGACGAGGGTGATATGCTGGTAATTAAGTGGCGCTAGTAATTGAAAAGGTATCCTTGCAACGGGGTACCTTTTTTGCGTAATATTTCGATGGGTTTTGTTTTATGCCCAAAAATGGGTATCTTAGCGCGATTTATCGACCCATTTTGAAATAATGCACTATTTAACAATATGAAAAGAATAATCCTTACCATCATGGCGGCGTGTGCGCTGCTGGTTACTTCTTGCGTGGACTATGAATCTCAGATAGAAGAGACGCAGAAGAAGATTGAACAACTCATTGTAAACCGCGAGGACCTGGCAACCATTACCAACTCTCTCGGCGGCCTCAGGGATGTGCTGCTCATCAAGCAGTCCGGTGACCCGATTGTATCGGTTACCAAGACAGAAACCGGCTACGATTTCAAGTTCATGAGCAACGGTACCGTGAGCGTTCCCAACCAGACGGCAGCTATTTCTGTGGGAGTTCAGGACGGAAACTATTTCTGGACTCTCAACGGCACTCCGCTCACAGATGCTTCAGGCAAGAACGCCACCATCGCCACCGCTCCCGAGTTCCGTGTGAGCGAAGATGCGATTGAGGTGAGCACCGACGGCCAGAAGACCTGGCAGCAGATTTCCAAATCTGACAAGCCGGTGGTGCAGTCAATAAATGAGGATGGCTCCAATATCGCCGTGACATTCCTTGGCGGTACAGTTGTGGACTTTGCCAAGGATGCAACCATCGCGGTTATGATTAGCGGCGACGGCAGTACCATGGCAACCAAAGGAACCGCTGTTATCGATTTTCTTATTGATGGTGAGGCAAACAGCTATACCGTGATTCCGGTTCTGCCCGATCATTGGGGCTACCAGATTATTTGGGAGAACGAGACCAAGGGACAGGTTGTAGTAACCGCTCTGGAACCCGCTGCCGGCAAGAGTGCACAGCTACTGTTTGGCGACGGGCTGGGTCATACCGTTACCTGCGCCATCAATTTCGATACCCTTAAAGTGGATGAGAAATTCCCTGTGATGTACCCTGCATGGGATGCATACAGCGCATTGTGGTCCGGTTCGCAGGTGGATATAAAACTGTATATCAATCTGGACAAGTACGATGTTACAATAGAGCCCGGTGCCGACTGGCTTACCATGGGTGGCACCAAGGCTGTCCGCGAGGAGACCGTTACCCTTACCGCACAGCCCAATAACGGTGAAGCAATGCGCAGCGCCAAGGTTGTTATTTCTTCTGACACTTATACCCAGACAGTGATGGTATGGCAGGAGCCCAGGCCCGTGGATTCCGGTGAGAACCTGAGCGCTAACGGTACTGCAAACTGCTACATCATTACCAAGGCGGGCGATTATTACTTTGACGCTACCGTGGCAGGCTGCGGCGACTCCGGCATCATGCCCAGCACCGCTGCTCCGTATACCGATTTCCCCGCATCTTCTGTACTGGAACCTGTCAGGGTAGAGATAGTTTACAACACCGGTGATGTAATCTCGGGTACACCCACCCTGAAAGATGGCAAGGTTTATTTCCATGCAACCGATGTAGAGGGAAATGCACTAATCGCCATAAAGAACTCCCGTGGAATCACAGCGTGGAGCTGGCATATCTGGCGCACCGATGCACCTCAGGAACGTACCCATACCAATCCTGACCTTCTGCGGTTCACTACCCTGGACCGCAACCTGGGTGCAACCAGCGCAGACCCTGCAGACGGAACCGCAACCCACGGCGTGTATTATCAGTGGGGCCGCAAGGATCCGTTTGAGGCAAATACCGCAATGAACAGCATGGCAAACAACAGTTCCCATGCATTCGCCTTCTCAATCAGGTATCCCCAGCGCCCTTATACCGCAGACGGCAACTCAGACGGCAACTGGTATTCAACTGCCAACGTCTATCTGTGGGGCAACCCCGATTATGGCAAGAACCGCCATCTGAAAGACCTGAGCAAGAGTATCTATGACCCGTGCCCTGTAGGCTACATGGTTCCCCCGGCAAATGCCTTCCTGATTTTCCGTGACGAGACCCGCACCCAGTATACAGAAGAGGGTATGATCGTTCGCGGCGATTACGGACAGGAAAGCTTCTATCCTTTTGCCGGCAGGATGTACCGCGGCGGCACCGTTGGGAGAGAATTGGCATTGTGGCATTCCTGCGCAGGCAGATACGGTGTCAACGAGAGCGCAGGTGCAGCTGTCACCGTTGTGGATAAGGAAACACACACCGTTTACTGGTACCAGGGTGACATGCGCGCACGCGCAATCCCTGTACGTTGCGTAAAGCAGGTGGCTGAATAATACATGAGACGGGTTCTGTTATACGTATTGCTGGCCGTGCTGGTTATTCCGGTAGCCTGCAACGAAGAGCAGAAGCTGGAGCTGGAACAGCTACAGGCTTCTCTGGAAGAGTTGCAGAACGCCGATGGCAGCGCCGTACCGCAGGCGGTCGTGCCCGCACTGTCGGATGGCCCCTTTGCCATCGTCTTTGACCAGCAAAGGTACGGCGTGGATGCTGGCTCCAGTGTGACTGTCGGTTACACTCTGAGCGAGGCGTGTGCTGTAACTGTCTCCCCCCGGGAGGGCTGGACCGCCACTGTGAACGCCACCGGCGCCACCACCGGAACGATTACCCTTACCGCCCCCGACCCCGCAGCGCCCGCAACCTTTACGGTGACTGCCACCGCAGAAAACGGTAAAATCGCGGCCGCAATCATCCCCCTGATTGTCCGCGACCCTTATACCGATGCCACCCGCACCCAGGCCAACCTGCTGGGTTATTACAGCCTGAAGCCCCAACACGCATCCGAGGCCAATTTCCAGAAGCTGGCAGATGCCGGCCTGAATATGGTAACGGTAGAGTGCGAGGATTACGACTTTAAGGACCAGGTGGCGCGGGCATGGAAGGTAGGGATGAAGTCGCTGGCCATCATAGGTTTCGCCGGCGACCGCTGGGCAGGTGACCCCGACAATTACAAGTATCTGGACGAGCTGGTGGGTTATCTCAAGGAGCAGCCCGGTACATTGGCATACCACGTTTTTGACGAGCCCAGCACAGATAGGATACCCCGTCTGAAACGGATCAGGGAGAAGATAGAGTCGCTGGACCCGGAGCACCCTGTATATATCAATCTCAACCCCGACGGCTCGTCGGCCTCCCTGGGTACAACCACTTACAGGGATTACATAGAGGCCTTTGCCCGTGACTGCGGCGTGAAGTTCCTGTCGTTTGACATGTATCCCATACTCACAGACGGCACCTACATGCAGGGTTGGCACATGTGTCTGCGCGCTGTGTCCGACATGGCCCGCAAATACGGCATACCTTTCTGGGCCTTTGCTGCAAGCTGCCACATAGACAACGAGGGAGGCACCATTGTCCGCGGCCGTCCGTCGGTAGAGAACCTGCGCCTGCAGGCATACACGGATATGGTTTACGGCGCCCAGGTGGTACAGTTCTTTACCATACAGCAATACGGCGGCACCACGTTCGCCCCCATCATGCTGGACGGAACATGGACTGAGGCATACGACTATCTCAAGACAGCCTGCCATCAGATCCAGAAGCGCGGATATGTGTTCAACGGCTGCTCCGTGGAGGACATCCGCTTTACCGACAGCCCCGCAATCTGGGGCGATGCCCTTTCGCAGGCCAATCTGCCGCAGCAGATAGAATCCATCGCCGCCAGCGGCACAGCCCTGGTATCGTTCATAGAGAACAGAGGCAACCGTTATATCGCCATGGTCAACCAGAGTTATACCCAGAAGATTTCTGTGGAAGTGACCTTCAACGATATGGTGTACACTATAGAGCCGGACGGCTCCTTTACGGAGCACCGGCCGGGAAGCGAAGAGTTTGTAATAGACGAAGGCGACCTTATGGTCATCAAATACGAATAAAAGAAGAATGAGAAAAGCGGCGCTCATACTGTCTGTGATGCTGATGGCGGCACTCTCCTGCAACAAGCAGGAGCGGGAGCTGCTGGAGCAGTTGCAGGGCGATCTAACAGCTATGCAGCAGGAGCAGGCACCGCAGTTGCCCGATGCTTCCGGTTTGAAACCGGCGCTGGAAGGCGATTTTGTATTCTCATTTGACAAGGACTTTTACGGCGTAGACGCGGCTGGCAGCATCACTATTCATTACAGTCTGCCGGAGGCAGCCGAGGTTGAGGTTTTGCCTAAGGGAGGATGGAGCGTTATGCTGAACGCTACAGGCGGTACCGAAGGGGATATTGTGGTCACTGCACCCGACCCTGCCAGCTACCGTGACATTGTGGTTACCGCTACTGCAGCCTCAGGGCGCAGTACCGCTGCCATACTGCCCATTCTTGTGCGCAACCCCTACAGCGAGGACAACCAACCCAAGATGGAGGCGATGGGCTACTATTGCTTCAAGCCCTGGAACGCCACCGTAGAGAATTATCAGAAGCTGGCCGATGCGGGACTCACCATGGTCACTCTAGAGACAGACGAGGGCGACTGGAAGCAGTATATAGACAATGCTGCACAGGCGGGGCTCAAGACCCTGGCCGTTGTGGGCAATCAGGGCAACTACTGGTACGACAACATGGAAGACACCGCCATTGATGAGGTGGTGGGCTATCTGAAGGACCAGCCCTCTGTATTCGGGTATCACATGTGCGATGAACCCAGTGTAGACGATATCTGGAGGCTTATGGCCGTCAAGGATAAAATCAGAAGGATCGATCCTACCCGTCCGATTTATATCAATCTGCTTGCAAACGCTTCTCCCAACTCCATGGGCGTGCAAACGTACACAGAGTACATTAATATAATGTCGGATTATATGGATTTCGACTTCATATCTTTCGATATCTATCCGGTTCTGGTGGGAGCTATTCAGAATGAATGGCATATGTGCCTGGCCACGGTGGCGGACGCCGCCAAGCGTCACGGCATACCCTTCTGGGCATTTGCCGCCAGCACTTGGATAAACAAGGAGACGGGCACCACCCTCCGCAGGGAGAAGCCCACCGCATCGAATATCCGGCTGCAGATCTATACTGATTTGGCGTATGGCGCGCAGACTGTACAGTATTTTACCATACAGGACTACAGCGGTACCGATTACGCCCCCATTATGCGGGACGGTACCTGGACACAGGCATATGAAGAACTCAAGGCAGCCAACCTGAGAATGCAGAAAAGAGCGTTTGTGTTCAAGGACTCCAAAGTGAACTGCGTCCGTCAGACAGGGCCTCTGGCACCCATTGAGAAATATCTCTCCGTGCTGGATTTCCCGGAGTGCCTGAAGAGTCTGGAAGTTACTTCTGGCGCCACCGTATCATTTATTGAGAATGATGGCAATGAATATATCGTAATTGTAAATAACTACTGGACCGCAAACCAGGTTGTAAGCATAGAATTGAGCAGCCCGGTATATCTCATCGATAAAGATGCCCAGTTTCAGGAGCTCAGGCCCGGAGCCCACGACCTCTGGCTGGAGATGGGTGAGATGCTGGTGCTTAAATACAAATAGACTATGAAGAAGCTTTATATAATCCTTATCGCCGTGGCTCTCATCGCCGCTGGCTGCCAGAAAGAAGAAAAAGATCAGCTGGAACAGCTGCAGAAGGACCTAGCTGCATTTCAGCAGGAGCAGATTCCGGGCGTGCCCGACTCACAGTATTCAGAACTCTCTGAGTACAGCAGCGGCCCTCTGAGTTTTACATTTGAGAAAAACCGCTACGCAGTGGATGCGGGCGGCAGCGTAACCCTCTCCTATACCCTTGAAGAGGCCGCTGAGGTCAGTGTGATAGTCAGGGAAGGGTGGACTGCAAAGGTTAGCGGTTCCGGCTCCAAATCGGGTACCATCACCCTCACGGCTCCCGACCCTGCAGTGGTTACCGACCTGATTGTTACCGCCACTACGCCAGAAGGCCGCAGAACCACAACCGTCCTCCCCGTGATGGTCCGTGACCCCTACACCGACGCCACCCGTACCGATGTGGCTGCAATGGGTTATTACTGTTTCCACCCCGGCATCGCCACCGACTACCACTTCCAGAAGATGGCGGAGTGCGGCATGAACATGCTCACCATAGAGTCCGTGGACAACTGGAAAGAGCAGCTGGAGCTGGCGCACAAGTATGGCCTCAAGGGTGTGTTGTTTGTGAATGGCCCTGCCGGTGACTATTACCGCGACCAGAATTCAACTTCCCTCAGCGAGATAATCGCCGTTGCCAAGGATATGCCCGCGCTTGCCGGTTATCAGATATACGACGAACCGTCCACCCTGAATATCGGTCAGATAAAATACGAGAAGGACAGAATCGAGGAACTGGACCCCAACCCCGCACATCCGGTGTATGTTAACCTGCACCCCAGCAGCGCCTCCAAGGGCTCCCTGGGTGTGGACGACTACTTTGAATATGTAGAGACATTTGTAACGGAGTGCGACCTCAAGTTTATCACGTTTGACCAGTATCCCGTATATGCCGGTTTTATGGATCCCTCCTGGCCCAGGTCTCTGGCTGCTGTGCGCGAGAGTGCACTAAGGCACAAAATACCGTTCTGGGCATTCACGCTTTGCTGCCGGGAGTGGAACAGGGAAGACCCCACTCTGGAGAACATGCGTCTGCAGTGCAACACCAACCTGGCATACGGCGCACAGGTGAACCAGTTCTTCGTATACCGCGCAACATCGGGTACCAACTATGCGCCCGTCATGGCAGACGGCACATATACCACCGCATACGATATATGTCAGGACTATTGCACCGAGATGCACAACCGCGGTTATGTCTTTGCCGGTAGCGATGTTCCCAAGGTTCGCAAATACATGGTGATAGATTCCTGGAGCGAGAGCCTGAGCCTGGCCGACCTGCCTCCTCAGATCAACAGCCTGTACACCAGCCGCGAATCCGTGGTTTCCTTTGTAGAGAACAAGGGCAACAAGTATATGGTTGTTGTTAACAGCCTCTGGAACTGGACCCAGGAGGTTGCAATAGACGTGGCAGACATGATTTATGTGATAGACCACGACGGCGTATTCACCGAGCTGCAGCCCGGCATTTCCCGCTTCCCTCTGGAGGGCGGCGACATGCTGGTGTTCAAGTATGAATAATCAATGAGAAGATTTCTCCTGATAATCGCGGCATGTGCCCTGTGCGCAGTCTCCTGTCATGATTATGACACCGAGATTGCCGATTTGCAGCGGCAGCTGGACGAGCTGGCAACCGCCAACTCCAAGGTGAACGACAATGTCGCGGCTCTGGAGAAACTTGTTGAGGCACTTCAGATAGCAGATGAGGTGGTCTCCTTTAGCCCCGTTACGGAAGGGGGCAAGGTGGTGGGGTACACCGTCACCTTCAAGAACTCCGGATCCGTCACCGTATATAACTCCACCGCGAATGTGTCGGTAGGCCTTTTCGAGGGGAAGTATTACTGGATGGTGGGGGGCAAATGGCTCACCGATGCCGACGGCAACAAGGTGGAGGCCTGCACCGCTTCCGTTACGCCGCAGTTCATAGTCTCCGATGGCGTCATCAAGGTATCGCTGGACGGCGGTGCCACATGGACCGTCGCGGGAGAAGTCGGCGTCCCCGTGATAGACGAGGTGATTGACAGCGAAGAGTCGGTGGTGTTTGTGCTTGCCGGCGGGACGCGCATCACCCTAGTCAAGGTCAGGCCGCTGACGCTTACCCTGAGCACCTATAGCCTCACTATGGAGGCAGGCGGCGGACGCACCATCAGCTATGAAATAGCGGGCGGCGACGCGCATACGGAGATTATCCTCTATACAAAGGACTCATGGACGGCGAACCTGACAAAGACAGACCATGCCAATGGCATGATACAGGTCAAGGCTCCCGCGACAGCCGGTTCCTCTTCAATACTGGTATTCGTATCGGATGGCCAGGGGCGCAGCGTGGTAAAATCGCTTGCTGTAACAGCCACCAATTAATATCATACCGATGAAGGCATTCCTCTCCGTCGCACTTGTTTCACTGGCCCTGGCATGCTGTGCGCCGGCGGGCAAGATGACCCGTTATGTGGTGAATGTAGAGCAGGAGTATCCTCACGATACCCTCTCGTATACCCAGGGACTCTTCTTTGACGGCGGCAGGCTGTTCGAGACGGCCGGCCAGTATGAAGAGTCGCGTCTGATGGAGGTGGATATTGAAACCGGAAAGGCAAAGCGCGAAGTAGAGCTGGACAAGGAGATCTTTGCGGAAGGAAGCTGTACCATAGGTGACGAACTGTATATCCTCACCTGGCTGGAAGGGGTGTGCCTCATATATGACAAAAACACCTTCAAGCGCGTCGGGCAGAAGGTCTACAAGCGCCAGGGGTGGGGGCTTACCACAGACGGCGGGCTGCTTATAATGAGCGACGGCAGCGCCCAGATATATTTCATCAACCCCAAGACCTTCACCATTGTGCGCAGCATCACCGTGCGCAAGGGGGGCAAGAGCGTGAATCATCTCAACGAGCTGGAATTCATCGATGGTAAAATCTGGGCGAACATATATCTCAAAGACGAGATTGTGATTATCGATCCCGCCAGCGGTGAGGTGGAAGGGGTGATAGACTGCCGCGGACTGCTGCCAAAGCAGCGGCGTACCGCCCACACCGATGTGCTGAACGGCATCGCGCACAATCCCGATACGGGTGAGATTTTCCTCACCGGCAAATACTGGCCCTCTATGTACAGGGTCACCCTTAAGGAAAAGAAATAATCTTTAGCATATGAGAATAAAGTTGTTGGTATTGGTTACTCTGCTGGCTCTGCCGTTTGCGGCGGGCGCTGCAGAGAATGTATGGTCGTTTGACAAAGCCCGTTACGGCGTCAGTGCCGGGGAGAGCGTCACCATAGAGTACACGCTTCCTGCAGATGCAAAGGTGGCCGTGTCCACCAAGGCGGGTTACGGCTGGGATGTGAAACTGAATGAGCGCGACGGACGCAGCGGCAGCATTGTTGTCACCGCTCCCGACCCAGCTACGGAGGTGGATCTGGAGGCCCTGGCGATATTTGCAGACGGAACGCGGGAATGGGCAAAGCTCCCGATAATGATAAAGGACCCCTATACCGCAGCTACCAGAAAGAAAGTGGACCTGCTCCCGTTCGGCGGCCTGGACAGGGTCAACACTACTCAGGAAGATTACAACAAGGTGGCTGAAGCCGGCTTTACCATGATAACCCTGGAGGGTGGCGAGAGAATGGACATGAACGGCGACGGCGTGCTGGACGACAGCGACATGATGGCCACCTTGGAGTTCAAGCTGGGCCTTATCAAGAACGCCGGCCTCAAGTACTCGCTGCATCACCCCCAGCTTGCCAGCGTGATTGAAAGGTGCAAGGACGACCCCGACCTGATGATGATACACATCTTTGACGAGCCGGGCCTTAGCCTGATACCTGAGCTCAAACAGCGCAGGGACTGGATCAAGGCAATCGCTCCCGACGTGCCGGTGCACATCAACCTCCACCCGCACGCCAGCATCCGTGCCCTTGGCACCGATTATTATACCGATTATATCCGCAAGATGGTGGAGGGTACACATATGGATATCCTCTCATACGACCAGTATCCGGTGCTGATAGACGGCAGCGTGATGAACGAGTGGTACCGCTGCCTGGAAGCCAACTATGAGGTGGGCAAGGAGAAAGGTATTCCAATCTGGCTGTTCACCGCCTCCTGCGGCATGGATTACGAGCAACCCGCCCGCCAGAAACCCACCATGGAGAACATGCGTCTGCAGGTCTACACAGACTTGGCATTCGGCGCACCGGTGGTGCAGTATTTTGTGTACCGCTCATACTCCAAGCAGTGCATAGCTCCCATCACGGTGGACTGCAAGTACACATACCTGTATGACCTGATGAAGGAGTTCAACGCTGAGGTGCACCGCCGCGGCTATGTGTTTGCCGGCGGCAACGTGACCAAGACCCGATTCACCCATCTCACTCCCTACTACTGCCTGCCGCTCTTGGAGGAGGACCTGCCGGAGGAGATAGTTTCCATAGACTCCGACAAGACAGCGCTGATATCGTTTGTGGAGAACGGCCCCAACCGCTACATTGCTGTGGTGAACAGCAGTTGCATGGAGAAATTCACCGCCGAGGTGGAATTCGCAGCCATGGCATATACGATAGACCGCGACGGCAAGTTCACTGAACATCAGCCCGGAAAGGAGAAGTTCGTGATAGACGAAGGTGATATGTTGGTAATCAAATACAGATAATAAGTTCAGGTTATGAAAAAGATATTCGTTTTGTTGATGTCGGTTGCACTCATCGCCGCTGCAGGGTGCTCCAAGAAACATTCAGGCGGCTCTGCATGGGATGCGGCTGTGAATCTCAGCAACGCCGGCCATGCCAACTGCTATATCGTATCGGCTCCGGGCCTCTACTGCTTTGACGCCACCGTTATCGGCAACGGGCAGCAGGGCATCATCCCCGGCGCACAGTTCCATACCGAGAGCACCACAATCGCCCCTTCCGCAGCCAAGATACTGAGCAACGACGGCTGCGTGAGCGACGTATGCTTTGATGGCAGCAAGGTTTATTTCCGTGCCGGCGATCAGCTTGGCAACGCCCAGGTCGCAGTTTACGATGCTGCCGGCGAAGTGCTGTGGAGCTGGCATATCTGGCGTACCGACGCCCCTAAGGAGATAACCCACACCAATCGTGACAAGATATCCTGGACCGTGATGGACCGCAACCTGGGCGCCACTGCCACCAGCGGTGATGCTGCCAACGGACTGTATTACCAGTGGGGCCGCAAGGATCCGTTCACTGCAAAGCAGGTCCTCAAGAAGATGTACTTCAACGAAGAGAAGTCCCTGGCATATGCCGTGAAGTACCCCACACGTCCGTTACTGCTGGTTGCAGGGAGGGACGTATATGACGCCTTTGACTGGTATGTGGTGAGCAAAGACGAGACCAACCATTATCTCTGGGGTAACCCCGACTTTGCATTCTGCCACCCTCTTAAGGATATGGTAAAGACCATCTACGACCCGTGCCCTGCCGGTTATCTGGTGGCTCCTTCGAATACCTTCATAGATTTTCAGGTACCCGAAAAACTGGAGTTCCTCTCCGATGGCTTCACCTTTGCCGCAGACAACGGCGAGAAAGAATATTTCCCGTATGCAGGAGGTTTCTATACAGGTGCGGTTGACCGCAGCGAGCCCTCCGGCCCTTATTGCGCGCTCTGGAACTCCTGCTCCGCCCGCTTCATATACTGGGACGACGGCGGATGCCGCACCCAGGTGGACGGCACCACCCGCGAGGCTCGTCTCTATTACGGCGACTTGCGTCCCCGCTGCTATCCCGTCCGTTGCGTGAAACAGGCTGAATAAATCGGCTTTATGAAAAGGCTCTATATTCTTGCAGCACTGCTGCTGTGCTTTCATGGCCTCGGGGCTGAGGAGAAGATTATGTCCATGGGCTACCTCGGTTTCCGTGACGCCGGCGCCACTATGGAGAACTTCCAGCGGCTTGCAGAAGCGGGGATAGATATGATTACCCTGGAGCTGGATCAGGATACCGCAGAACTGCAACTTGACCTGGCGCAGGAAACTGGGCTCAAGATACTGGCTGTTCTGGCGCCCTACACCGGGCGTTCAGCTATAGAGGAGGTGGATTTCGCACAGGTAGACAGCGTTGTGAACCGCTTCAAGAACCATCCGGCACTCTATGGCTGGCACATCTTTGACGAACCCGGCCTCAAGATGATTCCGTTCCTGAAATATGTAAAGGAGCATGTTGAGGCGCTGGACCCGGCTCACCCCGTGTATATCAACCTCAATCCCCTGGGCTCCATCCGTGCCCTGGGCACCGATTATTATGCCGATTACATAGATACCTATGCCCGCGAGTGCGACCTCAAGCTGCTCTCTTACGACTGCTATCCTGCCATGAGCTACGGCATCCTGAACTGGTGGTATATGTGCAACGAGGCCGTTGCGGCCGCCTGCAGGCGTCACAATATCCCCTTCTGGGCATTCGCAGCCACCTGCTGGATAGACCGCGAAGGGCCCAACAACATGCACGCGAAGCCCACCCTTGAGAATGTCCGCCTCCAGATAAACACCAATCTGGCCTATGGCGCACAGGTGATGCAGTATTTCACCATCCGCGATTTTGGCGGCACCTCCCTGGCTCCCAACATGGGCAACACCAATTGGACCGAGGCCTATGATATCATGAAGGATGCAAACCTGGAGATGAAGTGCCGGGAGAAGATATTTGCGGGCTGCAAGGTGAGCGCCAACAGGTTCACTCATCTGACGCCGTTCGCGTGCCTGCCACTCACAGACAGCGACCTGCCCGCCGCCGTGAGCGCTCTGGACACCGACCGCGTTGCCCTGGTATCGTTTCTGGAGAACGATGGCACCCGGTATATCGTTATTGTCAACTCTACAGATAAGGAGAAGTGCACTGTCGGCATCACTTTCACCGCCCCCTGCGAACTCATTGACCGCACCGGCGCCGTGACTGCCGTCACCCCCGGCAGCCACACCCTCACGATAGACGAGGGCGACATGCTGGTAATCAAATACTGATAAAAAGCCGGATGGCAGACAATTACCTTGAAAGAAGAGAGCAAGAGCTGCTGCAACGCCGGCCGGTGGTAAAGCACACCGGCGTGTCGTTGGATACTCTGCTCAAGAAGAACCGCAGCTGGCGGGGCTTTGACCAGAGCCGCGAGGTGTCGCAGTCAGAGTTGAAGCAGATTGTTGCGGCCACGACTCTGGTGGCTTCCGGCATGAACAAGCAGCGGCTCAGATATCGTCTTGTGACCAAGGAAGAAGCGGGCAAGGTATTGCCGCACATCACCCTTGGCGCTGCTTTGCCGGATGAGCATTTGCCGCACTCCGGCAGCGAGCCACAGGCATTCATAGTGGTGTGCGCCACAGAGGCGGAGAACAAGGTGATAGACATCGACCTGGGCATTGCCGCCCAGAGCATGCTGCTCAAGGCTACAGAGATGGGGCTGGGCGGCATCTTTATCCTGAATTTCCGCGCGGAGGCCGTCCGTGCCAATCTGGAACTGCCGTCGGCGCCAATCGCAGTGATAGCCATCGGCAAGCCGGCAGAGAAGATATTCCTGATTCCTGCAGAGGCGGGCGCAGACCTTAACTATTACCGCCGCGACGGCATCCACTATGTTCCCAAACTGCAGGTAGACGACCTGTTGATCTGAATAACTATCGGTAAAGAATTATGTGGTTTCCCAGTCGGGAATCCATGAACCTGACATATTCTGCCCGTGAGGGGAAGCGGAACCGTACCTGGGTGCGGCAGCGGGCGGCGATATGGGTATTGCATACTATTTCTCCCTCTGCGGTATAGACTTCGCGCAGCTGCGTGCCTCCTATCTTGAGCAGTTTGCAGGGCCCCGGCGAAAGAATGCCGGCCACGCCGATTCCGATGCCCGATTCAAAGTGGCTGGGGAGGGAATAGCTCTCGCACATTGAGAACGGTATGGTGCAGTGGGCAAAGTCCACGGTGCACTCCGCCTCGCAGCTGGAAGAGGGGTTGGCCATGAATGCCGGGCGACCGGAAAGGGTGCGTGCAACCAGCAGCGTCCATAGGGAGGGGACGTCACCCTCGCAGCCGGAAATAATCCCTTCGTCGCTCAGGCAGGCCAGCGCCAGGCAGCTGGTGGTGTGACATGTCCCCAGCAGGTCAAAGCACTTTATGGTGAGGGCGGTGAGCCGGTATCGGTTGCAAATTGCCTTTAGAGCCCGGTACATCCGTTCTGCATCCGAAAGTGCCTCGCGGCTGTATGTCGCAGCCGCTTCTGCCGTATCGCATGCAGCGGTGTTGCGGTATTCTTCCTCAACTTCGCTTATGGGGATGTCGATAAACTCGCAGCCAAAGTCGCTGCAGACCGCTTCCCTGTCTATGCCGGAGGATATCAGCCATGCCGATGCCCCGCCGATAAGGCCGATGCGAGCCGATGCCAGCGCTTTAATCACGCGCTTGTCGGCGTAGGGGTCAAGGGCGGGTGCGCTGCCGGCGGCGGGTGCATCATCGCCTGCAGGACATGGTGCGCCATCCTCCAACGGCAGATTCACCAACGTGTGCCTCACGCCCCGCTGCTGCAGGAACGATGCGATTTCGCGGGCCGCCGCAAAGCTGTTGTGGTAGCCGTCTGAAAGCAGCATCACCGGCTGCGGTAGTTTCTCCCAGATGCGCGAGAAAAGCTCCTCCGTGCCGCCGGTGGCGATAAAGCAGACGGCATCGGCAGCCACTTCAAGTCCGTCGTGATAATTGATAAAGTGCAGCTCGCGGCCGCAGAAATGGCGCTGCAGAGCGTCCGTGCGCTTTTTGTCCAACAGTGAGGTGTCGTGAAGCGAAGAGGTGAAAATAATAACGTCCATAAGCACAAAATTAGTAAAATTCCACTACATTTGGCGCCAGAAAGGGGTGCGTCGCACACCAAAGTGCGGAGCTGAGATGATACCCTATGAACTTGATCGGGTTAGGACCCGCGTAAAGGAGAATTATGAAAAAGATTTTGATGGCTGTTGCGGCGCTTCTGCCGCTGTGCGCCGGCCTGAGGGCGCAAGACGTTGATTTTTCTGCTATTTATCCAGTAGAGGACGGCATGCTGGTAAGCGCGCTGGACAGCATCGTGGTGAGCGCCGCGCGTGTATCAGACAAGAATCCGGTGGCTTTCAGCGAGCTGGACAGGAAACAGCTGGCCCTGCAGAACCCCTCATCGTCCATTGTGATGATGCTGAACATGATGCCCTCCGTGGTCTCCATGAACGAGGGCGGCACAGGACTGGGGTATTCCAAGATACGCGTCCGCGGCTGCGACCCGACCCGAATGAACGTGACCCTGAACGGCATCGCCTATAACGACGCCGAGTCGCAGGAGGTCTACTGGGTCAATCTGCCGTCCCTTAGCACCATGCTTAGCTCGGCACAGCTGCAGCGCGGCCTTGGCAGCTCCACCAACGGGGTGGGGGCCTTTGGCAGCAGCCTCAACCTGCAGTCGTCCATCCCCATGACCAAGCCCTACGCGGAGTTCGATCTGGCTGGCGGCTCATATATGACGGCCATGGCGGGCGTACGTGCCGGCACCGGCCTAGGCAAACACGGCTTCAGCCTGGATGTGGGCTACAACTACAACCGCACCGAGGGGTATATCTACCGCGCGTTCGCCCGGCTCCACTCTGTGAATGTGGCGGGCAGCTGGTACGGGGAGCGCAGCAGTGCCAAACTGATATACATCCACGGCCGGCAGCGCACCGGCATCACCTGGAACGGCATTTCCTGGGACCAGATGACGGCAGACCGCCGCTACAACCCTGCGGGCGAATACACCGGCGCCGACGGCAATCTGGCCTATTACGACAACGAAACCGACAACTACATGCAGCACATAGTGCAGGGAATCTATTCCGTGCGGCTTGCAAATAACCTGTACGGCAGCGCCACCCTCAACTATACCCGCGGCGATGGCTGGTACGAGCAGTTCAAGGAGAGCGCCAAACTCAAGAAATATGGCTTTGACACCGATACCCGCAGCAACCTGGTGCGCATGAAGCAGATGGCCAACGATTTCTACTCCGGCAGCGCCAACCTCAAGTACGAGACGGTGCGCGGCATGATTCAGGCGGGTGTGAACTATTCCCTCTACGACGGCGACCATTTCGGGACCTTGAAGTGGGTGGAGGCGATGCCTGAGGTGGATACAAAGCGGCACTATTACGACAACAGCGGCCTCAAGCACGACCGCTCCGTATTTATCAAAGAGGCGGTGTATCTTCTGGACGGCAACCTGAATCTTTTCGGCGACGTACAGTGGCGCAACATCGACTATACAATCAGCGGTGTGGACGACGATTATGTCCCGCTGGATTCACATTACAGATATGATTTTATAAATGCGAAGACTGGCGCCACCTGGCAGGTGAGCGAGCACGGCAATGTGTACGCATCGGCGGCGGTGGCGGGCAAGGAACCGTGCCGCAGCGACCTCAAGGAGGCGATAACCAGCGGCGGGGAGGTGGTGCCGGAGCACCTGTTTGACTATGAGTTCGGATACCGCTATTCAGCAGAAAGTCTGGCCTTTGCCGCCAACTTCTACCTGATGGAATACAAAGACCAGCTGGTGGCCACCGGCAAGATTACCAGCACCGGCCATGTTGTTAAGGACAACATCCCCGTGAGCTACCGCCGGGGCGTGGAGCTTTCAGCCGGCTGGCAGCCCATTAAAGCGCTGCGCCTGGACGCCAATTCCACCTTCAGCCTCAACAAGATTGTGAATGAAGACGGCACTTTGACAGACCTGATGCTCTCTCCGGGCTATGTGGGGGCCTTCTCCGCCTCGTGGGATGCCACCCGCCGTCTGAACGTCACCCTCACAGACAAGGTGGTGGGGAGCCAGTACTTTGACAACAGCTCCAACCCCGCCCACAGGCTGCCCGCATACAACGTCATGAATCTCGCCCTCAGCTATGACTTTGGTAAGCTTAAAATTGCTATCTTCGCAAACAATATACTGAATGCGAAGTATGTCGCCGACGCATGGTACGACTACGAGTGGGACGAGTGCGGATATTTCCCCGCAGCCACTGCAAACGGTATGGTTAAACTGAGCTACAAGTTATAGCAATGGACTGGGCAACTTTCTTTACTTATTTCGAATGGGCGGCTGCGGCCATAGCTCTTACGTATGTCATTTTTCAGGTTCTGCAAAAGCCGCTGATGTGGTATCTGGCCATCGTCGCGGCAGTGGCATACCTCACCGTTTATGTTCACAACGGTCTCTATGCAATGGCAGCGGTGCAGGGATACCTTATCGGAGCCGGAATCTACGGTCTGATAGACTGGACCCGCAGCAAACACAGCATAAAGGGCACGGAGAACGAGGGCAAGATAATGATCCGGCCGTACGAATGGAAGGTGGGACTCGTCTCAATCGCTATCGCGATAGGCGTCTTCTTCCTGCTCCACTTTGTTCTGGCCAAGGTCGCCGGAGGTGATACTCCCGCATGGAAGCCTTGGGTGGACGCTCTGCTGGCCACCAACACCATGCTGGCTACCTTCTATACCGGCCGCCGCTACATTATCTCATGGGTGATGTGGTTCGTGTTTGATATTATTGCAGCCATCCTTTATTTCAAGTTGGGGATGATTCCCACCGGAATCCTATTCTCAATCTATGTGATCACGGCTGTGATTGGCTACGTAAACTGGAATAAGAACGGCGTCTGGGAAGAACGTAAGAAATAATGAAACAGTTAATTGCAGACAGCGGCGCCACCAAGACAGAGTGGCGCGTATTGGACGGCGGACAGGTGAAGGAGGCCTCCACCGTGGGCGTCAGCCCGGTATATCTCAAGCCCGCACAAATCAAGAAGATACTCAAGAAAGAGGTCCTGCCCGTGGCTGGAGAAGACGTAGAGAAGATATGGTTCTACGGCGCCGGCGTTGTGGGGGAGATGAAGGATGCACTTGTGGAATGCCTCGTGGAGTGCTTTCCCAAGGCAGAGGTTGAGGTTGAAAGCGACCTGCTGGCAGCCTGCCGCGCCCTGTTCGGCGACGGTGAGGGCATCGCCTGTATCCTGGGCACCGGGAGCAACTGCTGCTGGTGGGACGGCAAGGCCATGAGCGCCACCGCAAAAGCGGGCGGCTTTATCCTTGGCGACGAAGGGAGCGGTGCTTACATGGGCAAGAAACTTATCTCAGACTATATCAAGGGATTCGTGCCGGCGGCTCTGGCCAAGGAGTTTGACCGTCAGTATCATCTCACATATGCAGATATCGTGAGCAAGGTATACCGCGAAGAGGCTCCCAGCCGCTTTCTGGCGGGCTTCTCAATGTTCATCTCGGAACACCGCAACCACCCGTATATGCGCACGCTTATCCGCGAGAGTCTGGAGGAGTTCCTGACCCGCAACGTGGTGCGCTACGATCCCCGCCGCAACAAGGTGGGTTTCGTGGGGAGCATCGCGGAGGCCTACCGGGATATTCTGGAGCCGATGCTTCGCAATGCCGGCTACAAACTGGGCCCAATTTACGCAAAGCCCGTGGAAGGGCTTGTAAAATACCACGCTGCCAAATAGATGGATTTGCTGCAGACGATATTCTCCAACAACAAGCTTATGGCGGAGGCCGTGGAGCAGACCGCACCGGTGCTTCGCAGGCTCTCCGTGAAGATTGCGGAGCGGCTTGCCGTAGGCGGCAGGATATTCTGCCTTGGCGGCACATGCCAGGTCCCGGGAGAGTATGGAGCTGCAGAGAGATTCTTTGCGATATCGTCTGAAAGTGATCTTCCTGAGCACGTAACAAAAAACGACATATTCATCGCCGTTGACAATGGCGCTGCCGGCGATCTGGCGGTGCAGATGAGGGCGTGGCGCCGTCGCGGAATGCTCACCGCATGCATCTGCTGCGATGCCGCCTCCAGCGTGGCGTCGGCATCGGAAATCGCGGTGAAGATGACGCTGGAAACGGTGGCTGAGAGCCATCAGCTCAAGGTGCGCGTCGCAAACCAGATGGCGCTGGATGCACTGCTCACGCTTGCGCTGGCAGAGAGTGGCGCCCAGGCTGGCGGTAAATCTGAAAAGAAGGGCGACGGTGCCATGCAGAAGGCGGTCGCTTCGCTTATGAAAGAGATTCCCGCCATAGACAACGAGACGGCGGAAAAGCTGATACAGAGATACGGTTCGGTCAAGAAGGCCGTCAAAGCATACAACGCCAATGTATAAACAGAACTACAGGTCAAAACTGCTGGAAGATGCGGTGGAGCAGATAGCTTCGCTGCCGGGTGTCGGGCGCAAGAGTGCGCTGCGATATGCCCTGCACCTGCTGCACGAACCCGCCGCCAACGTAGAGAAGTTCACCTCCGCCATCAGCCAGATGCGCAGCGGGGTGCGCTACTGCCCCGACTGCAACATGATTAGCGACGACGGGGTGTGCCCCATCTGCGGCGACCATTCCCGCGACCGCAGCCTGGTGTGCGTGGTGGAGAGTCTGCGCGACGTGCTCAGCATAGAGAACACCGGCCAGTACCACGGCTTGTATCACGTTCTGGGAGGGGTGATATCCCCCATGGACGGCGTCGGCCCGGACGACCTTCCCATCAAGGCTCTGGTAGAGAGAGTGCAGCGCGACGGCATCCAGGAGGTAATCATGGCCCTGGATACCAATATGGAAGGGGAGACCACGGCGCTGTATATATACCGCCAGCTGGCGGCCAGCGGGGTCAAGATTTCCGCAATAGCCCGCGGCGTGGCCTTTGGCGACGACCTCGAATATACAGACGAGTTCACCCTTGGTAAAGCAATAGTAAACAGGCAGTTATTCAGTATCTAAATGTCCTATCTTGAGATATTCCTGCTGGCTCTGAGCCTTTGCGCCGACACCCTGGCGGTGACCATGGCGTTCGGCGCCTCAAGTAAAAAGATAGGCCTTGGCACTCATCTCAAGATAGACCTTACGCTGGGCTTTATTCAAGCCGCCTTCACCGCCATCGGATGGGCGTTGGGCGCCGCCTGCCTGAGCCTGATTGAGTCGGTGGACCACTGGATCGCCTTCGGCCTGCTGCTGTTCATCGGCGTAAAGATGATTGTTGAGGCGGTGCGGCCCGCATCTGAAGATGACAAGGCGGACCTGATGCATTTCTGGCCGCTGGTTGTGGCGGGTATCGCCACCAGCATAGACGCCCTGGCGGTGGGCATTTCCATGGCCATGATGTCGCTGGGAGCAGTAAAGCTGGGCGTCACTTTCGCCGCAATCTTTGCCGTCACTGCCCTGGTGGCTGCAATCGGCCTGACGGGCGGCCGTGCGTTCGAGAAGGTGCTGGGGCGCAAGGCTGGCATCGCCGCCGGCGTAATCCTCATAGCCATAGGTATCAAGATTTTGCTGGAACATCTTGTTTTTTAGAAAAAAAACTTACCTTTGCCGGACAATTTCAAAATCAGAAATGATTTCGGTACTTAACATAAAATTCGTAAAGACGTCGCCCCGAGAACGGTTGTTGATATCTGTTGGTTAATCACCCCAGTTATCAACCTGTTATGCTTGGAGAGTCATGATCGAAATTTTTTACAAGACCCCGGAATCAAAATTCGAATCCACAAACAATCTCGAAATCCTGAATACCCTGCAGCGCAAAGATGTGCTGTGGCTTGATTTGTTTGACCCGGAAGGGGAGGAGAAGCGTGCCGTAGAGAGCTACCTGAACACAACCCTCCAGAGCCGCGCGCAGGCAGAAGAGATCGAGAGTTCATCCCGCTACAGTGAGGATGACAGCTCCATATTCATCAACACCAACTTCCTGATTCCCAGTCCGGAGAACTACAGCATGGAGTCGGTGTCGTTCATCCTGTGCGGCAACACCATCGTCTCAGTGCGTCAGGCTGCCCTGCGCAGTTTCACCGACATCCAGCGGCGCATCACCGCCGGCATCCGCTATTATCCCACCGGCTTCCATGTGCTCATGGGCATCCTGGACAACCGAATCGACTTGGACGCCGACATGATTGAGTTGATGAGCAAGGAGTTGGAGCAGTACAGCCGCCGGGTGAGCATGGGAGAGGATGTCAACGAGGACTTCCTCATCGATATCAACCAGTTGCAAGAGAACACCATGATGGTTCGCGAGAACATCGTGGATAAGCAGCGCATGATTTCCAGCGTGCTCAAGAGCGAGAAGACGCCGGACGAAATAAACGACAAACTCTCCGGCTTGCTGAAGGATATCACCTCCCTTATCAACCATACCGACTTCAACTTCGAACGTCTGGAGTATCTGCAGAATACAGTGCTGGGTCTTATCAACGTGGAGCAGAACAAAATCATGAAGATCTTCACGCTGGTGAGCCTGCTGCTCATGCCTCCCACGCTGGTGGCCAGCATATACGGCATGAACGTCCAGCTTCCGCTGATAGGGGGTATCTGGGACTTTGTGATGATTATCTCCCTCATGCTGGTTCTGGTGATAATCGTCATAATTATTTTCCGCAGCCGCAAGATGCTGTAAAGCGCTGATTGTATTTGCATTTTAACTTTTTCTGACTATCTTTGCGCTCCCTTTGCGCGTGTTTGCGCGCGTAAGGGGTCTATAAATAATGTCTAATTACTTATTAAACAGAGATTTAATTTAATTATGAACGAAGAAACTAAACTCGAGCAGGAGCAGATTCAGGAGCCCGTGGCACAGCCCGTAGAAGAGGTTAAGCCCGTAGCTGCTGCAGACAATGCATCCGCAGACAACGCCACCTTTGACTGGGACGCTTTTGAGAGCGACAGCGAAGGCAACGTAGACCTCGAAGCCACCAAGCAGGCTTACGAGAATTCACTTTCACACATCGCAGACGGTGAGGTAATCGAAGGTACCGTCGTAGCCAAGAACAAACGCGAAGTCGTTGTCAACATCGGCTACAAGAGCGAGGCAGTCATCAACGCAGCCGAGTTCAAATACTGCGAGGATACCCTCCAGATTGGCGACAAGGTTGAGGTCTTTGTAGAATCTACAGAAGACAAGAAGGGCCAGCTGGCACTCTCCCACAAGCGCGCACGCAGCCTGCGCAGCTGGGACCGCGTCAATGAGGCCTTTGAGAAGGACGAAATCGTTAAGGGTTACGTTAAGTGCCGCACCAAGGGCGGTATGATAGTGGATGTATTCGGAATCGAAGCATTCCTGCCGGGTTCTCAGATAGAAGTCAAGCCCATCAGGGACTATGACGCATACGTCAACAAGACTCTGGATCTCAAGATCGTCAAGATCAACAACGAGTTCCGCAATGTTGTCGTTTCCCACAAGGCCCTCGAAGAGGCTATGCTGGAGGCTCAGAAAGCTGAGCTCATCGGCAAGCTGGAGAAGGGTCAGGTCGTTGAGGGTGTTGTCAAGAACATCACCAGCTACGGCGTATTCGTCGACCTGGGCGGTGTGGACGGTCTCGTACACATCACCGATCTCAGCTGGGGCCGCGTAAACCACCCCGAAGAGGTCGTTTCCCTGGACGAGAAGATCAAGGTCGTTATTCTGGACTTCGACGAGGTCAAGAAGCGT
>JAGCVS010000004.1 GCA_017962235.1 Bacteroidales bacterium | reverse complement strand
GATTAGATTAGATGACGAAAAAGTGCTTCAGAGTATCGTTAAAATGGGTTTCTGTGGTGCACACATTATAAAAAAATGGTATATTTGCAGGATTTTTGTTAATGTGACGTGATAGGACGTTTATTCATATCGCTCTTCTTATACCTCCCTCTCCTCTTTGGACAGAGTCAGATTGGTGAGGATAAGGATGGCATTTACTTCCGCAAAGACCGCACTGAATACGATGGTTCTTACCTCGAAAATCAGCAGGCGGTAATTGCGCTGAAGCGTATTCTTGACGAGGCCGGGATCGATCGCATCGATTCCGTCAAAGTCACTGCATATGCTTCCCCTGAAGGCGTCCGTGAGCACAATCTACAGCTTAGCCGTGAGCGCGCACGCGCACTGGCTCCCCTGGTGAATCAGTACATGCCGGAATACGCACCTCTTATCAGCGTCATAGACGGTGGCGAGGCATGGGAGCCGCTCCACAAGCGGATTGAAGAGGATTCAAACCTCCCCGATTATACCAGGCAGCAGATTCTGGCTATACTAGACGATGACAGTGTGGGCACCGATACCAAAAAGTGGCGTCTGCAGCACCGGCTTGGCACCGACCCGATACTTGGTGATTTGTACGATTACATTCTTGATGAACACTATCGTTATCTCCGCTGTCTGAGCATTCAGATAGACTACAACGATAAGGCGGACATAAAGACCCCTGATACTCTCAACGATAGTTCCGTGAGCCCGCCTCCAACTGTTGAAAACAGTCTTGCAGATGCCTCAGAGGCAGACGACGATATCAGTCATCCTCAGCCGGATGAACTTAGCGACACCGCCTGGACCGGGAACGTGCACGCCACGCGTCCAATCCTTGCCGTATCTACTAACCTCCTGTATGACATTACATACATTCCCAAATACGGGGTTACATCCATACCGAGTTTCAGCCTTGAGTACTACCCTGGCAATTATGGCCGGTTCTCCTTTGGAGCTGATGTGGAATGGCCCATGTGGCAGCATTTCGATACCCATCGGTACATGCAGATTCAGAACGTCACTCTGAATGCCCGCTGGTATTTTGCGCCAAAGTATCAACACGATTACCGCGGTGCGTATCTGCTTGCAAATGTCAATTCCGTCCGCTACGGCATCGGCTGGGAAGAGCATGGCTGGGAAGGTGAAGGGGTTGGCACATCCCTTGGAATTGGATACAAACACAGCCTCTTTGGTTCAAAACGCCTCTTCTGGGAAGCGGGAGCGGCGGTTGGCTGTTTCTGGTCGCATTACGATCCCTATTATTGGGGCAATGATGCAACCGGTTGGTATTATTACGATTACGATGGTCCGCTTGAGGAGTTTAAAGAGCGCAACCATCCACTGTTCTGGCTCAACCCCACCCGGGTCTGGTTCTCCGTTGGCGTTGACCTGTTTAACCGTAAAGAAAAATGATGAAGCGCGCCCTCATACCTATTGTGATGCTGGCAATGCTGGTTGCCGGATGCGCCATTGAACCGCCGCTTCATCTGCGTCAGGCCATACGAATAATCGTAAAGGTCCTCTGGCGGGCACAGGTATATCCTGAGGGTTTCAAGCCTACCGGCGTGACATTGTACTTCTTCAAAGACGGTGTCTTCTGCAAGAGTATCCCCACCGCCAACGTCGATTCCTGCGTTGTAGAACTTGAGCCCGGACGCTACAAACTGTATATGATTTCCCAGACTACCGGTGAATTCGCTCACATGGACTTTGATAATATGCACGATTTTGATAACGCGGTTGTCCATGTTACAGATGCATCCAACAACTGGTACACCCCCGGAGAGAATGAGCGGATGCTTGACAATCCGGACGAGATGGTAGTAGGTGTCTCCGATGAATTTGAAGTCTCAGACGACTTTATTGAGCAATATCTGCATTCCAGAAAGAATAAGAATAAAGACAAGAAGGATCCCACCAAGGTGGGCGAAGACACCGATCCGGATGATATATACACAGCCATCAGCTACTACACAATCCGAGTCCCCGTCAACCCGATGAGCATAGTGTCCCAGTATTGGGTAACAATCTATACAGACAATGTGGATATGCTGAGCGGGGTTCGGGCAAGTACCACCGGCATGGCCCGCTCCTTTATGCTTACACAAGACGTGACTGGGGATGACGAAGGCACCCAGTTCATCACTGCATGGAGCGTGACAATAGACGATGCGGCCAACAAAATCGGCCATCTGGATGGCAGGATAACCACGTTCGGCTTCCCCAATGGCGACTCTCCAAGCCCTTTGCGCGACCCGGAATTAAATGTGGCAACACTTTTGGTAGATAACAAAACAGTAGAGAGATATGTTTTTTACATAGGCGACAAGATTACAAGCGAAGACCCGCCTCCCGGATTCCGTAACCTGTACAGGGTAGTGTTCGGCAGCGCAGAAGCACCGGCCATCCACCCTTCAACAGTGGTTCCTGTTGTGGAGCAAGCCGGATTTGATGTGGATGTAGGAGATTGGGGAGATGGAGACGATATTGACTTGGATATATGATAATTACAAACCAAAAATAGTTCAACTAATTATTAACTCTTTAATTCAATTTTTATGAAAAAACTTATGATTATCGCTGCTGTAGCAGCAACCGTTTTGACCTCTTGTGTCAAGACGGAGAATCCGACAAGCAACGGACACGGAACGCCCGTAGGATTTGGCGTTTATGTTCCTCAGACCAAGGCAGGTGCTGCAGGTCAGACTACTACTACCAGCATCCAGCGTTCTGAAGCTAATGGTGGTGGTTTTGGTGTATTCGCATATTACACCAATGATGCCGCTTATGCTGGTACTACCAAACCGAATTTCATGTACAACCAGGGCGTTTTCTATAATGACCCTAATTGGGAATATTCTCCTGTTAAGTATTGGCCCAACGAGTATGGTACCGGTGCTAACAGCGCCGCTCAGGACAAACTCAGCTTCTTTGCTTACGCTCCTTACGTCAGCGCTGGTTCCGGTTCATACGGCATTACAGCAATGAGTCCTAACAGTGCTAACGGTGACCCCACCATTACCTACGTAATTGATCCTACACCGTCTACTGCAGTAGACCTCTGCTGGGCTGTTAATTCAGCTGACGGTTTTCCTTGGATTGACCTGACCAAGCAGGCATATAATGGTAAGGTTACTTTCTTGTTCAAGCATGCACTGGCCCGTTTCAACGTCAATGTACGTGGCTATTTCGATGCTATTCGTACAGTAGACGGTGCTATCAGCTCCGATGACATCGACAGTAACACCAAGATAACTATTGAGAAGATTGAGATTGCAGGAACCTTTGCTCCATCCGGCGTTCTGAACCTCAATAACACTACTGCAAATGAGCCCCTCTGGACTCCTGCTGCAGCCGCTGCGACAACACTCACTATCCCTAACGCTGACATCGCAGCCAGCCTGAAAGCTACCGTTAATGGTGAGACTTCTTTCCCTGCTATTACCGGTGTAACCAAGACTAACGTCAACGTATTTACCGGTAATGCTCCTGCAAAGACAGATGCAACCTATTACACGTTCATCCCTACTGATGACGACATTACTTTGAACGTAAAGATCACCTATTATGTAACAACTCGCGATCCCAAGCTTGCTGATCAATACATTTGCGTGAAGAATGTCATCAACAAGGATATCACCTTTGCAGGTGGTTTTACCGGCGGTCTCAACTACAACCTGAACATTGTATTGGGCATGACAACCGTAAAACTCGAGGCTACTGTCGCAGATTGGGCAGATCCCTCCAATGTTGATATCGATCTCCCTGTCAATCTTTAATATTTGATTTTAAATCCAAGCGGGCCTGACCGCCCGCTTGGGTACCAAGTAATGAAAGCAAAGCGCTACATATGGCTCTGGTTTGCCGCCCTGGTTGCAGTGGTGGCCGGCTCGTGCATCAGATTGCAGGATCCAGAAGGCGACGGATGGACACCTCTTGAAGGTGACCGTCCGGTATACTTCAGCTCCAGCCTGGCTACGCCTGCCACGAAAGCCAATCTTCAAACCGGCACATCGTTCGGCGTCTTTGCTTATTATACCAAGACCAGCAACTGGAATTCAGTCAAGACTTCCACAACGCCCAACTTCATGTACAATCAGGAGGTGACGTATAACGGTTCCGCTTACACATACACCCCCCTCAAGTACTGGCCCAACAATACCGGCGACAAGGTTACATTCTGGGCATACTATCCGTATACTGCGAGTCCCATCCTTTTCAAGTTAGGTACAAGCAACCCCTTTGACGAAACATCCAAGAACATCCCGGACATCCGCTTCACGGTTAGCGACGGGACCACAGACTTCATGGTTTCCGATCTGGCCCCCAACAAAACAAAGCCGGCAGTTGCTGACTCAGTATTACTTACGTTCAACCATACACTGTCAAAAATTTCTTTCTACGTAAAGAAGATTGATGCGGCGGTCCCTGAGAAGTATACCGTCAAGCTCAAGACAATCCGCTTTGACGACATATACCTTGCGGCCACTTACAATAATTCCACTTCGGGTTGGGCGGATTATGGTAATTCCAGAGGAACGGTACCCGCCTTTGCTCCGGATGACCCCGATGATTATTTGACACTTACCACATCGTTCCCGGTCGAGGGCTCGCCGCAGGTGGTATCCATGCTTCTCCCGCAGGATCTCTCCTACCAATATGCGATGTTGCGCGTAGAGTACACCATAGATTTTGAGGGACTGCTCAATACCAGAACCATGATAAGCTACATCCCTTTGAGCACTGTATTCGCCGATGCTTCTGCGCAGTGGCAGAAGGGCAAGGAGTATAAGGTTAACATAAGCATCACCCCTGACGACCCCATAGAGTTCTCCGTAACATGGTCCAACTGGGGGCAGGTGCATAACATTCACATAACAAGTTAGGCATGAACATTCGTCATACCATATTGGCTTTGCTTGTTGTCCCGCTCCTCTTTGGGTGCGGGAAAGAGAGGCCTTTGACTGTGGATGACGGTAACATGCCCATTCTTTTCTCTGCAGCTGCCTCTTATGAAGTCAGCACCAAGACATTTGACCCCTCTGACAAAATGCGTCCCAATAACCCCAGGGTTTTGATAAACGAGGGGAACGAGGTGAGCGTATTTGGCGTGCACCGTCCCACCATTGGATATGACCCAGTTTACGAAACGCTCTTCTATAACCGTAGACTCCGCTGCAGCAGTGTTATCCTTGACAATCCAGCAAATCCTCTTTCGTTCAACCCTGAGAGCGAGGACAGCAGTGTCTGGGACTATGACCCCCTGGAGTACTGGGCGAATTCCGGAGACTACTGCTTCACTGCCGTAGCGCCATACACTACAGGTGATGCAACCATCAACAGCGCCTACGAACTTAAGATATCTTACAGGGTGGGTACAAATCAGGACCTGATGGTGGCGAGGGCATACCGTGCGGAACCTGCCGGAGGGAAAGACCGCGTAAGACTGGATTTCAAACATGTAACGTCGGCCGTACGGTTCCTTTTTGGCACGGCATCAGACGAAGGAGATAAATACAAATTGACTTCATTTCGTCTTGAGAACCTCTCTCCCCGCGGAACGCTTACTGTTGACAGCCGCCTCTCCGCTGCATTTGATTTCAGCCCGTCGGACGGTGTCAACCCTGCGGGACCGGATTATCCGCTGGCATGGTCAGCCGGTGCAATCGGCGTGCTGGGAACGCTGTTCTCATGGACTGCAGATGCAAGCGACCCGGAGAAAACCATCACCTACCCTTCTGATGAAGATGACCCCGATGGCTACACCCACATGGGCTGGTATTATATGGTTCCCCATGAGCTTGACGCTGGGGCATCTATTGTCTTCTCCGTGTCATACGATGGTCAGGCACCGGTAGAAACTGTGCTTAATATATCAGACCGAATGACTCCGGCGGGTGAGGACGAGTGGTCTCCAAACCATGTGTACAATTACTTTATAACCGTAAGCCAGAGCGGAGCTGACATACAGGTGATTAGGACAGAGTGGGAACCGGTATCGGTCACAACCGATCCGATAACTTTTGAAGGATAGGATGAGAAAGATAAGGATAATATTTACGCTGATAGCAGTTCTTCTTGCCGGCCATTCCTGCCAGGAGAAACCGGAACTTGCGGATGTTACTGCAGGTACCGGCAGCGTAGTATTCAGACTTACCAGCAAGGACCCCATCCACCTTCAGACAAAGTCAGGTGCAGACGATCTTCTTGACGGTCTTCAGTTTGAAAACGTACTGGTCATTCTTGTGGACAACAACAATAACGTTGTGGGGAATGTATATAAAAAATACCCATATGATCCTACAGCTGAGGGGAATGACACTGATCAAGAAGAGGTGACTGGCAGCTCTACTACAGACGATACAATCCACTTTGACCATCTGAATCCGGGCAATTATACCGCCTATGCTTATGCTAATATCGATGCGGTTGCATGGCAGAAGAGCGGCGAGGCGATTTCTGATACCGGTCAGGAAAAAGGTAAAGTCTCAGGAGACTTCTCCTCTTTTCTGGAACGCGAACTAAAGGCGGCAATTCCCGTTAAACCAGCAACTGCCGGCGAGAGTGCCATGCTGCTTACCGGCAAGGTAGATGTGCCTGTGGGATTGTCTGTAGAGCCCCATTATATTTATCTCAAGCGGCCAGTTGTCCGTTTCCGGGTGTATATCAACAATACCACCCCTTACCCTGTCCGGCTGGACGATCTTCGCTTCAGCCACTTCAATGCTGACCGGGCATATCTGATGGGCAGCAGCGATGCCTCCGGCGTGCCCTCCATCCCTGCCGGGGTGAATTACGGTGCCCTGCCCGCCTATCCTATCCTTGATTCTTCCCCCTCAACTGCGCCGGGGACAGGTGATGTTGGCTATGAAGAAGAGTACCTGGTGTACGAAACCCTGCTTTATGAGAATGCTTCTCCCAATGCTTACAAGGTCTTTGCTACTCTAACACTAGCTCCCTCCAGCCTCAATCTTCAGATGTCGATGGGACAAAGGGAATTTGGCCCTATTGATTCTGAGACGCTCAATAGTATGGACGTGGGTGAACAGGTTGATGTGCTTGTAATTAATCCCAGAAAGCAGACAAGGTCTGCAAGGCTTTATTATGGCGTGAGTGCAGAGGACAATTATGCTTGGGAGAGTTGTGGTTACGAAAGTTATACAAAACTGGTGAACCGAGTCCAGGCCATCTTCAATGAGTCTGCATCGCATACTTATGTCGGTTATAGTTATAACGGAACTGGCAGTAGTAATTCAGGTCTGGCCGGTTGGACTGGCCTTACTGCTGATGCGCCTCTCGGACCTGCCCCCAACGGCCCTACCGTTACATTCGATTACACCGGAGCCAACAGCGGCACCCCCAAGAAATACTTCCGTACACTTACCAGGGATGCAAATGGTCTGTTCTCTATATCAGGGCTTTCTTCCTCCACTACTTCCCTTACCGGTATGCGGATTGTACAGACTACAACGTCCGACTTTGCCCGTTTTGCAAGCGACCTGCCAGTAAGTAATCTGGTCAATTTTATCCAGAACAGTTCCGGCAAGCTCTTGAAGTCAGATTGTATGTACAACGAGTCCACTGTAGACAAGGCTAAGAAAACCAAGCTTCTTTGGGATACAGCCAATAACCAGGACCACAAGTTTATACTTTTTGGAAAATACTGCGCCGGTGGGTTCCTCAAGCGCATCCTTAAAGACAGCCATAAGGAAGTCCCCCTTACCTATATGTCACGTAACGAAGACATAAAACTGGTAATCAATGTCTTCTACGCAGACCAGGAGGCCACTCTTAACTTTGATGTCGATAACAGCACCTGGTCTACTCCTACCCAATCGACTCACACATTCAATTGATTGCAACCATGAAACGGTATATATTCAGCATACTTCTCCCCTTCTTGATTGCCTCGGCCGCAGCAATTACAATAAGTTGCATCCACGAGCCGGAAGGTTTCTCCGTTTATGGCGAAGGAGAAGTAATAGACCTTGCGATCCCCTTTGGTGCTCCAAAAGGGACCGGTGTTACCGTTTCCACCAAATCTGCCCTTTCTCTGTCTGATGAGAGTCATGTATTTAACATATATCTTCTCATCTTTGACGGCAACATCAGCAGCAGCAAATTACTGTATGGTCACTATTTTGACGGAAGCAATATGGGGGCAAGCAGTGAGTCGAACTGGTGGGAGGTAAGCAACATGTCTTCTACTGGTGATCCTTCAGCTACTACCGGTACCCTGCATATCCGCACGGCAAAGAAGGGTGGCTGTACTGTGGTAGCCGTGGCCAACATGAACCCGGACGACCTGGACGTATCTCCAGGTGTATTATCCACAATACGTACATACGGAGATCTCAACAATGTGGTTGCCACACAGGTCAGAAGCGAGATAGCCGCCAATTCCGGTTACTTTCTTATGACTGGGCAAATCACAGGTGTAGATATCCTTGGTGATACGACAGACCCCAATGACATCAGCCAGAATACCCTGCACCTCAGGCGCCTTTATGCAAAGGTCTCTTTTGAAGTCCAGATTAGTACAGCCGGCGCCGCCGCTGGTATCCGCAAGTTTGTTCCGGACAAGTGGTATGTGGTAAACGTGCCCACATGTTCATACCTGATGGAAAGGAGTCTGAGTGGTTCACTGTTGCCATACGATGCCGCACAGACCCTGAGTTCTGACCCTTCTTCCAGCCAGTTCTTTTCTACTCCTGAACTGGGCTTCGAAACTGAGAAACTGGCAAAAGATCCGGCAAACCCATCCAATTACGTTTACTATCATGACGGAGTCACCAAGGCCTCCTGCCACGGTTTCTCATTTTATATGATGGAAAATCGCAAAGCTCCCTATGCCCGTCCGGGCGACGCCGCACTCCCGTCCCCTTTCAATTATGCTGACAGAGAACGGGAAATAAAGGTTGCCGGCCTTAACCAGGGCTTCCGTTATGCCGACGAGCGTTCCACTTACATAGTAATGACCGGTAAGATTGTGATGGGAGTAACCTCAGGTTCCAATGCTAACGCCACACTGGACGCAAATGTAAAGTACAAGATTCATCTTGGTGATTTCGGTACAGACAATGCTGACTTCAACATTCTCCGTAACCACAATTACCTCTACAAGATTTATATCAACGGCTCTGATGATATAAAGGCAGAAGTAGTAGATCATGTTGAGAATGAGCCTGGTGCAACAGGGCGCGTGATAGTGGCAGAAGAAGAGGTGTTTGACAGTGACTGCCACTACAGTACGCAGGTAATCTCTTTCCACGCCGATCTGATTAATCCCAGCCAGATAAGCTGGTATGTAGAGACCCCTTTCAATCCGGAAGGCGCAGGCCCTAACGACGGTTTGGAACTCAGTGATATCGACTATAAGTGGGTTGAGTTCCATGTGAACGAGATGAAGGGCGACGGTACCTATTCCCAGAACCGGGTGCTTTACCAGCCCCACGACTGGCCCAAATACGATGAAATGGGCATTGCTCCGGGAACAAAGGGGCACACTATGTATGTGAATGAACTTGTGGAATACATCAAGCATCAGAAGAGCCAGTATGACCTTCACGCGGCTGATGATTCCTTGCCCGAGAGCGATTTTGACCATGACCCTGAAGGTCCCAAGATTTCTGTAACCGCCTTCGTAAACGAATATTATTACGAAGAACATCCCACCAAGGGCGGATTTGACCCTACCCTGTGGAAGCTGGTGGTGAACCACCCTATGCGACGTATGCACATTCTGGCCTCTTCTTCAAGATCAGACGACAGAGAAAGTGATTTGATAGGGGCCTCGTTTACTTTGCAGCAGCGCTCCATCCAGAGCATTTATGCGGTTCATGAAGCAGCGGATTTGCAATCCGCCTGGGGGATGGAGTTTACAGATGATGAATGGGAAACCGGAGCGGCTACGTATTGGAAGGATAAAGCTTTTGAAGATTGCGGAAATACCAGCACAACCAACGGTAGAATCAATTCTCTTAAGATATGGGGCATTCTTACTCCGGAAGGAGAACTGAACGGGGCATATCCCAGATGGGATGATTATCTTGAACTTACCGGGACAAACGAAACCCCGCATTTGCGTACTGAGTATAATTACCTCCGTTACAGTTGTCTTTCCCGTAACCGCGACAATGATGGGGACGGAATCATCGATCCGGAAGAGATTCGCTGGTATATGGCTTCTGACGTCCAGTTGATTGGCGTATTTCTGGGCTCTTACGGCATTGAAGGTGATGCCCGCCTGTACCAGAGAAATGCGGAACAACAAGCAAGCAATACCAATGAAGTCTGGCGCCAGCACATAATTTCCAGCAACAGGTATGCTTTCAATTATGGAACCGTGCCTGACGACGCCTTAAACAGTAATAAATACGCACGTGTCATCTGGGCTGAAGAAGGTGTGAACGGCAGTAATCTGAGTTATACCTCCACTGGCGCAACTGCAAAGTTCAGCACCCGGTGCGTGCGGAATCTGGGCTATTATATGGACGGTGGGCAGAGAAAAGACATTACTCAGGCCACGGACCATGAAGTGGAACCCAATCCCTACGTGATAATGACGCGCAAGCACCTGAATGCAGACGGAACAGTAACCAGCCCATATACTGAAGCATATGACACCCGTACTTTCTATGAGTTTGACTGCTCACATATTAACCTGACTTCCCTCCGCGAGCCGGTGAACCACGAACTCATAGGTCACGACGAAAACAGTAAAATGGCATGCCTCTCCAGCAAGTTCGAAACAGCGCCGGAGATCAATTTGGTAAATCTTAACAATTATACAGCATACAACTTTAACGGCAAACCCTATAATCTTAAAGTAATCAGCCAGATAAACGATTATCTGGATGCTTCCTTTGGCGGTTTGGACGCAAATTTCAGTCCCTGCCCAGCAGGTTTCCGTCTTCCTAATGTACGTGAATTGTCCGTGATATGGAACGTCCTCTCTCCTCTTACTTCGGGAGATGCCACCTTCCTGGCTCCAGAGGGCTCAACAATGCCTTGCCGGACGCATTGGTCCATGAGGGCGAAAGTCAGCGGCAAGTGGGGATGGGGTATGGACGAAAAGCACATGCTAATGGCAGAAACCACTAACTCATCTAAGAATACCTCTCCCCGCTGCGTGCGCGATGTACAGTGATTATTCTTAAAAAGGATAGTTCTACCTCAGCTCCCTCTCCCCCAGCAGCTCGCGGAGTCTGAGGGGTTCGTTGGTGGTGATGCAGTCCACGCCCAGGTCTATCATCTTCTGCATGTCTTCCAGCTTGTTTACGGTCCAGACGTTTACGCTCATGCCCAGTTCGTGGGCGCGGGCTACCCAGTCGGGGTGCTCGTAGAACATGTGGTATTCATAGTCGATGCCGTTGATGCCGGCCTCGTGAACTTCATCTGGGGTCAGGTAGAAGGCTTCGTCTGCCAGGAACTGGTTTGTGAATTCGGGGCATTTCTCTGCGACGCGCTTGCAGATATTGAAGCTGAATGAGATGAACATCACCTTGGCGGGGTCATACATATCGTGCGCCTTGAGGGTCTCTATGGTTTTGTCTACCAGCAGGTTCTCTTTCTCTTCAGACTCGTGGGGCTTGATTTCGTATACCAGCATGGTAGTGCCCTTTGCAGCCTGGTCCAGGTACTGGTCTACCGTTGAGGGGTGCTCGCCGTTCTTGTGCTCCATCTTCAGGAATACATCTATAGGTGTGGTGTGGATATCGAATCCGCCCAGATCCTGGTTGTGGTTTACCAGCAGGCAGTCGTCGCCGGTGATGTGCACGTCACATTCGCTCCCCCAGAAGCCGTTGGCCTGCGCCTGCGCCAGGGAGGCGATAGAATTCTCCATGTAGCCAGCTTCTTCGCAGTTCCAGAAGCCGCGATGGGCGGTGATTGCCACTTTGTGGGCAGGTTTCTCGGCGCAGCCGGCAAACAGCATGGCCGCCAGGGTCATCGTAATCAGAAATGATTTCTTCATAGTATGGTGGTGTTATTTGTTTTTCAGTTCGCGTTCTCCCAGCATCTCGCGCAGTAGCACGGGGACGTTGGTGGTGATGGCGTCGGGGGCCATGTCAATCACACGCTGCAGATCCTCCGGATTATCCACAGTCCAGATGTTCAGGCTCATGTTGTGGTTGCGGGCATGCTCTATCCACTCCGGATGCTGATAGAAGAAGCTGAAGTGGTAATCCACGCCGTTGATGCCCATTGCAAACAGGTCGTCGGGATCTATGTCGCCCGCCAGGTACTGGTTGTCAAACTTGGGGCATTTCTCCGCTATCTTCTTGCACATGTTAAGGCTGAAAGAGATGAACATCACCCGCTTGGGATCGTACAACCCGTGCGCATTGAGCGCTTCTATCGCCCTATCAACAAACAGATTCTCGCGCTCTTCCTCCGGGTGCGGCTTGAGCTCGAACACCAGTTTGGTGGTGGTGCATTTCTCCGCCTGGGTCAAAAACTCGTCCAGCGAGGCGGGATGCAGTCCGTTGGGATATGTTATAGCGGTGAGGGTGTCCAGCGGGGTGTTGTGGATGTCAATGCCAAAGATGTCGGCGTTGTGGAACACCAGCATGTTGTCATCTCCGGTTATGTGTACGTCAAATTCGCTCCCCCAGAATCCCTCTTCCTGCGCCTTGACAAGCGCCGCCACGGTGTTGCCCAGGTGGTATGCTTCGTCGCAGTCCCAGTAGCCCTGGTGGGCCACAATTGCAATTTTATGTTCTTTAGGTGTGCAGCCGGCCACGACCGCCACAGCTGCGAATAACAAAATCAGACGTAATTTATTCATATTCTCTTTTTCTTTCAAAGTTAAAAAATATTACATTAGTGGTTTGAAATAAGAACACATTTTTATGATACATTTCGATTGCGACTATCTGCACGGCGCGCATCCCAAGATTATGGAGCGTCTGGCACAGGCTACCCTTGAACCTCATTCCGGTTACGGTTTTGACCCTTATTGTGAAAAAGCTGCCGCGCTGATACGCGAAGCTGTGGGCAACCATTTTGCCGACATCCACTTCCTGGTGGGCGGCACCCAGACAAACGCGACCCTTATCGGGGCGGTGCTGCATGGCGCAGAGGCTGTGCTCACAGCAGAGAGCGGTCATATAAATGTGCATGAGGCGGGCGCCATAGAGGCCACCGGGCACAAGGTAATCACCCTTCCCTCGAAGGACGGCAAACTCTCTGCCGATGTAATTGAAAAGTATCTTACCGACTTTTATAAGGACGAGACATGGATCCACATGTCGATACCCAAGCTGGTCTACATATCCTTCCCCACCGAATACGGCACCATCTACTCTCTCAAGGAGCTGGAGGCAATCGCCGCAGTGTGCAAGCGCTATTCCCTCAAGCTTTATGTGGACGGCGCGCGTCTGGCATACGGCCTGGCCGCAAAGGGGAACGATGTAACCCTCAAGGACCTGGGCCGGCTGTGCGACGCCTTCTACATCGGCGGCACCAAGGTGGGCACCCTGTTCGGCGAGGCGGTGGTGCTCAAGAGCCGCAGCATAATCCCCAACTTCTTCACCTATGTGAAGCGTATGGGCGCGCTGCTGGCAAAGGGCTGGCTAAACGGTCTCCAGTTTGAGACGATGTTCACCGACGGCCTCTACATGGAATGCGGCCGCCTGGGCGTGGACTGGGCCATGAAACTGCGCGAGGTGTTCAAGCAGGCTGGCTACGAGCCCATTGTGGACTCCCCCACCAACCAGCAGTTCTTCACCCTGCCCAACACTCTGATAAACAAGCTTCAGAAAGAGGCTACCTTCGAATTCTGGGGTCCCCGCGGCGAGGAATCCTCTACCGTACGCTTTGTTACCAGCTGGGCCACCACAGAGCAGGACATCGAGGGTCTCAGGGCACTTTTGAAATAATCAGATAACACATACACAAATGTCAAACGTTAAGTTCTACCGTCCGGAGCACCAGGTGCCTCTGGAAATGCACAAAGTGCGCATTGTACAGAAACTCTACCTGCTTCCGGTAGAGGAGCGTCAGAAAAAGATGGAAGAGGCGGGCAACAATACCTTCCTGCTTCACAATAAAGATATTTACATGGACATGCTCACCGACTCCGGCGTGAATGCGATGAGCGACAACCAGCAGGCCGCCATGTTCCAGGCAGATGACGCCTATGCGGGCAGCGAGACCTTCTACCGCCTCAAACGCGCCATCAAGGAAACGATGGGCCTGAACGACATGCTCCCCGCCCACCAGGGCCGCGCATGCGAGAACATAATTGCAGAGGCGTTCTGCCGCCCCGGTGACCTGGTGCCCATGAACTTCCACTTTACCACCGCCAAGGCCCACATTACCCGCGTGGGTGCCGATGTGGTGGAGCTGGTTGCAGCCAAAGGTCTTGATGCCAACAACCTTGACCCTTTCAAAGGCGACTTTGACATCCCCCGCACCAAGAAGTTCATCAAAGACCACCGTGACCAGATACAGTGGCTCCGTATAGAGACCGGTACCAACCTTATCGGCGGCCAGCCCATATCCGCAAAGAATATCCATGAGGTGGCTGATATATGCCGCGAAGAGGGTATAATCAGCGTGCTGGATGCATCCCTGCTGCAGGACAACCTGCACTTTATCAAGACCCGTGAGAAAGAGTATAAAAATAAGAGCATCAAAGAGATTATGCACGAAATCTGCGGCTGCGTGGATATCGTTTACTTCTCTGCCCGCAAGCTCGGCTTTGCCCGCGGCGGCTGC
This sequence comes from Bacteroidales bacterium, assembly GCA_017962235.1. Classification (GTDB taxonomy): domain Bacteria; phylum Bacteroidota; class Bacteroidia; order Bacteroidales; family UBA932; genus Equibacterium. Next base: position 221,719 of record JAGCVS010000004.1, on the reverse strand, counting down.
ATCTGCTCCAACAACGAGAAGCTGATGCTCCGTATGAAGGAGTATGTCCCCCTGTACGAGGGCTTCCTCACTTACGGCGGTATGGAGGTGCGTTCCATGGAGGCAATCGCAGTTGGTCTGTATGAGACTCTGGACGAGGAATACATCAACCAGGGCCCTATGTTCATAGAGCATCTGGTTAACGAGCTGCACGCATACGGCGTGCCCGTGGTAAGGCCCGCCGGCGGCTTGGGTGTCCACCTGAACGCCAGTGAGTTCTTCCCCGACATGCCTCACGGAGAGTATCCCGCAGGCGCCCTGGGCGCAGCAATGTATATCGCCGGCGGTATCCGCGGTATGGAGCGCGGTACCATAAGCGAGCAGCGCGAGCGCGACGGCAGCGAGCGTTATGCAGCCCTGGAGCTGCTCCGCCTGGCTGTTCCCCGCCGCGTGTTCACCCTCTCCCAGCTGGAGTATGTGGCAGACCGAGTGAAGTGGGTATGGGACAACCGCAAGCTCATAGGCGGTCTCCGATTCACAGAGGAACCTTCCGTGCTCCGCTTCTTCTTTGGTCGTCTGGAGCCCGTGAGCGACTGGCAGGACAAGCTGGTCAAGAAGTTCCGCGCAGATTTTGGCGACAGTCTGTAGCCTATGCTGGGGACGATAGTAAATACCGGAACCATAATTGCCGGCGCCCTTTTGGGGGCGCTGCTGCATCGTGGCATAAAGGACAAATATAAAGAGGCGGTATACGCCGCCCTGGGCTTGGCATGTTTGGCCATCGGTTTGAACGCGTGCGTTGCCAACCTGCCCAAGAGCCAGTATCCGGTGCTTTTTGTGGTGGCGATAGCGCTGGGCGCCGTGATTGGCACCTGGCTGGACGTCGACGGCCGCTTCCACCGGCTGGTGGATAAGATTCAGCACCGTGGCGAAAAGCAGCCGCAGGCATCGTCAGATGGCGTCTCCTCTACCCCAACCCGTCCCGGAGGCCGTCTGGCTGACGGTCTGGCCACCGCCTGCCTGCTTTACTGTATAGGCCCCCTCTCCATGCTGGGGCCGGTGGTGAGCGCGCTTAAGGGCGATAATACGCTGCTGTTCACCAACGCCACGCTGGATCTGGTATCATCCTTTATATTTGCATCCACATACGGTATCGGGATGATTCTGGCGGCTCCGGTGCTCTTCTGCTGGCAGGGGCTCTTCTGGCTGGTGGCAAAGATTTCCAGCACCGCCGTTAGCGATGCGCTTATGAGTGAGCTGCTGATAGTGGGAGGCCTGCTGATTGTATCCTCCGGCCTGTCGTTGCTCAAGATCACGGACAAGAAGACGCTCAACATGCTTCCGGCACTTCTGGTGCCCATAATCTGGTTCCTCATTAAAGGTCTGTTCGGACTGTAATATATGAACAGCGCCCTGGCAGCATTCATAGCCCTGTGCCTTGCAATAGTGCTCATTATCCGCAAGGTGCCGCCGGTGTTCGCGCTGTTCCTTGGGGCGCTTACAGGCGGTCTGCTGGCGGGCTGGGGCATGTCCGGCACCGTTACGGAGATGATATCCGGCGTTAAGGATATCGTGCCTGCGATAGTACGCATTCTGGCCGCAGGTGTGCTCTCCGGCATGCTGGTGGTCACCGGTGCCGCCGAATCCATCGCCTCTGCGATTGTGCGTACCCTAGGTGCTAAAAGGGTTTATCTGGCGCTGGCACTGGCCGCCATGCTGCTCACCGCCACCGGCGTGTTCATAGATGTGGCGGTGATAACCATCGCCCCCATCGCCCTGATGACCGGCAGCCGTGCCGGCCTCCCGCTGCCCAAGCTGATGATTGCCATGATTGGCGGCGGCAAGTGCGGAAATATCGTCTCCCCCAACCCGAACACCATTATCGCGGCGGAGAATTTTGATGCGCCGCTGCAAAGCGTGATGCTGGCCAACCTGCTCCCCGCCCTGCTGGGTCTGGCGGTTGTGGTTTGGCTGATAATTCCTCTGGTGCCGGGAAAGAAAGCTCTGGAGGCTCCGGCTCCTGCAGACACTATTAATAATAAAGATCTCCCGTCGTTTCTGGGCAGTATAGCCGGTCCGCTGCTGGCGGTGGTGCTGCTGGCACTGCGTCCCCTGTTTGGAATTGTAATCGATCCGGCGGTGGCGCTCCCTGCGGGCGGACTGTTCGGTTTGCTGACCACAGGCCTATGGAAGCTGACTCTGAAGAGCCTCCAATACGGGCTGGAGAAGATGTCGGGGGTGGCAGTACTGCTTATCGGCACCGGTATGATAGCGGGGATCATCAAAGCTTCTTCCATAACCGCGCTGGTGGTTGACCTGTTGGGCAGATGGGGCGCCGGCGGTGAACTGCTGGCTCCCGTTGCCGGTATACTTATGTGTGCCGCCACCGCCTCCACCACCGCCGGCGCCACCATTGCATCGGCATCTTTCTCAGAGGCGATTCTCTCTTCTGGCATATCTCCCGTATCGGGCGCGGCCATGGTGAATGCGGGCGCCACAGTGCTGGACCATCTCCCCCACGGCTCTTTCTTCAACGCCACCGGCGGCTGCGTGGGGATGTCGGTTGCGGAACGCATAAAACTCATTCCCTTTGAATCGCTGACCGGCCTGGCCCTTACACTTTTCAGTCTCGGTGCACTGGTTTTAATCTGAAACCACTAAAAACGAAACACATCACAACGCCCCAGAATGCCCTCTGGGGCACATTTTTATTTTTGGCACGCTTATTGGTATTACATAAAGCGAGAGTTGAATGTTAAACCTTTTAAAAAACTTACGCCATGAAAAAGTTTATTATCACAGTTTTCGCAATCGCCGTAGGTTTTGTTCAGGCGAATGCAATGAGCCACGAAAGAGCACAGGCAGAGGCACTGTTCCTCACCGACAAGATGGCTTATGAGCTCAATCTCACCGACGCACAGTACGATGCAGTTTATGAGATTAATTACGATTACTTCGTAAGCCTGGTGGGTACTTCTGACATTCTCGGAATCTTCTGGAACCGTCGCGAGCGCGAACTCGAGTGGGTACTCACCAGCAGGCAGTACAGAGATTATCTCGCAACCGCCTACTTCTACCATCCGGTTGTAGTGTACAACAACACCAAGATTCGTTTCGTAATCTATGACACCTACGCTCACAACCGTTTCTACAAGCCGATCCGCAAGGTTCATCACACTTATCGTGGCGGCTACGCCTACAAGGCCCCCAGCCATCCCAAGCACGGTTACGCTCACGTTGGCAAGCCTCACAACGGAGGTCACAGGCCTGAAGGTATGAAGCCCGGTAACGGTGGTCACAAGCCCGGTGGAGTAAAACCCAACAACGGCGGCGCTAACAAGCCCAGTGTTAAGCCCAACAATAGCGGCGCAAACAAGCCCAGCGTAAAGCCTAACAACGGTGGCAGCAAGCCCTCCAACAACGGCAACGTGAAACCCAACAACGGCGGCAGCAAGCCTTCAGGCGCTAAACCCGCAACCAACGCAGGTCCCCGTCGCACTTCCAACAACGCTCCTGCACGCAGCACCTCTTCCAACGCACGCACCGCAGGTGGCAGCAGCAACGGCCGTCGCGCTAAATAAAGATTCCGATTAACATATGCAAGAGCGCCCCGCCTCGGGGCGCTTTCTTTATGAAATAATTAGTACCTTTGCGTTATGGCAGAGAAGAAGAAAAACATAGTAAAGGATATCATCAAGTACACCCTGATGTTTATACTGGCGGGTGTGCTTGTTTATTTTGCCTTCCGCAAAGTCCACTGGGGCGAGTTTCTGGCCGGCTTGCGCCAGACCCGCTGGATGTGGATTGTGGTTTTCTGCCTCTGCTCCATAGTGGCTGTTGTGCTGCGCCTGTTCCGCTGGCGCGAACTGCTTATTCCCTTTGACCCCGACGTTAAGAGCATCCGCATCTGGGATGCGATTAACGTGGGCAATCTGGCCAGCGTGGCGCTGCCCGGCGTGGGTGAGCTGCTGCGGTGCGCTTATGTCACCAACAAGAAGATAGAGTACGACAAGTCCGTGGGCACAATGTTCTGCGAACGGCTTTGGGATGCCATGGCGCTGATTCTGCTCACAATACTGGCGCTCGCGTTTGGCTGGAGCCGCTTTGGCGATTACTTTATGGATAACGTAATCCATCCGCTGCTGGCCAACCGTCTGTTCTGGTGGATTCTGGGGATTGTTGTGGTTGCAATCGCCACGTTTGTCATAATAGTGATGCGGCTGCGCGAAAAGAGCCCGGTGTTCACCAAGATTGCAGATTCCCTCACCCGCCTGTGGGCTGGCATCACCGTTTTCACCAAGAGCAAGAATAAGGCGCTGGTGGCCGGTTCCACCCTGATGATATGGACCATGTACACCGTGATGTGCTACTGCATTTTCAAGGCGATGCCCATGCTGGAGGGGATGGATATGGTGGATGCGCTGTTCATCTCCATGGTGGGCAATGCCGCTTCCGTGGTGCCTGTTCCGGGCAGTATCGGGGCATATCATTATCTGGTGGCGGCCTCTATAGGTATCTACGGCCACAGCTGGGATATCGGCATACTTTACGCCACACTGAACCATGAGATCCACTCTATTGTGGTTTGCACGCTTGGCGTGATATCATACTTCCATTCCATAGGCTGGCGTAAGAGCCAGAAAGCAGCAAACGCAGATGGGCAGGTCAATGAATAAACGCAGCGGTCTGGCAGCATATCTGGCTGTCATAATTGTGCTGGTGGCCCTCTTTCTGGCAAACCTTATTGCCGGTCCGGTTAAGATTCCGGTATCGGAGGCGCTGCATATACTGTTCGGCAAACTCTCCGCACAGCAGAGCTGGAACCAGATTGTGCTGGGTTCCCGCCTCCCCCAGGCTGTAACCGCCATGCTTGGCGGCGCAGCTCTGGCTGTGAGTGGCTTGCTGCTGCAGACCTTCTTCAAGAATCCCCTGGCCGGCCCCTCCATCCTGGGTATCAGCGACGGCGCAAATCTGGGCGTGGCGCTGGCTATGCTCTATATCTCCACCACCAGTTATGTCACAACCATAGCCGCCGCCTTCCTTGGCGCTGCGCTGGTGCTGGCGGTGATAATCTGGTTCTCCCGCAAGGTCTCCAGCAACGTGATGCTGCTGATTATCGGTATCATGGTGGGTTATCTGGCATCGTCTGTAATATCGATTCTGAACTTCAACGCTTCTGCAGACAAGGTGCATCAGTATGTGATGTGGGGCATGGGCGACTTTGGCAGCGTCTCCATGGACAAGCTCCCCTGGTTCGCATCTTTCGCCGTCGTGGGGCTGATTGCCGCGCTGATGCTGGTTAAGCCGCTGAACGCGTTGCTGCTGGGCGAGTCCTACGCCGCCAATCTGGGCATCAACGTGCGTGCGGCGCGTCTGGCCATTCTGCTTGTTACGGGTCTTCTCACCGCCACCGTTACCGCCTTCTGCGGCCCGATATCATTCATCGGCCTGGCGGTGCCGCACATCGCACGGCTCACGCTGGGCAGCAGCAACCACCGCAGTCTGGTGCCGGTAACGATTCTGACGGGCGGCATCATTGCCTTGCTCTGTAATCTGATGTGCAACTTGGGCACCGGCGGGGCACCGCTGCCGCTGAACGCCATGACCTCCATAGTGGGCGCTCCGGTGATTATCTATGTGATTATGAGCCGCCGCAACCGCGGACAGTTCAACTAGTCTTCCAGAGGTAAATAGTATTTGGGCTGGTGGTCCGGCAGGATCTCCGGGTGATAGATGTGTATCAAGTCGGCCAGAATCCAGTCTGGATGAAGGGTGATGTCGTCGTAATAAGTGGTCAGCAAGGTGTTGCAGCCGTAGATGTTGTGCTGCTTGAAAGCCTCGAAGTTTGAGTATGGGAGATATTCGCGCTTGAGTACGGCGTACGTCAGAGGCTCTTTGCTGCCGTATTTCATAAGCCAGAAGGTGGCGTCGCAGCCCCGCTCGAACACCTCCTCAAAGCTCTTGTGGATGCTGTTGGAGCCGGTGATTTCGCTGAAGACATACTGTGCGCCGGCATCGCGGTGCAGCTGCCCCACATAGCTGCCGTTGGCGGGAACGGCCCATGTCTGCCCCCACTTGCGCTCCAGTATCACGGTGGGGTGATAAGACGATATGGCGACTTTCAGATACAGATCCTCGTAACTCTGTTTTGTGGCGCTGAAGAGGCTGTCGGCGCGCTCCCGGCAGCCGAACAGCATGCCGTAAAACTTGATCCATTCCGTGCGTCCCAGAGGGTGGTTCTCCATATAGTCGGCCGCCTCCACAATGGGGATGCCCAGTTTCTCCGCCGCGCCGTATCCGCTGTTCTCAAAAGGGGATGCGATTATCGCCTCTGTGTTAAGGGAGATGATCTTCTCCACGTTGGGTGATGCGGAGTTACCCAGGTCGGCGATTGCGCCGCTCTCCAACCGCTGCAGAATCCCGGGCGAGGTGATGTATTCCGGTTCACATACGCCGGCCACCCTGTCCATCAGCCCTAGCTGCTCCGCCATGGCGGCGTGCACCGATGTGTATATAGCAGCGCGCTCCACGGGGGTGGCGATGAGTATACCCTTCTTGGTGAGGGTGTCCCTGAAGCCGGGACGCTCCTTCAGGGTTTGCTTATCTGCCAGCACATACACTTTGCGGGTCTTGAGGGTATCCCACGGGTCGCGGAGGGTGACGGTGGAATAACCGTTAAAATGGGTTATGATGAGCCCCTTTGCGTATTGCAGGGTGTCTACCCTTCCCTCTGCACCCATACCTGTCACCTTCCCACTCTTGCAGGCGGTGAAGGCAAACAGCGCCATGGTTATGGCCAGTATGTTAAGATATTTCATATCAGTGTTTAAAATCGGGTGTTATCTCTATGAAGAATTCAAAGTTGCGTCTGGGCATGGGGCGGTTGAGCACAGATTCGTATTCCTCGTTAAAGAGGTTGTTCACCGCCAGCTTGAAGCTTACCAGACCGGCCTTGGTGCCCAGCCTCTTCTCCAACACTATGTCGTTCATGTAGTACGGGAGAACCCGCCCTATCTTGGTGGTGATGTCATTGTCGCTGGTGGTGAAGCGCTCGCTGTAGTGGCACCACTTGTAGGTCAGCTTCCAGCTTGTCCATGCAAGGGAGACCACTGCAGAAGATGAGAACAGGGGCACATACACCAGCTGTTTGCCAATCGCTTCGGGAGCCCATTCAGCGGGATCACCGTGATTTATGGAGGGGGTCCAGGCAAAGTTGCCGGAGGCCTCGCACATCCAGTCGCGGGAAATGCGCCACTTGCCCTGCGCCTTGGATTCTATCCCGTATGCGTGTACCCGTAGCACATTCCTTGGGGTCCAATAACCCTTAAAAGTGGGTATCCACACTATCCAATTGTCTATGTAAGAGTCAAACCAGCTGGCGGATGCGTTCAGACTCAGACGGTCGCGGAATGTCTTTGAGAAGAACAGTCCGGCGTCGTAGCTCAGGCCGCTCTCCGGTTTTAGATCAGGGTTTCCGCCGGGCAGGAAGTAGAGGTCGTTCAGTGTGGGATACCTGTAGTTGCGGCTGCCGGAGGCCTTGAAGGTCAATTCGTCGCAAATCAGATAGTCAATATTCACCACCGGTATCAGCGGGGTGAGCTTGTCGCCGTAGAGTTCTTCGCGCAGAGCGGCGGAAAGGCCCAGTCGGCGGGTCGGACTCCATTTGGCTCCAAGGTAGAGGCTGCTCTCAAAGCGGGCCTCGTCGTAACCGATGGCTATCTTGCTGCCGTTCATGGCCATGGCGTTGCGGTCGGTACTGGTTACAAAGTGCTGGTATGCGGCCATCTGGCCGTGCAGCATCAGCTTGGGTGCCGGGAACCACTTCCCATCCATGCTCCCATGGATGGTGTTGATATTGCTGCGGCTCTGCACCATGGATACCATGGTTCCGTTCCCCTTGTCCCGTTCAAAGTCGTAGCCCTGCTTTGTGTGCAGCCAGCCCGCCTTGGCAGAGAGGATGTACTTGTTGCCGGTACGGTCCCACCCGGCCACTGCGCGCAGAGTGTTCTCGCTCTGGGAGTTGTTGTAACTTGCCCCGGCGCGGTAATCTACAGAGAGCAGCGGCACTCCCCTCACCGAATGGGTGAACCAGGCGCTCAGGCCCAGACGGTCGCCGCCGTCGGTCTTGTAGTAGACCTCCTGCATCAGGTGCAGGTCGGTGATGCCGCCGCAGCGGTTGGTGTCTATGGGGTAATAGCTGCCGTTGGGGATACCGGCGGCGTCGTATGTATACTCTTTCTTCTTGTAATTCCGGTATGTGAAATCGTTGCGTGATTCAGTCGCGGCAATACGGGTAGATGTCTGCCACCGCTCATTGCCGTAATTCAGCTTGAGGAAGCCGTCGTAAGTGTTGAAAGAGCCGAATCCGAACACTCCGGACAGATCCCAGCCCCGGGTGGATGTCGGTTCTGTGTTCAGAAGGACGGCTCCGCCCAGTCCGCCGCCGGCCACCGCCAGGGACGAACTGCCGTGCAGCATGGCCGCGCTGTCTGTGAAATATGACGGAATCATGCTGAAATCGGTCATGCCCAGCATTGGCGAGTTGATTTTCATCCCGTTCCAGGTCACCTGTGTGTGGGATGCGGCGGTCCCGCGGAACGATACCGTGGCCAGGCTGCCGCGGCCGTATTGCTTTACGAAGACGGAACTGTTGTATGTGAGGATGTCGGCCATCGACTGCGCCACCGTAAGGTGCAACGTCGCCGAATCAATCACGCTCTTCTGCTGCCCTATTTCGCCCAGCGGCCGCTCCGCCACAATCGCAGAGGAGGTGATTTGCGTCACGTACGAGGCGTCGTCGTTCCACCAGTGTTCCTGTGCCGCCAGAGGTGCAAATGCGCCGCAAAGGGCAAATAACGATGTCAGAAGGGTCCTTTTCATTGCGCCTCCCTCCAACAGAAGTTACCCGGGTTGATTCCGACCCGGAAGGTGTCAATAAGATTGCCGGCGGCGCTGTATCGGCGCATCACACCGTTGCTGGTGTAATCCACCGCGTCGCTCACATATATGTCGCCGTTTGTGGGGTCAACGATTAGGGCGTAGAAGATGGTGCCCAGAGGCTCTATTATCGGTTCGGCGGGCAGCGTTTCGCTCGCAGCGTCCATCGAATACACGCCGTCGTTTATCCAATAAATGGTCTTCCCGTCGCCGCTTGCGGTGAGGCCGCGGGGGGTGCTTCCATAATCAAAAGTGAATGTCTTCTCAATGACAAAGTTGTCGGCATCTATCTTCACCAGCGTAGCCCTCTCATGTCCGTAAGGGCTTCCCTCATAACCGCCGTCGGTGATTGCCCAGAGCTTACCATATCCGTCTTTAATAATTGCAGAAGGCTGGATGCCGACAACCAGTTCATTGATTATTCTGTCTGTCGCGGTGTCTATCTTCAGGATGCGGTTCTGATACGACCAGCAGTTTACATAGACATAGCCGTCTTTTTCTACCATCATCTCGGTGGAGCCGGTCTCGAAGTCCATGCCGGTCTCTATGTATCCGGTGACGGTGCATTTATCCGGGTCCACGATGTATATGCGCGGGTCCCAGATCTGGGTCACATAGGCTTTTCCTGACCCTGTAAAGTGTATGTATCGCGGACTGGTGAAGCCGGTGATGCGCCGCTTCTCTTTGAAAGTAACGGGGTCAAGTGCGAATATGACTCCTGAATTGTTTACAACCGTCCAGCAGAGGCCATTGTTAATGGTCATGGACTGCGCCACGTCCCCAATGGGGAAGGCGTTGCTGCGGGCGAATATCTCGTTCTGTATCTCTTTTGTTTCAGGGTCGTAGTAAGAAAGCGAGGCGTTGCCGTACATGTAGTTCCCTTCGCAAATGATAAACAGTCCGCGGTGCGAAAGGTCTGTGGCAAAGGTCTCTTCCTGCGCCGGACCGTATTCCATGCAGGATACTGCGCAGAAAAGTGTGATTAGCGGGAGGATGCGCCTGAAAAGAGACATCAGGGTTTGACGTTGATGGAGAGGTCTTCAAAGCCGGTGACTTCTGTAGAGAGCTCTCCCAGCCAGCCGCTCTTGGCGTTCACGGCGGTCTGGACTTTGATAAAATCGATGTATTTGAGTCCGGCGGGCTTTCCCTCCGCATCCATCGCATCGTCTATGCGGAAGTTGCTGCCGCCAAAATTATCGGCATAACCCCAGTTGTAGTCGGGATTGACCCAGTAGCTGCCGTCGCCGGACTGGTCGTAATTGTGGGCCTTCAGGCGTGTGCCGGTAAGGGTGTAGCTGGATGTCGTTATCCAGTCTGGGTAATAGCTGTCCTGGGTGTGGTAGGCTGCCAGGTAGTCAATGGTACCCTCCTCCCCTTCGCTGTCACTCCAGCGGACCGCCTCTCCTTTGCCTGCAGGGCGGTAGTAGGTCACGCTGTAGTTGCGCAGGGTATTGTCGTCTGAAGAATCGCTCCCGCGAAGTTCATACCAGATGTCGTCGGGCAAACCGTTGCCGTTGGCGTCCTGCGCCACCCACACTATGCCTGGTTCGCTGCCGCCGCTATGGGCGTTGCCGTACACGGCGAATGTATAGCCGCCCAGGTTTACAATGCTGTGGTCGAATCCCACAACTATGTATCCCCCAAAGCCGCCCAGGGAGACAAACTTACCCTCGTCCAGGCGTTCCTTTGCCCATACGAGGGCCGCCGCCTCAGTCTTTGTGCCGTAGGGGTTGCTCACGGGGTCGTTTATAAATTGTCCCGGAGCTGGTGTGTATTCATAGACTTTGTCCGCATAAATGTTGCTGGTGGCAGACGGGGCGCGGAAGTATTCCCCCAGCGACGGCTCTTCTATTACCTTGTGGTAATTGCAGCCTGAGCAGCAGAGAGCCGCCGCAAGGAACAATACTATGTTACAAAGTCTGTGCATCAAGATTATTTCTCGTTGGGCATTTCAACCACAACGTTGTCGTATGCAAAGTATGCGGGGGCGTTGAAGCCGTAGTCGCCGTAGCAGTCAGCAGTGCCGTATACAGAGAATACAATTGCGCTAACACTGCCCAGTACGCTCAGGTTCCACTTGGTCCACTCAGCTTTCTTCTTGCCGTCCTGATACTGCTTTACGTCTTCAGCATCGATGAGCTTGGTATCGGTGATGGCGATTACGTTGCCGGCTGCGTCCAGACCGTATGCCTTTACATAGAGCACGGTGTTGCCGCTAACGGGACCGAACATGTCGTTGCCGTATACGCAGGCGTTCAGGAAGTAGTTGGTGTTGCAGATGTCCACGCTCTTCACAGTGCGGGGAAGCATGTCAGCAAAGCGTATCATGGAGTATGCGGGAATGCCGCTGCCCTTTACTTTTGCACTGGGATCTGCCTCACCGTAGTGAACCACAAAGTTCTTACCATTCTTTGGAGCCACGGGAACTTCCAGCTGGCTGTTATAGTCCTTGCCCTTGAAATCTGCAGATACATAGTTGGATATTACCTCGCCGCCTGAAGAGTAGCAACGGGAACCCCAGACATCGGGGAAGCCGGGGAACTCCAGCATGGTTGCATTGTCTGCCCAGGTGTAGCCCTCTGCGCCGGACCAGGTCCAGAACAGGGAGTTGTAGGTACCGTAGATAAGTTTACCGCCGTACTGCGGGTTGTCTACGAGGGCGTCCCAGTATGCGCCTTCAAAATCAAGTGTAACTTTCTTGTAATCAGGGGTACAAGATGTCATGGATGCAAATGCCATTACGGCAAATGACAGAAAATAGATAGTTTTTTTCATATAGATGTTTTTAAAAATGTAAAATCACGTACATTAATAAACAATCAAATGCAGGAGGTCTTCTGGCTTGTTCCATGCTAAGGCGCCTTCCCGGCTTTTCGGCCAGTGGCATAAGATGCCTTGCATTATTGGACCCTTGAGGGCCGGGACTTACAGCAGCGTGTACTGCGCAGGTTTTTCACCTGACTTCCCTTGTCTGCAATTGCGGTGCAAAAATAATCAATTTTTTGAAATTAGTTCTGTTTGGACAGAGTATCTGTTGCGGCTTTCACTGTATCCTGAGGGGCGAATGGAGAATTGCCCGTACGTTCGCGGAAGATGCTGCGGCGCAGGTGTATCTCCCCTATCCTCTGGTTTATCTGCAGCAGGTCTGCGGTGTGCACGGAGAACGAATTGTCCAGCACTGCAGCCGCCTCGCTGCGGATGTCGGTGCAAGACGGCCCAATCTTGAGGATATAAGAGCCGGCATCCACAATCCATGCGGACGAAGCGCTGTTATATGATGCCAGTGCGCTGAACGGTATGGTGAATATAGCGGTAAATTTCTCACCCGGCTCCAGCACGGGGGTTTTCATGAAATCGATGAGGCCAAGCATGGGCTTGTCAAGAGAGCTCTCCGGGCATACAGCGTATACCTGAAGCACTTCGCGGCCGGGGTAGTTACCTGTATTTGTGACATCCACGTATACCTTCATGGAGCTGCGGCGCACTATCACTTCCGGCTCGCCATATTCAAACTGAGTGTAGCTCAGGCCGTAACCGAACGGATACGATACCTCTGAATTGAACGATGTAAAGAAGCGGTAACCCACAAACAGACCTTCCTGATACAGGAAATAATCCTGATTGCGGACGCCCATCGACGCTCTGGCGGCGGAGTCTTTTGCGGACAGCATGAAGTATGATCTCATGCGGCGGGCACGGCCGGTGGTGTCACGCGGCATCTGGCGCGGGCCGTTCATCTGCGGCGGTCTCATGCCCGGCATCCCGTTCATCCCAGGCATCCCCGGCATTCCGAAGCCGGCGGGACTCTGCTTGCCCCTGCCCTTTCTGGAGGCCTTGGCGCTGCTCTCCTTTACGGGGAAATTGCGCATGGAGGGGTACATAGCCATCTGTTTGGGGAAGGTGACGGTGAGGTGAGCAGAGGGGTTGACTTTCCCGCAGAGCACATCCGCGAATGCCCCGGCCCCTTCGCTGCCCGGCTCGAATGCCAGCAGAATGGCGTCGGGAAGCTCTTTCCAGGAGTCGGTCTCAATCACGGCATCTATGTTGAGCAGAACCGCCACGAATTTGTCCTCCGCATGGAATTCGGTGCAGGTCTTCTCTATGAGCTGACGCTCTTCATCTTTCAGCATGAAATCGTCTGCGGCACGGTCGCCTTCTTCGCTGCGGCGGGTAATCACCACCAGAGCCATATCGGCCGAACCGCTCTCATGGCAGATGTTGCATCCGGCTGCGGTAAGTTCTGCCTCCAGTTCCGGCAGGATGGCTGCAGAAGAGTCAGAAGCAGTCTCATAAACCATAACGTATTCTGCCAGGCTGTCCACTAGCGGCAGAGCTTCGTATCTGTTTTCCAGAAGGATGATGCCCTCTGCCGCTGCCTTGCGCGCTTCTGCGCGAAGGTCGGGCTCTTCATGCTCCTCTTCCCTCTTTTCCCCCTTCTTGAACTCCGGGGTGGATACAATCATCTTGAGCACCTTCTTGGCGCTGCTGTCCAGAGCGCTCATGCTCAGACGGCCGTCTGTGGCAAAGGTGATTATAGAGTCGCGCTGAGCCTCTTCAGATGGCTGCAGCAGGTCGCATCCGGCAGCAATCTTTTCAGGAGCCAGCTCCGGGTTGCTGCGGCTGCCTATCACGGTGCCTTCAAACTTCCACTCGCCGCGGAGCAGTTTTATGAGAAGCTCATCGTTGGTGGCGTTCCAGCGGCCGTTTATCTTGTTATCGGAGACCATCACCGCCAGCGGATGGCTGCCGCCCATGGCAATCTCGAATCCCTTCAGATATATCTCGCGCAGCGTGCGCGGGGAGATGCAAGCGTCGTATTTATCGGCATTGGTGCTCTGGTTGGCCGCCGCAAGGCTCTTGAGCGAACTGCCGATGCCCGATTTTGCCAGACCGCGTACGGTGGCGGCTGCGCTCAGGCCCGATACCAGCGGGTCTTCTGAATAGTTGTCGCACGGCTCTCCGCCCAGCGGGTTGCGGAGTATGTTGAGCGAAGGCTCCAGAAGCACGTCGGCGCCCTGGTCCATCTGCTGGTGGCCGATTGCCTGCGCCGCCTTCTCTATCAGCTCGCCGTCCCATGTGGATGCCATCATCAGCGATGATGGGAAGCGTACGGAATCATCTGCATTCAGGATATCCTTGGTGGCTATGGTCACGGAAGGGATGCCCAGACGCTCGATTCCGCTGGTTACAATAATGCAGCCGGCGGTGGAATCGGCACCGGTCTCATGGTAGCGACCCACCACCAGGTCCGCCTTCTCTTCAAGCGTCATCGCCTTCAGAATCTGGTCTATGTTGCCGGAATTCAGTTGCGGGGCACGGTTGCACGCCGCGGTTGTGATTATGATTATCGCCGCCAGCGGCAGGATTCTACGGAGCTTCATAATAAATGCTTTTACGCCCAAAATTAGCAATTTTTATTATCTTCGCGACATTACATACCACACTTATGATTAAAAAGATATTTGCGGCTTTACTGCTGATTTTTGCGATACAATCCACCGCCCTGGCCGTGGTCAAGGAGAAGAACATGGACCTCACAGTGAAGGAGCTCCACGACGACCTGCAGGCATACAAGGCCAACCTCGAATACAACATCTCCCGTTACGAGGCCCAGCGTGCTGAATACTGGTCGCAGATGAACAAGTGCATGCACGAGTGCCAGGAGTATTCGATTGTGCTTTACACACAGCAGGGCAACCGTCTGTTCGGCCTATCCCAGGCATGTCAGAACCTGGAAGACCTGATGGAGGATTTCCGCAAGAACCAGCATCCGTTTGAGAAGTGGAAAACAAGTTTTGATACGGAGATAGAGCGCTACGGCCGCCTGGAAGAATTGTTGGGCCGCATAGATACCCGTTCCCTCACCACCAAGGGCGAGGAGGCCCGGGTGCAGTGCGTGGCCATTTGCGGCGAAATCAAGGAGCGTCTGGACGAGCTGCAGAAGCAGATTTATGCCAACGATTCCATGTATGAAGCTGCCTCCACCCGTATGGAAGATATGGCGCAGTACAATGCCAACCGCTTTGAGAGCATCCGCCACAACGTGTTCATGTCGGGCGGCGAATCATATCTCACCATACTTGGCAACCTCGGTACCTATTTCAGCAAGATCAAGGCCGATTTTGCAGAGGATAATTCAGGCCTGTTCACCAATAAGACTGCAGTTCGCGAGAATCTGATAATGATGGCGACCCTTGGCGGAATCCTGGCCTTCAGCATAATTGTGGCGATTCTGCTCACAACCGTGCTGCTGCCCAAGCGACTTCGCCGTGAAGGTATTCTCCTCAAGAAGGGCCTCATCGCCTCTGCCATCGCTCTCACCTTGTTCGTGCTGATCTCACTGTTTGCATGCCACACTTTCCTGAGCGGTTTCAACATCCTCCCCTCTGTGGATTTGTTGCTCTATGGTCTGGTAATCATAGCGGTGTTTGTAATAAGCGCCGCCCTGCGCTTCTCTCCAGATGAGGCAAAGAGCATCATGCGGTGCTACCTCCCCATACTTATCACCACCTTCGTGTTCATCTGCGAGCGTCTGATGCTTGTTAGCAACAACGTGATAAATCTCACCATTCCGTTGCTGCTGCTGGCATCGTTCATCTGGCAGCTTTGCAGCCTGGTGCGTCACCGTCATTTTGAAGAGCGCTTCTCCGCCGTAACCCTGTGGCTCACCTGCGTGTTTACCGGGTTGATGTGCCTGCTCTCCTGGATAGGCTACACCTTCCTGGCGCTGATGCTCATCATATTCTGGATTGTGCTGCTCACCTGCCTGCAGGCCATCACCTGCATGAATTATCTTATCAAGCACATGGACAACCGCCGCAAGGCAGGCAAGAAGGCGCGCGAGCTCTGGCTCAAGCCCACCATGGAGAAGCTTATCCTTCCGGTGCTCTCCATCCTCTCGTTTGCAGGCAGCTTTATCTGGGCGGCCAAGATGTTCAGCATGCGCACCTGGGCAGAGGGAATCCTGCATAACAACCTGGCGGCTGCCATCGCCGGTCCCGAGACAAAGCTTACCATAAATTTCTCCGGCGTGTTCATGCTGGTGGCCCTGGCATTCATAATCGTGTGGGCCATCTACATGGTTAAGACAGCGCTCAAGGAGATATACAAAGAGAATTACACCACCGGCGCAATTCCTCTTTATGTGACTCTGGGCAGCATATTCGCCTGGTTCCTCTACGCCGTTGTGTGCATCAAGGCGTTCGGCATAGAGAGCAAAGCCATAGAGGCGGCTGTGGGCGGCCTCGGAGTCGGCTTCGGCTTCGCCCTAAAGGATACCATCAACGACCTGTTCTGCGGCCTCTCGCTGCTCATGGGTCGCGTCCATCTGAACGATTATATAGAGTGCGACGGCGTCCGCGGTCGCATCGTGGAGGTGGGCATGCGCGCCACCACCATTGATACCATGGACGGCAGCCTGATGTCGTTCCTGAACAGTCAGCTCTTCTCCAAGAACTTTAAGAACCTCACCAAGAGCCACAACTGGGAGCTGGCCAAGATCCCGGTGGGCGTCAGCTACGGCACCGATGTGGACAAGGCCCGCGACGTTATCGTAAACGCCCTGCAGCCGCTCCAGCAGAGGCTCTCTTATAAGGAGCCCGCCGTGCAGATTGCCGACTTTGGCGACAGCAGCGTGGACCTGGTGGTCAAGGTATGGGTACGCTCCAGCGACCGCCTGGCAATTATCCCTGAAATCCGTGAAATAATATACAAGGCATTTGCAACAGAGGGTATCGAGATACCTTTCCCTCAGCGCGACGTACATATCAAAAACGACTAGTTTATGGCAAGCAAGAAGCTTTCCCCCGCTACCCTTTGCATAAAGGGAGGCTGGGACCCCAAGAAGGGCGAACCGCGTCAGGTGCCCATCTACCAGAGCACCACGTTCAAATACGAAACCAGCGAGCAGATGGCGGACCTGTTTGACCTGAAGGCCGCCGGCTACTTTTATACACGTCTGCAGAACCCCACCAACGATGCCGTAGCTGCCAAGATTGCCGCGCTGGAGGGTGGAGTCGCTGCCATGCTGACCTCTTCCGGGCAGGCCGCATCTTTCTTCGCTGTGCTCAACCTGTGCGAGGCGGGCGACCATTTTGTGAGTGCCAGCACCATCTACGGCGGCACCTTCAACCTGTTTGCCATCACCTTCAAGAAGATGGGTATCGATTGCACCTTTGTGGATGCCGATGCTTCAGAGGAGGAGATTTCAGCCGCATTCCGCCCCAACACCAAGCTGCTCTTTGGCGAGACCCTCACCAATCCGGCAGTGCATGTGCTGGACGTAGAAAAGTTTGCCCGTATCGCTCACAGCCACGGCGTGCCCCTGATTGTAGACAACACCTTCCCCACTCCCATAAACTGCCGCCCGTTTGAATGGGGCGCCGACATAGTGACCCATGCCACCACCAAGTATATGGACGGTCACTCCACCTCCGTGGGCGGCGTTATTGTAGACAGCGGCAACTTTGACTGGGCAACTCATGCCGATAAGTTCCCCTGCATGAACGAACCCGACCCCTCATACCATGGTCTGGCGTACGCTCCCGCCTTCGGTAAGGGCGCCTTCATTACCAAAGCCACCGTACAGCTGATGCGCGATCTGGGCAGCATCGCCTCCCCTTTCAACGCGTATCTGCTCAATGTGGGTCTGGAGTCGCTGCAGGTGCGCGTAGAGCGCCATTGCGCCAACGCGCAGGTTATGGCTGAATATCTCTCTCAGTGCCCCGAGGTGGCCTGGGTCAACTATCCCGGCCTGCCCGGCGACAAATATCATGAACTGGCACAGAAGCAGTTCACCGATGGCCGCAGCTCCGGCGTGATGTGCTTCGGCATCAAGGGCGGCCGCGAGCGCAGCATCAAGTTCATGGATTCGCTCAAGCTGATAAACATAGTGACTCATGTGGCAGACGCCGCCAGCTGCGTGCTGCACCCCGCCAGCCATACCCACCGCCAGCTTACAGACGAGCAGCTGATCGCGGCGGGCGTACAGCCCGACCTGATCCGCTTCTCAGTGGGTCTGGAAGATACTGCAGATTTGATTGCCGATATGGAGCAGGCCTTTGCCGCAATCAAATAGCTAACCTATCTGACTCAGGATAAACTTGCACTTCTCAGGATTGCCAAGGGTCTTGCCCTTGTCGCATGAGAGTTTTATACAGTCGTGCCACTCGCGCAGCTCCGTAATGCGGCCGCGGGTGAGCTTGATTACTATGTTGGAGGGCTTGCAGCCGGTGACATCGCATGTTAGGAATGTACCTACACCGTAGGAATCCTGCACGCGGCCGTTCACATACTTGTGAATCTCTATCGCCCGGTCTATGTTCAGGCCGTTGCTGTATACCACCTGCTTGCTGGCGGGGTCTATGCCCAGCTGCTTGTATTTGTCTATTATGAGTTCCGTCTGCTCCTCCTCGTTGCCGCTGTCCACGCGCAGACCCTTGTACATCATTGCCATGCGCTTGAAGAGGTTGCCGAAGAATACCTTGTCGCCAAAGCAGTCGTAGAGGTAGATTCCGTTGTCGCCGTCAAACACGTCGGAGAACTTCTTCATCACGTTGAAGTTGCACTCGAACACGCCGCTCACGTTCTCCTCGAAGGAAATCAGCTGGTGGGACATGGTTCCAAGGCAAGGGAGATTGTATTTCATGGCCAGCCAGACGTTGGAGGTACCGGTGAACTTGCCGGGCCACTTCTTGGAGTTGTAGACCTCCGCCATGGTGCGTACAACCATCTCCTGATGGTCAAAGCTCAGGCGGCGGCGGGTACCCATATCGCCCAGCACCAGCCCTGCGCCGAATATCTGCTCCGATTTCTCGCGGGCGCGCTTCTGCTCCAGCTTCGCATCGTAACGCTCTATATCGCCGTTGATGGTATGCATCAGCTCCGATATGCAGCTCAGAAGGGGCATCTCCCACATTATGGCAGAGAACCACTTGCCGCTCACGGTGATGTGCAGGTGGCCCTCATCGTCCTGGCTGATATTCACCTCGCGGGGTTTGAAGCGGTAGCCGCGCAGGTATGTGAAGAACCAGAGGGGCAGCCAGTAGCACTTCACCTTCATGTACTCTATCTCCTCATCTGTAATGGTGACGCCCGCCATGTAGTTGACCTGCTCTTGCAGGAGCTCTGCAAAGCCCTTGGGATAAACCGTGTTGTTGCGGTCTATGAAAGAGTATTCAACCTCTGCGCGGGGATACTGGCGCAGCACGTAATACTGACATGTAAAAGTGTAGAGGTCGTTGTCTGTGAAATGGGTGATGAGCTGTTTCATGGTTATGATTATTTACATTCCCCTCTCCTTCTTGATCTGTTCATAAGCCTGCTGAACCTTCTTGAATTTCTCTTCTGCAGCCTTCTGGACATCTTCTCCAAGGGTGGCGACTTTGTCCGGGTGATATTTGAGCGCCATCCGCTTGTAGGCCTTGCGGACCTCGTCGTCGGTGGCGTTGGGCTCAATTCCGAGCACTTTGTATGCCGAATCGGCCTGCTGACGGTACATGTTCAGCAGCGAATCGCGGTCTGTATTGCTCAGGCCGATGGAGGATGCTATGGAATCCAGCACGTCCAGCTCTGCCTGAACCATACCGTCGCACTGCGCCAGCTGCACCAGATACTGGAACAGCTGCAGCCGCTGCGAATAATTCATGTAGGTGCGTATCTGCGCGCCGACCTCGTAAATATTGATATCCTTGGCCATCAACTGGCGGACGATGCTCTCTGCCTGGCTGGCAGCCTGGTCACCGAAGTTGGTGCGGATAAAGTTCTTTACATTTTGCAGCTCGGCGTCGCTCAGGCGGCCGTCAGCCTTAATCACGGCGGTGGCCAGCACCAGCAGGCTCATCATAAAGCTGTTGCGCTGACCGTTACGGTAATCGTCTGAAGAGCTGGTGCCGCCGTAAGGGTTGCTGTAGGTACGTCTGGTGTAGGTATACCCGCTGCCGGAGTCGCTCTCGCCGCCGCCCAGCAGGCCTGAGCCAGACACCTTGTCAAACACGGTACCCACCAGGAAGCCCACAAGGCCCCCTATGGGACCGAAGAAGGCCCAGCCCAGAAAACCCATTAACCAGCGTTTGCTCATGCTAGATATCCATTATATACGCCCGGCGGGTCTTGTGCGTCTCGTGGGGCAGATAGTTCCAGAAATTCTGCATCTTATCGTTGGTGACCAGCTCGCAGTTGGTCTCTGCCTTAACATAGCCCTTGCGCCTGATAACGGGATGCATGGCCGATATCAGCAGCGCGTTCAGACCCTTGCCCTGAAAATCGGGGCGGATGCCTATCAGCAACAGTTCCAGCGTGTCGTCGTGCTTGAGGTAGAGCGACTTAACCAGGTGCCACCACCCGAAGGGGAACAGCTTGCCGTGGGTGCGGTGCATAGCCTTTGCCAGCGAGGGCATCACAATGGCGCATGCTACCAGCTCGTCGTTCTGGTTGTAGATCAGGGGAATCAGGCTGACATCCACAAACGGGATGTAGTCCGCCACATACTTGTCAATCTGCTTGTCAGAGACGGGAGAGAAGCCGTACAGATGGGCGTAGCACTGATTCAGCAGCGCGAATATCCGTTTTGCATGGACATTCTTCAGCTCCGAATTGTTCTTGGCGAAGACGACCTTCAAGTTGTAGCGATCCCTGATAAGATTTGCCATCTTATCGTAACGCTCCGGGAATACTTCCGGCATGGTTACCAGATGCTCCAGCCAGTCGGCACCCACGCCCAGCCCGTAACGCTCGTAATATTTTGCGTAATACGGATAGTTGTATATAGTAGCCAGGGTGGCGATGCGGTCAAAGCCCGATGTCATTGCCCCTTCGCGGTCCCAGTCGGTGAAACCCATGGGCCCCTCCAGCTTGTTCATTCCGCGCTCCCTGCCCCATGCGCAAACGGCATCCAGCAGAGCCTTGCAGACTTCGTAATCCTCTATGAAATCTATCCAGGAGAAGCGTACCACCTTATAGTTCCAAACCTCGTTCACACGCTTGTTGATAAGCGCCACAACGCGGCCCACTACCCTGCCTTCGCGCAAAGCCAGCATCGGCTGCGCCTCACAAAACTCGAACGCCGGATTCTTTTTGGGATCCAGCGTCGCCTTGGTATCTATAGTAAGTTCCGGTACATAGTACGGACAGTCCTTATAAAGCTCCAGAGTGAAATTCACAAACTGGCGCATCTGCCGCTTTGTCTGAACCGGGACAATCGTTACACTCATGCTCACATCTTTCTGATTAAGATGCGCAAAGATAGTAAAAAACTGCTATTTGAGCAGTTCCGCGCTCCGGCGGATAAAGTCTGCCAGCGGCTTGCCCTTCAGCAGGCCGGCGGAAAGAAGCGCCAGATCGCAGATCTGTTTCAGCAGCTGATTATCGGCATTGATGCCTCCTTCGCTCTCCTGAATCTTCTTCACCAGAGGGCTGTCGGCATTCACGGTTACGTTGTAGTATGCCGGCATGTCGCCGTAGATGTTCATGCCGCCGCTCACTGCCGCCATGTCGCGGTAACGGCGCATGAATTCGTTCTGGTTGATGGAGACTGCGTCGGCCGCCTCGCCCAGGTTCTGCATCGATACCTCGTATTTGTTCTCCTTGGGGAGAATCTTCTCGAACTCTTCCTGCAGGTGCTTCTTCTCGTCTTCAGAGAGCTTGACCTCCTTGAGGTCTTCCTTTACGATGAGTTTCTCAATTATGTCGGCATCCACGCGGGTGAACACGCTGTCGTGGATGTGCTGCTCCAGCAGACCCACATAGTGCGCATCCAGCTGGCAGTCCATTACAAGCACATCGTATCCCTTGTTCTTGGCAGCCTCAATCTGGGTGTACTGAGCCACGGGGTCATTGGTGTAAAGGTAAACGACCTTCTTGTCCTTATTGGTCTGGTTAGTTTCGATTGCCTTGCGGTAGTCGGCCATCTTGAAGTATTTGCCGTCGGTGTTCTTGAACAGGGCGAATTCCATCGCCTTCTCGCAGAACTTGGCGTCGGTGAGCATACCGTACTCAATGAATATCTTCAGATCGTCCCACTTCTTCTCAAAGTCGGCGGCATTGTTGCGTGAGATTTCGTCCAGTTTGTCGGCCACCTTGCGGGTGATGTAGCCGCTGATCTTCTTTACGTTGTCGTCGTTCTGCAAGTAGCTGCGGGATACATTCAGCGGGATGTCGGGGGAGTCAATCACGCCGTGGAGCACGGTCATGAATTCGGGGACAATGTTCTCTACGGAGTCGGTCACGAACATCTGGTTGCAGTAGAGCTGCACCTTGTTGCGGGAGAGGTCCAGACGGTCCTTAATCTTGGGGAAATATAGGATGCCGGTGAGGTTGAAGGGGTAATCCACATTCAGATGGATGTGGAACAGAGGGTCGTCCTGCATGGGATAGAGCTCCTTGTAGAACTTGTCATAGTCTTCGTCTTTGAGTTCGCTGGGTTTCTTGGTCCAGATGGGCTCGCAGTTGTTGATTATGTTATCCTTCTTGCCGTCTACATACTTGCCGTCTTTCCACTCCTGCTCCTTGCCAAAACGGATCGTTACAGGCATGAACTTGCAATACTTCTTGAGCAGCTGCTCCAGTTTGTAGCGGTCTGCAAAGCCTTCGCTGTCGCTGTCCAGATAAAGGGTCACGGTGGTGCCGCGCTCCTTGCGGTCGCTGTGCTCCATCTGGTATTCAGGGTCGCAGTGGCAGGTCCATTTAACGCCCTTCGCGTTGGTCTTGTAAGAGAGGGTCTCAATGGTAACCATCTGGGACACCATAAATGATGAGTAGAAGCCCAGTCCAAAATGACCTATGATATTCTGATCCTTGTATTTCTCCAGGAATTCACCGGCGGAACTGAATGCAATCTGATTGATGTACTTATCTACCTCAGCCTCAGTCATACCGATGCCGCGGTCGGTTACGGAGATGGTCTTAACGGTCTTCTCCTCCCCCTCTTTCTCACCGGGAAGCTTGGCTTCGCCAATGGCGATGTCTATTGTGAGGTCGCCCAGCTCGTGCTTGTATTCTCCTTTGGAGGCGAGCGCCTTCATCTTCTGGGTTGCATCCACGGCGTTTGCCACAATCTCGCGGATGAATATATCGTTGTCGCTGTACAGGAATTTTTTGATTACCGGGAATATGTTCTCGGTGGTTACACCAATTTTACCTTGTGCCATATCTTTAAAAATTTAGTATCCTTTTTGCCCCCTTGTGAGGCAAAAAGGATACCATCGGATTTTGACTGACAAAATGTCAAGGAGAGGGGTTACTCCTTCACTATTTGGATGTCTGTTACGTCGTTGCGATTGATTGTGAGGATATTGTCGCAGCCTCTGTAGCTGCCCCATTTCCAGCTGGATTTGGGGAGGGGCTCGCCGCTGGACAATACCTTGGGCTTGAAAGAGAGTTTCAGCATCTCGGTGCCGTTGCCGTCAAGCGCGGTGTATTTTACGCTGCCGGGAGCGTATTCAACATCCTTGAGCATACCGGTGGCGCTGAATATGTGGTCGGTTCCCTCCGGGATAATCTCCGGCCATGCTGCCATCCCTTCAAAGAAGTGAGGCAGGTAGTCAAAATAGCAGTCGGAGTTCCAGATACCGGCCCAGCTGAGACCAACGGAATTGACAGAGATATTATTCTTGGAGGTATGGTTGCAGGCAGTATACTCTGCGAGAGCGAGGGTTGCCAGGGCCTCTTTCTTGGCCAGTTCGCATCCGGTTACGGTTGCCCATTTTGCCAGCACGGAGCCATATCTTGAAGTATGGCTTCCCATCTCATACAGGCATACATCCTGTTCCTGAATGCTGGCAGCGCCGTAACGGGTAATACCGCCAAAGCGTCCCTTTACAAAGCCAAGCAGGTCCAGTACAACCTGTTTGTAATCTTTGCATGCATCGGGATGGTCCAGCAGATACCTGGCGGTCTCCATGGGAGAGAACTGGTTTATGTTGGTGAGCAGGCAATTGTCAATATCCTCAAAGTAGCCGGACCAGAGGCCGGTCTTGAGGGGATTCTCCATGATCCAGTTGAACACCAGGTCCCTCTTTGCTTTCATGTCCGCCTTGTCAACGGATGTTTCGCGGGCGAGCATCTTGTCAAAGAAATCCACCACGAATATCATATTGGAGGTATACGGGTCCTCGGTCTCGCCGGTGCGCATGTTCACTCTGAACGGGAGCGGAGATTCTGTCTGGGTGCCCTCCTTGATGTTCTTTACAAGCAGGTCAGCGATGTGCTCTGCCATCGCCCAGTACTTTTCATCTCCGGTGTAATCGGCAAAATCCATATAGGCGATGCCCACCATGGCAGCTTTGTCGGGCTCCAGACGCTCGTCAAGGTAGATTCCGTCCTGAACATCGTTGTCCTGGGTGCGGACCATTGCGGGCCATGCCCAGTCGTCCGGAGTGAGGAACATCAGCATCCTGTCCAGAAGTTCTCTTACCGGAACAATCGACCTGAAATCTCCTGTATACGGATAGTAGTGGCGGAACAGCTTCATAGCATAATATGCGTTGCCGCCCTGGTTGTTGGGTACATAGCGGCCGTGCCAGATACCGTCATCAGTAATCGCTTCGGGGAAAACCATGTTCCATTTCTCGTAAGAAGCGGTTACCAGATAGCCGGGGAGCACTCCCTCCTCCGTTTGTACCTTAGGCCCGTCAATCAGGAAGTTCATGGACCATACCATAAGACTGTCATAGTCCAGCCAGGGCTGCAGCCAGCCCTCTTTCACAACCACAAGGTGGTCAAAGAGGTCCTGATGACGATCCGGGTTCTCAGGCCCTGCGAGTCCCTGCGAAGAATAAACGGGAATTCTGGGCTTCATAACATCCGCCGAGCCACTCTGTTTGCACCCCGCCAGCAGAACGATACATGCCACGGGAATAAAGAATCTGAGTATTTTCATAGTATAAAGAATATGTCATTTATGTGTATCAAAAGTAGGAATAAAACCCAGTATTTGCAAGCCCCCTTCCTGGGAAGGGGGTTGGGGGTTGGGGGTTGGGTCAAATATAAGGGTCGCGGCGCGCAGCGCCGAAAGACTCCCTCAGCTCCCACACAAAAAAAGCCTGACTTCCGTCAGGCTTCGTGTGGGAGCTGAGGGAGGCGAACCCCCGACCCTCTGCTGGTAAGGCAGACGCTCTGAACCAACTGAGCTAAGCTCCCTAAAGCGGATGCAAAGATATATCAATTTTTGAATCCGCCAAAATTTATTTCTCTTCGCGCTTAATATCCATATAATCCACTGTGCACATAGGCCCCTTTGCCCTGCCCAGCCGGATGGTATTAAGCCCCTTCTTGAGCTTGATCTTTACGTTTGCAGTGTCCCAGCTGGTGCATGCAGAACCTGTATAAAGCCCCTCCACATTCTTGATTGTGTCGCCGTTCACACTGATGGTGAAGCCGCAGGTGTCCATGGCCGCGTAACGCACGGTAGCCACATAATCGCCACCCTTTCTGCTGTAGACATTGTTCCACTCCATCCAGTTGTCGGGCTTCTCTCCCAGTCCCATCACAAACATCCCAAGGTCCGCGGATTCCGTGGTGAGATACTTGGGACCGAATACCCCTTCCAGTGTGCAGAAGTGGTTCATGTAAGATTCCTCTGCCTGGTAGCGGGTCTTCTCTATGCGCTTGCCCGTAACAAAGAATGCAGCGGAACCGTGAGGCTCAAGATAAAGCGGGAAAGATGTCATGGGAGCGTAGTCTTCGACATCCTCATGCTTGTAGCAATCATAAAGATGGATGGGCCCCTTGAATCCGAGAGCCTCTACGCTCACGTTAATCTGTACGGGATACTCGCCCAGGTTCATGGCTACCATGGCCCTCTTGGGACCCATAATTGCCTCCATATCCTTGGCCACCACATACACGTTCCCTTCGCGCTGAACAACCGGTGCGCCCAGGCCCAGCTTGTCCTGGTTCATGGCGATCAGGTCCTTGTTCATCATCACCGCCAGCGAAGCGGAATCAACCTTGCGCATATCGCAACCCATGATCAGGGGCGACGATGTGATGCACCAGTATGCCATGTGCGTCAGTTCTTCTATGTGACTCAGCTTGGCGTCGCTGCCGGGCCACTGAGAGCCTATTTCAAGCATGTCACAGTCGTTGTAATGACCGTTGCGGGTGTATGCCTGCAGCCAGAGGTTCTCCTCGATAATATACTTAATACGGGAGAACCAGGGGCGGATATCGTAGGTGGTGCGCCACGATGTTGCGACATCTTCTACCCAGGTGCCGGGATAGCGCCAGCGGCACACATTGAAGATGATGTCCTTCTTGTCGCAGGCCTTTATCGCCTTGCCGATTTTTATGTACTGGTCTTTCTCGTTGAGGCCGGCGTGCTGCCCGCCGCAGAAATCGATCTTTATGAAGTCGTAGTCCCACTCGTCAAAGAAGAGCTTGCAGTCCTCCTTCTCGTGGCCGTACATGCCGGTGCCGAGTCCGTAGGGATACTTGTTCTCACTGCCGCAGGTGTTGTCGCCGGCATCGGTATAGATGCCCGCCTTGAGCCCCAGGGAGTGGATGTAATCTGCCACGGCGCGCATTCCGTTCGGGAACAGCTCGGCATTGTACTGGAAGTTGCCGGCGCTGTCTCGCGGCTGCTGGAAACCGTCGTCTATATTGATAAACTTGTAGCCGACATCGGCCAGACCCAGCTCCACAACGGCATCTGCCTGATCCTTGACCAGGTCTTCGTTGATGTTGAGCTGGAAAGCGTTCCAGAAGCTCATACCCATGGTGGGGGTATGCTCAACTTCATATTTTATTGAGCCGTCGTCGCAGGCGGTGGCAAGGGCCAGAACAGCTACGGCGGCCAGAAGCAAACACTTTCTCATTATTCAAACTTTTTAAGTGACATGCGGTCTATAGAGGGCATGGGAGCTTCCGGATTGCTCAGGCGGATCTTGTTCCAGCCCTTCTTGAGACTGATCTTGACGTCAATCTCGCTCCAGTCAAGCTCTCCCCTGGAATCGAGACCCACGAACTCGTGGACATCCTTGCCGTTCACAGAGAGGCTCATGTTGCGCTTGTCTGCGCACGCATAGCGGATGGACATTACATAATCGCCACCCTCCATGCTGTATACGTGCTGCCACTCCAGCCAGTTCTCTTCCCATCCGCCAAGTTTTGTGGCGTACAAGCCAAGGTCTGCGGAGGGAGACTCCCAGTAGCGTGGAGAAGGAATCTCGTAAGGACGGCGATATACCTCGTAGTCCTGGTCGTTGATCTCCGTATACGCGTTCAGGAACGCCTCCTCGCCCTGGTAAACGCTCTTTTCTATGCGCTCTCCGGTTACGAAGAATGCGCCGGAATCATGAGGATCCAACTTAACAGTAAAATACTCCGAGCGGGAAAGGTCGTGACGGTCTAAATGCTGGAAGCAGTCGTATACCTGAACCGTGCCCTGGAACCCGATCGCAGCCAGCGACACATTGATGGTGGCGGGCTCGTCGCTCAGGTTGGAGACCACAACGGCGCGCTTGGGGCCGTAGAACTGCTCCATATCCTTGGCGAAGACATAAACCTCACCCTCTTTCTGAACCACCGGCGCAGCTATGCCTAAGCGGTCCTGGTCCATGGCGATAAGGTCGGCGTTCTTGAGGAACTCGATGGAGTAGTCGGGCATCTTATACAGGTCGCAGCCTACTACCAGAGGCGAACTCTGGATGCACCAGCATGCCATGTGGGTGCGCTCCACCTCCGGCGGGAAGCCCATGCCTATTTCCAGCATGTCCAGGTCGTTGTAATGACCCTCGCCGCAATATGCCACGAGGTACATGTTCTCTTTGATGATGGTTTTCACACTCCCCCAGTCTACCCATATGTCGTGGGTGGTGCGCCAGCTGTCGGCAATCTCGCGTACCCATGTGCCGGGGAACACCCAGCGGCACACATTGAAGTTGATGTTCTTGTTGTCGCACTGTGCAAGGGCCTCAGCAATCTTGGTGAACTGGGTTTTCTCGTCCAAATCAAGATGGCGGCCGCCGCAGTTGTCAACCTTGAAGAAGTCGTAGCCCCACTCGTCAAACATCATCTTGCAGTCTTCCACCTCATGGCCGTAGAGGCCCACGTTCAGGCCGTAGGGATTCACGTCGCGGGAGGCACAGGTGTTGTCGCCGGCATCGGAATACATACCAGCCTTGAGGCCCAGCGAGTGGACATAATCTGCCACCGCCTTCATTCCATTGGGGAATTTGGTGGTGTCTATGCGGATGCGGCCGTCTTCTCCACGACCGTCGGTGAAGCCGTCATCTATGTTGACATATTTGTAGCCGGCATCGGCCAGACCGGTGGATATAAGGGCGTCTGCCTGTCCGCAGATTACCTCTTCGCTGATTTCTGTGTGGAAATAGTTCCAGGAGCTCCAGCCCATGATGGGCGGGTCAAAGTCTCGCGCGTCATCTGCCTGCTTCGAGCCGCAGGAGCACATCAGAAAAGCGGTGCAAGCGCAAGCGGTTAATAATGAAAGATGATTCTTCATAGTATTCCGGTCTTAGTCGATGTACATGGTGTAGAGGTTCGCGTTGCGCATCTTCACGCGCAGCTTGCAAGGGCCTTCAGGAAGGTCGAATGCAGGGAGATGGAGGTCGTCGCCATGCAGGGTGACTTTCTGCTTGGGACCGTTGCCCAGCATTTCAATCTCAATGAAGCCGTTGTCTGCTATCTCAGCGTTCACGGTGAGTTTGCCGCCGCCCATGATTGGGTTGGTGGTAAAGCAGCCGGTCTTGTTGCCAGCCTTAACGCCAAACCATCCGTCGGCACGGTATGATATAACGGCGATGGAGCTGTGACCCTCTCGGGTGAGTTTTGCAAGGCCTTCCCAGCCGCCTACCTTGTCAAAGTAAGGGAGCTTCTCCTTGAGGCCGCGGTAGCGGAAAATCCTCTCGTAATCCTCTGCAGTAATCTCTGCAAGATGGTTGCGTGCAAACAGCGGTTCGGGGAAGAAGTGAGGCCAGGTCATAACCTGCGCTACCATCTGGTAGTATTTCTTGCCATGCTGTACGATGTCGGTGTCAAAGTTATAGAGACCGCCAAAGTAGAATGCGTCCAGGTCGTCGGTATAGAGGAACGGGCCGTCGCCGGGAGCGTCATAGAAGTTAACGCCGTCGCGGCTGTAGTCCAGATCCAGGCTGGACTGCTGCATGTCACCCACAAAGTGCTCTACGAATACCAGATAGAGGCCTGCATCTTCCATCTTGCAGATGCGGGCGCCGTACTGCTGGGTGTAGGGCGTGTCGCGCTCACCGTTGCTGGTGAAGGAGTGAACGTATTTCCAGTCCTTGCCGTCCTGGGTGGAATATACGGTGAGGATACGGCCGTCAACCATATCATAAGCCAGATCGTAGGGAGCGTCGCGGCGCACTGTCTGGCCGCGGGCGATGTAGAGGGTCTTGCCGTCCTCGGAGAGCCAGCTGTTGCCAAAGTTGTCGTTGGTGGTGAATCCGGTATCCCACTGATCTGCATGATAAACGGGGATATCCTGGAACACGGGCTTGTCGCTCAGGAAAACGGTGTCGCCGGTGGAGGTGGTGACATAGCTCCAATATGTGCGGTAAGAAGCCTTAACGCAACCGAAGTCCTTGGGGTCTATCTGCTGTGCTATGCGGATGTCGGTGAGCTTGTAGGTGCCGTGCTTTGCAGGGTCGTAAAGCTCAAACTTGCCGTCCAGATGGTCGCTGCACATCATTGCGCCGCCGGTGAAAAGATGCATGCGGCCGCCGCCCACGCCGGGTGCGGGACGCTCGCCTTCAGGAAGACGTACGTACGGACCTTCAGGCTGGTCTGCAACTGCGGTGTAGTAATACGGGTGCTTTGCATACAAGCCGTAGCGCTCTACGTAAGGGTTGGCCACCACGTTGATGGCAAACTTGCCGTCGGCAGTCTTGTAGAAGCTGTTGCCGCCAATGTACACAACAATGGAGTCGCGGTTGGGGACTGCCTCGTAGATCTCTGGCTTGGAGTATTCTATCTTGAGATTCTTGGATATCTTCTCAAACATGTAATTGTCCGGGGTGAAGATAAGCTTGCGATACTTGATGGGCTCAGTGGGAGCCTGGATATCGGCCACGTGCTCTATGCGGAGCAGACGCTTGAGGGTGGTGTCGCCCAGGTTCACCATGGTCACATAACGGCCGTCCTCAAACTTTGCAATCTTCTTCACGATGCAGTGGTTCTCGCCCGGTTTCAGCTTGAAGGTGTCGGTGCGGACCTTGCTGCCGTCGGGGGCAAAAATGTCCACAGTGGCTTTCTTGGGGCCGTTCTCAGGCACCACGATGGTCAGGTCGGCACACTTGGCGTTACGGTAGATGGGCATCTTGTACTCTGCCTGCAACTCGCCCACGGCGCGCTGTCCGAATGCAGCCACCGGTGCAAGGATGGCCAGCAAAATCAAAAATCTCTTTGAACTCATTTTCATTTGGGTTGGTATTAATTATTCTATGAATTTCCAGTTGTCGTTTACGGTGGGCTCCAGGGTGCCGGTTGCTGTAAGATAGTCGTACAGCAGGCCGCGTATGTCGCCGCATTTGTCCACAATGTAAGCCTCCGGGTTGCTCACGTCCAGTCCGGCGCCTTCGCTAAGCAGGCCGTCGCCGCCCATCGCCCGGTACGAGGTGATGGCCACGGTGTAGCTCTTTCCGGCCTCAAAAGGCGTGCCGTCTTCCATCGATTCAATCACTACCCTGCTCCCCATGGGGCGGTTCTTGTATACTTTGTAGCGGAGTCCGCCGCAGGAGTCGTAGCAGTAAGCGGGGCCGCTGCGGTTTATCCACCTGTCGTATGAATACTCCAGATAGTTCTTGATCTGCTCTCCGGTAAGACGTATGGTAAACAGTTTGTTTTCGAAAGGATAGATGCGTGTGAGGTCGTTGTAGACCAGGGTTCCCTTGTTGATTATGCCATATGATGAAAGCGGCGCGGCGAATGTCAGATCGGCGCCCGTCACATCCAGCTGCAGGTCGTACAGCAGATTCATGTATGCAGAAGGGCCTGTGAGGGCATCGGCAAGATTGAACGATTCGCTCACCTGGCATATCTCCTGCAGGGTGAAGGCTTTCACGCGGCGGTAGTCATCCGCAAACTCGGCATCAAAGGCGTCGCTGTAGCCGAATTCTTCCATCGGCAGCAACTCGGCATCCATCTGGATACCTACCCTCTTTCCTTTCTTGTAATCTGCCTTGATGGTCACGTGGCCCAGGTGCTTGCATCTGGCTCCCGGATCAATGTATGTGGTTGGAGTGTCGCCACCGCTGTAGCTAATCATGCGGGGCTTGTGGTCGTGTCCGCCAATCACCATGTCCACGCCGGTAAGGTGCTTTGCCAGATACAGGCCGCAGTTCTCAATTGAATCTTCATCTTCCTCGCCGCTGCCGGCATGCACGGATACAATCACTATGTCCGCGCGCTCTTTGGTGCGGACTTTATCAACCAGTTCCTGAGCCATGTCGGATATCTTCACAAACTCCATTCCGTGATATAACGGTTCTGTTATCCAGCTTGTAACATTGGGATTTGTGAAGCCGATGATGGCTACTCTCAGGCAGTCGCGGCGGACTATCGTATACTCTTTGAAATAGCAGCTCCCCTTCTTGGGCTCCTCCGTACGGATGGCGTTAGCCGCCAGAACCGGAGCGTTGAACTGCTTGCGTACCCTGTCGTATACATCGTGTCCCGCCTCAATATCGTGATTGCCCACCACAACTGCGTCGTAATCGAGATAATTCGCGATGCGGGCAAACAGATGCTGCGAGGTGGTGTCCACAAAGTTGAAGAAGAATGCGGCATTATCTCCCTGCAGGTTGTCGCCGTTGTCTATCAGAATCACGTTGTTGCTCTTCATGCGGGCTTCGTCAAGCGCCGTGGCAACCTTGGACATGGAGTATGCCTTGGTTCTGTCTTCCTGATAGTCCCGGCTAAGGTAACATCCATGGACATCGCTTGTTATGTATATCTCAAGGGTATGTGGGCCGTTTGACGGACGGCCGCATCCACCTAACAAAAACATGGCAAATGCGGTTAATAAGAATAGCTTTCGCATCGTGTGAAAATACATAAATGCAAATATCCGAATTATTATTGTAAATTTGAAAAAATTTAGTCCATGGATATAGAACAAATCACTGGTCAGATGCGGCAGCAAATACTTGCCGCAGACAGCGGAAAACTGATATATAACGATTTTGGCAAGGCACTGCCCGCGTTGCGCACCACAGCCCTTTACGGCATCTTCAAGGCGATGCCCAAGGGACGGCTGATGCACGCCCACATTGAGGCCAGCTTTGACATGCATTACATGCTTGCCCTGGCGCTTTCCACTCCCGATGTATACGTGTTCCTGCAGCCGGAGACTCCTGCTTTCCGCTACTGCCAGCTTGCGCACAAGGGTTGGTTTGAAGACGGCGTGATTCCTTCTGGCTGGGTGCTGCTGCAAGAGGCTGTGGCTGCAGATCCGGGGCTGAAAGAGAAGCTGTACGAAATGTGCACCTCCCGCACAGACGATATCGACGAGGAAATCTGGCCCAAATTCGAGGCGATATTCGACCGCTTCAAGGCCATCAACAACTATCGTCCGTTCTTTGAGAAGCTCTATTACAAAGTGTTTACCGATATGGCGGCGGAGGGTTTGCTGGGCGTGGATCTGCGCTACATAAGCCAGACCATGTTCGAGGCGGACGGCAGGCGCTTATCTGATGATGATTACGTGCTGGTTTTGAGGGGCATCGTGGAAAAGGTGCAGCAGAAGTACCCCTACTTCCACGTCAATATCATCTATAGTTATTACAAGGGTGTTCCGGCTGAAACTGTGCCGTCACGGCTGGAGTTCGCGCGCCATCTGCAGGCTGCTTATCCTGACATGTTTATTGGTTATGACATGGTGGGCGGCGAAGATTGTGGCAAGGACCTGCTGTATTATGCTCCTGTTTTGCGTGAGGCTGGCGTGCCCATTATTATGCACGCAGGCGAGACGCTGGACCCGAATAACCGTAATATCGAATATGCCCTGGATCTTGGCATCCGGCGTCTGGGCCACGGTTTTAATCTGTACCGTTATCCCGATGTTGAGAAGCGCGTAAAGGAGCTGAACGTGATGCTGGAGGTTTGCCCGCTGAGCAACCAGCTGCTGGGCTATGCCCCCGACCTGAGCAAGCACCCCGCCGGCGGCTACATCAAGCGCGGCCTGAACGTCACCCTTAACAGCGACGACTGCGCCATCTTTGATACTGCTTATATCACAGACGATTTGCTGCTGGCATATCTCTGCTGGGATTTATCCATGGCAGATATCAAACGCTGCCTTATGAACTCCCTGTGCGGAGACACTGCCCTCCTCTCCCTCTTCGAGGAGCAGTGGGCCGCCTTCGAGGCGTCGATTAAGTAATAATACACGGAATCCCTTGACAAACGGGTTTTCATGTATTATCTTTGCACCATCTTCATAGGTATTCTGTTGTGGCATACCAATAGACAGACATCTAGCCTCTAAATGGATGTCTGTTTTGTTTTAGAAATACAAGTGTTACTTCACCGTGAACGACTTTCTGTGGTACGGGGAGAGGCCGTGGAGGCGGATGGCGGCGCGGTGTTCTTCTGTGGGGTAGCCCATGTTGTGGGCCCAGCCGTACTGGGGATATTCTTCTGCGAGGCGCAGCATGAATTTGTCGCGGTAGGTCTTGGCCAGGATGGAGGCGGCGCTGATTTCTGGCACTTTGTCGTCGCCTTTCACGATGCATTTGTGGGGAATACGACGTCCGTCGGTATCGTAATATGGTTTGAAGCGGTTGCCGTCTACCAGAATCAGATCCGGCGCGATGTCATAGTCTGTCCTGATTCCCTTGAGTGCTTCCTGCATGGCTTTTATGGAGGCCTGGAGGATGTTGATCCGGTCTATCTCTGCTGCCGAAACGCTGGCGACGCCCCATGCGACTGCTTCATTTATGATGATTTCGCACATGGTTTCGCGCTGGGCGGCGGTCATCTTCTTGGAGTCTTTCAGCAAAGGATGATAGAACCCTTCCGGAAGGATAACGGCGGCGGCATACACCGGACCCGCCAGAGGGCCGCGGCCCGCCTCGTCGCAGCCGGCAATCACGCCATAGCCAGCGGCGGTATCGCCAAACAGTGCCCCTTCCGAAGGAAGATAATCGCTGCGCCAGTCGGCACGGCACCACTTCCCTATTTTCTCTTCAAAATCGGTGGCAAGCAAGGCCGTATCGCAGATAGACGGGTGCGAGCCAAGGGTGTTGCGTCCGCTGATTACGTACAGTCTGCGGCAAATCTTCTCGCACATCTCCGCCAGGCTGCCCACCAGTTTGCCGTTCATACTGGAGGCGTCCAGACAACCCTCTCCAGTGATTACCATGCGCGATGCGCGAATCTTATCTTTCAGTGATACCATCTCTGAGAACATGGTAAAGCCGTGTACGGGCTTAGCTCTGAAGAATGCGTACAATGCTGCTCCGGTGCCGCCGGCAGTGCCACCGCCGGGAACTGTATCAAAGTCAAAGCGGTCGTCGTGACCGATCTGATGCAGCCATTCGCGGGCGGTATCCACCCACTCCAGCATGCGCTGTTCAAGTACCGGCAGCATCTTTTCGTCGGCGCCCTTCTGCGGACCGTAGGTGTAAGTGGCCCCGTGCGGCCCGGTGAGAGGGTTGCGGGCGTCGCACGCCACCTGCACTTCTATATCGTCAAAACGATGCAGATTTTCCAGACCGACGGCCTCTATCATGCCGCGGCCACCGTCGTTGGTTGCGCTGCCCCCTACCCCAACTATTATCCGGCGCGGCGAATAATCCAGCGCCGCCAGCAGCATCAGCCCGAGGCCGTATGTGGTTGTCTTGAGGGGGTTGCGTTCCGACTGGTCTATCATTATCAGGCCGCAGCATCGAGCCATCTCTATGAAGACGGTATCGTCTGACACAGCCATCGGCGCCACTATGCCGCGCATAAGCGGGTCCTTGGTGTCGACCCAGACCTCACTGGCTCCGGGATAGTTCTGCAGAAAGACATCCAGCGACCCTTCGCCGCCGTCCGCCAGCGGAATGGAGACAATCTCCTCCGATGTGTTGCCGGAGCGCCGTATGGCATCCCGGAACATCTCCGCAATCTGCGGGGCAGTGAATGTCCCCTTGAACTTGTCTGGAACCAGCAGTATCATGCGCTATCGGTTGTTCAGCCAGCGCTCCAGCGCCTCAAAGTAGTTGTCGCGGGCGTCGTAGAGCCAGTCGTTGTCGGTATACTTATAGTAGTTAAAGCCGAAGCCGTGGATGCCGTGCTGGTAGATGTGGAGTTCGGAGGGCACTTTGTTGTGCACCAGCGACTCGTAATACGATATGCTGTTCATTGGATTCACCTCGGCATCGTCTGCGGTGAGCACCATGAATGTGGGCGGTGTGTCGGGGGTCACCATGTTGTACAGATTGTACTTGAAGGTGTTCTGCTCGGTGTATTCGCCCACCAGCTTGTGACCGGTGTATTCGTGACCGAACGGTTTGGTGATGGAGATGACCGGATATACCAGTATGCTGAAGTCCGGGCGGGTAACCGCATCGTCATACAACACCGATGCGCTGGCAGCCAGATGGCCGCCGGCAGAGAAGCCGATGATTCCTATCTTGCTCACACCCCACTCCTGCTGATGCTCGCGTGCATAGCGGAATACGTTATGCACGTCGCTCAGGGGGATTCGGCAGTCGCCGTTGGGCAGGCGGTATTTGACCACTGCCACGGTGTAGCCGCGCTCTACAAACCAGTCTGCGGCATAGATGCCCTCTATGTAATGGCAAACGCAGTTGTATCCGCCGCCGGGGGTCACTATTATCATCTTGCCGTTGCTCTCCTTGGGGAAGTAGAGGTCAAAGCGGGCCCACTCGTTGATGCCGGTGGTGGCGCCGTTGGGGTCAAACATATTCTCTTCTCCACGATAGCCGTTGTCGCCCACGGGAGTGAGCGCCAGCGTCTCCGCCTTCTTGGCATGGGTGGGATCAGGTATAGCCTTGAGTCCCTGCTTTGCCTCCTTAACGGTGGGAACGTACAGGAATATGGTCCTGTCGGGGCGCAAATCGGTATTGGGGTAATATTTGTATTTGGTCTTAGCCTCTGCGCCAAGCACCATGCAAATCATCGATAAAATGAGTACTATCTTTTTCATGACGATTACAGATTATTGAGCCAGCGTTCGAGGCTGTTGTTAAGGGAATTCCTGATTTCGGGCGCAAGCCAGTCGTGCTGGCTGATTTCTTCCGGGAAGAAGCAGAAGCCGTGCTTGGGCGAATCGTATATCTGCAGTTCGCTCTTCACGCCGCACTGTACAAGGCGGCTGTAATATACCAGGCTGTTCTGAACGGGTACCACATCATCTGCCTGACCATGGACTATAAATGTCGGAGGAGTGTTTGCATCCACCCTCTGCTCCAGGCTGTAGTGCGCCTTGAGTTTTGCGTACTGCTCCTGACGCTGGATATACTCGTCTGCAGTATAGTCGCGGCGGTTGTTCCAATAATCCTCGTTGCCCAGCAGGCAGCGGCGGGTGCCGGGCTCAACAAAAGGTCCCACAAATGTTATTACGGGATAGAAAAGGATGCTGAAGTCGGGACGGGTGGCGGCATCTACATATAATGTGGATACGCTGGCCGCCAGATGTCCGCCGGCGGAATAGCCCATCACCCCTATCTTTGAAACGCCCCACAGGATGGCACGTGAACGGCAGTAGCGGAATATATTCTGCATATCCTCCAGCGGCACAGTCCAGTGACCGTTGGGCATGCGGTGTTTTGCCACTGCAACCGCGTAACCGCGGTCAAGCAGCCATTTGGCTGCATATAGGCCTTCTCCGTATGTGCAAACCACGGCATATCCGCCGCCGGGGCACATAACCACCATCTTGCCGTTGGGTTTCTCCGGGAGATACAGGTCAAAGCGGGCGGTATGGTTAATCCTGGCTATCTGACCCAGATTGCCCACCATAACTTCCGGCTCTGCAATTTCGCACTCCTCTTTAATTTGCAGGCCAAGGCATT
This sequence comes from Bacteroidales bacterium, assembly GCA_017962235.1. Classification (GTDB taxonomy): domain Bacteria; phylum Bacteroidota; class Bacteroidia; order Bacteroidales; family UBA932; genus Equibacterium. The sequence continues at coordinate 184,811 of JAGCVS010000004.1, read as the reverse complement.
CCACATCCTTGGCTACAACGGGGTCATCAATGGCCTTGAGTGCCTCTGCAGCATCGTTGGCATAGAGGAACACCGTCTTGCCGGGCTTAAGGTCAATCAGGGGCTGATATTGTGCCTGGGCAAACGCCGCGAAGGCGCATAGAATAAAAATAAGGGATAAACAGACTCTTTTCATAAAGTATCTTTGCATACGGATAGCAAAGATACATTTTTTTCAATATAGCGGACCAGTGCCGCATTGCAAAGTCTGATTCCCCCCGGAGTGGGATAATTCCCAGTAAAATACCAGTCGCCGCTATGTCCGGGGCATGCATTGTGCAGCCCTTCAATAGTTTGGAATACCAGTTCCACATGGGCGCCGGCCGATTCGGGCCGCAGCAGTTCCACCATCTTACTGTTCAGCTGCTCATCTGTAAAAGGCTCATACAGACGTTTTACGGGTAACGTCTGTTCTGCCGCCGGTTTGCTGAGCTGCAACCTGCAATCCTGATAAACCTCTTCAATCAGCCCCAGACGGCCGCTTTCGCAAAGCAGGGCGATGCATGCACGGAAGGCGATGAATTCGTCCAGGTCGGGCATGTCGATGCCGTAAAAGTCGGGATAGCGGATCTGAGGCGCGCTGCTCACCACCACTATCTTCTTTGGATGCAGCCGGTCCAGAATCTTGATGATGCTCTCTTTCAGCGTTGTGCCGCGCACTATGGAGTCGTCTATCACCACCAGGTTGTCTTCTCCAGGCCTCACGACGCCGTAAGTGACATCGTACACGTGGGCAGCCAGGTCGCGCCGCTGCTGCCCCTGGGTGATGAAGGTGCGCATCTTGATGTCTTTCCACGCAATCTTTTCAAAGCGGACGTCGTACCCGCGGCGCATCAGTCCCTGGAGCAGACCGTAGTATGCCACCTCCGCCGTGTTGGGGATGTATGAGAATACCGTATTGGCGATATCTCCGTCCACAGCCGCCTCAATAGCCGGCACCAGCTGCTCTCCCAGCCGCTTGCGCTCGCGGTATATATCGGTATCGTTGCCACGGCTGAAGTAGATCCTTTCAAAAGAGCATGCGCTCCTCTGCCGTGCGGCGGGAATTATCTGTCGGAACGATATCTCCCCGCTGCGGCGCACTATCAGGGCACAGCCGGGTTCCAGTTCATGGATATCGTCGTCTGAAAGGTCAAAGGTGGTCTGCAGCACGGGACGCTCCGAAGCCAGCGCCACCACATCTTCGCTCTGATAGTAGAACGCTGGACGGATGCCCCAAGGGTCGCGCATGGCGAAGAACTCCCCGCTGCCGGTGAGGCCGCACACCACATAGCCGCCGTCGAACATGGGCATGGAGGTCTTGAGCACTTTGGCGATATCCACGTGAGAATCTATGTATTCGGTGATCTGACGCCCCTCGTAGCCGCTCAGGTGAGCGATGGAGAAGTTGCGCTCCACTTCGCGGTCCAGACGGTGCCCCATCTCCTCCAGCATTATGTAGGAATCGCTGCCGGTGCGGGGATACTGCCCCTGTTCCGCCAGCGTGTTGAATACCTCGTCTATGTTGGTAATGTTGAAGTTGCCGCAGATGCACAGGTTCTTTGCCCGCCAGTTGTTGCGGCGAAGGAACGGATGCACGTATGTGAGTCCCTTCTTCCCGGTGGTGGAATAGCGCAGATGCCCCATCAGCAGCTCGCCGGCAAACTCATCGCCCGCCTTGGAGAATATCTCGCTTATCGCATCGTTACCGGTGGCCTTGTGGCGGAACATGTACTCCTCTCCCGGTTCTGCATTCAGATGGACGGATGCGATGCCGGCCCCCTCCTGCCCGCGGTTGTGCTGCTTCTCCATCATCAGATAGAGCTTCTCCAGGCCCCACTGGCTGCTGCCGTATTTCTCCTGATAGTATCCGGCCGGCTTCAGCAGCCGGATCATCGCAACTCCGCATTCGTGTTTAAGCTGTTCCATGTCAATATGCCTGATTGTGGACTCCAGCCACGGCTCTGCCGCTGGGGTCGTTCAGTTTCTTGAAGGCCTCGTCCCATTCTCGGGCGATGGCGGTTGAGCATGCCACGCTGGCCTCCTGGGGCACGCTGCGGGCAGCCGATTCGGAAGGGAAATGCTCCTCGAATATGCTTCGGTAGTAATACTCCTCTTTGGTGGCCGGCGGGTTTATGGGGAACCTTTGCGCAGCATGGGCCATCTGATTGTCGCTCACCGCTTCTGAAGTCATCTGCTTGAGCGAATCTATCCAGGAATAACCAACCCCGTCGCTGAACTGCTCTTTCTGCCGCCATACAATCTCTTCAGGCAGCATATCGGTGAAGGCCTCTCGGAGTATTTTCTTCTCTATTGTGTCCCCCGGGCACATCTTTGCAGCGGGATTGGTGCGCATGGCCACGTCCAGGAACTCTTTGTCCAGGAACGGTACACGACCCTCCACGCCCCAAGCAGAAAGGCTCTTGTTGGCACGCAGACAGTCGTACATGTGCAGCTTGGAGATCTTGCGGACCGTCTCCTCGTGAAAATCGCGCACCGACGGCGCCTTGTGAAAATACAGATATCCGCCAAAAATCTCATCCGCCCCTTCTCCGGAAAGCACCATTTTGATACCCATGGATTTGATTACCCTGGCAAGTAGATACATTGGCGTAGAGGCGCGAACCGTGGTTACATCGTAAGTCTCAATATAATAAATTACATCGCGGATGGCGTCCAAACCCTCCTGCACGGTGTAATTGATTTCATGATGGACAGTGCCGATATGCTCTGCCACAAGGCGGGCCTTAGCCAGATCGGGCGCTCCTTTCAGCCCGACGGCAAAACTGTGGAGACGCGGCCACCAGGCGCGACTGCGGCCGTCATCTTCAATCCTGTTGGCGCAATAGCTCTCTGCGATTGCCGATACTATGCTTGAATCCAGCCCTCCGGAGAGCAGCACGCCGTACGGTACATCTGACATTAGCTGGCGCTTCACCGATTCCCGCAGGGCCTGACGGATGTCTTCGCTGCTGGCGGGATTCTCTTTCACGGCGTCATATTCCATCCAGTCACGGGTGTACCAACGCTTCATGCCCTCTTCGCCGCTCCAGTAATAGTGTCCCGGCAGGAAGGACTCATATCTTTCGCAGTTGCCTTCAAGGGCCTTCAACTCGGAAGCGATGTATACTTTACCATCGGAATCGTATCCGATATAAAGCGGTATTACGCCGATGGGGTCTCTTGCAATTAGAAAACGGTTGGTATTGCTGTCATATAGTGCAAAGGCAAATATGCCGCTGAGCGACTCCAGCATCGCGGTGATTCGCCCGTGTGAGAAGTCATTTTCACAGGCTATCTCGTTGTACAGGGCAAGTATCACCTCGCAGTCGCTGCCGGTCTGAAAGCAGTACCTGCCGGCAAAACGTCGGCGGATATCCTTGTGATTGTATATCTCGCCGTTTACCGCCAGCACCAGAGTGCCATCGGGCGAAAACAGTGGCTGCCGGCCGCTTTCGGGATCCACAATGCTGAGGCGTTCGTGTGCCAGGATTGCGCTGCCGCCGCACCAGATACCGCTCCAGTCGGGGCCGCGGTGCCTTATCCTGCGGCTCATCTCCAGAGCTTTCCCCCTCAAGGCCTCCGACTGTCCGGCGATGTTGAACAAACCAACTATACCACACATAACAGCTTTGTTTTATTCTTTGATTGAGGCCTTTATGAAGCTCATGAAGAGCGGGTGCGGATGGAGCACTGTGGATGAATATTCAGGGTGGAACTGGGTGCCGATATACCACTTATGCTGCGGTATCTCCACCATCTCCACCAAGTCCGCATCAGGGTTGACACCCACGCACTGCATACCTGCCGACTCGTATTTTTTGCGATAGGCGTTGTTGAATTCGTAGCGATGGCGGTGGCGCTCGCGGATATTGTCTGCACCCTCGTATGCCTCAGCCGCGCGGCTGCCGGGACGTATCACGCAGGGATATTCTCCAAGACGCATGGTGCCGCCCATCTGGGTGACGCTCTTCTGCTCTTCCATCAAATCTATTACATTGTGAGAGGTGTCAGGATTCATCTCGGTGCTATCAGCATCGGCATAGCCCAGCACGTCGCGGGCGAACTCTATAACCATCATTTGCATTCCCAAACAGATGCCAAAGCAAGGCACATCGTGCTCCCGGGCATATCTCGCAGCCATTATCTTGCCCTGGATGCCGCGCTGTCCGAAACCGGGACAGATTACCAGACCGTCCTGATTCTTAAGCGTATCCCATGAAGGGGCGTCATCTTCTTCCAGTCGTTCCGAATTGATAAATGTGATGTGTATTTTTCTGTTATTGTAAGTGGCGGCATGGCTCAGGCTCTCGCTGATGCTCTTGTATGCATCCTGAAGGTCGTATTTACCCACCAGACCGATATTGACGGTTTCGGTGGCTTCGCGGCGCATCTGCAGGAAGCGGTTCCAAGCCCCCAGCTGCGGAGTCTCCCCCACCGGGATGCCCATCTTACGCATAATGGCGGCATCCAGTCCCTGCTTCTGCATGTTCACCGGCACCTCATAAATACTGGGGAGGTCTTCGCTTTGAATCACGCACTCCAGGTCCACATTGCAGAAACCGGCCACCTTTGCGCGAAGATGGTCGTCCAGATGTTTCTCCGTGCGCAGGATCAGTATGTCGGGCTGGATTCCGTTGGCCTGCAGCTCCTTCACGCTGTGCTGCGTGGGCTTGGTCTTGAGCTCGTCTGCCGCCTTGATGTAAGGCACGTAGGTAAGGTGGATGCACACCGCATCGCACCCCATCTCCCACTTCATCTGTCGTATCGCCTCCAAAAACGGCGCGCTCTCTATATCGCCTATTGTGCCGCCAATCTCGGTTATCACAAAGTCGTAGCCGGCGGTTTCTCCAAGATAGCGGATGCGCCGCTTGATTTCGTCTGTGATATGGGGCACTACCTGGATAGTGTGACCCAGATACTCTCCGCTGCGCTCCTTGTCTATCACAGCCTTGTAAATGCGGCCGGTGGTCTGGGTGTTGTGGCGGGTGGTGCGGATGCCGGTAAAGCGTTCGTAATGACCCAGGTCCAAATCGGTCTCCATACCGTCTGCGGTCACGTAGCACTCGCCGTGCTCATATGGGTTCAGGGTGCCGGGATCGATGTTTATGTAAGGGTCAAACTTCTGGATGGTGATCTTGAACCCGCGGGCCTGCAGCAGTTTGCCTATGGAAGACGATATAATGCCTTTGCCAAGGCTGCTTACCACACCGCCGGTGACGAATATATACTTTGTGGATGCCATATAATATTATTTGCTCAAGTACGATTCTACTTTGTTCGCAGCCTCCCTGCCGCTGGACATGGCCCTCACTACCAGGGACGGACCGTTGGCGGCATCGCCGCAGATAAATACGTTTTCCGGATATGCAGGATGCTCCGGCTTGAAGAAGCCCATTGCCAGCAGCACCAGCTCTGCCTTGATTATCTCCGGCTCACCCTTCTCTACCATCAGCGGCCTGTCTCCCTCCGGATTGGGTTTCCAGTCTATTTCCTGCACCTTTACTCCGGTGAGAGCGCCGTTTTCTCCAAGGAATTCCAGCGTATTGATATTCCAGCGGCGGACACAGCCCTCTTCATGAGACGATGTCGTCTTGAATGTGCGCGGGAAGTTTGGCCATGGATTATTCGGGTCATCCGGACCTTCTGCCGGGCGCGGCATTATCTCTATCTGGGTGACGCTCTTCGCCCCCTGACGATGGGCCGTACCGATACAGTCGCTGCCGGTGTCACCGCCGCCAATTACCAACACATCCTTGCCCTTGGCGGTGATACGCTCGTCCTTGGAGAACTCCATACCTGCCAGTACGCGGTTCTGCTGCGAGAGGATTTCAAGTGCGAAATGAACCCCCTTAAGTTCGCGTCCGGGCACTTTCAGATCGCGCGGTACGGGAGTGCCGGTGGCTATCACAACCGCATCGTACTGAGAAGCAAACGCCTCGTTGCATTCAACGGTACTGCCGCACTTGAACTCGATTCCCTCTTTGCGGAGGATATCCAGACGACGGTCAATTATCGCCTTGTTCAGTTTGAAGTTGGGGATGCCGTAGCGCAGCAGTCCGCCGGGGGCTTCGTTGCGGTCAAACACCGTTACGGTGTATCCTTTCATGTTCAGGGCGTCCGCAGCCGCCAGGCCGGAAGGGCCTGCACCTATCACGACGACATTCTTGCCGTTCCTGACCGGAGTGCGGACCGGCACGAACCCCTCCCTGAATGCGCCCTCCGTAATGGCCGCTTCATTCTCGCGGTTGGTGGTGGGTTCATGGTTGAACAGATTCAGAACACATGCTTTCTCGCACAGTGCGGGACATACCCTGCCTGTAAACTCCGGGAAGGGATTGGTTGAAGAAAGCAAGCGGTATGCAAGTTCCCATTCCCCCTTGTATAGCGCGTCGTTCCATTCGGGAGCCTTGTTCCCCAGGGGGCAGGCCCAGTGACAGAACGGCACACCGCAGTCCATGCAACGCGATGCCTGCGTGCGGCGGTCCTTGGTGTTGAGTGTCTGCTCTACCTCTCCAAAATCCAGAACCCTGTCGTGTAAGGGACGGTACCCGGCCTCCTGCCGAGCAACCTCCATGAATGCTTTCGGATTTCCCATTGCCTTGCCTCCTTGTTAATAATCGCGTTGAACTTCTGCAATCTTCTGCTGCAGTTTGCGCATCTGCTCTTCCTGCAGAACCCGTTTGTATTCGATGGGCACTATCTGGATGAATTCATCCACATACCGCGGCCAGTTGTCCAGCATGGTGCGAGCCAGCATGGAACCTGTATACCGGTAATGCTGCCGGATGAGTTCGTGCAGTTCCTTGCGGTACTGCGCCTCTTCAACCAGATTGATTTCAACCATATCCATGTTGCAGAAGTAGTCAAAGTCGCCCTTCTTGTTCCAGACGTAGGCCACGCCGCCGCTCATACCGGCTGCGAAGTTGCGCCCGGTCTCGCCAAGCACCACAACGCGGCCTCCGGTCATGTATTCGCAGCAGTGGTCGCCGGCTCCCTCTATCACTGCGATGGCGCCCGAGTTGCGCACGGCAAACCTTTCGCCAACCTTGCCGTTCACATAAAGTTCGCCGGAGGTGGCTCCGTAGAGGCCTGTGTTGCCCGCTATGATATTGTCCTCTGCGGCAAAACTGCTGCCACGGGGCGGCAAAATGGCTATCCTGCCACCGCTGAGCCCTTTGCCAAAATAGTCATTGGTTTCACCTTCCAGCTTGAAGTTCACCCCCTTTACCAGGAAGGCCCCGAACGACTGGCCGGCGGAACCCTTGAACTTTATATTGATGGTTTCGTCTGCCAAACCGGCACTGCCGTATTTGGAAGCGATTTCGCCGGAAAGCATCGCTCCGGTAGCGCGGTCGGTGTTCTTGATCGCAAAGTCCAGCGAGACCTCTTCTCCCTTTTCAATAGCGCCGGAGCATGAAGCAATCAGCCTTCTGTCCAACACGCTGTCCAGAACAAACGGCTTGTCTTCTGTATGATGTCCAATACCGCTCTCCTTATATAGCAGCCGTCCGAAATCAAGCGGGGACGGCGCAGCCTCTATCAGGTCTGTGCGGCCCACAGCTTCGTCTATGGAATGCAGGCCCATCTGTGCGAGATACTCGCGGACCTCCTGTGCCAGGAAAGTGAAATAGTTTACCAGATGTTCTACCTTTCCCATGAAGTGCCCCCGCAGTTTGGGATCTTGGGTGGCGACACCCATAGGGCAGGTATTCAGGCTGCATTTGCGCATCATCACGCACCCCAGCACTATCAGGGCGGCGGTACCGAAGCCGAACTCGTCGGCGCCCAGAAGGGCCATCAGAATTACGTCGCGACCCGTCTTTATCTGGCCGTCCACCTGAAGGCGCACCTGGCCGCGCAGGCCGTTGCGCACCAGAGTCTGCTGCGCCTCAGAAAGGCCAATCTCGGGCGGGATGCCGGCGTACCGCATGCTTGAGGCGGGACTTGCGCCGGTGCCACCCTCCGCGCCGCTGAGCACAATCAGGTCTGCCTTGGCCTTTGCCACACCGGCGGCGATGGTGCCCACCCCGCTTTCACATACAAGCTTTACGCTGACCTTGGCCTTTGGATTGACATTCTTCAGGTCGAATATCAGCTGTGCCAGATCTTCTATAGAGTAGATATCATGGTGGGGCGGCGGTGAAATCAGGGAGATTCCGGGGATGGAATTACGCGTCTTTGCAATAATCTCGTTCACCTTGAAGCCGGGCAGCTGACCGCCCTCGCCGGGCTTTGCCCCCTGTGCAACCTTTATCTGCAGCTCTTCTGCATTGACAAGATATTCTGTGGTGACGCCAAAGCGGCCGGAAGCAATCTGCTTGGTTTTGCTGCTGAGGCTCACCCCGTCAACTTCTGAGTGGTAACGGGTGGAATCCTCTCCTCCCTCGCCGGTGTTGCTGCGGGCGCCCAGCTTGTTCATTGCCAGCGCAATTGTCTCGTGCGCCTCAATGCTCAGCGCGCCAAACGACATGGCTCCGGTTACAAAATGCTTTACGATGCTCTCTACCGGTTCCACTTCATCTACTGGAATGGGATTGGACTTGATGCCCATGAAATCCCTTATGAATATCGGTTCTGTCTTGTTATCTGCAAGGGCAGAGAACTCTTTGAAACGACTGTAACTGCCGGTGCGGCAGGCCAGCTGCAGCTTTGCTATTGTCTCCGGGTTCCAGGCGTGACGGATACCGTCTTTACGCCAGTGGAAGCGTCCCATGTTGGGCAGCAGTCCGTTCATCGGGGGCTGGTAAGCCAGAGCGTGGAAGGCTTTTGCATCGTCGGCTATCTTCTCCAGGCCGGCGCCTCCCACTGTGCTGATTTCGGTGCCGAAATACTTGCGGAGCAAAGCTTCGCCAAGCCCGACACTCTCAAATATCTTTGCGCCGCGGTAACTGCGGATGGTGGAGATGCCCATCTTGGCCATTATCTTGAGCAGACCCTTGCATACAGCCTTGATGTAATTTGCCTCAGCCGTATTGTAATCCTCCTGTATCTTGCCCTGCTTTACCAAATCGTCCAGTACGGCAAATACCATATATGGACAGAGGGCGGATGCGCCGTATCCCAGCAGCAGAGCCGCGTGCATCGTCTCTTTGATTTCTCCGCTCTCCACAATCAGCGCAGTTTGCACGCGTTTGCCGGCGGCAATCAGATAGTGGTGCACGGCCGATACCGCCAGCAGACTGGGGATGGCGATGTGGGTCTCATCAACAGTACGGTCAGAGAGGATAATGTAGTTGTAACCTTCGTCCACGCTGCGTTCGGCATCCCTGCAAAGCTTGTCCAGGGCACTGCCCAGATCGCCGGTGAAGGTCATGGGGAGCTTGATGGTGTTGAAGCCTTTGTATCTGATGTTGCAGAGGATATCCAGCTGGTTGTTGTTCAGTATCGGATGGGGCAGCCGCACCATCTTGCAGTTGCTCTCGTCGGGGTTCAGGATGCCTGCGCCTACCCTGCCGATGTATTCCTGAAGGCTCATCACCAGGCTTTCACGGATGGAGTCTATGGCGGGGTTGGTAACCTGGGCAAACTGTTGGCGGAAGTAGTCGAAGAAAATCTGCGGCTTCTTGGATATCACTGCAAGCGGAGTATCGTTACCCATGGATGCGGTAGGCTCCTGTGCAGTGGTGGCCATCGGGATTATTGTTGCCGATACGTCTTCCTCTCCAAAACCGAACATCAGCTCTTTGGAGAGCAGGTCGGGCACGGAGTTGTCTGCATGACGGCCGCTGTGCAGCTTTTCAAGCTGGATGCGGTTGGTTGAGAGCCACTGCCGGTAGGGATGTTCCGCCGCCAGGGTGCGCTTTATCTCGCCGTCGTAGTAAATCTTTCCCTCCTGCGTATCTATCAGCAGTATCTTGCCCGGCTGAAGCCGCCCTTTCTCCACCACCTGCGCGGGGTCAAAATCCATCACGCCAACTTCAGAGGCCACCACCATGGTGTCGCTCTTGGTGATGGTGTAACGGGCCGGACGCAAGCCGTTGCGGTCTAGCATTCCGCCGGCAAACCGGCCGTCGGAGAACAGCAGCGCCGCGGGGCCGTCCCATGGCTCCATCAGTATGGAGTAATATTCATAAAACGCCTTAAGATCCTCCGGAATAGGGTTCTTGTCGTTGAAAGATTCGGGTATCAGCAGCGCCATTGCATGCGGCAGACTCATGCCGCTCATCATGAAGAATTCCAGTACATTGTCCAGACTTGCGGAGTCTGACATGCCCGGCTGAATAACCGGGGAGATTACGCTTATATCGCCCAGCGCCTCGCTGCTCAGCACGCTCTCTCTCGCCTTCATCCATCCCCTGTTCCCCCTGATGGTGTTGATTTCGCCGTTGTGCGCCAACAGGCGGAACGGCTGTGCCAGCGACCATGTAGGGAAAGTATTGGTGCTGAACCTGGAGTGCACCACGGTCAGTCCGCTTGTGAAATATGGGCTGGTAAGGTCGGGATAGAACTGCCGCAACTGTATGCTGGAGAACATACCTTTGTACACTATACTGGAATTGCTCAGGGAACAGAAATAGAAATCCTTGTCTTTTACCCGCTTCTCTATTCTTTTGCGTAGCACGTACAGGATTCGCGGGAATACTTCCACCTTATCGTCCGGCACGCCTGTTATAAATATCTGCTTGATATCCGGCTCGGTGGCCAGCGCCCTTTCTCCCAGGCACTCCGGGTTTGTGGGAACCTGACGCAGATGCATAAGCAGCAGGCCGTCCCGCTCAATCTCTTCAATGATTATTGCGAGTATCTCCTGCTGCCGTTTGCTCTCCTTGGGGAGAAACACCAGTCCGGTGGCGTACTTTCCCTTTTCCGGAACCGGGATGCCGGAGAGGAGGATAAACTCGTGCGGAATCTGCACCATGATACCGGCGCCGTCGCCGTCCTTGCCAATCTCGGCGCCGCGGTGGCGCATGTTCTCCAGCACTTTGAGTGCATCATCTACAAGTTGATGGGTTTTGCCGCCGTGGATATTGACAACCATCCCGACGCCGCAGCTGTCGTGTTCCCAGCTGCTGTTGTAAAGACCTTGAAAACTACTGCTCATAATCGTCCGCAATCTGGTTAACCGCTGCAAAAATAAACAATAGTGTATCGCGCCCTCCCGCGTGTACGCATTAATTATCAACCATTTTTGAGTATGAAGAAATTCTGAATTATAACGATATCCTGACATCCGATTTTAAACGATTAGTGCCATTTCAGTTACAAACTGAAAACAATTGATGATTATCAAGGAAAGAAACCGGGCCTTTTCATTTGATAATAACATCCAACTGCTTAAACTTGCAACCGGATAATTAAACCATGAAGCGGACTCTCCATTTTACCAAGATGCAAGGCGCCGGAAACGACTACATCTACATCGATGCCACCGGTATCGATATCCCCGATCCGGCACGTCTGGCGGTGGAGTGGAGCGACCGTAACAAAGGCATCGGAGGCGACGGGCTGGTGCTGATAGCGAAGGGCGACGGCAAGAAGGCAGACTTTTCCATGCGGATATTCAATGCCGACGGCAGTGAAGCCGATATGTGCGGCAATGCTGCCAGATGCATAGGTAAATATCTCTACGAAAAAGGGCTCTGTCGCAAAACCTTGATACTGCTGCAGACGGCATCGGGAATCAAAAACCTCTGGATAAAGGTGAACGGCGTTGATCCAACCCGCGTGGAGAGTGTCACCGTGGATATGCTAGAGCCTGCCTTTGAATGCCGGGAGCAGTTCTGCGGCGTCCCGGGCAAGGAATTCACGATTGATGCAGAAGGCCGCACATTTAAAGGGATGTTCATATCTATGGGTAATCCACATTTTGTTACCTTTGTGACCGATGCGGCTACCCTGGATGTAGAAAAGTACGGTGCGGCGCTTGAGAAAAGCCCGGTATTCCCCCGCCGCTGCAACATTGAATTTGCAACGGTGGCCTCTCCGGAGCGGATTGTGACCCGGGTATGGGAGCGCGGCAGCTGTGTTACCAAAGCGTGCGGAACCGGCGCCTGCGCAACTGCGGTGGCGGCATCACTCACCGGCCGCGCATCCAAGAAGGTGACGGTTGCGATGGACGGCGGTGACCTTGAAATAGACTGGAATCCCCCTTCGGGACATGTGTACCTGTCGGGTCCGGCCGAATTTGTATTTGAAGGCAATATCGAATATGGCACTTGTTAACGAACACTTCCTTAAGTTACCCGGCAATTACCTGTTTGCCGATGTCGCCCGCAAGGTGGCGGCATTCAAATCGGCACACAAGAATGCCAGCGTAATCAGCCTGGGCACCGGCGACGTTACCCGTCCTCTGGCGCCCGCGGTTGTGGAGGCGCTTCACAAGGCTGCTGATGAGATGGGTCGGGAAGAGAGTTTCCGCGGCTATGGCCCGGAGCAGGGATATCAATTCCTCAGGGAGGCCATCATCAAGAACGATTATCTGCCGCGCGGTATCCATCTGGATATAAACGAGGTGTTTATAAACGATGGTGCCAAGAGCGATACCGGCAATATCCAGGAGCTGATACGCTGGGACAATTCCATTGGCGTGACAGATCCGATTTATCCCGTTTACCTGGACTCCAACTCCATGATTGGTCGTTCCGGCGTTAAAGACGACCATGACAGGTGGTCCAACGTGGTATACTTCCCGTGCACCGCAGAGAACGGCTTCATACCCGCAATCCCGGACCGCCGTGTGGATGTGGTTTACCTGTGTTATCCCAACAATCCCACCGGCACGGTTCTTACCAAGGATGAGCTTCGCAAATGGGTCAATTACGCCCTCCGCAACGATGTGCTGATATTCTTTGACGCAGCATACGAGGCATATATCCAGCATCCCGACATCCCCCACTCCATCTATGAGATCCGCGGTGCCCGCAAGTGCGCGATAGAGTTCCGCAGTTATTCCAAGACGGCGGGATTCACCGGACTCAGGTGCGGTTATACGATTGTGCCGGAAGAGGTCAGCGCCGCCACGATAGAGGGCGAACGAATTTATCTGAACCCGCTCTGGTTCCGCCGTCAGTCCACCAAGTTCAACGGGACAAGCTACCTAAGCCAGAGGGCGGCGGAGGCGATATATACACCTGAAGGCAAAGCGCAGGTGCGCGATACAATCAATTACTACATGCAGAACGCGGCCATGATGCTGGAGCGCTTCCGCACGCTGGGATACGAGGTCTACGGCGGCGAGAATGCCCCCTACATCTGGATGAAGACCCCTCACGGCGCCCCCAGCTGGAAGGTATTCAACGACCTGCTGAACCGCGCCCATGTGGTATGCACCCCCGGCTCGGGATTCGGCCCTTCAGGCGAAGGATATGTACGCTTCACGGCATTCGGCAGTCATGCCAATACTGAAGAGGCGCTGAAACGAATAGAAAGATGGTTCTAACTCAATAAAACAAGCAATTATGGCAAACTTAAGATTCCAGGTCGTAGCGGAGGCGTTCAAAAAGAGACCGCTCGACATCAAGGCTCCGGCAGAGAGACCGTGTGAATACTTCGCCAAGAAAGTATTCAACCGAGAAAAGATGTACAAATATCTGCCCAAGCAGGTATACGAAAAGATGATGGATGTGATTGACAACGGCGCCCAGCTTGACCTCAAGGTGGCTGACGCAGTTGCCGCCGGGATGCAGCAGTGGGCCAGCGAGAATGGAGTCACACACTATACACACTGGTTCCAGCCTCTTACCGAAGGTACGGCAGAGAAGCACGACTCTTTCATAGAGCATGACGGTAAGGGTGGAATGATTGAGGAATTCAGCGGCAAATTGCTGGTTCAGCAGGAACCCGACGCAAGCTCTTTCCCCAGCGGCGGCATCCGCTCTACTTTTGAGGCTCGCGGCTATTCTGCATGGGATCCCACATCGCCTGTGTTTATCATAGACGACACCCTGTGTATCCCCACGGTGTTCATTTCTTACAGCGGTGAGGCTTTGGACTACAAGGCTCCCCTGCTAAAATCACTGCACGCCGTGAACATTGCCGCCACAGATGTCTGCCATTATTTCTATCCCGATGTTAAGAAGGTTATCAGCACCCTCGGCTGGGAGCAGGAGTACTTCCTTGTAGATGAAGAACTCTACAGCGCCCGCCCCGACCTGCTGCTCACCGGACGTACCCTTATGGGTCACGATTCTGCCAAGAACCAGCAGATGGACGACCACTACTTCGGTACAATTCCGGATCGCGTACAGGCCTTCATGAAAGACCTTGAGATACAGGCTTTGGAACTGGGTATCCCCTGTAAGACCCGTCACAACGAGGTCGCTCCCAACCAGTTTGAGCTGGCCCCGATATTCGAGGAGACCAACCTTGCAGTGGACCACAACATGCTGCTCATGAGTCTCATGAAAAAGGTGGCCCGCAAGCACGGGTTCCGCGTGCTGCTGCACGAGAAACCGTTTGCCGGCATCAATGGCAGCGGCAAGCACAACAACTGGAGCCTCTCTACCGACACCGGCGTGAGACTGCACGCCCCCGGCAAGACCACTGAGGATACATTGAGATTTGTAGTCTTCATTGTTGAGACCCTCATGGGTGTTTATCGTCACAACGGCCTCATCAAGGCCAGCATTATGTCAGCCTCCAACGCCCATCGTCTGGGCGCGAACGAGGCGCCGCCAGCAATCATATCGTCGTTCCTTGGCAAGCAGGTTACAGAACTGCTGGACCACATAGAGAAGGCCGATTTTGACGCCCTTTCCATGGCCGGCAAACAGGGCATGAAGCTGGATATCCCGGAGATTCCGGAGATCATGATAGACAATACAGACCGCAACCGCACCAGCCCGTTCGCTTTCACCGGTAACCGCTTTGAGTTCCGCGCCGTGGGCAGCGAGGCAAACTGCGCATCGGCCATGATTGCCCTCAACTGCGCAGTTGCAGAGGCACTGGCAAGCTTCAAGGAGAGAGTAGACAAACGCATAGAGGCCATCAGCGGTGACAAGCGCTTCGCCCCCGCTGCAGACGGCACCCCTGCCTCACACTCCGCTAAGTTCCACGCTATCCTGGATGTAATCCGCGAGGATATCGCTACCTGCAAGCCCATCCGCTTTGACGGCAACGGCTACAGCGACGAATGGGTGGTTGAGGCAGAGAAGCGCGGTCTGGACACTGAGAAGTCCTGCCCCGTTATCTTCGAGCGCTTCCTGGACGAGAGCAGCATTGCCATGTTCAGCAAGCTTGGCGTATTGAGCAAGAAAGAGCTTGAAGCCCGCAACGAAGTCAAATGGGAGACCTACACCAAGAAGATACAGATTGAGGCCCGCGTACTTGGCGACCTCTCCATGAACCACATAATCCCCGTGGCAACCCGCTATCAGAGCCAGCTGCTGGAGAACGTGCGCAACATGCACGCTACCTTTGACGCCGCTAAGGCGGACAAGCTCTCAGAGCGCAACGTGAAGATTATTGAGGAGATTGCAGAACGCACCTCCAAGATAGAGACCATGGTAGACGAACTGGTGGAGGCACGCAAGAAGGCTAACAAGATAGCCGACGAACATGCAAAGGCGATCGCTTACCACGACACTGTAGCGCCCAAGATGGACGAAATCCGCTATCAGATAGACAAGCTGGAGCTCCTGGTAGACGACTCCTGCTGGCCGCTGCCCAAATACCGCGAGCTGCTGTTCATCAGATAGCCGGCAGTGCATGAACCATGCCCAGACAGGGCACAAAAGAAATACCGCAGACGGACATCCGCCTGCGGTATTTCTTTTTACGTCATTTTTGACTATTTTTGAGGTATGAAAATAATAATCGTAGGACCGGCATGGCCATACCGCGGGGGGATCGCCACCCATAACAACCGCCTGGCCCGGCAGTTGCTCGCAGAGGGGCACCAGGTAAAGGTGTATACCTTCACCCTGCAGTATCCCAAGCTGCTGTTCCCTGGTAAGACGCAATTTTCTTCTGATCCGGCCCCGGAAGGTGTGGAGATTGTGCGCACGCTGAGCAGCATAAACCCATTCAGCTGGACCCGCACGGCGCGTCTGATTGCGGCAGAGAAGCCCGATGCTGTGATGCTGCGCTTCTGGATGCCCTACTTTGCCCCCTGTCTGGGACGCTTAGGGCGATATCTGCGTCGCCGCGGCATCAAGGTCGTCTCTCTGGTGGATAACATTATCCCGCACGAGCACAAGCCGGGTGACAAGGCGTTTGCGCGTTACTTTGTGAAGAGCGTGGACGGATTTCTGGTGATGTCTCAGTCGGTTATAGATGAGCTCAAGGCGTTTGACGCATCCAAGCCGGTGGCGTTCGCGCCACACCCTCTCTACGACCATTACGGCAGCAAGGAGAGCAAGGCCGATGCCGCCGCGGCGCTGGGCCTTGACCCCACCGTTGATTATTTCCTCTTCTTTGGATTGATACGCGATTACAAGGGGCTGGACCTGCTGCTGGATGCCATGGCCTGCGATGATTTGCGAGACAGCAAGGCGCAACTGATTGTGGCGGGTGAATTCTACGGCGACAGCGCAAAATATTATGAGAAAGAACGCTATCTGGGCCTTAAGGGGCGCATCCACTGGTTCCCGGAGTTCATTCCTGACGATAAGGTGCGGCACTTCTTCAACGTGGCGGACTTGGTGGTGCAGCCATACAGGACTGCGACCCAGAGCGGCATCACCCAGATAGCATATCATTTTGAGAAACCTATGATAGTAACCCGCGTGGGCGGTCTGGCAGAGATAGTTCCTGACGGCAAGTGCGGCTATGTGGTTGACCCCGTGCCAAGCGCCATAGCTATCGCCATAGCGGAGTTCTATGCCAACCGTCCCGACTTCAGCCAGGGCATAGCAGAGCAGAAACAGCAGTTCAGCTGGAGCCGCCTCACTGCCGCCCTCACGGACCTTATCAAGCAGATTTAGCATGGATTGTCACGCAATAATACTAGCCGGCGGCGTTGGCAGCCGTATGAAATCGGAGATTCCCAAGCAGTATCTTCCGGTAAAGGATACGCCGCTGTTTGTATATTCTGTTCGCAAGTTCGCCGCAGATGCCCGCATCAAGACCATCGTTTTGGTGGTGGCAGCGCAGTGGCGCTCATTTGTGCAGGAGACACTGGAGAAGGAAACAATTGCGCAGAAGGTTATTTACGCAGCTTCCGGAGCGTCCCGTCAGCATTCGGTCCGCAGTGGCTTAGAGGCGCTCGCTTCTATCGCTTCAAAAGACGATCTGGTATTTGTGCACGATTCAGTGAGGCCCCTCTTCCCCGTATCCATAATTGACGATTCAATTGCTGGCTGCACAACAGCAGATATGACACTGCCGGTAATTTCCGTGAAAGATGCAACATATCGTAGCGTAGATGGCGATAACCTCACCGCCATCCTGCCCCGCACAGAGCTATATTCCGGGCAATCCCCTGAGTGCCTCAAATACGGCGCGTTCATGAAGGCGCAGGCGCAATTCTCAGAAGATGAAATCGCCGCTATCCGCGGCTGCTCAGAGTTGGCCTTCCGTGCCGGACTCAAAGTGAAACTGATATCGGGTGCAGAGCAGAATTTCAAGATAACCACGGCAGAGGATATGCAGGCCCTGACACTGATATTGTAAACCATGGAAGATTTCTCAAGATATAACGGAGAAGGGACCCCGCTGCGCAAGGCACAGCTCAAGATGCTGGACATCCTGCTGGAGTTTGACCGGGTCTGCAAGAAAAACGGCCTCACATATTGGATTGACTTCGGCACGCTGCTGGGAGCAGTCCGCCACGGCGGTTTCATCCCTTGGGACGATGACATTGACCTCTCCATGCCGCCGGAGGATTACCGCCGCTTCAAAAAGATCGCTCCTCAGGAGCTCTCGGAAGGCTTCCTACTACAGACAGAGGTCACGGAACCCTCTTCCAAGCAGGGTGACGGCATGTTCAAGGTGCGCATGAAAGACACCCTGTACATAATGCCTCACGACGATTTTGCCCAGTATTACAACAAGGGCATCTTCATTGATATTTTCGAGAGTGTCCCCACCCCCGCCATAAACCCAAAGGTGTTCAAGTTCCTGGTCCGCCGCATCAGCAAGGCCCACGGCTTCATGCACTACAACAAGCGCATCAACTTTGGCAACATAATCCGCTGGTTCGTGTTCCCGGTGTCTTTCTTCATCTTCCACACCGTAATCTGGCGCACCATCTGCCTGTTCAGCAAGAAGGATTGCGAATTCACCCCCATGACGCGCGTGCTCTACGGCTATCCTTCTCCTCGCACGGCAATATATCCGCTCAAGGAGATTGAGTTCGAAGGACACGTGTTCCCCTGCCCCGGCGACCCCGACCGCCGACTGAAAGATATGTGGGGCGATTACATGCAGCTGCCGCCAGAAGACAAGCGCAAGATACACGCAAGCTTCATCTGTACGGATACAGGCGGTTGCTACTGCGGGCAGTAACCGATTAACACTTGGAAGGCTTTTTGCCGGCTATGATCTTCTCTGCCAGAGGGTCCTCGAGATACTTCTGGATGGCCCGCTTGAGAGGTCTTGCACCGTATTCGGGGTCATAACCCTCTTCAATAATCTTCGCCTTTGTGGCGGCGCTCACCTTGATGTCAAAGCCCATCTGTGCCACCCGCTTGTTGAACTTGCCAAGTTCGATATCCAGTATCTTCTCCACGTCCTCCTTTGTAAGAGGATTGAACAGGATGCGGTCGTCAATTCGGTTGAGAAATTCCGGCGAGAACTTGCGGCGCAGCGCCTTTTCTATGATGACATTCTTGCGGTGCGGGGCATCGTCGGTTGCGGTTTTGAAGCCGATGCCGGCGCCCAGTTCGCTGGCCTGCTTACTGCCGATGTTGGATGTCATTATGAGGATGGTGTTGCGGAAATCCACGTGACGGCCGGCGGCATCGGTTAGGCGACCTTCGTCCAGCACCTGCAGCAGCAGGTTGAAGATATACTGATGCGCCTTCTCAATCTCGTCGAACAGAACCACGGAGTACGGCTTGCGGCGCACCTGTTCGCTCAGCTGGCCGCCCTGGTCATAACCAACATAGCCCGGAGGCGCCCCAATCAGCGAGCTGACGGAGTATCGCTCCATGTATTCGCTCATGTCTATGCGGATAAGATTGTCTTCGCTGTCGAACATATACTCAGCAATCTTCTTTGCCAGATAGGTCTTACCCACGCCTGTAGGGCCCAGGAATATGAAGGAGCCCACCGGTTTGCCGGGGTCGCGCAGTCCGGCGCGGTTGCGTTGGATAGCTTTTACCACCGCCTCCACGGCATCGTCCTGCCCAACTATCTGCTTCTTGAGATTGGCGGCCATGGTGAGCAGCCTCTCCCCTTCGCTGGCACTCACGCGGTGCACGGGGATGTTGGTCATCATTGACACAACAGAAGCAATCTGCTCTTCGCCCAATACCTTGGAAGAGTTTTCCGCATCTGCCGCAGCCTTTGCGTCCATCTCTTTCAGCAGCGATTCCTCTTTCTCTTTCAGGATAGCAGCCTGCTGGAAGTCACCGCCGCTCGCCGCCAGACGCTTCTGCTCGCGGATAGTTTCCAGCTGTGAGAGTGCATCGGTGGATTTCTGCTTGAGAAGGTCCAGATTGGCATTGGTTCGCGCACCAGCCTCGTCCATCACGTCGATGGCCTTGTCTGGCTGCATACGGTCGGTTATATATCGGCTGGAGAGCATCACGCACGCCTTAAGCGCTTCTTCTGTATAGGTAACATTATGATGCTGCTCGTATTTGGACTTCAGTGCTTGCAATATCGCCAGTGTTTGCTCATAGTCTGTGGGTTCCACCAGAATCTTCTGGAAACGGCGTTCCAGGGCGCCGTCCTTCTCAATCACCTGCCGATATTCATCAAGTGTAGTGGCGCCTATGCACTGCAGTTCACCGCGGGCCAGCGCCGGTTTAAGCAGATTGGCGGCGTCCAGACTGCCAGCCTGCGCTCCTGCTCCCACCAGAGTGTGAAGCTCGTCTATAAAGATTATGGTGTCAGTGGAGGCCTTCAGCTCTTCAACGATGCCGCGCATGCGCTCTTCAAACTGACCGCGGTATTTGGTGCCGGCCACCACGCTGCCCATGTCTATGGTGAGCAGTCGCTTGTTCTGCAATGCCGGCGGCACGTCGTGATTAACGATGCGCTGTGCCAGACCTTCCACAATGGCGCTTTTGCCCACGCCCGCTTCTCCAACCAGCACCGGGTTGTTCTTCTTGCGGCGGACAAGCACCTGCAACAGGCGCTCTATCTCCTTTTCGCGTCCAACCACCGGATCCAGACGGCCGGCGGCTGCCTGTGCAGTGAGGTCGGTGCCGAACTTGTCCAGGTTGGGAGTCTTCATCGGCTGCGCCTGTCTGGGTTTCTGTTCGTTCTGATTTATCTTGAACTCTGGGGTCGGATTGGGCTCTTCTTCATAGGGAAAGGGCTCCTGCGGCTGTCTTTCCGCCAGGATATCGTTAATGGATTTCTTCTTTGCGGATCCATTTACCTTATTCTCTATGTAATCGCGCAGGGTGTCGTATGTAATGCCGCTGCGCGCCAGAATGGGCGCTACCGTGGTACTTGTATCCTTCAGCACCGCCAGCAAAACCACCTCAAGCGATGGTGAGAAGGTATGCAGAGCCGCAATCTCCATGGAGACATTGCGGTAGAAATCTTCTATATCCTGTGAAAACTTAATGTCCTTGGACTCTTCGTAAGGAATGCTCTCCGCCTCTTTCAGAACGCTCTCTATCTCTGCGCGAACCATCGCCTTATCGGCCCCCATAGCATCCAGAGCGGCTGTCGCCTCATTCTCTCCGTCCCTGAGCAGACCCAGGAATATGTGATCCGCACCCGCAACGCGGTTCCCCAGCCTTGCCGCCTCCTCCCTTGCATAGGAGAAAATACGCTGTAAATCTTTTGTGAAATCTTTTGCCATATCAGAGGACAAATATAAGCAAAATACAAACGGACGCAGAAAATTTGGCGATTAAAAAAATATCACTACATTTGCAGTCCCAAACGCTTCCTTAGCTCAGTTGGTAGAGCACGACACTCTTAATGTTGGGGGCCAGGGTTCGAGACCCTGAGGGAGCACAAAAAAGCCAGACAGGAAAGTCTGGCTTTTTTGCGCTCCCATGGGAGCGCTTATTTTACTAGGGGGCTCTGCCCCCTAAGACCCCCGCGGCACAAAGTGCCGACCAGAACCCGGCCTGGCCTTTCTCGTGCTCCCTACTTAGTTAGGCGCCGGATTTCTTTTTTGGCTTTGCAGAGGCGGCGCATGAAGGCTTTGTCGGCGTGGAGACGGGCCACCATGGCGGCGCCCATCACGCGGCCGGCATCCACATCGCTCTGGAAGTGCACGCCGCAGATCACGCGGCTCTGTCCGAATTCATAGCCGTACTTGAGCAGTTCGTCCTGACGCGCCGGATTTATTTCTGTAAGTATCAGCGCCACCGCCCAGCCGTATGCGGCATGGCCTGAAGGATAGGAACCGTCGGTAACAAGATATGGCTCATCTTCAGGAGTAAGCGACCCCTCGTTGAACATTACGAACGGACGCACCCGCATGTAATGCTTCTTTGCGGTTGTGGTGGCTCCGCAGTTAAGCAGACCAGCCAGCAGATGAGCCAGATTTGGAGTAGCATCCCGAGACAGAGTAACTCCCATATACGGCGAGAAATTGGCCAGCACATTGTCTATGTCCAGCTTGGCATCCTGAGCAGCCTGCTCTCCGCGTTCTGTCTTACGCTGGAGCTTTCCCCACAGATACTGGGAATAATCGTATGTGAATATCGCATCGTTGGGCATAGGTGCCTCCGGCAGGATATACAAACTGTTGGGGCATTCGTCTACAGGCAGCAAGGCGGGATAGTTCCAGATGTCGTCCAAATCCTGCGCATACGCGCCGCAGGTAAGCAGCAATGCCGCTGCCAAAACTAGTATCTTTTTCATTTCCGTATGATTATTTCACAATTGGCCGGCTGGCGGATATTATCGTCTATGGTGACGCTGCCAATGCTGTCGGCAACAATCCGCCCGGTGGTGGGATTCTTTATATTGGTAATGTGTCCGCGGATATCGGCTTGCACATCTGAGTACTCAAATACCCGGTCGCAGGCGGCGTCAAAGGTGCAGTTCTCCAGCACCAGATTATCCACGTAACAGAGCAGTTGCTCGCCAGCAAGGTGGCAGTTCACCAGTCGCACGTTCTTTGAGTGCCAAGCCAGATATTCACCGTCCAGAACAGAATCATATATGGTGACATTCTCGCACTCCCAGAACGAATCCTTGGTGATAATCTTTGAATTGCGCACCACCACATCCTTGCAGTACTGGAACACATATTTGGAGTCGCTGTCCAGATTATCCACCTCAATGTTGCGGGAGTACATGAACGGATATGTGCCGCCGCGAAGGGTAACATCTTTCAGTTTAAGGCCGTCCACATTCCAAAACACCTCGTCCGCATCATTTATCACCACCCTTTCAAGTGAGACATCGTGCATCTCGCGGAAAAACTTGGGGCCGTCTATCACGCAATCTTTCATCTGAAGGTGATTGGTATACCAGATGGCAGAACGGGACTCGGGGGCAAAATAGCAGTCGCGCACCTTACAGCCGTCTATGTGCCAGAGGGGATATTTGCCATGGAACCTGCAATTCACCGCCTCGATGTCGCTGCAGTGCTTCAGCGCCGATTCGCCGTCTGTAACAACAATGTTGTCCAGATACGCTCCGTGCGTCTCAAACAGCGGCCGCTCCCCGCCGAACGTTTTATCCTTTATTATCTTCATCTCATGTTGTGGTTAATTTGGTTTCCATCCACCGCTTGCCGGTGATACGTCCTACAAACAACGCGCCGCGGACGTTGAGCTCTATACACATGGCGATCCAGTATCCCATAAGGCCATATTTGGGCGTGAGCAGGATTGCCAGAACGATGCGTACCGCCCAGACGCTTACAAAGTTAAGCAAAGTCGGAATCTTTGTGTCACCTGCGCCTACGCATGCTCCGAAGGCGACTATGGATGCGGCATAACCCGCCTCTGCAAAGGCCTCCAGACGGAGACATCGCGCTCCAAGCCTGACAACCTCCGCATCCACACTCAGCAGCCCCATGATAGGGCCGGCCAGCAGATACATCACCACCGCCAGCGCCACCATCATCCCGATGCCCATCAGCAGCGTGATGTTGGCAAAACTGCGCGCCAAGCTCTTGCTGGTGGCGCCCAGACTCTGCCCCACCAGCGTGGTGGCGGCATCGGCCATACCGTAACCCGGCATGTAGCAGAAACTCTCCGCGATAATTGCGAATGAATTGGCGGCGATGGCCACGGCCCCCAGCGGCGCCACAATCAGCGTGCTGGCTATATATGCGCCGCGCATCACCAGATTCTGTATCCACAGCGGGCCGGTGATGCCCCACCCCTTCTTGAAATATGATTTGGATGGCGTGAACGCCTCTTTGCGGCCAACGATGGAGAGTTCGCGGTTGCGCACCAGCAGGAAGTACATCATAACCAGCGCTGTCACAGTCTCTGCGATACCGGTGCCAAGGGCGGCGCCTCTCACCCCCATCCCGGCGCCGGGCATGGTGAAGGTCGCGCCAAACATCGTCATCTCGCGTGTGGGAAATATCAGCAGAAAGTTGAAGATAACATCCAGCACGCACATCAGTATGTCCAGCAGCGCCGGTATCTTCATATCGCCGCTGCATTGAAGCATAGTGGCCCCAAAGAAGGTGATCTGCATCATGGGGACAAATGCAGAGAATATCATAAAATAGGCGCCGGCATCATCGCAGATGGCCGCTTCGCCACCCAGCCAGTGCGGCAGCGGGCCGGCAATCACTAAGCCGATGGTACCCAGCGCAAGGGAGAATGCGAGCACTGTGAGCAGCCCCTGGCGCATTACGTTGCGGGCAGCGGTGAAATCGTTCGCACCAATGTAGTGCGCCACCTGCACAGAGAAGCCCTGCGCAATTGCCATACAGAAGCCGCCGAACAGCCACGTGCTGGTGGAGACCAGTCCGATTGAGGCGGACGGGCCGGCCCCGAGGCTCCCCACCATAGAGGCGTCTATGAACTGTAGCAGCGTGGATGCCACCTGCGCAAGTATCGCCGGGCCGCATAGAAGCAGCACAAGTCGGATTCGCTCCTTCAGAGAAAGCGCTATTCCGCCACGGATACCTTCCAGCAGGATGTCCTTCTTTGTCATGAGATGGCCGGTTGTTGATTACAGCGGAGCCGATTCGTTCTCTTTGCGGTAGTCCCAGTGAGGCACGGAGAAGAAGCCGTTGCCGTTCACGTCGTGAGCATCGGTAATCACCACAAATGCCGCCGGGTCAATCTTGCGGATGCGCATCTCGCACGCCAATGCCTCGCGCTTGCTAACCACGGCTATGATAAGCTTCTTATCATTATCGGTATAAAGCCCTTTGGCATCCACATAAGAGCCGCCGTGCCCCGTTTCATAGAGTATGAACTGCCGCACATCTTCCAGCTTGTCCGTAACAATGGTGAGCATGCAGTTGGGGGTGGTTATATTGAGCTTATCAACTGTTACCGAATAGGCCAGGATGGTCATGAGAGAATAGATGGGCACCAGCCAGTCCTGGAATGCAATCATACCCAGAATCACCACAATGGAATCTATCACCAGAATCACACTGCTCAGGTTCAGCCCCCAGGATCGCGAAATCACGCGGGCCAACACATCGGTGCCGGCATTGGTGCCGTTGCTGCTTATCACCAGATATACGCCAATGCCCAGCAGTATTCCGCCGAACAGTGCGGAGAGCAGGATATCATTTTCGATGAGCGGTTTACCGCCGGAAAGGGCCTCTATCACATCGGTGAACACCGCAATGGAGACAAACGCCACCACGGTGCGCGCGCCGCTGCGGAGCCCAAGCTTGCGGGTGGCCAGAATCATGAGCGGGATGTTAAAGCACAACGCCATGATACCTATAGGCAGGCCGTCCGGAGCAAAGGAGAAAATCCCCTTTGTGAGGAAGTGCAGGATTATGGTGATACCGTAGACGCCGCCCGGCACAATGTGGTGCGGGGCAAAGAAGAGCACATACGCCACCGCCTGCAGCAGGGCGCCGAGAAGAATCAGCAGATAATCTACGGCTCGTTTTCTTTTCATCATCTGTAAATTTGCCCAAAATTATGAAAAATTCACTCTATCTTTGCAGATTATGATAAAAGAACGCCAAAAGATAGATGCGATTGATGCCGAGATGGCCCGTCTGTTCAAAGAGCGGATGGAAGCGGTACATGAAATCGCCCTGGAGAAGAAAGCCTCCGGCGCCCCTGTAGAGGATTTGCAGCGGGAAAAGGAGATGATTGAGCGGCGGTGCGCGGCCATTGAAAACGAGCAGTTGCGCGGCCATTATGCCGATTTCCTGCGCGGCGTGATTGGCGTATCCAAAGATTATCAGAACGATATCATAGCGGGCTGTGAGATGCCCGGCCACCAGATTATAATTGAGCGCGACGCACTGGCTAAAGCGGGCTCCCTCCTGGGCATTCCCGGCGGCAAGGTGATGATTGTAACCGACAGCGGCGTGCCTGTAAAGTATCCACAGGCAGTGGAAAATTCTCTCAAGGCGGCGGGCTGCGAAGTGTTCACCGTAACCATTCCGCAAGGAGAAGCCAGCAAGAATTTAGACAGCTACCGCACCGTTATGGAGGCGCTGGTGAGCTGCGGCTTCACCCGCACCGACACTGTGGTAGCGGTGGGAGGCGGCGTCCCCGGCGACCTTGCCGGCTTTGTGGCGGCCACGTTCATGCGCGGCATCCGTTTCTGCAATATCCCCACCACCCTCCTATCTCAGGTAGATTCTTCCGTAGGAGGCAAAACCGCCATCGACTTTGGCAGAGTCAAGAACATAGTGGGGGCGTTTCACATGCCGTTAAAGGTGCTGATTGACCCCGACACGCTGGCCTCCCTGCCGCAGCGCCAGCTGCACAACGGGCTGGTGGAGGCGATAAAGGTGGGCGCCACCGGCGATGCCGAATTGTTCGCCTTGATAGAGCGCTCTGATGATTTGCTGGCCGACGCCGGCGAGATTATCCGCCGCAGCGTGAATTACAAGCAGGCGGTGGTAAAGGCCGACCCCCGCGAAAAAGATCTGCGCCGCGTGCTCAACTTTGGGCACACCGTGGGACATGCCATTGAGGCGCTGGGCTGCGGCAGATATCTGCACGGCGAGGCGGTGGCCATGGGAATGATGTATTTCTGCAGCGGCGCCACCCGCGAACGGATTGCCAGCGTGCTGGCGAAATACAACCTGCCCGTGAGACACGATATTGATCCCGAGGCGATACGCTCCCTTATAGCGCACGACAAAAAGGCCTCCGGCGGCGATATCACTGTGGTAAAGGTAGATACTATCGGCAGCTACCGTTTTGAAAAAGTAAACATCCAAGATCTGGCATTATGAGCAACATCCTTGGCAAGAATATAACCCTGACCCTGTTTGGCGAAAGCCACGGCGATGCAGTGGGTGCAGTTCTGGACGGCATGCCCTGCGGCATTGAGGTCAGCGAAGCATACATTGCAGAAGCGCTTTCCAAACGTCGCCCTTCAGGCAGCGGTGAAACCGCTCGCGTTGAGAAAGACAGCTTCAAGATTGTGAGCGGCGTGTTTGAAGGTTTCACCACCGGAGAACCCATCTGCATCATTATAGAAAACAGCAACACCCGCAGCGCCGATTATGATGCCAACCGCTTTCTGGCGCGCCCTTCTCACGCCGATTTTGTATCGCACATTGTGCATCAAGGGTATGAAGACTGGCGCGGCGGCGGACACTTCTCCGGCCGTCTCACTGCACCCATAGTTGCGCTGGGAGCCATCTGCGCCAAGGCGCTGGAAAATGTCGGAGTAAAGGTGGGCACACATATCTTAAGCTGCGGCGGCGTTCAGGACGATAAGTTCTGCGATACAGACGATGCTGCGCTGGACAAACAGATTGACGCCCTGGCCGCAAAGCACTTCCCGGTTTTGAAGGATGATGTCGAAGGCCAGATGAAAACTGCGATAGAGGCTGCCCGCATGAATCAGGATTCCATTGGCGGCATAATCCAGACCGCCATTAACCACCTGCCGGTGGGTATCGGCGAGCCATGGTTCGGCAGCCTGGAGGGGCAGCTGGCCAACGCCATGCTCTCCATAGGCGGCATCAAGGGCATCGAGTTCGGTATGGGCTTCGGCTTTGGCGCACAAGGCTCCACCGGCCGCAGCTGCAACGATGAGTTTTATAACGAGGGCGGCACAATAAAGACCCGCACTAACAACAACGGCGGCATCAACGGCGGTTATTCCAACGGGATGCCTGTGGTATTCAACTGCGCAGTCAAGCCCACCCCGTCTATCGCTGCAGAGCAGCATACGGTGGACCTGGCAACCGGAGAAAATGCCACAATCAAGGTTACCGGCCGCCACGATCCCGCCATTATCCGCCGCATCTGCCCGGTTGTAACTGCCATGACCGCAATCGTGATTTGTGACGCCCTTAAGAGCGCCTTCTCCAACTTAATCTTTGAGAAAGATGAAACTGCTGGTTCTTAACGGCCCCAACCTGAACATGCTGGGCATACGCGAGCCCGATCTTTACGGCCGCGAGACATACGCTTCCCTGATAATCAAAATCAAGGATTATGCGCTCAAGCGCGGTTTTGAGCTGGAGTATTACCAGAGCAACCACGAGGGGGAACTTGTAGATAAGATACAGGAGGCCTTTTTCCACGACTTTGACGGCATAGTGTTCAACCCCGGCGCGTATACCCACACCAGCATTGCTCTCTACGACGCTCTCAAGGCGGTCAAGATACCATGCGTGGAGGTGCATATCACCAATCCCGACGAGCGGGAGCCTTTCCGCCGCGTGAGCTATATCCGCCCCGCCTGCATAGCCACCATCGCCGGTCACGGCACACAGGGATATCTGGAGGCAATAGATTTACTGCTTGACAGATGAGCCGATGCCACATAGAGAAGAGCACCGCCCGCGGCACCGTTAGCGCACCTCCCTCAAAGAGCTATGCGCACCGGTTGCTTCTGGCCGCCTTTCTGAGTGGCAAGACAACCACTGTGAGCAATATCGCACTGTCTAACGATATCGCCGCCACAATCGACTGCATCACCGCTTTAGGTGGAAGGGTACAAATAGAAGGTGACAAGGCCATTGTTTCTGCCGGTCCTGTTCCTACAGAAGTATTTCTCCCCTGCCGCGAAAGCGGCTCCACACTGCGTTTTATGATACCGGTGGCGCTCTCGCTTACCGGCCGTGCCCGCTTTGGCGGCAGTGCACGCCTCTTCTCGCGCGGTATCGGCGAATATGAAAAGATCTTTGCCTCTCAGGGCATATCGTATCTATTTGACGAAGAGTCATTGAATGTTGAGGGGCGGCTTACAAGTGGCTCATATCACATCAGCGGCGCCACCAGCAGCCAGTTTATCACCGGCCTTCTGTTTGCCCTGCCGCTGCTGGAAGGTGACAGCGAAATAATAATTGAGCTACCGGTAAACAGCCGCCCGTATATCGATATTACTTTGGATGTCCTGCATCTAGCCGGAATCCGTGCCGAATTCAAGGAGAACCGTATATCGGTGCCCGGCAGCCAGCGCTTTGCTCTGCCAGATTGCAGAGTAGAAGGCGACTGGTCCAACGCCGCACTCCTTGACATATACAACTGGCTGGGAGGTTCCGTTTCCTTAGAAGGGCTGAATCCGGACTCCAAACAGGGCGATAAAGTGTACAGAGAACTATTCAGCATGCTTTCTGATGGGTTCAGCACCGTAGATATCGCAAACTGCATAGATCTGGGTCCCGTACTCTTCTCACTGGCTGCTGTGAAGCACGGAGCACATTTTACCGGCACCGGGCGCCTTCGTATAAAAGAGAGCGACCGCATAAATGATATAGCTTGTGAACTGGAAAAGATAGGAGCTACTTTGGCTTCAGGCGATGATTGGGTTGAAATACACCCCGCATCACTTGAACATATACTTCAACTCTCCGGCAAAGGCGTTTGTTTTGACTCTCACAACGACCACCGGCTGGCCATGAGCCTGACCGCAATCGCATCTCTATTCGGGGCGGATATTGACGGTTTTGAGGCAGTTGCCAAGAGTTATCCCCGCTTTTTTGACGATATTACAAAATTGAACATCGTTGTAAACAATGGATAAGGACAAGAAGATATTGATAGTGGGATTGGGCATGATTGGGGCCTCATACGCAGAAAAATTGCATTCCTGCGGCTGGTTTACGGGCGGAATCTCCGCTCGCGAGAGCACCGTTAAAAAAGCCCTTGATTCCGGCATAATAGATTGTGGTACTGTAGATGTAACAAAAGAGTTTGTAAGTCAGTTCGACATCGTGGTGTTCGCTTTATATCCAAAATTGTTCATAAAATGGGTTCAGGAGCATCAGGATTGTCTGAAAAGCGGTGCTACGATTACAGATGTAACTGGAGTCAAGTGTTCTGTGGTATATCGTATCCAGAAAATGCTCCGCAGCGACGTGGAATTCATAGCGGCGCATCCGATGGCCGGCCGCGAACTTTCCGGCATCGACAACCGCAACACAAAGGTGTTCGAAGGGGCCAATTTCATTGTCACTCCCACCCCGGCAAACACGCAAAAAGCGATAGATACTGCGTGCGAGATTGGGCGGATTCTGGGCTTCGGGAATATATCAATCCTCTCCCCGGAAGAACACGACGAGATGATTGCATTCCTCTCTCAGCTGACTCACTGCATCGCAGTATCGCTCATGTGCAGTAAAGATTCAGCTCATCTGGTAGATTATACCGGCGATTCTTTCCGCGATCTGACACGTATCGCCAATATAAACGAGAATATGTGGCCGGAGCTGTTCTCCATGAACAAAATCCAGCTGCTGGAGCAGATGGAGCTGTTTGAGAAGGAATTTGACCGCCTGAAAGATGCTATCGCAGCAGACGATATCGATACAGTAAAACAAATGATGATTACTTCTACCGAAAGGAGAAAACTATTCAATAAATAGCCATGAACCTGGAAATCAAGAGAGAGCTGCCCTCTGCAGAGGAGATAAAGAAGATGTATCCCCTGCCTGAAGGCCTGGATAAGATAAAGAAAGCCAACGATGCTGCTATCAAAGACATAATATGCGGTCGCAGCAACAAGTTGTTGCTCATTATAGGTCCCTGCTCCGCAGATCGCGAAGATGCGGTGCTGGATTATGTAAACCGCCTGAGAAAGGTTCAGGATAAGGTTGCCGATGTGATAACTATTGTGCCGCGCATCTACACAAATAAGCCCCGCACCACCGGAGAAGGCTACAAGGGAATGCTGCATCAGCCCGACCCGCACCGCCATGCCGACATGCTGGGCGGCCTGGTGGCCATCCGCCAGCTGCACATGCACGTCCTCTCCGAGAGCGGCTTCTCCGGCGCGGACGAGATGCTTTATCCTGAGAACCACACCTATCTCTCCGATATGCTCTCTTACGTGGCTGTGGGTGCCCGCAGCGTGGAGAGCCAGATTCACCGTCTCACAGCCAGCGGACTGGACATCCCGGTTGGTATGAAAAACCCCACCAGCGGCGACATGAATGTGATGCTGAACTCTATACATGCGGCCATGCTGTCGCACACCTTCATATATCGCGGCTGGGAGGTCACCAGCAAGGGCAATCCCCTCACCCACGCTATCCTGCGCGGCAGCGTGAGCAAAAATGGCCGGAACATACCCAACTACCATTACGAGGATATGATGCTGCTGTGCGAGAAATATGCGCAGTCACAGCTCCCCAACCAGGCTCTTATAGTTGATACAAACCACTCCAACTCCGGTAAGCAGTTCGAGCAGCAGATCCGCATTGCCAAAGAGGTGCTTCATTCTGCAAGGCACTCCGCCGATATCGGCAAACTGCTCAAGGGTCTCATGATCGAATCGTATCTTGAAGACGGGTGCCAGAGCGGTGACGGAGGCGTATACGGCAAGTCCATCACAGATCCCTGCCTGGGCTGGGAGAAGACAGAAAGGCTTATTTACGATATAGCAGAACTGAGATAATGAAGATATACAGAAGATTCAGCAGTCACTCCGCAACGGAACAAGACCGCAATTTCATGCGCGAGGCAATCCGCATTGCAGACGATAGCGTAGAGCACGGCGGAGGCCCGTTTGGAGCCGTAATCGTAAAGGACGGGAAGATTGTTGCAGCCACCTCCAACAGCGTTACGCTGGACTTTGACCCCACAGCGCACGCGGAGGTGAACGCCATCCGCACCGCCTGCCGCCAGCTGAACACTTTCGACCTATCCGGTTGTACCATATACAGTTCATGTGAACCCTGCCCCATGTGTCTGGGTGCCATCTATTGGGCCAAGATAGACCGCATCTTTTACGGGAACAACCGCAAGGATGCTGCCCGCATCA
This sequence comes from Bacteroidales bacterium, assembly GCA_017962235.1. Taxonomy (GTDB): domain Bacteria; phylum Bacteroidota; class Bacteroidia; order Bacteroidales; family UBA932; genus Equibacterium. The sequence goes on along the minus strand of JAGCVS010000004.1, from coordinate 153,428 downwards.
GTTTCTCAGACGATTTCATTTATAAGGAAATAGACCGGCCCAAATACCGCCGTGCTGTCCCTATAATTCCACTTCTGAGGGACGAGGCGCTGCACACTTTCAGCAATTGGAGCGCCAAGAGCGACAAGACTGAGTACTAGAATCCGTAGATTTTTTCTATTTGTTGCATGAGACCGTACCGGTCCCAGTCGGCGCGGTTTGCAAATACCAGAACCAGAGCATTGCTTTCAGGATAGCGTGCGGCCAGAATCTTGAAGCCTCCGTTGTCGCCGGTATGATAAATCACCTTATTGGTGGAATCGGTTGCGGGCTCAATGAACCAGCCGTATCCGTACCAGGTCTTGGGGCGGTTCTGATAGTCGCTCCAGGGGCTGTCACTCACAAGGGTGTGAGGGGTCCATGAATCTTGCAAATACTCTTCCGGCAACACTTCCGCCTCGCGCAGAGCCCTCTCCCACTGTACGAATTCGTGAGTAGATGTATAGATGCCGCCGTCGGGACGCGTTGCAAAGAAGGTCTCCTCTCCAAAGTCGTATTCGTACCAGTTTCTGGGTGCGGCGTCGGGGTTGCCGGCGGTGCGCTCCTCAGGCATATCCTCCACATCGGTATATTCATATCCGTGCGCCATATTTGGTATCAGTTCCTGCCGGTCGCGGTCAAAATAGAGGGTCTGCGCCATCCCGGCCGGGGTGAAAATATGCTCCCGAACATAATCAGTGAAGGGCTGGCCGCTCACCTTCTCTACGATGCTGCCAAGCAGCACAAACGTAGGATTGATATACTCGTATGCTGTACCGGGTTCAAAATGGAGAAAACTGAGAGTGTCCAAATAGGCCATCGAGAGCGTCTCGTCGCCATGGATCTTCACTTCACGGGGATAGTTCCTCGCATCCGGAATACCTGAAGAATGTGACATCAGATGGCGGATTCTTATATCCTTCCAGAAGCCCGCTTCAAAGTCAGGATAATACTTGCTAACCGGATCTTCCAGCGAAAGCAGTCCCTGTGATGCCAGCTGAAGTACCGCCACAGCGGTGAACTGTTTGGAAACTGAAGCAATGTTGAAGAATGTATCACCGTTTATCTGCGCACCTGTGCTCATGTCGGCTATGCCATAGCCGCGGTCAAACAGAATACTGTCGCCCTGCATCACCAGCACTGCCGCCCCCGGCTCGTCTGCCGGAAAAAGGGCACGGCAGAGCCCGTCCAGCTTTGCTGAACGGCTTACACACCCCGTTGCGATCAGCGCAATCACCGCCGCAACAGTCATTCTGAAGATGCGTCCCATTGTTTATTTCTCCAGACCTTTATTAAAGATATCCAGGGCCTCTTCTGTGATGCCGGTAGCGGAGAAGCCGCCGTCGTGATAGAGATTCTGCATGGTGACCTTCTTTGTGAGGTCGCTGAACAGAGAGACGATATAGCCGGCACACTCTTCTGCGGAGGCATTGCCCAGCGGAGAGAGCTTGTCTGCATAACGATATATCTCATTCATCCCTTTGATACCGTCGCCCGCAGTGGTGAGTGTGGGCGACTGTGATACGGTATTGACACGTACGCCGCATTTGCGGGCGAATTTAACGCCGAAACTGCGTGCCACCGACTCCAGCATAGCCTTGGCCTCCGCCATGTCACCGTAAAGTGGAAAAGCCCGTTCGCCAGCGATATATGTCAGAGCCACAATAGAACCGCCCTGAGCCATTGCGTCTTTGTTGTAGAGCACATTCATCATCTTGTGGAAGGAAAGCGCGGAGATATCCAGCGTCTTCTGCATGAAGGCGTAATCTATATCTTCGTAGGGCACCGCTTTGCGGACGTTGGGTGACATTGCAATGCTGTGCAGCACAAAATCCACCTTGCCGCCAAAATGCTCCACAGCGCGGTCAACAAGGGTCAGGAGGTCTTCAATACTGGTTGCATCGGCGGCAATCACCTCCGCCTTGCAGATGTCGGCAAGGGTCTGTATATCGCCCATCCTGAGCGCCGCCGGAGTGTTTGAAAGTAGCAGCCGCGCCCCCTCTTCATGTGCGCGCAGGGCCGTCTGCCATGCAATTGAGCGTTGGTTCAGTGCCCCAAAGATGATTCCCTTCTTCCCTTTGAGCAGGTCGTACATATCGTTACTGTTGTTTGTCTTTAGGTATAAGCATGAATGTGAGCTTGGCCTTGCAGCACATCTCTCCCTGAACCGTTGAAATGGCATCTATCAGATAGACGTTTGCCCTATGGGCAGTCAGGTGGGCCTTGACCTCCACCTTATCTCCCGGTACCACCACCCTTTTGAAGCGGGCATCGTCTATGGCGGCGTAAAGCGGCACGGAGCGGTCCATCAGATCTGACATGAGCATAGCCGATGCCTGCGCCATAATTTCGCACAAGATAACTCCTGGCACCACCGGTTTGCCGGGAAAATGTCCCTGCAGGAAAAATTCATCGCCGCGGACGGTGTAGCTGGAATAGGTCGTATCGCCCTCCTGCACAGTCTTGTCAATCAACAGCATCGGTTCCCGGTGCGGAAGATGGTCTTTAATCTCTTCGCGATTCATAAAAGCATCACATTTCTAATTACAAAATTAGAAGAAAAATGTAAATTTGTAGTCAAACAACAATTACAACTATGCAACTTGAAGGCAGAAGAAAAAGTTCCAATGTAGAGGACAGGCGCCGCAGCAGCGGCGCGATGGTAGGCGGAGGCATCGGCCTCGGCGGTATTATCATAATTGCCTTGTATATGCTGTTCGGCGGCAATCCGTCAGACCTGGAGGGGATGCTTGGCGGCATGGAGGGGAGCGCCCAGACCGGCGAATATGTAGAGACCGAACAGGATAAGGAGCTGTTCGACTTTGCATCCACCATCCTGGCCGGCACAGAGGATGTCTGGACAGAGATATTCAAACGCAACAATCTGACTTATGTCCCTCCCAAGCTGGTCATCTTCAACGGCAGCGTACAGTCGGGCTGCGGCGGAGCCACTTCTCAGTCGGGACCCTTCTACTGCAGCGCAGACCAGTCGGTTTATCTTGACTTGTCGTTCTTCAAGTCGATGAAGCAGCAGCTGGGGGCCGACGGCGACTTTGCATGGGCTTATGTAATCGCGCATGAGGTGGGTCACCACGTGCAGTATCTGCTGGGCACCCTCACAGAAGTGAACAACAAGCGCCAGCGTGTCAGCGAGAAAGAGGCCAACCAACTCACGGTGCGTCTGGAGCTTCAGGCCGATTTCTATGCCGGAATCTGGGCTTATTATGACAACAAGAACTATAAGTCACTCGAAGAGGGAGACATTGAAGAGGGCCTTAACTGCGCCTCCAAGATTGGCGATGACTATCTGCAGAAGAAAGCCTACGGACGCACGGTGCCCGATTCATTCACCCACGGCACCTCAGCCCAGCGTTCAAAATGGCTCAAGAAGGGCCTCACCACCGGCAACCCCGCCCTTGGCGACACCTTCTCTCCCAAGTATTCTGAGCTCTAGGATTCGAGACAGACAAAAAAAATGGGTGGCTCAACAGAGTCACCCATTTTTTAATTAATAGATGTTACCTTATACAGTGAGGTCCTCTACAACTGCATCGGGAGCATTTTTCTTAACCGACTCGATGCCCTTTTCCATTGCGGTAGCGCTGGAATACATCTCGCTGGTACCTACTACCTGGCCGTTGGAAGCCTTCAGGTTGAAGTAAGGCTGGCCGTTCTTTGCGTTAAGACGCTCGAAGCGCTCTTCCAGAGCACCGTTCTTCTTAACGGACTCGATTCCCTCGAGGCAGGATTTCTTTGATTTGTAGCCCTGGCTTGCGAGAATTACGCGGCCGTTGGCAGCTTTGAGGACGAACTGAGGGTCGCCATTTTTGCGGAGTGTGATAACGAATTTACCCATTGTTGTAATTATTTAAAAATTGTGTAAGCCTTCTGTTTTCACAAAGTTAGAAAACAAAAAATTAATTAACAACAAGACAGAAATCCAAATCTTTAGTAATTTTTTCTTTATCCAGGTTCTGACCTATGAACACCAGCTTCTGCATTCTGTCACCGACCTTACTGTCCCAGTCTCTCAAGAAGTTGGGATCCTGCTCCGCAATCCGCTTCAGGTCCTCTTCAGGAGCGGTTGCATACCAGTATCCAGCCTCGGAAAGTTTCTTCTCACGGCCGGCGCTCTCAAACAGATATGACATGTCATAATCGTCCTTGAACCAGCAGACTCCTTTCACGCGGATAATGTTTGAAGTAAAATTGTGAGCGATGAAATAATCAAAGCGGTTCATGTCAAACGGCAGACGGCGGTAATAAACAAAAGTGCCGATGTTGTATTCTTCGCTCTCCCCTTCCTCTTCATTCTCAAGTTCCTCTTCTTCACCGCCTTCCAGCTCGCGCACCCACGCCGCTGAGGTCGCCGCTTTCTCAAAGTCAAAACTCCTGGTGGAGAGCAGCTTGTCCAAGTCCACATCGGCATAATCGCACTCTATTATCTGCGCAGTGGGTTGGATGGCTCGCACGATGGCCTTCACGCGCCCAAGTTCGGTGGGGGTCAAGTCGCTCGCTTTGTTGAGCAGTATTATATTGCAGAATTCAATCTGCTGAATCAGCAGGTTCTCTATATCGTCCTCTTCAATATTGTCGCGCTGCAGGGCGCCGCCGCACTCGAATTCATCCTTCAGCCTGAGGGCATCCACAACGGAGACTATGCAGTCCAGATAGCAGCTGCCGCCACGGTTGTACTGCGGTCCCAGGGAAGGTATGGAGCAAATTGTCTGTGCGATGGGCACCGGCTCGCAGATGCCACTGGCCTCAATAACTATATAATCGAATGTCTGCTGCTCTACAAGCGAGCTTATCTGCTCCACAAGGTCCATCTTGAGGGTACAGCAGATGCAGCCGTTCTGCAGCGCCACAAGGCTGTCGTCTTTGCTGCCAACCACTCCCCCTTTGGCAATCAGGCTGGCATCTATGTTCACTTCGCCGATGTCGTTTACGATAACGGCAAATTTGATTCCTTTTCTGTTTGCAAGAATGCGGTTCACCAGGGTGGTCTTGCCGCTGCCAAGGTAGCCTGTAAGTAGCAGTATGGGTGTCTGTTTCATATCGTCTGTATCATTTTGGGAACGCTAAGTTAGCAATTATTTCATTTTGGAAACGGACAAATATCGGCACAAAGTCCGGCAATTTCCGTTTCAGGTGTACCGGCGCCATAATTTTGCATTTGCAAACCAAAAGTGATGCTCGAAGATATGAAGGGAAAGTTTCTTATCGCCGCTGCCGCATTATTAATGGCATCGTGCACCCCCGCGTTCGCAGGCGGGTCAGACAAGACAATAGCACTCTCAACCAATCTCCCCACATGGGGGTCGCTGCTCACCATGAACTGCGAAGTCCAGATGCCGGTGAGTCCCCGCTGGAGTTGCTATGCAAATTTAAGGTATAATCCGTTTACCTATTCTAAAGGGAGCTGGGCTCAGACACAACTGAGGCAACTGACACCCGAGATAGGTGCGCGCTGGTGGCTGGACGGAGTCTACGACGGGTTCTTCTTTGAAGGATTCCTGCTGGCAAGTGAATACAGCGTCTCCTACCCGCCTCGCGAACACTACTTTGACGGATTCCTGTGGGGCGCGGGCGCCGGCTTTGGCTGCTGCTTCCCAGTTGCAGAGCGGATTTACATGAACGTGGGCGCCGGCATCGCGGCGGCACGGCACAACTCCACATACTATATGGGACCGGTGTGCGGCCAGATCAGCGGCCACAAACGCGACTGGGTTGTATTCCCCAGCGACCTGATTGTTTCACTGATGATAATGCTCAAGAAATGAAACGGACTGCAATAATACTTCTCACTGCCGCAATGGTAACGGCGGGCTGCATCAAGGAAGACCGCAGCCAGTGTCCCTGCCACCTGCATGTGGACCTGAGCCGGATAGACGCCGCCTATGTGGATAAGCTGGACCTGGTGCTCAGCGACCCCGACGGCACCCGTGCCCAATGGTACGATGTGGACGACCGGTATATAGGCGACACCCTGGTAATGAAGGTAGACAAGAGCGACTTTGACTTTTGCGCCTGGGGCAACCTGCGCGAATCCATAGTTGACCAGCGCACCGGCGCCATACTCACCGCCGGCGAGCCCGACACGCTCTGGAGCAGCTATCAGAGGGTATCGGCAAAATGTGAAGACCGATATATAACGGTGGTTCCGCAGCGTCGGTATGTGCCCGTCACCATAATTGTGCGCGGCATGATCAACAACATCTCGGAAGTCACACCCACTCTGACGCGGATCAGCCAGAGCTTTGATTATAACGGCAATCCCATGGGCAAACTGGTGGCCAGCTATCCAAAGATGACGGTAAAGCCAAAGACGCCGGAAGATTACTATCAGTTTGAATCGGTGCTGCTCACCCAGCAGAACGCCACCGATGCCGGTCTGGAACTGTCATACTCAGAGGACGGGCTCATCCGCAAAGCCAGCTACCCGTTGGGAAAGATGCTCCTGGAAGAGGGTGAAGACATCTCCCTGGCCGACGGCCATCCGATTCTGCTGAATCTTATGCTGGGACGCGGCAATATCTTTCTCACGATAGAGATAGAAGAGTGGAAACAACACGACGTCATAGACATTACTTATTAAAACCAAACGATATGAAAAGAATCCTGCAATACTTGACACTGGCTCTGCTGTTGAGCTGCTGTCAGAGCCGGGACCATCTTGGCGACCGGCCACTATCCACCGTCTACTTTGTCTTTGACACGGTGGCCAGCCGTTCGCTGGTGGTGAACGACGAACATATCTCCAACTGCTGCATAATGGTCTATGACCAGCTGGGCGACCTTGTGGCCAGCAGCTACAACAACAGCGGAGTGATTCCCTCCCTGAGCTTTGCGTGTGACGCAGACAAGTACTACAAATTCTACTGCGTGTGCAACATAGGCGACATAACCGGCACCTCCGCGTTCCGGCGGGAGACCTATCTGGCAAACTATCAGTACTCCGTGGGGAATTACACCGATATCATAGACAGCAACGGAGCGGTGCCCATGAGCGGCAGCAGCAGTTCCCTGCAGGTGAGCGACGGGATGAACGTATACATAGATCTCACCCGGTGCGTGGCGCTGGTCACCATCAGGATAGACGAGAGCGGCCTGCAGAACGCGTCTCTGGAGATAGAATCGTTACGGCTCAAGAATGTCCCAACCAAAGTGGGTCTGTTCAGTACGTCGGCCGCCGACACCGCATCTGACTGCGCCAGTAACGGCGATTATGCAAACACCATAGAACTGGCCGCTTTCAACAGCGGCGAATCGCTGGGCTTCTACATGTTTGAAAACTGCCAGGGCAATCTGCTGCCGTATAACCATACCTGCGCCGGCAAATACTTCTCTTCCGGCAACATATACGAGGATATATGCAGCTATGTTGAGCTCACCGGCTATTACGACGACCCTTCCGGCGCCAATCCCCGCTACGGCGATTTCACCTACAGGTTCTATCTGGGAGGCGACAACACAAGCGACTTCAGTCTGGTGCGCAACCATCACTATTACATTGTGGTGAGAGTCACCGACGGTGGCGTGGACGAGACCAGTTGGCGTGTTGAGGAAGATCTTACTCCGTATGCCACATCGGTGAGTGTAACTCCATCATCATATACCTTCAGCGGGATATCGGGCACCTGCAACCTGAATGCAACCGTTTTGCCGGCCAGTGCCAGCCAGACTGTGACATGGACCAGCAGCAACCCCTCAGTGGCAACTGTCAGCGCCTCAGGCGTCGTTACTCCGGCAGGTTATGGCACCGCCATAATCAAAGCCACCGCCACCGACGGCAGCGGAGTATACGGCACAAGTACCATCAATGTGGTAAATCCGGCAGCGATACCGGTGAGCATGGAGCCCAACTATATCGATTTTGACGAGTGGCTGGTGGCTGCCGGCAGCAGCGTGAGCGACTTTGAGGTGACAATTCACTACAGCGACGGCTCCAGCCGGCTGCTCACCGGGGCAGAAGCTCTGGCAACAGTGGACACGGAGAACAGCCATTTCTCAGTATCGAACGGAAAACTCATTGCCAACAATCTTGGCGGAGGATTCGACGGCCAATATGCCGAACTATATCTGGAATACATGGAGAATTCCACCTATATCAGCTTTACCTCAGACGGCTCAATATTCATTCCGGACGATCTGTTCACATATTCCGTACTGCCCAGGACGCTTCTGGGAAGCGGAGAGCGGATAGTTCAGGTGAATGTTCCCAACACCATCCGCGGCGTGCAGGTTAACCCCGGCAACATCACCATCGGCACCACCAGCGGCAGCATTGAAACAGTATCCGGAGGATACCGCATAAAGGCGAGCCACACCGCCGACGGACCGCTCAACTATGTGATAACCGGCAGCATGGAAGATGATTTTTACAATATCATAACCAAATATGCGAACTGCACCACGGACGTATACATTCCTAAACAGCGCTACTATCAGCTGGAGATCAACACATCCGTCCGAGACCACATGGATACCAGCTTCGGCTCACAGGAAGAACCAGATAAAGTGAGCGTAAGGTGCTATCTGATATGCACCGGAGCCGCAAACCAGCTTCAATTCGAATACTTCTATCCTGCATCATACGACCAGAACGGAGACCTTACCGACATCTACTTCTATTACACATGGTTCGATGTTAACATAGTGCAGCAGATGCAGGACTACCGCGAATACCGCTTCAACTACGACCGCGACGGCAATGAACTCTTTGAGGGTTATTGTGTGGAGAACGGCCACTACATATACTACGAACCTTTTAACTAAATACACACCTATTAACTTTTTAAAACAACAGTACAATGAAAAGACAAATTTTGTTTTTGGCGCTTGCATTGGGTATCACAGTGACCTCGTGCGGCAAGATGGAAGGGCAGCAGGCTCAGCAGAGAGATGGCGAAGTAGTGGTGAACTTTTCGCTGGGATATCAGACCAAGGCGACCACCGGCATCAACGACGATGCGGTGAACACCGCCTATGTGTTTGCTTTTGACGGCAACCGCCTCGACGGGTCGGCGTTCGTATCGTCGGCATCGACCGGAACTATCAACGTAACTCCGGGCAGCCGCCGTTTCATTGCTGTTATCAACCCCAACAGCGAATTCACATTCAACAGCGTTACCACACCCGCATCGCTCATGTCAATGGTATCCCAGCTTAGCAGCGAGGGCATCGCCGACATGGTGATGATTGGTGAGAACACCGTAACGATTACTTCCAGCACCACCAACGTATCCATCCAGGTAACCCGACTGGTGAGCAAGATTAACCTCAGTTCCCTCAAGTTCCAGCTCACCGGAGCCCTTGCCGGCAAAACGGTAAGCAACGTGGCGGTTTATCTGAAGAACTACCCCACCAGCATGAGTTACTCCGGTACCGCAGGCAACACCTACACCTCCGGTCTGTTCAGCGCAAACAGGGAGAGCTTTGAGGTATATGACATGCTCGGCACCATGGTGAGCGGCGGCAGCGCAGTAACCGGACACAGCTTCTTCTGCTACGAGCGTCCCACTGCCACCTCCTCTACCGGCAGCAATGCCATCCGCCTCTGCATCAAGGGCGACATCAACGGCCAGACCTATTACTGGTCCATCCCTGTGAACAACGGCGGCAGCTGGAAGGCGGGCGCGTTCAGCGCAGGCGATTCCCACTACGGCGTGAAGCGCAACCACTCCTATTCCTATGACATCACCATCACCCGTGCCGGTGTGCCCGACGACGGTTCCGCGCCAGACCCTGAAGATCCCAACGACTTTGGCGACGACGACCTTGAAGACGATGACGACCTCACACTCAAAGATATGAGCTTTACTCTGACTGTGGCGGACTACATCACAGTCAGCGAACAGCCCATCACTTTCTAAACACTCCACTCTAATCATTCACAAATCCTACGCAACCGGACCGGCCTCAAAAGGGCCGGTCCTTTTATTTGTGGGCTGAAATTTGTAGATTTGCACTCCAAACCGATAATGATGCAAGTACAGTTCCCGTCACAACCACTGCCGGACAGCTTCAAGAAATTCTCTACCCACGCCTTCTATTTCAGCGTGATTCCGTTTTTCCTGCTGGTGTTCGCCGCACTCTATAAACCCTTTGGGATGAGTTCCATCTTGGAGACCCCCAAGCTCTCGTATTCGTTCAACATTGCAATGATAATGTGCATTGTGCTGCTTGTGGTGTTCTCCTTGAGAATGATACTGTACTTTACCAGAATCGTCAGACACCTCTCGCTGAACTGGTACAGAATGTGGTGCGTTGGGGAAATACTGGTATGCTCTTTCTTCGTGGCCCTGTATGTGACCCTTACCTGCGGACACGGTTTGCAGTATCTTGAGATTCTGATTCGCACATTCGGTTATCTGGCGCTGATACTGGTATTCCCCTATCTGTTCCTGGAACTCGCGTTCAGCCTGGCCTCCGCCCGCAAAGCCACTATCTACGCCTCCCAGACAGACAAGAAACTGCACCTGAAAGACAGCAGCCACAACCTCAAATTCGTGGTATCTGCAGAGCATGTGCTTTACATAAAGGCAGACGAGAATTACATCACCGTGCATTATCTGGAGGGTGAGAGCAAAAAGTTCTATGAACTGAGAGCCTCCATGAAGAGCATAGAGGACATCTGTACAGGGAACGGCATCCTCCGCTGCCACCGTTCTTACTTTGTGAACCCCGCCCACATCAAGGCGCTGCGCAAAGACAAGGAGAACATAATAGTGGCCGAGATGGATACCAACGACAACACGCTGATACCCATCAGCAAAACTTACTACGACGATATTGTTAAGGCTATCTAGCCCCGGCGGCATTAAGCAACCGGCAGTGACTCCAGCGCATGGTCTATGCGCCGCAGTGTCTCGTCACGGCCTATGAACTCACAGATAGAGAAGATGTCGGGGCCCTGCCCTATGCCCATGATGGCGATGCGCAGGCAGTTCATTATCTTGCCCATGGGGAGCTGCCCCGCCTCTATCCATTCGCGCACGATGTGCTCTGCACTCTCTTTCTCGAATACTTCCAAGTCAGCGATAATGCCCCGCAGGTCGCGCATGTATTCCACATTCTCCGCCTTCCAGAACTTGTTCACGCTCTTTTCGTCAAAGCACTCGGGAGCGCGGAACATATAAAGAGTGAGGTCCAGTAAATCCTTGGGAAAAGTTGCCCTCTCTTTGATTATAGCAACGGCGTCTGCAGCACGTTCAGGGGTGGTCTCTATACCCACAGCTGCAAGCTGGGGCACCAGCAGGCCTGCCAGGAACTCGTCGCTGGCGGCGCGCATATACTGGGCGTTGAACCACTTTGCCTTCTCTGCGTTGAAGCGGGCCCCACTCTTGCTCACCTTGTCCAGCGAGAACTGTTCGCAGAGCTCCTCCATACTGAAGATTTCCTGCTCAGTACCGGGGTTCCATCCCAGCAGTGCCAGCATGTTAACAAAAGCCTGGGGAAGATAGCCGCTCTCGCGGTAGCCCATGGAGACTTCTCCGTCGGGAGCATGCCACTCCAGCGGGAACACCGGGAAACCGAACTTGTCGCCGTCGCGTTTGCTAAGCTTGCCCTGACCCTGAGGTTTGAGCAGAAGCGGCAGGTGTGCGAACAGCGGCTGCGTATCGGTCCATCCGAAGGCCCTGTAAAGCAGGAAGTGAAGCGGCAGGCTGGGCAGCCACTCCTCCCCTCGGATCACGTGGGATATCTCCATCAGGTGGTCGTCCACAATGTTTGCCAAATGGTATGTGGGCAGCGCATCGGTGCTCTTGTAAAGCACCTTGTCGTCCAGAGTGGAGGTGTTTATGGTGATGTGGCCGCGAATAATGTCGTCCATCTCAACATTCTCGTTCTCCGGCATCTTGAAGCGGATGACCCACTGGTCGCCGGCGTCTATGCGGCGCTTCACCTCCTCTGTGGGCAGTGAAAGCGAGTTGCACAGACTCCCGCGGCTCTTGGCATCGTATGAGAAGGTCTCGCCCTTTGCCTCGCACTCCGCGCGCAGCTTGGAAAGTTCCTCAGCGCTGTCGAATGCATAATAGGCGTTGCCGCTCTCCACCAGCTGAAGGGCATATTTGAGATAGATGTCGCGCCGCTCGCTCTGGCGATAAGGGGCATGGGGGCCGCCCACTCCGACACCTTCGTCTACCTTTATGCCGCACCATTCAAGCGCCTCAATTATATACTCTTCTGCGCCTGGCACAAAGCGCTGGCTGTCTGTATCCTCTATACGGAGGATAAAATCGCCGCCATGGTTGCGGGCAAACAGATAGTTGTAAAGGGCGGTGCGCACGCCACCGATATGAAGTGCTCCGGTGGGGCTGGGTGCAAAACGTACACGGACTTTTCTCATATTTGCTTCAACAAAAAAAGCCACCCAACGATTGGGCAGCTTGGGTTTTGGTAGTCGATAGGAGAATCGAACTCCTATTTAGAGATTGAGAATCTCTTGTCCTAACCGTTAGACGAATCGACCGGATAGTTCCTTTTGGGATTGCAAAGCTATAACATTTTTTTGAAATAGCAAAAAATACTAATTTCGCGGTATGACTCGGATACTGATCATCTATACGGGCGGTACGATAGGAATGGTGCGCAATGCCGCAACCGGCGCCCTGGAGAGCTGCGATTTCGAGAACCTGGCAGCCAACATCCCTGAACTGGGACATTGCGGCGCCGATATCGATACCGTGACCTTTGAGAAACCCATTGACTCGTCTGACATGACACCGGAGCACTGGGGCATGATGGTGAGGATTATCAGCGACAACTATGCAAAGTACGACGGCTTTGTGATTCTGCACGGCACCGACACCATGGCCTTCACCGCATCTGCGCTGAGCTTCATGCTGGAGAATCTCACCAAACCAGTGATACTCACCGGCAGCCAGCTCCCCATAGAGGCCATCCGTACCGATGCCAAGGAGAATCTGCTAACTGCGATAGAGATAGCTTCAGCAAAGGATGCTGACGGTAATGCGATGGTTCCGGAGGTGTGCATCTTCTTCCATGAGGAACTCATGCGCGGCAACCGCTCCACCAAGATCAGTGCCAGCAACCTGGCCGCCGTCAGTTCCAACAACTATCCCCTGCTGGCCCATTCCGGCACCGATATAGATTATCACCGCGAATACATACACAAGCCCGAACCTGGTGGGGAGTTCACCCCTCACTACGACATGGACCCGCGCATAATTATCTTCTCCCTGTTCCCCGGCATCCGGCGTGAAGCAGTGGAGGGGGTGCTGCGCAGCGATTCGATAAAGGGCGTGATATTCCGCACCTTTGGCAGCGGCAACGCCCCTGAGAACGAATGGCTGGTAGAATTGCTAGCAGAAGCAGTCCGCGGTGGCAAGACAATTGTAAACATTTCCCAGTGTGCCACCGGCAAGGTCCAGATGGAGAAATACCGCACCGGACGTCAGCTGCTTGAGGCGGGAATAATCAGCGGATGCGACAGCACCGTAGAGGCCGCCCTCACCAAGCTTATGTTCCTGATGGGCTGCGGTCTTTCCCAGGAGCAGATCCGCCGCCGCATGAATATCCCCATCGCGGGAGAAATAACAGTTTAGATTAATCTTATTACAATGAAAAAGATATTGACAATCTTCGCAGCAGCACTCATGGCTGTCTGCTCTGCCAACGCAGGAACCATCACAAAGAGTTTCAGCAATCTTGGCGAATTCAGCGGAATCCAGGTGGGCAACTCCTTCAAGGCCACCATTATCCAAGGCGAAGCATACACCGCCACCGTAACCATAGATACAGATTACGAGGTATTCTTGGATGTCAAGGTAATCGGCACAGTGCTCTACGTCCGTCTCAAGGATGTTCCCAAGAAACTCCGTAATCTGGCCAAGAAGACCATGGAGGTCACCATTTGCACCCCTACCCTCAACCGTCTCTACCTCACCGGTGCAGCATCAGTACGCAGCGATGCCAAATGGGAAAATCCCATGGAGCGGTTCACCCTGAACCTCAAGGGAGCTTCCAAGGCAGAACGCCTGCACATCGAGGGTCCAGAACTAAAGGCAGAGATTTCCGGCGCATCAAACTGCGGAGTAATCGGCGACTTTGGTTCAGTGGAACTGCTGCTTGAAGGAGCTTCCGCAGCCACCGTGAGCGGCAACTGCAACGATATAACCCTCACCGCCAACGGTGCTTCCAAGGCCACCATCATAGGTGAGGCTGAGAGCATTGATGCTGATTGTCACGGCTCTTCCCGTCTGGACGGTTCTTCCCTTGCCGTAGACGAGGCAAAGATTGTATGCTCCGGTGCCTCCAAGGCTACCATAGAGGTAAACGAAGTTCTTGACGTAGAACTGTCGGGCGCAAGCACCTGCCGCTACCGCACCAGGAACAACATGATCAGGGTAATCCCCACAATAAACCGCGCCTCCAGTCTCAAGAGGATTGACTAACGGCCCTGGCGCTGCCTCAGCGCCTCGTACATAAACACAGCCGCCGCTACGGAGACGTTCAGGGAGCCAATCTCCCCTGCCATGGGTATGCGCGCCTGTATGTCGCACAAATCGAGCACGGAGGGTGAAATACCCTTCCCTTCGCTCCCCATCACAATGGCGGTGGGTTTCTTCAGATTGATTTCATATATATCATCCGCACCCTTCTCGGTGGCTGCCACCACCTGGAAACCCGATTCCAGCAGATAGAATATCGGTATGCGAAGATTCTGCACCTTTGCCACCGGCACCCTCATCAGTGCCCCGGCGCTGGTCTTTACGGCATCGGCGTTAAGCGGTGCACCTCCCTTTGCTGGGAGGATTATACCGTCGAATCCGGCGCACTCTGCAGTACGGGCTATGGCGCCCAGATTGCGGACGTCGCTCACACCGTCCAGCAGCACGAACAGCGGCGCAGACTTGTGACTAAGAGCAGTCTCCACCATCTCTTCAAAGGGGACATATTCCACCTCGGAAATATATGCTACTACCCCTTGATGGGCGCCTTTTGCTATAGAAGAGAGTTTCTGCAGCGGGACCCAGCTATAGGGAATGTCATGCTCTTTGAGAAGAGTCATCAAAGCCCTGGCCTGAGGCCCTTCAAATCCCTGTTTAAGGAGTACCTTCTCTATCTTGCGACCTGAGGTGATTGCCTCGGTCACGGGGTGGATTCCATACAAATAGTTGCTCATTACTGTTCTATCTTTTCGGCCAGAGTGGCCCATTCGTCCATCTTAATATCAAGTTCGCGCTTGTGTTCAAGGTAGGTGCGCGTAAGTTCCATAATGTCGTCTTTTTCGCCGGGGGCAGAGAGCACCTTTTCTATCTCCGCCATCTTGCCCTCAATATCGGCTATGGCCTTCTCAAGGTTGGAGAAGCGGTTCTTGAGGCGGGCCATCTCGCGGCGGGCCTCACGATCCTGCTGCGACTGTGCGGCGGGTTTCTCCTTGACTGCCTGCTGTGAAGCGGCTGCGGGCTGTGCCTGAGACGCGGCCGGCTGAGGGCTTTTGCGCTCCAGCGCCTCGAATCCTTCTATCTTCTTGCGGCGCAGGAAATCGTCCACTCCACCCAGATGCTCGCGCACCTTGCCGTCGCCATACTCGTATATCTTATCTACCAGGCCGGTCAAAAAGTCACGGTCGTGGCTCACCACAATCAGAGTGCCGTCGTATTTGACAAGGGCCTGCTTGAGGACATCCTTGCTGCGGATATCCATATGGTTGGTGGGCTCGTCAAGCGCCAGCAGGTTGTAGGGCTCCAGCATCAGACGGGCCATGGAAAGGCGCGCCCTTTCGCCGCCGGAGAGCACTGCCACCTTCTTGTCTATATCCTCGCCGCGGAATAGGAAGGCGCCCAGGATATCGCGCAGTTTCATGCGGATATCGCCCACGGCAATCTTGTCCAGCGTTTCATATACGGTATCTTCGCGGTTCAGGACATCCTCCTGGTTCTGCGCGTAGTATCCAATCTTAACGTTATATCCAACCGTGGCGGAACCCTTGACGGGAGTCAGCGTACCCATCAGAGTCTTCATCATGGTTGTCTTGCCTTCGCCGTTACGTCCAACAAATGCTACTTTCTCACCGCGCTTTATCTCTATGTTGGCGCCGGAGAGGATTCTCTTCTGAGGGGCATCGGGATAGCTGATGCTGGCGTCTGTCACCTTGAAAGCAACGTCGCCGCTGCGGGGTGCGGGAGGGAACTTGACGCTGAGCGCGCTCTTGTCCTCCACCTCCAGCTCGATGCGTTCCATGCGCTCCAACTGCTTGATGCGGCTCTGTACCTGGTTGCTCTTGGTCGGTTTGTAGCGGAAACGCTCAATGAACTCTTCCGTCTTCTCTATGGTGCGCTGCTGGTTCTCGTATGCTGCCTTCTGCTGCTCTATGCGCTCTGCGCGCAGCACCAGATATTTGCTGTACGGCACTTTGTAATCGTGAATGCGGCCAAGCATTATCTCCACCGTACGGTTGGTGGTATTGTCCAGGAATCGGCGGTCGTGGGAAATCAGCACCATGGATCCGCCAAAGGTCTGCAGATAATCCTCCAGCCACTGAATCGACTCTATGTCAAGATGGTTGGTGGGCTCGTCCAGCAGCAGCACATCCGGTTTGCGCAGCAGTATCTTGGCCAGCTCTATGCGCATGTTCCAACCCTGGCTGAAGGTCTCTGTGTTGCGTCCCAGTTCGTTATCTTTGAAGCCGAGGCCGTGCAATGTCTTCACCGCCGCCACCTCGGGTGATTCGCTGCCGGCCATCGCCAGACGGTCGTTGATGGTGTTCAGTTCCACTATCAATCGCGAATACTCCTTGGAGTCGTAATCGTCGCGCGCGGCCAGCTCAGCCGATATCTCGTCCACACGGCGGTGCAGGGCAAAGAAGTCCTCAAACACCGTCATGGTCTCCTCCATCACGGTGCGCCCCTTGTGATGCTGCATCTGCTGCGGCAGATAACCTATTGTGAGATTCTGCGGCACCATAACGCTGCCCGATGTGGGGTGCTGCTCCCCCACTATCAGCTTCAAAAGCGTTGATTTACCGGCGCCGTTGCGTCCGGTGAGGCCTATGCGGTCCTTCTCGCTAATATGTAAAGAAATATCGTTCAGCAGCGTGGTGCCGCCAAACGATACTGTAAGATCTGTAAGGGAAATCATTTCCTGCCTCCTGCGGAAGATGTCTCTTCCACAACCCCCGCCTCTTCAAATTCCGGCTCAGCCGGCTTGCAGACAAGTATGCTGAGGCCGTAAAGCAACGCCAGCGGGATGGCTGCAATCAGCATTGAGAACGGGTCGGCAGGGGTAATTATGGCCGCCAGCACCGCTATCGCAACCACTGCGTACTTCCACCCGCCAACAAGTGACTCGCGGGTAAGCAAGCCGATCGAAGAGAGTATCGCCACCACGGTGGGCACTTCGAACACTATGCCGAAGATAATTACGGTGGAATTGACGGTTGAGATGTAGGAGTTCAGTGAGATGGTGTTCACAACCTCCTGGCTCACCTTGTACCCGTCAAAGAAGTTTATCATCAACGGCAGGATAATGCTGTATCCAACGGCGATTCCCAGATAGAACAGGAAGGAAGCAAAGAGAAACGCCCTGCGGGTGGCCTTCTTCTCATGCCTGTAGAGCGCCGGAGCAATGAACTTCCAGATTTCAAAGAGTACGTACGGGCAGCACACTATGAAGGCGCACATGAATGTAACCCTCATATGCACCATGAACTGTGTGGAGAGTTCTATGTTAACCAGCTGCAGCCCCGTGGACATGCCGAACCACTTGTAAAAGAAGAAATCGGACCTGGTGGGTGCCAGTATCAGCTTGTCAAACAGGAACTCCTTGAAGAAGAACAGCACAACAAAGGCCGCGAGCAGTGCAATCACTACCCGGAACAGGGCATGGCGCAAGTCTTCCAGGTGGTCCCAGAAGCTCATGTCCTTAGATTCGTCCAGCTTCTCTTCTTCCTCTGCCATGGGATGTTACTCCGCCTTCTTGGGCTCTTCCTTCTCTATGTCGCTCTTGATGTCGTTAATCTCTTTCTCGGCCTCTTTCATGCCGGTCTTGAACTCCTTGACACCTTTGCCAAGTCCGCGCATGAGCTCGGGAATCTTCTTGCCGCCAAACAGAAGGAGGACAACCAGTGCGATGATAACCCACTGCCAGGGGCCTACTACGCCCAGGGGAAGGATCAACATTGATAATGCAGTCATATTATTGCAGTTTTATTGATTAATAATCTTTTAAAGTTTTGCCAGACGCTCTTTGAGGGCAGCCAGCTTGGCTATGGCGTCGGATTGTTTTTTGCGTTCGTTCTCCACCACTGCAGCGGGGGCGTTTGCTACAAACCGCTCGTTGCCAAGCTTGGCATTGACACCTTTGAGGAAGCCCTCGTAGCGGGTGATTTCTGCCAGAATCTTTTCGCGCTCCGCCTCCACATCTATCATCCCCTCCAGCGGCACGAAGAACTGTACTGTGCCAACCATGAACGATTCACCCGAGGTGCTTTCATCTGCAGCAGAGATATCAGAGATATTTGCCATCTTGACGACTACCGGCGCCATCGCTGCCGGAAAGGCTCCCTTGAACCTGAGTGAGAGCGCCTCCTTGGGCGATATGTTCTTCTTCTGACGCAGTGCGCGGATTTCAACCACAGCGCCGGAGGCGATGTTGAAATCTGCAATCACCTGCCTGTCAAAACCGGCCGCCTTGGGTGTTGCGGCAAACATTATGGTCTCGCCTTCCTTGCGCTCTGCAATGTGCTGCCAGAGTTCCTCCGTAATGAACGGGGTGAACGGGTGCAGCATCTTGAGCAGGTCCTCAAAGAAACCGACGGTGGCATTGTAAGTCTCACGGTCAATAGCTTCACCGAAGGCGGGCTTCACAAGCTCCAGATACCAGGCGCAGAAATCGTCCCAGAATAGCTTGTATGTGGTCATTATGGCGTCGCTGATGCGGTATTTGCCGTAGTGGTCTTCTACAGTGGCAATCGCCTCGCTAAGCTTGGAGCGGAACCACGACACCGCAATCTTGTTGACCTCAGGAGCGGGTTTATCCTCAACGGTCCACATCTCCGTGAGGCGGTATGCGTTCCAAACCTTATTGCAGAAGTTGCGCCCCTGCTCTATCTGACTCTCGTCAAACAGGATGTCGTTGCCGGCGCTGGTGCAAAGCATCATGCCCAGACGTACTGCATCTGCACCGTATTTTGCAATCAGATCCAGGGGGTTGGGCGAGTTGCCAAGCTGCTTGGACATCTTGCGTCCCAGCTTGTCGCGCACGATACCTGTGAGGAATACGTTGCGGAACGGTATGTCACCCATAAACTCGTTGCCCGCCATAATCATTCTGGCAACCCAGAAGAAGAGGATATCGGGACCCGTAACTAGGTCGTTGGTGGGATAATAGTATGCCAGATCAGCATTGGGCTTTACTGCAGGATGGCCGGGGCGGCGGGTGTCAAACACGCTGATGGGCCACAGCCAGCTGCTGAACCAGGTGTCCAGCACATCGGAATCCTGCTTCAGGTCCGCAGCGGTCACTGAAGCATCCTTAGCCTGTGCCTTGCGGAGTGCCTCCTCTGCATTCGGAGCAACCACAAAGCTGCCGTCAGGCAAATAATAAGCGGGTATGCGCTGTCCCCACCAAAGCTGGCGGGAGATGCACCAGTCGCGCACATTCTCCATCCAGTGACGATATGTATTGCGGTACTTGTCCGGAATCAGTTTAACCTTGCCGCTCTCAACGCTTTCAAGGGCATCCTTAGCCAGGGCATCCATCTTGAGGAACCACTGTGTGGAAAGGCGGGGCTCAATCACGGCGTTGGTGCGCTCTGAGTAGCCAATCGGAGATGTATAATCCTCTGTCTTGACCAGATTGCCGGCCTCTTCCAGCATCTTCTCTATCTTGCGGCGGGCGTCAAAGCGGTCTTCGCCAACAAGTATCTGGGCCTTCTCGTTCAGGCGACCGTGGTCGTCTATGATATCCAGTACCTCAAGATTGTGACGGAGGCCGATTTCATAGTCGTTCACATCATGGGCAGGGGTCACCTTGAGGCAGCCGGTACCAAAATCCATCTCAACATAATCATCCTCAATCACGGGAATCTCCTTGTTGATAAGGGGAATCAGCACCTTCTTGTCGTGCAGCCATCTGTGGCGCACGTCGGCGGGATTAACGCAGATTGCGGCATCAGCCATAATGGTCTCAGGACGTGTAGTGGCAATCACCAGGAACTTGTCGGTGGGATTGCCGTGGCCGTCGCTTACAAAATATCTCAGATGGTAGAACTTGCTCTGGGTGTCGCGGTGGATCACCTCCTCATCACTTACGGCTGTCAGGCCAACTGGGTCCCAGTTGACCATTCGGGCGCCGCGGTATATGTATCCCTTCTCGTAGAAGTAGCAGAAGGTGTTAATCACTGCCTCGCTGAGCTCTGGATCCATTGTGAACTTGGTGCGGTCCCAGTCGCAGCTTGCGCCAAGCTTGCGCAGCTGTTTGAGGATTATGCCGCCGTGCTCTTCTTTCCACTCCCAGGCATATTTGAGGAACTCCTCGCGGGTAAGGGTCTCCTTGCTGATGCCCATGTCGCGAAGCTTGGCCACAACCTTGTTCTCGGTGGCGATGGATGCGTGGTCCGTGCCGGGCACCCAGCAGGCGTTCTTGCCGTCCATGCGAGCCTTGCGCACCAGCACATCGTTTATGGTGTTGTTGAGCACGTGGCCCATGTGCAGGATTCCGGTCACATTGGGCGGCGGGATAACTATGGTAAACGGCTCGCGGCCGTCGGGTTCAGAATGGAAAAACTTATGGTCCAGCCAATAGGCGTACCACTTGTCTTCAACACTTGTAGGATTATACTTTGCTTCGAGCTCCATCTGTCTAAAATCTAATATCTTGCAAATTTAATCAATTCATCATAAACTTTGTGCACCGGAAAGCCCATCACGTTGTAAAAAGAGCCTTCGATGCCGGTGCATGCTGCGTAACCCAGCCATTCCTGAATACCGTAGGCACCCGCCTTGTCATAGGGCTTGCGGGTATCCACATAGTATTCAATTTCGCTCAGAGTCATTTCCCGGAAGGTCACCAGAGTGGTATCGGTCACCGTCTCTGAATGGTTTCGGTCGCGCACCGTTACTGCGGTAATCACCTCGTGTGTGCGTCCCGACAGGCGGCGCAGCATATCTATCGCCTCTTCGCGGCTGTGGGGTTTGCCCATGATATAGCTGTCCAGCAGCACCATCGTATCGGAAGTAATCAGTATCTCCCCCTCGTCCAGCGAACGGTGGAAGCAGCGGGACTTGCCCTCTGACATCAGCGCCGGCACATCGCAGTGGGGCATATCGTCCGGAAAAACTTCCTCAAAATCTGTCCCGGTATCCACGGCAAATTCAACGTCAAGTCCCGCAAGCAGTTGCCTGCGTCGGGGCGAGTTGCTGGCCAGTATCACGCGTTTTCCGTTGAGATCCATAGGGCTGCGAATTTACTTATTTTTATTAGCTTTGTCAAAATAACTGATTATATGAAAAAGTCTATCTTCGCACTGTTTGCAATCATCACCGCGCTGCTTTGCAGCTGCAATTCTTCCACCACAGTTTCCGTAGCAGATTTCGGAGCCGTTCCGGACGACGGCATAAACGATGCCGAAGCTCTGCGCGATGCGGCCAAATACTGCCGTGAGCACCCCAACACCATCCTGGTTTTCCCCGCTGGCGTGTATGATTTCAGCGACCCTGTGGCGGCAAAGATAGAGCGTGAGGCGATAAACGGCACCTACGGATACGGGCTGCAGGTTCAACGCTACCTGTTCATCCCCACCAAACCATATGTAACCGGCCTCGACTTCACCGGAGCCAAGAACCTTACCATTGAGGCCTACGGAGCCAAGCTGATGGTAGAAGGATGGATGGAGGTACTGGCATTTATCCGCTGCAAGAACGTCACAGTTAAAGGCCTTCAGATAGACTACAAGCGTCACAACAATATCGAGGCGGTAATCACAGATATAACCTCCGACACCATAGTGGCGGAATTCGATCCCGAATACTACAAATACAGCGACAAGCTGGTACAGGGGCGCACGGAATTCTACGACCCCGTGGCGGGGCAGTTCTTTGACTGCGACGGCGGCATGACAGGCAGCCCCGAACCCGGCAAGGTTCTGTTCAAATACACCAGGAACAACGCCAAGGTGGGCGACCTGCTGATAATCCGTCACGGCGGGCACTACCGCCCGTGCTATATGCTGCGCGAGAGCGAGAATATGACCCTGAAGGACATCATCATATACAGCTTCCCCGGAATGGGTGTAGTGGGCCACGAAACCACCGATATCCTGCTGGACCATATCCAGATAGTCCCCTATCCCGGCCGATACACCACCACTACTACGGATGCTACCCACTTCACCTCTTGCCGCGGTAATATAACCATCCAGAACTGCATCTTCCGCGGCTGTCTGGACGACTGCACCAACATCCACAATTACTACTGGTATCCTTACGCTCAGGAAAATGAGAAACAGGTAGAAATCCGCGTGGAGAAAGCCGACCTGCACGCCCAGTCGCTGGACTATCCCCATAAGGGTGATACGCTCAACCTTATCCACCGCCGTACGCTGGAGCATTTCGACAAGTACGTGGTGCAGGCAGTGGACACCTCCTGGGCAGATTGGAAAGTGGTTGTGACTCTTGACAAGCCCATCACCCAGGGCCAGTGCGATACCTGCTTCCTCTACAACAACACCTTCACCTACGCCAGAATAGTAAACAACACGGTTATTTCCAAATCGGGCCGGGCATTCTACGTAAAGGTGCCCCGTGCCTACGTCGGCTACAACAAGATTATGAAGACATCCATGTCGGCTCTCAAACTGGGAGGAGAACTCTGGTGGCATGAGGCTGGCCCTATGCGCGAAATTGTTGTTGAGCACAATTATATCTCGGAGTGCAATTACCTCTACCAATTCCTGCCTTATCCCGATTGGGACGGCTCCGTGATATATGTCACCTCCGATGTAGAGGAGCACGGACCGTACGTCAATTCCGGCCTTATCGTGCGCAACAACGTCTTTGCCGACAACTACGGCAAGACCGTAGTGCTCAACGACTGCGAGAACTGCCAGTTCTACGATAACGTCTGCCCGGACTTTGGCATTACCGAAATCCATTGCAACAACATCACCGTGGACGGCCGTCCAAACGAGCAAACTAGCAATGAATAAATATCGTACCGCAATACTGGCACTTGCCATCGCGCTACTGACCTGCCCGCTTCAGGCCAAAGACATCGACCTTCGCAAATCGGGCGCAAAGGCCGACGGCAAAACAAAGATCACCAAGGTTCTGCAGAAAGCTATTGACAATGTGTCGGCTGCGGGAGGCGGCAAGGTAATTCTCTCCGGAGGCACTTTCCTTTCAGGCTCAATCGAGCTCAAGAGCGGTGTAGAACTCTTCATTGATGCCGACGCGGTGCTGTTGGCATCCCCAGATATTGCCGATTTCCCCGACCGGACCGACGTGCGCCATTATGACCCTTCTGCCATGCCCCGCAACCGCAGCGCTGCATTCATATATGCTGATGAGGCGGAGAATATAGCCATAAGCGGCCGCGGCGTAATTGACGGCAACGGCCAGTATCATATCCGCAGGATTCCGGATAACGAATACCGGGGCGGTTGGACCTATGAGCGGATTTACGAACCGGAGAAATCACTTCCCAGAGTAGTATTCTTTGCCGGATGTAAAAATGTATCGGTAACCGATGTCACCATGCAGAACCAGCCGGCAGCGTGGAGTTACTGGATACACGACTGCGACTACGTTACCTTTGACCGGTGCAAGATTCTGGCAGACCTGCGCTTTCCCAACAATGACGGGATCCACATCAACTGCTCCAGGGATGTTACGGTATCAAACTGTATCATAGAAGCCGGTGACGATGCAGTGATAGTTCGCGCCAACAGCCGCTCCCTGCCGGAGAACAAGGCCTGCGAGCGGGTCGTGGTCAGCAACTGCACCCTGAAATCATGGGCCTATGCCATCCGCCTTGGATGGTGCCAGGACGGCGAAATACGCAACTGCATCTTCTCCAATTTGGTTATCACCAAAAGCTGGCTGGGCATCGGGATGGACTTCCCGCCCGCATTCCGGAACGATTTCGGACGCGAGGCCAGCTTCATAGAGAATATCATATTCTCCAACATCATTATGGACGAGATTTACGAATGCCCACTTCATATGTATGTTTTTCCTGAGGATGTGATGTTCAAGGGTATCCGCAACATCTATTTCACAGACGTTCACGCTCGTAGCCTGTGCGGCGCTGAAATCTTCTCCCCGGAGGAGCACCCTTTCGAGAATCTGGTATTCACAAACTGTACATTCACCAAGGTTCCGCCTGAAACCTTCGAGATGAACGAAGATACCCGGCGCCGACGCGCCAAGATGGGAGAAGGTGACACCCGTGGCTCACGCATCGTGGGTGTCAAAGGACTGGTGCTTAACAATACTGTATTTAACGAATAGTCTTACCTGCTTCCGCCGCCGAAGCCGCCGCCGGAAAAGCCACCTCCACCGCCAAGGGATGAGAAGCCGCCGCCACCTGCGCCGCGCACGCCGCTCATCCTGGCAGCCGCCCGTGTATAAGCGGTATTGGCAATGGCGCTGTTATTGTGAATAATGAGCGGCAGGTATGTGGAATCCATATTCAGCGACCTTGCATAATGGTCAAAGTCGGTGGGGAACAGTTTCTTGAGCTGCGCTGCCACCTGGTCTGCGATGCCAAACAGCTGGGCGAATACCAGATAATCTTTCCAGAGGGTCACCTCCGGCACTTCGCGCTCATTGTTCAGGGTAAAATCCTTGAGGAAGTTCTTGAACTGAATCACCTGCTGCGCCTTTTCCTTGCCCTCTTCAGTACTGCGGCCGCGGCTGTCAAGGCGGTCCTTGGCAATCAGGTATGCCTTACCGTCTGACAGAGCCTTGGAAGGCCAGTCCATAAAGCGGGTGTATTTGCGGCGGGACCACTTCTCAAACTCTCCGGTCTCGAGGATCACGTTATCTCCTGAGGCCTCCAGCACCATCTGGAACAGTTCCCCTTCGCATGGGTCGGAGAATATCGACATAGGCTCCAGTTTGAGATTGATACGCTTGGGGTGCTTCTCGTCCTTTACCGCAACTGCCTTTTTCTCAAGCACCCACTTGAGGAAATATGCGCCAATCAGATCTTTGTTGTATTTGTGCTGCTGGAGGATATCGCCTTTATCCAGAATGTAATACGATGCGGGCAGACTCCCCTCCTGCGGCGGTTCACGCCACCACCCAGTGACTTTGTTCACGCCGTATATCTTCTTTGAGAGAGTGCGACCTGTGAATTTGATGATGCACGCCCATATCACGCCGAATGCTCCCAGAATAACCGGCAGCAGCGCCAGAAGGATGCTCAACAGATCAAAGCCGTCTTCAGAATCGTAGTCGCTCTTGCGCAGCGCCTTCTTCTTCAACTTGTCAAACGAGTTGTCGTGAGTCACCAGCGGCTGCACCAGACCTTTGTCAAAGCGCGCCAGAATGATGATCTTATGAGACTTGTCCATCTGGCCGGAGGAGTAGCATACTATCTTCCCATCCTCTACATATATCTCTCCGTTAAAACCAAACGCCCAAACCTTTACATTGTCGCTGGTCCACTCTTCGCCGCCGGTGGCATTTTCAATGGTTATCCGCGCGCTCCCGACGGGGGCGATACCGGGGTTGACAAACATAAAGTTGAAGCCGTCATAATCTTCATAACCCTGCACGAGATTGGATGCGTCAAACTGTGCAGTCCATATATGGCGGCCGATGCTCCCCTGCCCCCAGCAGAGCTCAACGCCGTCGCCCTTATCCACTATGCCACAACGTCCCGCCTTCTGTGCAAGGGAACGGTCCACATTCCAGCGGTTGCCCTCGCTGAGATACTGGCGACCGTTCTCGCTAACCTGCAAGTCGGTTATCCTCATCTTGCCAAGGTTCTCCACGGGGATGTAAAACTCAGTACCGGAAGTCACCTCCGCATCCCACACTTGGGTGATATGGGCGCTGCCGTCGGGATTGATTTTGGCGGTGATGTTTACACTGTCCACCTCCAGAGCAGAAAGGCTCACGGTGGCAAGTGCAGCGAAAAGGCAAAGCAGTATCTTTTTCATAAGCGACATATAATATTACAAATGTAGAAAGAAATCGCCGCATTTGCGTACATTTGGCGCCGCAAACAGAATTATTATGACACGGCTGATAGTATTTGACTTTGACGGCACGCTGGGCGACACCAAAGAGAACATAGTGAAGACAATGCAGGAAACCATGCGCCGGATGCATTTTTCCGTTCCGGACGAGGCCACCATTGCTTCCACAATCGGTCTGCCGCTGGAGACGGGGTTCGAGATAATGGTGCCCGGCATTTCGCGCGAGAAGTGCTTGGAATGCGCCGACCTATACCGCGTGGTATTCGACGAATACAAGGCGATGCTCAAGCCGCAACCTTTCCCCGAAGTCAAGGAGACACTGGCACGACTGCAGGAACAGGGGATAATGATGAGCGTGGCCTCTTCCCGGCTTTCCCTCTCTCTGGATGCATTTGTAAACGATATGGGCCTTGGTAAGTACATTAGCTACGTACTGGGGGTAGACCATCAGATTAAACCCAAGCCGGCACCCGAACCGGTGCTGCAATGTCTGGAGCACTTTGGCGTCGCCGCCCGCGATGCACTTGTAGTTGGCGACATGGCAGTTGACATCCAGATGGGCCGCAGCGCCGGAGCTCCCACCTGCGGCGTGACGTGGGGTAACGGAAAACGGCCCCAGCTTGCAGAAGCCGGAGCCGATTTCATCATAGACAGCATGGAAGAACTGTTACCCCTGATGAGCCGGTCTTAACAGATCCAGAACAACTTTTACGGGATTGAAAGTCTCCACGGGCACCTCTACAAAGAGGGTGTTCCAGTCGCTCATCGCGCCGTTCCAGAGGCCAGGCATCTCCAGCGCCTTTAGTTCGCGTCCCTGATAGCTCTTGCTGCTCATGAAGCCGGCATCGGGATCCACCCGTTTCAACAAGTCAAACTTGCGCCCCTTGCTGTCGCGCAGCAGGCACACCAGGTCCACCGGATTAAAGTGGGTGGCACCGCCCATCGCAGCCATGGCTGCGGGGTCGTCCTTATTAATCTGGACGCTCTCCAGAATCTGGAGCGATGTGCTGCCGTCGGCATTCATGATTACATACGGGCCGCCGCCAGGCTCACCTTCGTTGCGCACCATGCCGCAGGCACGAATCGGCCTGTCAAGTTTAGCACGGATGGCAGCTACACGGGCCTCGAAAGAGGCCGCTGCAGGCATCTTCACACAAAGTTCGCGGTCCAGGAATATCTCTATCTCGGTGCAGAGCTCCGGTGTTGGATTTTCGTCCAGACGGTGCAGATAAGCAAAGATCGCGTCGCGCAGGCGCAGCGCCTCGCCCATCAGCACACGCTTGTAAAGCGAAGTGGTAACGAGCAGTTTCTCGTGCGCCACGTTGTCTATGTTCTTGATGGATACCAGCTCGGCATCCACATTGTTCAGGTTGTAAATCAGGGCGCCGTGGCCGGCGGGACGGAACAGCAGCGAACCGTCCTCTGTGCGGAAGGGCTCGTTTGCAGCATCCACCGCAATGGTATCGGTGGCCTTATCCTGATATGTAAAGGTGATATCGTATTTCACGCCGTAGCGCGCCTCAAATTTATCCTTCACCTCTGCCAGGGCAGCCTCGAACAGCTGCTGATGTTCCGGCGAAATGGTGAACACAAGGTGGCATACATCTCCTTCGCGCATATAATCGGCAGCCTCCACCAGATGCTCTGCCATCGCAGTGCGGATTTCATTAGCATAACGGTGGAACTTGAGCACACCCTTGGGTTTTGAACCGTAGCCGAGACCAGGCTCGCGAAGCAGATGAGACAATGCCGATTTGCGATAAGCAGCGCTGTCTTCCGGCTCGCCGAACATCTCCGGTGTATAGAATGCGAACTCTTTGATATGGGCTGCCAGACGTGACCCGGGTACATCAGCAGGGAGGTCTTCGCCACCCTCCAGCTTATCCAGGCCGGCGAACATATCCTTGAACATGCGCGATGCGGCACCCGAGGCGGGTACAAACTTGCAGCGGCCATTCACAGTAGCCTTGTTGTAGTAATCTGCGGCAGCTGTAACTTCTGTATCTGTGAGCACCTTTATGCCGCGACCGGGCACGGCGGCGTTCACAATCTTGAGGGCGGGAAAGCCCTTCTTGAAGCGTTCTACCTGCTCTTCTACCTGAGCGACAGAGGCACCGCGGCTCTCTATCTGACGGATGTCATCTTTTGTAAACATAGCTGAAGATTTTAAGCGTCACCCAGCCCCAGCGGCGCGATAGTCATCCCCTGCTTGCGGATCTTTATCTCGCCGTTCTCCGATTCGTATTTAGAAATATTGTCGTGAAGCGCCATCAAAAGGCGTTTTGCATGTTCCGGGGTCATCACAATACGGCTGGCCACCTTGGGTTTGGGGATGCCGGGCATCATCTGCACAAAGTCAACTATGAACTCGCTCTGGGAGTGAGTGATAACCGCGAGGTTGGAATAGGTGCCTCCCGCCATGTCGGGAGAAATCTCAATGTTGATCTGCTTCTGGTTGGGATTCTGGTTTTCCATATTGCTGTTTTATTTTGCGAATGCGACGCTGCGCACCTCGCGGATTACCGTTACTTTAACCTGACCGGGATAGGTCATCTCGTCCTGGATGCGGCGTGCAACCTCTGCAGAGATTTCATCACATTCAGCGTCGGTCACCTGGTCGGCACCCACAATCACGCGCAGCTCACGGCCCGCCTGGATGGCGTATGCCTTAACTACGCCCTCATGTGAAGCGGCGATGTTCTCCATATCCTTGAGACGTTTGATATAACTCTCGATCACCTCGCGGCGGGCGCCGGGACGGGAACCGGAGATTGCATCGGCAACAAGCACGATGGGAGCTATGAGCGTCTGCATCTCAACCTCCTCGTGGTGAGCACCGATTGCGTTGCAGATTTCAGGCTTCTCCTTGCACTTCTCTGCTATCTGCATACCCACAATTGCGTGCGGCAGTTCATATTCCTCTTCTGCCACTTTGCCGATATCATGCAGCAGACCGGCGCGCTTTGCAAGCTTAGGATTGAGCCCCAACTCTGCCGCCAGAATCGCAGATATGTTGGCCACCTCACGGGAGTGCTGCAACAGGTTCTGACCGTACGAAGAACGATACTTCATGCGGCCCACCATCTTTACCAGCTGGGCGTTGAGCCCGTGAATGCCAAGGTCGATACAGGTACGCTTGCCGGTCTCCATAATCTCTTCGTCCAGCTGCTTGCTAACCTTTGCCACAACCTCTTCAATGCGTGCGGGATGGATGCGGCCGTCTGCCACAAGCTGGTGCAGCGCCAGGCGCGCCACCTCCCTGCGGACAGGGTCGAATGCCGAAATAAGGATTGCCTCCGGCGTATCGTCTACCACGATCTCCACGCCGATGGCAGCCTCCAGAGCACGGATGTTGCGCCCCTCGCGGCCGATGATGCGACCCTTTATCTCGTCGTTATCGATATTGAAAACGGTAACCGCGTTCTCTATCGCAACCTCCGGCGCGGTGCGCTGGATGGTGTTTATCACTATGCGTTTGGCCTCTTTGCTGGCGGTGAGACGAGCCTCGTCCATAACATCGTTGATGTAGGACATCGCCTGGGTCTTGGCCTCGGCCTTCATGCTTTCCATGAGCTGTTCCTTGGCATCTTCTGCAGTCATGCCGGCCACCTCTTCAAGCTTGCGGATGGCCTCTTCGCGCATGGTGTCGTATTCTTCTTTCTTCTTGTTGAGTATCTCCAGCTGATGCTGAAGGTTCTCCTTGATCTGGTCGTTCTCCTTGGCCTTGCGGGCAAGGTCGGCTGCCTGCTGCCCTATCTGACTCTCCTTTGCGCGGATTCGGTTCTCTACCTGCTGTATCTGTGCGTTGCGCTCATTGATTGCCGCCTCGTGCTCTGCCTTGAGCTGGAGGAATTTCTCCTTGGCCTGGATGATTTTCTCTTTCTTGATATTCTCACCCTCTATTGTGGCGTTGCGGATAATCTCCTCGCCCTTCTTGCGGAGGACTAATTTTCTAATCAGGAAAAAGGCCATTATGCCTAGTGCGGCTGACCATATTGCTGTTAAGATGTATGCTAACATTGTGTATCGTTATTGTTTAGTGTTCTCTATTCCAATAACTCACAATCGGCTCCTGAACCGGAGTATATAAAAAGGCCGCTAGTTACTGTAAGTCCAAAAATCTTGCAATGTAAGATTTAAGCCCAGCGATTTATGCCGCAAACTTCCTCCGTCCCATAAATGGAATCCCCCGAAGGGTAACCTAGGCCCGTTTTTGGCAGCCGTGAACTCTTTTTGGATTTAAAAATGTTGATTTTGGCAAAGAGTCAACTAACGGCCACTGTTTATGTATTCTTCCAAACGACGGTCAAGGGCACTCAGTCCTTCTGTCATGTCCTTGGTATCGTCTTTCTGTTCCAGCGAAATGTACTGCATCACAAACTCCATCAACACGATGCTCAGAATGTCCTGCATATCCTTTGTGGCATACTTGGAGGCATAGAAGGCGACCTTCTCCTCAATCTTCTTTACAGACGCCCGCACCCTCTCTTCATTTTCCGGGAGGATGTGGAAGGTGAACTTGCGTCCGCCAATCGTAACCGTTATCTTTTGCTTCTCTTCCATCGTATGCTATATATCCAGCATTGCTATGCAATTGTCTATCTCCTTTATCACAGCATTCAATCTGCGCTTTGCTCCCGCACTGTCACCGGGTGAAGCAGTAAATGCGCCCGCCAACTGTAAGCTATTTAATTTTTCTTCTAATGTCTTTATCCTTTGTTCTAAGGTTGCTTGTTTCTCTTTATACTGAGCAATCTGGCTGCGATACTCATCTGCCTCGCCCTGAAGCGCGGCACAGCGGGAACGCTCCGACTCATACATTGAGATGAGCTGTTCCACCTTTGCGGCAACTGCCGATATCATATCATCTGCCATAATCGCTTAATTATTCAATTCACAAAAGTAATAAATAATCCCTCAAATATCAAACTCATTCTTTAACAATGCCTTTACGGCAACGGCCGTCGGCATATACGGTGAGGGGTTTGTCAAAGTGTACCATGCGGAACCATTCCCCGTCGAATTCTGCAGGCATGGCATCCAGCTTCTCCTGTGCAAACAGTCCCTCGCCTCCGGAAGGATTGATGGAGAAGTAGCCTACTCCAAGGGAAGTTACATTCTGGAAGAAGTGGGTCCCCTGGCTGGCCTCTATATTGAAGTCCTTGAGAGCCATCTCCACGATAACCTTTGCCTGGGAGATGTGCCCCCACTTGACGGGAACTCCCAGATTGGGGTCGGAAGAACCCCAGCGGCCGGTACCCACCAGCACGTACTCCTCATTCTTCTCCTTCATCATGCCGTTCAATTTGTAAAGCTCCTCTGCTATCTCGTTTGTCTTGAGGGAGGAGAACTTGTCAAACTTCATGTAAATCAGGTGCTTCAGCCCCTTGATTTCGCCCACGCCCAGCGCACAGTCAGAGTAAATCAGCGCATCGTCTGTGGCAATCTTGTCCCAGTCAACCTTGGCCTCGTCCAGGCCGTTGATGATGGGGCGTATCTGCAAGAAGTTGAACACGCGGGGGGTGCCCGGCTCCACATCCATATTCACAGCAAACTCAATCTCAACGGGGCAACGGAGCTCTTCTTCGCCAATATGGAGCAAGTCAGAGATAATCTCCGCCAGAGGGAATGAGTTATACTTGAGTATGCTGTTGAAGGTTATCACCTTGAACGAGGGGTTGAAGGTGGGACCCTCGCTGATGCGGTTGTTGGCGTAATCGTAATTTGAGCATACGTACTTCGCATTGCGAAAGCCGCCTATCTTGCTCACCGGCAACCGTTCAATATTCACCGCCTCGTCTATCGAGGGGAGGAAGCGGCCGGGATCCAGATTCAGCGCCAGCACCTCCGTCTGGGCGTCACTTATCGTGAGTTCAACGGTAGATGTCTGAAGTGCCTTGTCCGGGAATGCGGGGCAGAAACGGAGAGTCTTGCCCCCGTCAACAACCTCCTTGCCCAGGCCCATCACCACATTGCAGACACCGTCCTCAGGTTTTTCATATCCCAGAGGATAGAGGTTTCGGGAGCGGGCCACGCCGGAAAGCGTAGGGAAATAATAACCGTCCTGCTCCGTACCGCACACCTCCTGCACCAGCACAGCCATCCTCTCTTCGCTCAAAACATTCTGGGAAGTCTGGATGTATGCCTTTGAAGATGAGAAATAGACCGATGCGTATACGCTCTTGATGCCGCGGATAAGCATGCGGAGCATCTGGCCGTCGTCTTCGCAGCGGGGAATCATATACGTTGAATAAACCCCCGCAAACGGCTGGTAGTTAGAGTCTTCCAGTTTGGAAGATGAGCGTATCGCCAGCGGCAGCCGGCAAGTGGATACAAACTTCTTTAGCTTGCGGTGCAGCGACTGAGGTATGGTGGAGTTCAAAAACTCGCTCAGCAGGAATTCGTCGCTCACATCCTTGGCAATGATATACTGCAGGCTGTTGGAGGTTATGAATTCCTCGAAATAATCTGTGGCGATAACAACGCTACGCGGGATTGTGATGCGCACGTCGGGGTACTTCTTGTACTGCTCGTGCTTTGCTATGATGCCGTTCATGAAAGCCAGTCCGCGCGCCTTGCCGCCAATGCTCCCCTCACCTATCTTGGCAAAGGAGACGGCATCGCTGTATGTATTCTCATCAAAGCTGGCCACGATTCCCTGACCCAGCAGGGTGCGGTATTCTTTAAGCAGGCGCACGATTGCCCGGCGATGCTCTTCTGTAGATTCAAACTGGCTGCTGTTCATGCTGCGCAGCACCTTTGCAATAGGGAAAAGACCGCGGGCATAAAGCCACTTGGAGAGGTGCATCTGACTCAGATGATACTCCAGCACATCGTCCGGCACGGTCTCTATCAGTTTCTGCATCTGATAAAGGTCGTGTGCGCGCCCGAGTTCCAGTCCGGAAGCGGGCTCGGTGAACACAAAGTCGCCGAAACCGAACTCGGAGTGTATAACATCATGCAGGTTTTCCAGCAGGTTCTTGCTGCTCTTGGGGATGAAACCGGCGCCCAGCGACTCCGCCAGGCTCTTGTATTCCACCTGGGAGCTCTGCATGATAACCGGCATCCACGGCGTCTGCTCCTTCACCATCTTGATAATATCCACGCCGGCATCGGACTTCTCAGTCTCGCTCAAATCGCCTTTGTGCAGTATCATTCCAAGGTCGGTGATAACGCCCAGCAGGTTGTTCTTGTATTTCTGGTAAAGCTCCACCGCCTCCGTATAGTTAGTGGCCAGCAGCACCTTGGGGCGCGACCGCTTGCGGGCAATCATCTGCTGCTCGTTGTACGCATCCTTTATGAATTCGCTGTTCTGAAGCAGGATGATACGGTAGAGCTCCGGCAGATAGGTGGAATAGAAGCGGAACGAATCCTCCGCCAGAAGGATGGCTTGCACGCCACCTTCCAAAATGTCGCTCTCCGCGTTCAAACGGTCCTCCGCCAGCTTGATGATGGCGATAATGAGGTCGGCAGTGCCGTGCCAGCAGAAGATATTGTCTATCGCCTCGCAGTGGCTCTCCTCTATACGGCGGTAAATCTCGCGCGAGAAGCTGGTGATCAGGAACACCGGCATGTCGGGACACATCTCCTTAATGCGACGGGCAAAGTCGAACACAGTCATGCCGCCCACGTTGTACATGGTGAGTACAAAATCAAAATGCTCTCCGCTTGAAAGTCTCTCCAGCGCCTCCGCAGAGCCGCTCACGCGGGTGATTGCGGGCGGGTTACTCATGTTGAGCTCTATGTACTCGCTGTTAATCTGGGAGTCTATATGGCCGTCTTCTTCAAGGGTATAGCCATCGTAGCTGCTGCACACAAGCAGAATCTTGTGTATGCGGTATTTCATGTAGTCGTGGCGTACATCGTCGCCCAACCGGAAGATGTCGTTTTCTTGCATAATAACTGTTATCGGGTCAAATTTAGTTAATTTTTTGCAGATTGCTTTTGCGGCGTTATTTTTGCATTTAAATAGCCCCGTATGAAAAAGCTTATTTTATCCCTGATATGCACTGCACTGGCATTCTCTGCCGCAGCGCAGTCCAAAGCAACTATCCGTCTTACACTTGTTGACACCCTCACCCGCGAGGCTGCGTCATACGCTGCCGTAATTCTTACCTCGCAGGCAGACACCACCGTGCAGCACTATGCTCTGGCGGGTCTTGACGGCAAGGCCAAGTTTGACAAGATAGAATACGGCAAGTATACCCTAACCACAAGCCTGATGGGTTATGAAGACCTTTCACGCCCCCTTACGGTGGACAAATCCAACATCAATCTGGGCACCATCGCCCTTAAGGAGGATTTCCAAATGCTGCAGGGAGCAACCGTGACGGCGGTGGGCAATGCTATCACCATCAAGCAGGACACGATAGAATATACGGCCTCATCTTTCAAGGTGAAAGACAACGCCGTGCTGATTGACCTGCTGCGCAAGTTGCCCGGCATTGAGGTGAGCAGCGACGGCACCATCACCTCCGGCGGCGAAACCATCAAGAAGATCACGCTCAACGGCAAAACCTTCTTCCTGGACGACCCCAGCCTGGCCACCGAGAATATCCCGGTGAACGTGATAGACAAGGTAAAGGTAATTGACAAGAAATCTGAGCAGGCACAGTTCAGCGGCATTGAAGACGACGACACGGAGAAAATCATTGACGTGAGCACATACAAGGGGATGTTCGACGGCTGGTTCGGCAACCTGTCGGGCGGCCTGGGACGCGACCTTCGCAGCAACCCCAAGGACGGCAGCAAGTTCACTCTCTCAAACGACATCCGCTATCAGGGCAACGGCATCATCGGGCGCTTCAACGAAACCGACCAGCTGGCTCTGGTGGCCAACGGCAATAACACCAACAGCCGCGGCGGCTTTGGCGGAGGTCCCGGAGGCGGTGGCGGCGGATTCGGCGGCATGAAGGGTATCAACGACGAATGGATGGCGGGCGTGAACTACGGTACCAGCCGCGTCAAGGACCTGGAGGCCAACGTCAGCGCAGAATACGGAGAGCGCAAGAGCGACGTACAGAGCAAGGACGAGAAGACCACATATGTGAACGACGGCGACGATTTGCTCACCTCTTCCGACAGCAAATCAAACTCCGGCGACCGCTTTATCGAGGCCGGCGCAGAGATCAATTACACCCCGGAAGGGACCCGCGTCTTCTTCCGCCCCCGCTTCAACTTTGACTGGAAAACCACAAACAAGGACAGCCACAACACCACCGGCAGCGAAGACGTGAACGATATCTACTCCCAGTTGAATGACTCCCGTTCCCTGTCTCACAGCCTCAGCCGCCAGATGACTGCGGACGGCCGCTTCATGGTGGGCAAGCGCATCGTCAAGCCGGGACGCACCATAACCCTGGGCGGACAGTACAGCTTCTCCAACGGCCAGACTGATGCCAAGGAGTTCTCAGAGACCTCCTACTCCGCAACCGCAAGCAACAAGATCCTGGACCAGTATTCTCACACCGACTCGCGCAACATGACCCTGACAGGCAATCTGGAATACACAGAGCCGCTGTCGGAGAACTGGTTTGCAAGCGCCCGCTACCGCGTTAGCTACACCCACAGCAACTCCGAGAAGAACACGTATGACCATACCGGAATCCAGCACACCTCTGCCGACACCGGCTTTATCAAGGATATGGACGACCGTGACGAATACAGCATCAAGGACGATTATTACAGCAGCAGCGTAGAGAACATCTTCATCAACCAGCAGGCTGGCGTATCGCTGCAATATCAGAAAGACCGCAACTATATCCAGTTCGGCGCATCGCTGCAGCCCACCTACAACGAGACCCACACCACCAAATTCGGCGTCACCACCGATATGGGCGAGGGCGAATGGCTGCTCAACTGGTCGCCGGAGGTAAGAGCCCGCTACAACTTCAGCCAGACCTCAAACATCCGCGCCAATTACAACGGCCGCTCTTCGCAGCCCTCAACAAGCCGCATGCAGCCCATCCTGGATGTTTCCAACCCCACGGCGATATCCACGGGTAACGCATACCTGCTCCCCTCCTTCACCCACACAGCAAGGATTTTCTTCAATACCAACAACAAGTATACGTTCTCTTCCCTTACCACAGGAATCTTCTTCAACTACGGCATCGGGAGCGTGGTTACTGCAAGCTGGTTTGACCGCGACGGTGTGAGCTACTCCGTACCTGTAAATGCAAAGAAGCCTTCGCAGTCGTACAGCACGTTCATCAACTACAACACCCCCATAGCAAAGTCCAGCTTCTCCATCGCTTCCAGCACCAGCGCCAACCTTTCCAACTCCGTGAGCTATCAGAACATAGCGGCACGCGAGGGGCTCAACGCGCAGACCTTCGTGTATGAAGATTTCATGAAGGATTTCTGGGGAGTGACGGCAGATGGTGACGTTGACCCCAACGGCTCCAGATTCTACAGCGGTGCAAGCGGATTCGGTGAGAGCAAGACCACCGCATATACGCTTTCCGAGAACCTGAGTCTCCGTTACAACGGCGACAATCTCTACGCATCGGTGGGCGGTACCGTACGCTACAACAATGCACTCTATTCTCTCAACTCCACCGCAGACAAGCACACTCTGGACAATTCCATCACAGGTTCATTTGTATGGACACTCTGGAACAAGCTGGAGCTGAGCAGCGACGCCACATACACATTCTACCGCGGTTATACCGCCGGCTACAACGACCCCGAATTCATCTGGAACGCCGGCGTAAGCTACAAGCTGGGATCAGTATCCCTGGCGGTGAATGCCTTCGATTTGCTGGAGCAGAGCAAGAGCATCTCCCGAACCATGAACGAGAACTACTTGCTGGACAGCTGGAGCAACCGTCTTGGCCGTTACATAATGTTCAAACTTACCTGGACATTCGGTAAGTTCTCCAGTGGCAAGAATGGCGGACGCGGCGGCTTTGGAGGAGGTGGCGGTTTTGGTGGCGGCGGCCGCGGAGGATTCGGCGGCGGCTCACCAAGATTCTAGACAACAAAAAAAGCGGCTCGCGCCGCTTTTTTGTTTAGAACAGCGCGAACAGCTGTTCGGCCAGAACTCCCAGATAGTTGCCCACGGCAAAGCCGATTATACCAACCGTAATGCCGGGTACCAGCACCTTGCGGTTGTTCATGGCGCTGGTCATCATAGGTACGAAGGGCGGCGAATTGATTAGCGATACGCTGGTCACAATCATCATGTCCGCTTCAATCTTAAGGATGATGGAGAGCAACAGCTGCAGCAGCAGTGAACCGAATATTATGCATACCAGGAACAGCAGCGTATAGAGCTCCTGACCAAAGTTCAGCTTGGTGACATCCGCCATGGATGCAACTGCGATGGAGAAAATATAAATCAGGTAGAGGCCGATATTGTAGCTGTAGGTGAGTTTGCGTACCGGCTTGAGGAAAGATGCGGCGATTGCGGCAGTGGTGAGTCCCAGGATGAATACCGGCATGAACCAGCCGGCACCAAATGAGCCGGTGACGGTCTTGAGTGTGATGGGGTCACCCTTCATAAGCGCAATCACGACACCCACTATAGCAACAATCAGAACGGATACCACCAGACAGCAGATCACCGCCAGCAATATCTTGAATAACTGCCCTATTCCACGCCAGCTCCAGAGTCCCTTGTAATTGTTCTCTTCCATCACAGCACCTTTGGCAGCGGCGGAATTATCCTGCTGGAGGGCCGGATCTGTGTGCGGAAGCACCTTGCGGAACCACTTGATACCGACACTGAGCAGGAATATGAAATAAAGGAAGCAGATAAGCATATCATAAGAGTTGAGCAGCACGTATCGCTCTTCAGGAAAATCAAGCGCCATCTTGAGCGCTGCCATATTAATGGTACCGCCCGTCTCGCAACCCACCAGCAGACCGGCCACCTTGGGACCGTCCGCTACCCTGCTGCCAAAGAGCAGGTAACCCAGAGTAGTGGCTACAATCACGGCAATCAGGCCGGCGATAAGTGACTTGCCCACACCCTTCATGTCCTTGAAATTGAACTGGCAGCCAAAGAGCATCATTGGCAGCGCCAGCGGAATCATGATGGTGGTGATCTTGTCTTTGAGGGCGAAAGTAGCCTCATTGTTCAGGCCGGGTATCTGACCCAGCAACACGCCGATGATATAAAGAATAAGTATCGGCCCTATCTTGCCCAGAAAGTTCACCTTCTTGCACATCCACAGCACCACTGCGGGCATGAAGATAAAGATGAGGGCGTAAAGAATAACGGAAAACATATCGTTAAGATTTAGTTATGCAAGTACCACAAAATAGATATATGCAGCGTAGAGAAGTATAAATATGAAACCCTTATAGCGCGACAATTCGTTCCGCTTTGGAAGCAGAGCGCTCAAATAGAGCAGCACCGCCACGCCTATCAAGATCACGAAGCCGTCCAGGTTAACGGTATCCACCGCCAGCGGACGTGCCAGCGAACTGCATCCCAATATCAGCAGTATATTGCTGACGTTTGAACCCAGGATATTGCCCAGCGCCAGCTGGTTGCGCTTCTTTGCCGCCGCCACTATGCAGGTCACAAGTTCCGGCAGGGAGGTTCCGCACGCCATAAAGGTGATGGCAATCACCGTCTCTGAAACCTTGAGTGCACGGGCAATCTCGATGCCCTTGTTCACAAACAGCTGGCCCCCCAGCACCAGGCATGCGATGCCGGCGAGCACCATCACAATCAGCAGCCATAGCTGCTTTGTGGCAGACTGATGCTCCTCTTCTGCCTCGGTTGCGCAGCCGCTGCGGAAGGTCATAATCAGATATCCGGCAAAAAGAAGCAGGAAAAGCAATCCCTCCAAACGGGATATCTCCAGAGACTCTGCCGGATGTATCGTTATTGGCAGATACGCGAATAGCAGCAACACGACCGATGCAATCGTATTGAGATGCATGTCGCGCCTGAGATTATCACTGGTAAATGCAATGGGATTTATCAGTGCGGTGACGCCCAGTATCAGCAGAGTGTTGAACATGTTGCTGCCGGTTATGTTGCCGATAGCTATTGCGGCGCTCCCCTTGATGCTTCCCAGAAGGCTCACGGTAAGTTCCGGCATGGATGTGCCAATGCCCACAATACACACGCCTATAACGAATTCAGATACTTTGTAGCGTTTGGCAATACCGCTGGCGCCGTCCACCAGCCAGGTGGCCCCGAGAAGGGTGAGCGCTACACCGATTATAAACCACACATACATCATACGCGTGCAAATATCAAACTAAATTACGAAGAAATACTCAGAAACGCAAAAATTCAATCACGGCCGCTATTCTTACTTACAATTTGAAACATGTTGAAAAGTGCGTTCAAAACTATTTTGGAGCGATATTATTTGTATTATCAATAAATCATTTATCTTTGCAATTGCAAATTGCAACAAATAACAACAAAATAATCTTCAAACCTATGACACCTAAAGAGTATGCAGACAAACTAATGGCAGATGTCGTTGCCAAGAACCCCGGCGAGAAGGAATTCCACCAGGCCGTCCGGGAGGTCGTGGACAGCGTCGCTCCCATGATTGTAGAGAACCCGCAGTTGATGAGGCTCAAAGTGATGGAGCGCATCGTAGAACCGGAAAGGGTCGTGATGTTCCGCGTCCCCTGGGTTTCCGACTCGGGAGAAGTAATGATCAACAAAGGTTACCGCATACAGATGAACAGCGCCATAGGTCCCTACAAGGGCGGTGTCCGTTTCCACCCAAGCGTGAATCTGAGCATCCTCAAGTTCCTTGCATTTGAGCAGACCTTCAAGAACAGCCTCACCACCCTCCCCATGGGCGGCGGCAAGGGCGGCAGCGACTTTGACCCCAAGGGAAAATCGGACATGGAGGTGATGCGCTTCTGCCAGAGCTTCATCACAGAGCTCTACCGCCACATCGGCCCCGACACAGACGTTCCGGCAGGTGACATAGGCGTGGGCGGCCGCGAGGTTGCCTATATGTTCGGCCAGTACAAGCGTCTGGCAAACGAGTTCACCGGCACTTTCACCGGCAAGGGACTCAGCTTTGGCGGCTCCCTTATCCGTCCGGAGGCTACCGGATACGGCGCATGCTACTTTGGCCAGTCGATGCTCGCCACCCGCGGCGAGAGCTACAAGGGCAAGGTGGTTGCAATCTCCGGCAGCGGCAACGTTGCACAATATGCAGCACAGAAGGCAACCGCACTGGGTGCAAAAGTCGTAACCCTCTCCGACTCCAACGGCTTCATCTATGACCCCGACGGAATAGACGAGGAGAAGCTCGCATACGTATTCCTGCTCAAGAACGTGCAGAGGGGCCGTATCCGTGAGTATGCAGAGAAATATCCTTCTGCAACCTACACTGCAAACGAGCGTCCATGGAGCGTGAAGTGCGACATTGCTATGCCTTGCGCAACCCAGAACGAGCTGAACGCAGAACAGGCACAGATGCTGATTAACAACGGCTGCAAGTGCGTGGTAGAGGGTGCCAACATGCCCACCACCCCCGAGGCAATCTCCATCTTCCAGAAGGCCAAGATCCTCTACTCTCCCGGTAAGGCATCCAACGCCGGCGGCGTAGCCACTTCAGGTTTGGAGATGACCCAGAACTCCATGCGTCTTGGCTGGAGCAAAGAAGAGGTAGACGAGAAGCTGAAAGGTATCATGGCCAACATACACGCCCGCTGCGTAGAGTTCGGCACGGAGCCCGACGGTTACATCAACTATGTGAAGGGCGCCAATATCGCCGGCTTCATGAAGGTGGCCGATGCGATGCTTGCACAGGGTATTGTATAAAGTCCCCCTTCAAAACGAAAAGAGGTGACCGGACGGCCACCTCTTTTCGTTTTATGTGTAAGGATTATTTTGCTTACTCTTCGCAGCACTCTTTGTCGCAACCGTCACATTTGT
Source organism: Bacteroidales bacterium (assembly GCA_017962235.1). Taxonomy (GTDB): domain Bacteria; phylum Bacteroidota; class Bacteroidia; order Bacteroidales; family UBA932; genus Equibacterium. Next base: position 112,365 of record JAGCVS010000004.1, on the reverse strand, counting down.
CGCAAGCTTTTTCGTCGCAGCCTTCGTGCTTGTCACAGCACTCTTTATAGCAGCATTCGCCTTCACCTTCCTTGCAGCAATCCTTCTTGCAGCACTCGCCGGGGCACATGAGGTGATGCAGGTTGCAGATGCTCTTCTTGATGCTCTGAAGGGGTGTCAGGCCCATGCTGGGGGAATCCTGTTCAACAATAATCCACTGGCTGCCGGCATCCTTGAAAGCCTCCAGAAGGGCGGGTACATCCTGCACGCCGCAACCAACGGGACGGAACTCAAAGGTGGTCTGAGGCTGCTCAGCTTCCTCTTCAATACCGATGAGAGCATAGGGGTCGCCCTCTTTTGCACCCTCAAAGAAATAATCCTTGAAATGAACCACGGGAGCGCGGCCGCTGTATTTGCGCAGGTATTCTGCGGGCTCTACGCCAGCATACTTAACCCAGCAGAGGTCAAGCTCCGTCTGGAGAAGGTCAGCGGGAACATTCTCATAGAGATAATCGAGGCCGTAAGCGCCGTTTTCAACGGTCTTGAACTCAAAGTCGTGGTTGTGGTAGAGAAGAATCAGACCAGCCTCCTTCATCTTCTTGCCAATTTCAGCAACGGCAGCCACGGTAGCTACAAACTGGTCGGTGCCGGGACGGAGCTCGTCGGGAAGATAAGGCACTGCTACGTATTTGCAGCCGATGGTCTTGTAAGTGTTTATAACAGCATCGATGTCAGCCACCATGTCTGCCAGGGGCACATGTGCTGAAATAGGGTTCAGCTCGAGCTCTTCGCACCAAGCCTTTACCTGCTCCGGAGTGTTACCGAACAGACCGGCGAATTCAACGCCGTCGTAACCCATCTCCTTAACGGCCTTGAGAGTGCCGTAGAAGTCATTTGCCATATCGTCGCGAACGCTGTAAAGCTGCACGCCGATGGGAGTCTTCTCCTCTTTGGGAGCATTCTTGCAAGAAACTGCCATAACCATTGCGAGGGCCACGACAGCAATCATTTTAAGAGTTTTCATAGTATTGATTAATTAATGAATAATTGTTTCGCAATTAAGACGATACAAAATTAGTATTTTTGATAATAATTACTACTTTCGTCACTTGAAATAACGCATACTGCAATGATAGTAATGAAATTTGGCGGGACGTCCATCGGTGACGCCGCCGCAATCCGCAGGACCATTTCCATCATTTCCAAGAAGATGCGCAGCAAGCCGGTAATCGTGCTATCCGCCTGCGCAAACGTCACCAACCTGCTCCACCAGACCGTAGAGTACACAGAGCAGGGAGACAAGGAGAAAAGCGAGGAGATAATAACTTCTCTGCGCGACCGCCACAAAAACATTGTGGACGAGCTTGCGCTGGGTATCGCCGCCAAGCGTCCCACCCCAGACACGACAGACATCAACAATATCATAGACAAATACTGCAACTCGCTCTGGACCCTTTCCAAGGCGCACCTGGGCGGACAGATTCCCGATGCAGACAAGGCCTACATGCTCTCCATGGGAGAGTATCTCTCCAGCAACATCGTCTGCTTCATGATGAATGCGCTGGGCATAAAGACATCGCTGGTGGACGCCCGGCACTTTATGATTACCACTCCGGACTACATGTGCGCCACCGCCAATACCCCGGAGGTGGCAAAGCGCGCCAACAGCATCATTGAGAAGGCGTTCAAGATTGCCGACGTTGTGATCACGCAGGGTTTTGTGGGAGTCACCATGGAGGGCGACCCCACCATTATGGGCCGCGGCAGCAGCGATTATTCCGCCTCTCTGCTGGGCATGGTGCTGGACGCCGACCGCATTGAGATCTGGACCGACGTGGACGGTATCTGCACCGCAGATCCCAGCATCGTTCCGGAAGCCAAGGGCATCGGCAAGCTCTCTTATGAAGAGGCTGCGGAACTGGCCCGCTTCGGAGCAAAGGTGCTCCACCCCCTCTCGATAGAGCCCGCTGCCACCAAGAACATCCCGCTCTATGTGCTCAACAGCATGAATCCGGAGGCCGAGGGCACTGTTGTGCTGGGCGGCTCCTGCATATTCGACGGCGTGAAGAGCATCTCTTACAACGAGAATATCAGGGTGATAAACATCTACTCGCCAAAGATGATAAACACCACCGGCTTCCTCACCAAGATCTTCTCTGCATTTGAGAAGCACGGGGTATCCGTAGATATGATAAGCACCTCGGAGGCGAGCGTCTCAGTAACGGTGGACGCCTCCGCTTCCATAGACCCCGTCACCGCGGAGCTCAAGCGATATGGCAACATCACCGTAGACCGTGACAAGAGCCAGGTTAGCATAATAGGCAAAAACATAATTGGTGTCAAGGGAGCTGTTGCAGCCGTGTTCGATGCGGTGAGCGACAGCAAGATTTACATGATGTCGCAGGGCTCCTCTTTCCTGAACCTGAGTATCGTGGTGGACCGTCCGGAGATGGTATCGGTTATCCGCAAGCTCCACAAAACTTTCTTCGAAAATGGCGATTAAGGTTATTATAAGCGGCTATGGCCGCATGGGGCACATGATAGAACAGGTGCTGCTGCAACGCGGCATAGAGTGTGCGGCGTGCAGCGAGGATATTACCGCCACGCCCAGGGAGCTTGCCCGCGAATGCGTATGCATAGATTTCACAACACCCGACGCCTTTCGCGCCAATTACCGCTTCATAGCTGAGAACTTCAAGGCGGCGGTGGTGGGCACCACCGGATGGAACGACATTCAGGACGATGTGGTGGCATACTTTGACAAGTGCGGCACCACGATGATTTATGCCTCCAACTTCTCTATCGGAGTAAACATCCTCTTCAAGACGGCCGAATACTTATCGAAACTGGCGGCAGGCGTAGGGGATTACAAAACCACGATAGAAGAGACGCATCACATCCACAAACTGGACGCCCCCAGCGGCACCGCCATCAGTCTGGGCAAGATTGTGGACGCTGCCGGCGGATACGAAACCCCCATCACCTCGCACCGCATTGGCGAAGTGCCGGGCATCCACACCCTCACCCTCACCGGCGGCTGCGACAAGATTACCCTGAGCCACGAGGCGTTCTCACGCGAAGGGCTGGCACAGGGGGCCGTACAGGCCGCCCTCATGACGGAGACCGTGACCGGCGTACACGAATTCAAAGACTTGATAATATAATTCAGAAGCTATGGAACAACTCAAACTGCAAGGCTGCGGAACAGCGTTGATAACCCCCTTCCTTAACGAGGAGGTTGACTACAAGGCTTTTGAAAACCTTGTCAAGTTCCAGATAGAGGCGGGAGTCCACTTCCTGGTTCCGCTCGGCACCACCGGCGAGACCCCCTGCCTTATGGACAAGGAGCGCATACAGATACTCCAGATTGCCAAGGAGAATGCCCAGGGACGCCCCGTGATGGTGGGTGTGGGCACCAACTCCCTGGTGATGACCCGCAATAACATAGAGGTGCTGGCACCCTACGAACCTGATGCATTCCTGGTGGTAACCCCCTACTACAACAAACCCTCCCAAGACGGTCTGGTATCATATTTCACCGCCGTGGCGGATTTCGCCCCTAAGCCGGTGGTGCTCTACAACGTCCCGGGCCGCACCGGCGTGAACATCAGCGCGGAATCGACCCTCAAACTGGCGGAGCACCCCAACATCATCGCGGTTAAGGAGGCCTCCGGCAATTACGACCAGATATCCAAGATCATCGCCCATGCACCGGAAGGATTCGCGGTGCTGAGCGGCAACGACGACGAGACCCTCTCGCTGATGGCTACCGGAGCCGCCGGCGTGATAAGCGTGGCCTCCAACATTGTACCGCGCGAGATGGTAACCCTCACCGAGGCGATGCTCAGCGGCGATCTGTCCACAGCACGCCCCATACACCACCGTCTGTTTGACCTGTTCAAGAACTGCTTTGTGGAGAGCAACCCGATTCCCGCCAAGGCGGCGTTGTCACTGATGGGAATGATTCACAACGAGCTGCGTCTCCCCATGGTTCCGGCGCAGGAGAGCACGATGCAGGTGATGGAAAAGACTTTGAAAGACTTAGGTATTATTTAGCATATGGCAAAGATCAGAGCAGCCGTAGTTGGTTACGGCAATATCGGAAAGTATACAATAGAGGCTCTGCAGGCTGCGCCCGATTTTGAGATAGCGGGCATCGTGCGCCGCAACGCCGCCGACGTCCCTGCAGAACTAGCGGAATACAAAGTAGTATCGTCTTTAAAAGAGCTCGAAGGGGTGGATGTCGCCATACTTGCAACTCCCACCCGCAAGGTAGAGGAACACGCCCTGGAGGCACTTTCGCTGGGCATCAGCACCGTGGACAGCTTCGATATCCACACAAAGATTCCTGAGCTCCGCGCTTCGCTGGCGGCCGCCGCACAGGAGGCCGGCCGTGCTTGCATAATCTCCGCAGGCTGGGATCCCGGCACCGACTCCATGGTACGCGCAATAGTGGAGGCATGTGCCCCCAAGGGCATCACCTACACCAACTTCGGTCCCGGCATGAGCATGGGACATTCGGTGGCTGTAAAGGCCATTGAAGGGGTTGAGGACGCACTCTCCATGACCATCCCCACCGGACAGGGAGTACACCGCCGCATGGTGTATGTACAAGTAAAACCCGGCTATGACTTTGAAAAGATAGCCGCAGCGGTGAAGGCAGACCCCTACTTTGCATCAGACGAGACCCACGTGTTCCAGGTTGAGAGCGTGGATGCCCTAAAGGATATGGGACACGGTGTGAACCTGATACGCAAAGGTGTCTCCGGCAAGACTCAGAACCAGAACTTCAGTTTCAAGATGAGCATCAACAATCCCGCCCTCACCGGCCAGATACTGGTGGCCTCCGCCCGCGCAGTGCTCCGTCAGAAGCCCGGCTGCTACACCCTGATTGAAATCCCGCCCGTGGACCTTCTCCCCGGCGAGCGTGACTGGTGGGTATCGCACATCGTATAGTTTTGGCCCAGTTCTTGAGTAGTATCGCAGACAAAACTCATCATATATGAAAGCAATCAAAATATTACTTACCATGGCGCTGATGGCGGCACCGTTTGCAGTGTCTGCACAAGACCAGCGCCCGGAACCTCCCCAGAGACCGGAAGGGTCACCTGAGAAGCACATGCAGCGCCCCGAGCCCCCCAAGATGACCATCCAGCAGCTGGCGCACCAGCGCACAGACCAGATGGACAGACTCCTCACACTCACAGACAAGCAGTATAAGAAGATTTACAAGCTCAATCTCAAGGAACTCAAGGAGATGGAGGCTGACTCGTTGTTCATGGGTCGCCGCGGCATGGGCTTTGGCCCCGGTGGTCCCGGCAGAGGTCCCGGATTCGGCCCCGGCGGACCTGGCGGTCCCGGTGGCAACCGTGCACAGTTCGAGCGAGATATGGCACGTGCAAACAGCGAGTTCAACCCGCTCACTCAGCAGCAGATGGAAGAGCTCAAGGCCGCTCACGAGAAATCCCGTCTGAAAAAGGATAAGAAACTGCGCAAGATCCTCACCGACGAGCAGTACGGCAAATGGGTCAAGGCAGAGCAGGAACGTCTGATACGCATGCAGCAGATGCGCAATCAGCGTGGCCGCGGGCATAGACATGTCTTCGGTCCCGGAATGGGTCCCGGCGGCCCTGGCTTTGGTCAGCGTCCGGACAGTACCGGCATGCCGGCAGGAGCACCTCCCCAGGCGCCCGGTGAAGCCGCTCCCGTAAAGACTGTAGAATAATTGTGTCATAAAAGCATGAACCTGTTTGACGGTTCATGCTTTTTACATACATTTGTATCCCGGTTAGTTCTAATCGGGATTTTTTATGTCCACATGTTTACACGATGCGAGCCTTCGATATGTAGGCTTGCAGGAAGGTACAAGTATATACGAACTGCAGTCAAAGCGGTTCTCCAACAAGTATTTTGTGCTCAGCAGCGCCGGCAGCCGCCGGCAGATGGCATATCCGGAAGTAGTGGGCTTCGATTCTTATCTGGCAACCCTTCCCGCCACGGTATCGGCTCTGAGTCTGCTGCCGGACGAAGTCAAAAACGGCGATGTGGACATCCTAACCATCCTCCGCGGCGGACTGAATTATCCCATAGAGGAGGCATGCCACCGCTGCGGCATACGTGTCAGGGACATCAACTTTTTATCGTGCGAGCGGATAATCCAGGACCATGTCATCACCGGTCTGGAAATCAAGTATGAAAAGCTGAGTGTAAAGAAAAACCGCACCTTGGTGATCGGTGACATCATCGCCACCGGCGATACCCTGCGCCTCTGCCTGAACGAGGTTGTGGAGCGTTTCCGCAGCCGCGGCGGCAGCATCCGCAAGATCATATTCTATACCGTGGGCGGCACACGCGCCATAGACCTTATGGAGAAGATGTCGGCAGTAATCAGGCAGGCGTTCCCCGAATTTGAAGGTTTTGAGTGCTTCTTTTACGAGGGAGTGTTCACCGTATACACAGACAAGGGGGCATCCGGCATAAACGTCCCCGACATTGACTTTGGATGGAAGGGTGGCATCATTGCCCCCGAATTCCGCAGGTACGTGATAGACCACCCCTACTCCCTGCTTGAAAAATGCATCATCTACGACGGCGGAGCCCGCCGCTATGAGATACCGGTACATTTCCATGAAGTACTTGAATACTGGGAAGGAATCTTTGAAAGGGCAGACGAGATAGACTCCGCCGCGATTGTGGGAGAAAAACTGGGATACTACACCCAGATTGATTATGACCAGTGGCTTGAAGCGACTCATTTCAAAGGGCTGGAGAAAGCCGGCCTGAAGGAGCTGTGGGCAGACGAGTCCGCCTTCCTGTCCAACGCCTCCGGCCTGTCACTCAAGGAGATAGCGCAGGAGCGCATAAATGCAATCAAATCTAAACTACAGCAATATGAGTAATCAGACAAAAACCGACATCGACTATACCAGCATGCCGGTAGACAAAAAAGGACGCAAAAGTAACCTCAGCATGTTCATGGTCATGCTGGGCTTCACATTCTTCTCTGCCAGCATGTGGGTGGGTCAGCAACTGGCTGCCGGCCTCAATTGGTGGGGCTTTGTATGGGCGCTCATCCTGGGCGGCCTGATTCTGGCAGCCTACACCGGCGCTCTGGGATGGATTGGAGCAGAGAGCGGTCTCTCCCTTGACATGCTTGCCCGCAGGAGCTTCGGTACCAAGGGCAGCTGGCTCCCCAGCGCAATGATCAGCTTTACCCAGACCGGCTGGTTTGGCGTGGGTCTGGCAATGTTCGCCATCCCCGTGGCAAAAGAGCTTCTGGGTCTGGAGGTAACTCCCGATTTCATGCCCTGGCAGGGATACCTTCTGGTGGCGATTGCCGGCGTTCTGATGACCGCCAGCGCATACTTCGGCATCAAGAGTCTTACGATAATCAGTTACATCGCTGTTCCCGCCGTTGCCATACTGGGTACCGTTGCAATGATACTGGCCATCCGTCACGGCGATGCCGGCCTCGTGGAGCAGTTTGCAAAGGGAACCAAGGATATGGGTATCATTGCCGGTGCAGGTCTGGTTGTGGGTAGTTTTGTCTCGGGCGGTACCGCAACCCCCAACTTCACCCGCTTTGCAAAGAGCGGCAAGGTGGGGCTCTGGATTACCATTGTCGCCTTCTTCCTTGGCAACAGCCTCATGTTCCTCTTTGGCGCCGTCTCCAGCATATATGTTGGCGGCAACGACATCTTTGAGGTGATGCTCAACCTGAACCTCTTCTACCTTGCCGTACTTGTCCTTGGCCTGAATATCTGGACCACAAACGACAACGCCCTCTACACCGCCGGCCTTGGCCTGAGCAACATTTTCGGTCTCTCCAAGAAGACGATGGTGATTATCTCCGGTATCATCGGCACCGTGGCTGCCGTATGGCTCTACTGGAACTTCTGCGGCTGGCTCAATGTGCTCAACTGCACCCTGCCGCCGGTAGGTATCATCCTCATCCTCCATTACTTTGTGAACAAAGGCAAGGAGGTCAAGGAGAAGACTGTAGACTGGGCAGCAATAATAGGTGTGATTGCAGGTGCTACGGTGGCCAACCTGGTTCACTGGGGCTTCGCATCCATCAACGGTATGGCGGTTGCCGCACTCTGCTGGGGCATCGGCCGTCTTATTCAGAAAGACTAACAACTATTATTTCACAGGATGGCAGTAGATACCAGCCGGAAAGGATACAAATGGGAGGTGGTGCTGCTCCTCTGGGTGGCATTCTTCCTGAATCAGGCCGACAGGCAGGCCTTCAACATAGTGCTGCCCCTTATCCAGCAGCATCTGGGTGCTTCAGACAGCACCATGGGCCTGCTGTCCACCCTGTTCAACGTATTTTACGCCATTGTGGTGCCGTTCGCCGGCTACTATGCCGACAGGCTGAGCCGCAGCCGCCAGATATGGATAAGCGTGCTAATTTTCAGCACCGCAACCCTGCTCACCGGCTTCTCCGGCGGTATCTTCTCCCTGATACTGTTCCGCTGCTTTGGCATGGGCGTGGGCCAGGGTATGTTCGGCCCCACCTACACCGGAATAATTGCCAGCTATCACGACAGTTCTACCCGCGCCAGGGCGATGTCCATACATCAGACATCGTATTATCTGGGGGTAATTGCCTGCGGATTCCTGGCAGGTCTGCTGGCAGAGAGGCTTGGCTGGCAATACGCATTCTTCATCTTTGGCGGCGCCGGCGTGCTGTTCACTGCGGTACTTGTTTTCCGGCTCAAGGATAAACCGGCAGAGAAAACTCCCGAGCAAACGGCAGAGAAGGCCCCTTCCCTGCTCGCCGCCATAGCAGCGATATTCAAGGTACCCACCGCAGTATGCATGCTGGTGGCCTATTGCTGCCTGATATTCGGCCTGAACGGCTATCTTACATGGATGCCCAAGTACATGAAGGAGACCTTTGATCTGAGCCTCTCTTCCGCCGGCTTCCACTCCATGTTCTGGACCCACGCCGCCGCCTTTGTTGGCGTGTTGGTGGCAGGCAGTCTCTCCGACAGGATTGCCTCAAAGGTCAACGGCGGCAAGAACCGCTTGTTACTTCAGGCTGCAGGTATGCTGCTGGCTTCCCCATGCATAGTGATGATGGGCGTCTCCCAAACCTTTGTGGTGGTATGTGCGGCGCTGGCAGGCTTCGGCTTTTTCAGGGCCTTCTTTGACGCCGGCACCTACGCCGTGCTCTACGACGTTATCGAGCCAAAATACTATTCTCTTTCATCTGCCGTGCTCATCCTGTTCGGCTTTGGCATCGGCTCGCTGGCGCCTTGGATCCTGGGCATGATAGGCGACCGCTTTGGCCTCTCAGGCGGCATCGCCTCCCTCGCGGCAGTCTGGGTGGTGGCAGCCATAGTGCTGGTAATTGCCCGGATGGCCTTCTTTGACAAAGACGCAAAAAAGATACAGAACATTTAAGGCCCCGCCGCTATGAAACAGACGGAACAAAGCTCTTTATACTCTGACCTGGACAAGATGTCCACGCTGGATTTGCTTGCCGGAATCAATACAGAAGACACCAAGGTGCCGCAGGTTGTGGCTGGCTGCATTCCCGCGATAGCCAGCCTTGTGGACGGTATTGTGGAGAGGATGCGCCGCGGCGGGCGGGTATTCTACATAGGCGCCGGCACCAGCGGCCGCATCGGCATCACCGACGCATCTGAAGTATTCCCCACTTACGGCATAGACGACGCCTTCATAGGCATCATAGCGGGCGGCGACGGCGCCATCCGCAGGGCCGTGGAGGGTGCAGAAGACAATATGCGCCAGGGATGGGAGGATGTACAGAAATACCACCCTACAGCCAACGATACCATTGTGGGCATCACCGCCTCCGGCAGCGCCCCCTACGTGATAGGAGCTATCCGACACGCCCGCAAGGCGGGACTGCTGACCTCCTGCATCTCCTGTAACGAAGACGCCCTGGTTGCAAAGGAGGCAGAGATACCTGTTATAGCGGTGGTCGGGCCCGAATTTGTAACGGGCAGCACCCGAATGAAGGCCGGCACTGCAACCAAATTAATTCTCAATATGATATCCACCTCCGTAATGATACGCCTGGGCCACGTGAAGGGCAACCGTATGGTGGATATGCAGCTCAGCAACAAGAAACTGGTGGACCGCGGCACACGCATGATAATGGCGGAGACCGGCATCACCGATTACGAAACGGCAAAACAGAAACTTCTCACCCTGGGCAGCGTGCGCGCCGTCCTGGACGAAGAGAGCTAATACTCCTGATTATTTCTGTTTGCGAAGACGGGAGACTGCGTGTTCCAGACTCTCGGTGGGCTCTATGATATTGTAATCCTTCCAAAAATCGGGATCCATGAATTCGGCGGCCTTTTCGCTGAGGATGTCACTGGTGCGGAATACCTTATCTTTTGGAATCTGGGTGACCGGCTGCAGTCGGTCTGTAACAACCAGCTCGTTCACCGCGGTGTAGCTGGTGGCGAACAATTTCTTTTTCCAATCGCAGTTAAAGCGGAAGGTGCTGCGGAAATAGGTCATCTGTGCCATTTCTCCGTCAAAACCGTAGTTCACAAGTATGGACATCTCCTTGGGGTGGAAACGGAGCGAGAAGGGCTTTTTAACAACTATCTGGCGGGTCGCCTTCAAGGGGTCCGACATATCCATGGACATCTCTATGCGGGTAAAGAAAAGCCGTTCCCGGTCTATGTACATGGTGCCGTAATAGAGTGCATTCTCTGTTATCGTACCGGAGGGAGAGAACTTGATAACGAACTGCAGGCGGCCGTTGATGTAGGTGGGTGACCCCATCTCAAACTTATACTGCTCCAGCGTCTCCCGGTTAAGGAGCATTTCGTGATTCTTAACGATATCCAGATACTGCGCCTGTGCCGGGCCGCCCTGAACCTTTACGCTGAGGGTATCGGATACGCGCTGACTGATTAGTACGCGGCTCTTCTCCAGCGCCACCCTGTCACGCCATACCCCCTCGTCGTAGCCGTTCTTGTACATGCGCGCAACCGCCTCGGAGATATATGTGTAGCGCGTCCGCTTGCGCACCGTCTCGCGGTAGAAGCATTTGGAAAGGGTCGGCTTGATACCATAGTTGGCAGGTATCTTCTTAATTGCAGCATTGATGATATCCAGCGGGTCGCCGGATACAATCACCGCCTCTTCAAGTGTTAAAGCGAGCGGTATCATCCGCACCGTGAGGGGCGTACCTTCTGTTACATCGCACACCACGGTATTATAACCGATATGGGAGAAATGAACCTTGCCGAACTGACGGGCGGACTTGATCACAAAGCGGCCGTCGGCGTTGGTGACGGTGGCGACGGTGGCACCCGGAACAGAAACCAGCACCGATTCCACCGGCCTGCCGCTGTCGGCATCAATCACCTTGCCCTGCACGGAGAAGGCCATGTGCAGAGTGTCCTGCTGCGCCTGTAAAGAAAAACAGCTCAGCAGAATAGCGCACAGTGATGTTAGCCATATTCTCATAACTACAAATGTAATACATTTTTGATATATTTGCATCATCACAAAAATTGTCATGCTCGACAAGATTGTTTCCATAGTAAACGACATCGTCTGGAGTCCGGCGCTGGTGGTGCTGCTGGTGGGTGCGGGACTGTATTTCTCCATCCGGACGCGGTTCGTTCAGGTGCGCAGGTTCGGGCTTATGGTGCGTTCCCTGTTTGCTCCAAAACATAAGGAGAAGGACGGCAAGCGTGGCATATCCTCTTTCGAGGCCTTCTGCGTGGCCCTTTCAGGGCGCGTGGGCACCGGCAATATCGTGGGCGTGGCCACGGCAATCGCCCTTGGCGGCCCGGGCGCCATCTTCTGGATGTGGGTCATCGCCTTCTTTGGGGCCTCCACCGCATTCGTAGAATCGACCCTGGCTCAGAAATACAAGTTCCACCACGAGAGCGGCTACCGCGGCGGTCCGGCCAGCTATATCGAAAAGGGGCTCAAGCTTCCTTGGCTGGGAGTATTGTTCTCCATCCTCTGCATTGTGGGATACGGCCTGCTGCTCACCACTGTACAGTCAAACGGAATGTCGGGGGCGCTCAAGAACTCGTTCGGCATAGACCCGCTGGTTTCCGGCATTGCGCTGGCGGTGCTGCTGGCCCTGGTGATTATCGGCGGCATCAAGAGCATCTCCCGCGTGGCATCGATAGTGACGCCGTTCATGGCGCTGGGATACATCATAATGTCGTTCGTAGTGATCGGTTATCATATAGATGCAGTGCCGGCCGTGCTCCGCTCGATTGTAACCAGCGCGCTGGGCATCAATCCTCTGGTGGGCGGCATAATCGGCTCCACCATAATGATGGGGGTCAAGCGCGGCATATTCTCAAACGAGGCGGGCCAGGGCGGCGGCGCCATTGTCTCGGCATCTGCGTCGGTGTCACACCCCGCGAAGCAGGGGCTGGCGCAAGCGTTCAGCGTGTATGTTGACACCTTGCTGATATGCACCGCCACGGCGCTTATGATACTCTGCTCCGGAACCTACAACATATTTGACGCCCGCACCGGAGAGGTCCTGCTTGCAAACTCACCCGAACTGGGCGGCAACTACGTGGGCTTTACCCAGGCTGCGGTTGACAGCGTGATAAGCGGCTTTGGCAGCACCTTTGTGAGCATCGCGCTGGTGTTCTTTGTGTTCACCACCGTTATGGCATATTACTTCTACGGCGAATCCAGCATAATCCATATCTTCTCCCGCCGCAGGAACGGCTCCAAGGGAGAGAAGGCTGCCATCTGGGCATTCCGCTTAGGTCTGCTGGCAATGGTGCTCTTGGGGGCAGCACGCGAAGCAAACATAGTATGGCAGCTGGGCGACATCGGTGTTGGCCTCACAGCCTGGATCAACGTGATTGCTCTGCTGATACTATGCCCTGAGGCCATCCGAGCCCTCAAGGAATATGAATCTTCTGTAAAAAAAGACAAATAGATGAAACGACTGATACTCTGCGTTCTGACACTCACTTTAGCGATTGCGGCCTCTGCACAGCCCTGCTGCGGAGAGCAAAAGCAGAAAAACATACAGCCCCCGTTCCTGAAGCCGGGCGACAAGATTGCGATTATTTCACCATCGTACACCTGCAACCGCACCGCCGTGGACACCGCCGCCATTGTGCTGCGCGAATGGGGTTACGAGCCGGTATTAGGGGCCAATATAGACAGTCTGTACCGCGGCAAATACGCCGGCACCGCAGAGCAACGCCTGGCTGACTTGCGTGCGGCGATAGAGGACCCGGAGATTAAAGCGATTATCTGCAGCCGCGGCGGATACGGCACCATACATCTGGCCGACATGATGGACTGCAGCGAATTCGCATACGACCCCAAATGGCTGGTGGGTTTCAGCGACATCACCACCCTGCTGGCCATGGAGACATGCGGCGGCGTGATGGGCATACACGGCACCATTGGTTCTTACATAGCAAAATTCCACGGCACCGACTCCAGCAGCGTTATTCTGAAAGACCTCCTGGAAGGAACTGTTCCGGAGTACGAGCTCCCCTCCACCCCTCTGAATATGCCCGGCGAAGGCACCGGAATGCTGGTGGGCGGCAACATCTGCACCATCACCCCCCTGTTGGGCTCTGCTGCCGACCCTACTCTGGAAGGCGACCTGATAATCTTTATTGAAGAGGTGGAAGAGAGCTACCACAACATAGACCGCCTGTTCAACATGCTGATACTCTCCGGAGCGATGGACCGCTGCAAAGGGGTTATCCTGGGTCAGTTCAGCGACTGCGGCGCCGACCTGGAATGGGACAGTGTGGAACAGATGCTTTGCTCATATCTTGAAGGGCGCGGCATCCCCGTGATCTGCGGTTTCCCTGCAGGTCACGACCACCCCAACCTCCCCCTGATAATGGGAGCGCAGACAACAATAAAGGTGACGGAGAACAAGTCCACCATCACCTTTGATGTAAAGGGCCGTAAGAAAAAAGTCTACGCAAACTGAGCCAGCGTATCCAGGCTGGTCTTCACCATCTTCTCTACCATAGGCTTGTAATCTGCATTGCTCTCGCCCTCATGGCGGTTGGCAATAGCGCAGCATACGGTCACGGCATCGTGTCCCAGCTGGGCTGCAAGACCAGCCAGTGCAGAGCTTTCCATCTCAAAGTTGGTGATTCTGCGCCCCTCAAAGCGCCAATTCTCCAACTTCTCCAAAATGTCGGGCATTGCCAGCGGCAGGCGGATAACACGTCCCTGCGGGCCGTAGAAACCGGGAGCCGAAATGGTCATACCCATCACCGTCCAGCTTGAGAACCAGTCTATCATCTTCTGGGAGGCCCTTACAAAGTACGGACGCGGCAGCCCGGCAGCATCCCAGTCCATGAAGCGCAGGAAGTCCTTCTCGTAATTCTTGAGGTTGATCTTGTCGATATCGGCATACCAGCGCATCAGGCAGTCAAAGCCGATGCTCACATGTGAGAGTATCGGGCTGCCCAGAGGAATGTCGGGCTGGATCGCGCCGCAGGTGCCCATGCGCAGCAGCGTCAGACGGCGGTGTTGGGGCTTGAGTTCGCGGGTATTGAAATCAATATTTGCCAGAGCGTCCAGCTCAGTCATCACTATATCGATGTTATCGGTGCCGATGCCGTGGGAGACACAGGTCATCCGGCGCCCCCTGTAGGTACCGGTGGCAAAGCGAAATTCGCGGCTCTGCCCCTCTGCCTCAATGGAATCGAAGTATGCCGACACCATCCCCACGCGTCCGGGATCGCCCACCAGCAGCACTATGTCTGCCAGCTGCCCCGGCTTGATGTGGATGTGGAATGCAGAACCGTCTGCGTTGATGATAAGTTCTGATTTTGGTATCATGTGAGTCAGTTTAAATCAGTTTGGAAATGGCGTTCACGTATGCCTCTACGGTGGCGGTGATGATATCCTTGTCCGCCGCAAAGCCGTAGTATATCTGCCCCTTGTTCTCTACTTGGATATGTACCTTGCCGATATCGTTGGTACCTCGGTTAATGGACTGTATCAGCATCTCCTCAAGATTGATTCTGCGGTGCACAAGCGAACGGACTGCCGCAAAAGCAGCATCAATGGGGCCGATGCCGCCGCAGGTGGCGGTACAGCTCTCGCCGTCAATGTCAAGGGTAACGGTGGCCATGGGGATGGCGTTCTTGCCGCACACAACCTGAAGATATGTGAGACGTATCTTCTGAGCGACATTGCCGTCTGCAACGCCGGCAATCTCATACAGGTCAGCATCATCAATATCCTTCTTGCTGTCCGCTACGCGCAGGAACTTCTCATATGCTATGGAGAGTTCCTGGGCGGAGAGATTCAAGCCAAGGCGGTGGAAATGATGGTTCAGTGCGGCACGTCCGCTGCGGGCGGTGAGAGCAATGATGGAATCGTTCAGACCGACATCGGTAGGATCTATAATCTCGTAGCTCTCGCGGTTCTTGAGTACTCCGTCCTGATGTATGCCGGAAGAATGGGCGAATGCGTTGCGCCCCACAATGGCTTTGTTGGGCTGCACCGGCATGCGCATCATGGAAGAGACCTGATGAGAGACCTTGGTAATCTGCTTGATCTTGATATCGGTGCGGACGGGGAACTCGCGGCGGCTCTTGATGGCCATCACCACCTCTTCCAGGGCGGTGTTGCCGGCGCGCTCTCCAATACCGTTTATGGTAACCTCCGCCTGCCGCGCACCCGCCATGATGCCCGCCAGAGTGTTGGCGGTGGCCATACCCTGGTCGTTGTGGCAGTGGGTAGATATTATCGCCTTGTCAACGTTGGGAACGTTGTTCATCAGATAGGCTATCTTGGAGCCGAATTCCTCCGGGAAGCAATAGCCGGTGGTATCGGGGATGTTCACCACGGTGGCGCCTGCGGCAATCACAGCCTCCACCACCCGCGCCAGATATTCATTATCCGTGCGGCCGGCATCTTCTGCGTAGAACTCCACGTCGTCTACCTTGTTGCGGGCATACTTAACCGCCGCCACCGCGCGTTCAATAATCTCCTCGCGGTTGGAGTTGAACTTATATTTGATATGATAGTCCGATGTGCCGATACCGGTATGGATGCGTTTCAAACGGGCAAAGTGGAGCGCCTCCGCCGCAGCGTCGATATCTTTTTCCACAGCGCGCGAAAGGGCGCAGATTCGGGATTCGGTAATAATCTTTGAAATCTCCACTACCGATTTGAAATCACCGGGGCTGGAGATGGGGAAACCGCACTCAATAATGTCTACACCAAGGGTTTCCAGAAGCTTTGCGAGCTCTATCTTCTCAATGGTGTTCAGCTGGCATCCGGGCACCTGCTCTCCGTCGCGGAGAGTGGTGTCAAATATGTATAACTTATCGTCCATGCCGCAAAATTGACATTTTTTATTGAATAATCATGTTTCAGAGTATAATTATAGCAAAAAAAAATAAATTTGCAAGCGTAATCCAGATTAGTTTGAATATGACAAAACTCCGCAGCAGCATAACATTTGAAGGCCGTGAGATGGCCGGCGCACGTGCCCTCTGGAAGGCAAACGGGATGAAAAGCAGGCAAAATGGCAAGCCCATCATTGCAATTGTTAACTCGTTCACACAATTCGTACCCGGACACGTCCACCTGCACGAAGTTGGTCAGCTAATCAAAAAAGAGATTGAAAGGCAGGGCTGCTTTGCCGCTGAGTTCAACACAATAGCCATAGACGACGGTATCGCCATGGGTCACGGCGGCATGCTGTACAGCCTCCCCTCCCGCGAGATTATTGCGGACAGCGTGGAATATATGTGCAACGCCCACTGCGCCGATGCAATGATCTGCATCTCCAACTGCGACAAGATTACCCCCGGCATGCTGATGGCCGCCATGCGGCTCAACATCCCCGCCGTGTTCGTATCTGGCGGCCCCATGGAGGCCGGTGTCGTTGGCGGCAAGGACTGCGACCTGATAGACGTGATGGTTGCGGGCGGCGACAAGGGCGTGAACAAATGGACTTTGAGCAAGTATGAAGAGCGCGGCTGCCCTACATGCGGCTGTTGCTCCGGCATGTTCACCGCCAATTCCATGAACTGTCTGAGCGAGGCGCTGGGCCTGGCTCCCGTGGGCAACGGCACCATACTGGCCACCCATGTGAACCGGAAGAACCTCTTCATCAAGGGGGCTCGCCTCATAGTGAAGCTTGCAAACGAATACTATTTCAAAGATAACACCAGCGTACTTCCCCGTTCCATCGCCACCAAGGCGGCTTTTGAGAACGCCATGAAGCTGGATATCGCCATGGGCGGCAGCACCAACACCGTACTCCACCTGCTCGCAATTGCACATGAGGCGGGCGTGGACTTCTCCATGGCCGATGTAGACCGCTTGTCGCGCCAGATTCCCGTAATCTGCAAAGTCGCGCCCAACGGTCACTACCATGTGCAGGATGTGAACCGCGCCGGCGGCGTGATGGGCATCCTGATGGAGCTGGAGAAGAAGAGCCTGCTGGATTCTTCTACCCTGCGAGTGGATTATCCTACCCTGCGCGAGGCGATGTATTCCAACACCGTGTTCTCTGCCGGCAGCGACTCCATATATCTGTCGGCTCCGGGCGGGAAGCGAACCACAGAGATGGGGCGCTGCCGCAAGATGTACAAGGAATTTGACACAGACCGCAGCGAGGGGTGCATCCGCGACATAGAGCACGCTTATCTAAAGGACGGCGGCATCGCAGTGCTGCGGGGTAACATCGCCCCCGACGGCTGCATTGTAAAGACAGCCGGCGTCCCGGAAGAGATATTGAAGTTCTCCGGCCCGGCAATCGTTTTTGAAAGCCAGGAAGATGCTGTAAAGGGCATCCTTGGAGACAAAGTCAAGGCGGGCGACGTTGTGGTTATCCGCTACGAGGGTCCCAAGGGCGGCCCCGGAATGCAGGAGATGCTATATCCCACATCGTTCCTGAAGAGCAAGCACCTCGGACAGAAATGCGCCCTGATTACAGACGGACGCTTCTCAGGCGGCACCAGCGGCCTCTCCATAGGCCACGTATCTCCCGAGGCTGCCAACAAGGGTCCCATAGCTTTGATAAATGACGGCGACATAATCCATATTGATGTGCCCGGCCGTACCATAAACGTAGATATCGACACAGAAGAGATGGAGCGCCGCCGCGCAGCAATCAAGCAGTACGCTCCGGTAAACCGCAACCGCACCGTGAGCCGCGCCCTGCAGGCATACGCAGCGCTGGCAGACAGTGCCGACAAAGGCGGAGTCCGCAAACTCCCCAACGAGTAATTATCCTCGAAACTGAAAAGAATGCAAAAAGCAAGACATATACCGGGAGCGGATGCTCTCATTGAGTGTATCCTGGCAGAAGGGATAGAGACCGTGTTCGGATACCCCGGAGGTTCCATTATACCCATATACGACCGGCTGTACGACTACCGCGACCGGCTGCACCACATCCTGGTGCGGCACGAGCAGGGCGCCGTACATGCGGCGGAAGGTTATGCCCGCGCATCGGGCAAGGTGGGCGTGTGCCTGGCCACCAGCGGCCCCGGCGCCACCAACTTCGTGACCGGCATCGCAGATGCCATGATGGACTCCACCCCCATCGTCTGCATCACCGCGCAGGTAGAGGCGGACAAGCTTGGCACAAACTTCTTCCAGGAAGCCGACATGTTGGGTATCACCACCCCCATCACCAAATGGAACTATCAGATTACCAAAGCCTCTGAAATCGCAGTGGTAGTGCCGCAGGCGTTCCATATCGCCCGCAGCGACCGCCCGGGGCCGGTGCTCATCAGCCTCACCAAGAACGCTCAGGTTGAGATGTGCGACTACATCTACAACAAAGAGTACGCCCTCAGCCAGATGGTACAGGTAATCCGTCCGGACGAATCACAGAAGATCTCCAGCCGCATAGACGAGGCCATCAAACTCCTCAACGGAGCTGAAAAGCCGCTGATAATTGCGGGGCAGGGCGTCATAATCGCCGGTGCGGAGAACATACTTGCCAAGTGCGCCAACAAGGCGTGCATCCCCGTGGCCTGCACCCTGCTGGGCCGCAGCGCCATGAATTTCCACGACCATTACTACATAGGCATGGTGGGCATGCACGGCAACATCCCGGCCAACAAGATGACGCAGGAGGCTGACGTGATTCTGGCAGTGGGCATGCGCTTCTCTGACCGAGTCACGGGCCGCGTGGCCAACTACGCCCCCAAGGCCAAAATTATACACGTAGATATAGACAAAACCGAGTTCAACAAGAACGTCACGGTTGACATAAAGATTCACGGCGATGCCAAGGCTGTGCTGGAGCGCATCTATGCCGGTCTGGAATTCAAAGACCGCGAGGCGTGGCGCAAATGGGGCTACGAACAGTACGACTTTGAGCGCGAGAAGGTCATCATCCCCAAGCTTGCCAGCCCGTCGCTCAATATGGCGCAGGTGGTGAATGCCATCAACGACCACTACATTGAGAGAGTCAGCAAGCGCAAACAGACCGAATTCGGCGAGAATGTGGTGCTTGTGACCGATGTGGGACAGAACCAGATGTTCGCTGCCCGCTATCTCAAACTCACCCGCAAGTCGGGCTGGATTACCTCCGGCGGCCTGGGCACCATGGGCTTCGGCCTGCCCGCAGCCATCGGAGCCAAGTGCGGCAAGCCTGAGGCACAGGTGGTGCTTATCTGCGGCGACGGCGGCATCCAGATGACCATGCAGGAACTGGGAACTATTCTGCAGGCGGGCATCGACATCAAGATAGTGCTGCTGAACAACTCATTCCTGGGCATGGTGCGTCAGTGGCAGGATCTGTTCTACGACAAGCGCTTCTCCCAGACCCACCTGGTGAACCCCGATTTTGAGATGATATGCAAGGCATACAAGATAAAGTACCGCTGCTGCAACTCTCCCGCCGACATAGAAGCTGCCGTAGAGGAGATGGCCGCCTCCAAGGGGCCGTTCATGCTGGATGCCTTTGTGGATGCGGAATCCAACGTATTCCCCATGATCCCCGGCGGCAAGTCGCTGGACGATATCAGAATCAAATAGTGTGAGATATGGAACAGAACATGGACAAATATGTAGTTGACGCGCTGGTGAGAAACCGTCTGGACATCCTGAACCGTATCACCTCGCTGTTCATAGTTAAGAACCTGCCCGTTCTGAGCGTGCTTTTCTCCGCCACAGAAAACAACATGGCGGTGATAAACCTGATATGCCTCTGCCCCTCAGAGGATATCATGAAGCGCATAATGAACCAGGCCAACAATTTTGTGGATATCTCCGAGATATACTATACCAAGACTTTCAATCCGAATAAATAACCCGAATAAAACAATCATATTATGGCAAAGATCAATTTTGGCGGTGTCGAGGAACAGGTTGTGACCCGCGCTGAATTCCCCCTTGAGAAAGCAAAGGCAGTTCTGGCAAATGAAACCATAGCAGTGCTGGGTTACGGCGTACAGGGCCCCGGCCAGTCGCTCAACCTGCGTGACAACGGTTTCAACGTGATTGTTGGCCAGCGCAAAGGCTCCAAGAGCTGGGATAAGGCAATCGCAGACGGATGGGTACCAGGCGAGACCCTCTTCGAGATAGAAGAGGCTTGCGAGAAGGCTACCGTAATCGAGTTCCTGCTCAGCGACGCAGGTCAGATCCAGGCATGGCCCACAGTGAAGAAGCACCTGACCGCAGGCAAGTGCCTCTATTTCTCTCACGGCTTCGCCATCACTTATAACGACCGCACCGGCATCGTTCCTCCCAAGGACGTGGATGTTGTAATGGTTGCTCCCAAGGGAAGCGGCACCTCCCTGCGCCGTCTCTTCCTCCAGGGCCGCGGCATCAACTCTTCTTATGCCATCTGGCAAGATGCTACCGGCAAGGCTTACGATAGGACCATCGCCCTTGGCGTAGGTATCGGCAGCGGTTATCTGTTCGAGACCACCTTCAAGCGTGAGACCTACTCCGACCTCACCGGCGAGCGCGGTACCCTTATGGGGGCAATCCAGGGTATCTTCGCAGCTCAGTACGATGTGCTGCGTGCCAACGGCCACACCCCCAGCGAGGCCTTCAACGAGACCGTAGAGGAGCTTTCACAGAGCCTTCTGCCGCTGGTTGGCGAAAACGGCATGGACTGGATGTATGCCAACTGCTCTACCACCGCACAGCGCGGTGCCCTGGACTGGTGGAAGAAGTTCCGCGATGCCACCAAACCGGTATTCGAAGACCTCTACAAGAGCGTTGCCACCGGCAATGAGGCTCAGATAAGCATAGATTCAAACGGTAAGGAAGGTTATCGCGCCGGGCTTGAGGCAGAGCTCAAGGAGATGCGCGAGAGCGAGATGTGGCAGGCCGGCAAGGCTGTGCGCGCCCTGCGTCCCGAGAACAACAAGTAATGCTCTCTGACAAACAGATACTTGACATTATCCATAGGGAGGTGCAGCCCGCGCTGGGCTGCACCGAACCTATTGCCGTGGCGCTGGCGGTGGCAAAGGCGGTGGAGATCATCAAAGAGAACTGCCCCTGCTGCTTCACCGGCGACTGGCGCCTGAAGGCCGATTTCCATCTGGACATAGCGGTCAGCGGCAACATACTCAAAAACGGAATGGGCGTGGGCATCCCCGGCACCGGCATGGTGGGGCTCCCCATCGCCGCCGCCCTGGGGGCGGTGTGCGGCGAATCGGCCCTGAAACTGGAAGTTCTCCGTGAGATTACCCCCAAGGCTGTGGCAAGGGCCAAGGAACTTGTTGCAGAGCGCAAAGTCTGCATCCGGGTGGCCGATACCCCTCGCCTGCTCTATGTGAAAGCCACCGTTACGGCCGACGGCGCAAGCACCGCCAGCGCCGAGGTGGACCCCTATGCTTACGCGGTTATTGAAGATGACCACGACCGCATTGTGGAGACCAGTTTTGAAGACAAGATACTGATGAGCAGCGAGTCTGCCGCAGCTGCTTCGGAGTCTTCTGACAACGGCGAATGGCTCACCGTGCGCGAAATCTACGATTTTTCACTGCGCGCCCCTTTTGAAGATATCTCCTTTATTCTGGAAGACCGCACCCTCAACCTCGCCCTGGCCCGCGAAGGAATCACCGGAGACTATGGACTCAAGGTGGGCAAAACCATCCGCAGCGGCGCAGAAGGGGTGTTTGGCAACGACTACATGAGTTACGCCATGGCACTCACCGCAGCTGCCTCAGACGCACGTATGGCTGGCAGCACCCTGCCGGCCATGTCCAACAGCGGCAGCGGCAACCAGGGCATTACCGTGAGCATGCCGGTGATAGCATATGCCCTGCGGAACGACGTGGACGACGAGAAACTCGCACGCGCCCTTATTCTGAGCAATCTGGTGGCGATACATATCAAGCACTATCTGGGCAAGCTCTCCGCCCTGTGCGGCTGCGTAGTGGCATCAACAGGCTCTGCATGCGGCCTGGTGATGCTCAACGGCGGCGGGTACGAGCAGGTCTGCTACGCAATCAAGAACATGGCGGGCAACATAACCGGCATGGTGTGCGACGGTGCCAAGGTGGGCTGCGCCATGAAGGTCGCCTCCGGCGTATCCAGCGCCATACAATCTGCAGTGCTGGCCATGCAGGGAACATGCATCCCGTCAACTGACGGCATCGTTACAGACGATGTGGAGCAGACCATCCGCAACGTGGGTGCGATAGGTTCTGCCGGCATGAAAACCACAGACAAGATGATTCTTGATATAATGCTTTGCAAATAGTTGCCGGGGCGGCAAATCAATCACACAGAAGGGACTCCAGTTTATCCAGAAAGCTCTCCATGGCCTTTTGGTTAGCCTGTTGCGTGCGCTGGGGCACAGTGGCGATATTATGCTCCATATAAGAGGCGTTTAGCAGCATTCCGCCGCCCAGTATGGCAGTGATGTAATTCCCCTCTATAAACTGCCATACGGTGAGCGCTGCTCCGGCATAGCTTGCCAGAGTGGTTCCCAGCCACTTGTCATCCTTGAGATAGATGTGTCCCAGGGGAGGCAAAAAAGAGAGCATCATGGCTGCGCCCTCCTTCCGGGCCTTAGGAGCCTTTTTAAACAGCTTCTGCAGCTCATCAGAGTGCTGGGGGTATAATGACACAGCCAGACTCAAAGACTCGTCAAACCGCCTGTCTGAGGCCAGAATCAGTGCCGCGTCGCGGGAGGCTTCCTTGTCCTGGGGGAAGCCTTCGTCAAGACAGCCGGCCGCGCCTTGATAATTGCCGGTACGCAGCATCGCCACCCCCCTGAGGTGATTGCTCCTCAGCCGGTCCTCTGCGCTCAGGGAAAACAGGCGCAAACGGTCCAGCGCATCCTGCGCGTCATCGTATCGGCCCAACTGTTCAAGGCAGGCTGCGCGGGACAGCAGCGCGGCGTTAGCCTCCGCCGGGGATGCCCCATGGAAGAGCACCCTCTCATATTCCACCGCCTCCAGCGACTGCGCCCTAACGGTAAATGTTGCGCAGAGGAATATGGATATTGTACAGAACAATCGCAGAGGTTTCATCCTTGAACTCTTGATTATGAATATCGACGCTTATATAGGCGCCGTATATGTTTCCAATGTAAAAGAGCGAGCAAATCGAGCCGGAGAGTATGGTCCGCCACGATTTCACACCGTATCTGTGCCAGTTCTCAGCCGTAATGCCTGCCAGAGAACCCACAGTGAGAAATGCAGAGAGCGCCTCGCCCAGACTGCCGGCATACAACTGACCCGCACCGGGCAGCAGCGCGGAGAGCGCCCCCGCCGCGAGGGGCGATTTATTCCGATGGGCGGCGATGGCCTTTGCCACATCGTCCAGAGCCTTTTCGCTGTCGGAAAGATCGACATCGGAATAAGTAAAATGTGAGGCATGATTGCCGTAAAGATCGTGCTCATCCTGTAAAAGGGAGATTCCGGCCAGCTGCAGCTGCCGCAACTCTTCGCGCGGCCCGTTGTAACCATCCAGCGTATTGCGGGCGCCGGAGTAACTGCCAAGATGGGCCTGCGAGACCACGTCAAAGAACAGCGATTCCTCCAGCGACGACTGTGAGAACCAGCTGTGCGCCCCCTGCATCTGTTTGTCGTCGAACAGCGCCAAACCGCGAAGAAAACTCAGGGTATCTGAGGGCACCAGACAGGGTTGGGCCAGAAGCGTGAGGGCGTCCTGTTTCAGGCCCCTATCCAGCAGATACATCACAAAGTCGCGCTCTGCAGAGGCGTAGCGTGCCGGCAGAGACGCATCATAGTTCTGAGGACTCCATACGGTGGGGTTGATTGTCACCGGCTTCAGATGAGCACGGCCGGCCATCCCTATGCGGGAATTGCGCATAAGGCTGTCCGTAAACGAAAAAACTCCCCTCACATGTTGTGCAGGGAGATTCACTGTTGCCAGCGTTATGGCAACCAGGATTGCCGCCAGTCGTTTCACGGCTTGAGCGGATTGGATACGGAAACCACCCCTTCCGGAAGTTCAAAGGAGAACTCCGGCTCTGCAGAATCGGTAACGACATTGGAGTAGAGAGTGCGGGTAACGGTGGAATCCTTTCCGTTGATATAGTCTATTCCGGTAACCCGGGAAGGGAACACAAAGCGGGAGGAAACATCATATCCGGAAAGATAGGTCTTGCTCACCACCTTGTCTGAACCATCAAGATATGCCACATAAACGGGCAGATAGTCCTTGAGCACCACCTCGACCTTGGGGACGATCCCCTTTTTTGTTGTGGTGTATATGCGTTTAAGGTAGCCCCCCTCTTCCGGCACGGAGCGCTTCAGGCTGTAACCCAGAGAAGCGAGACCAAGATCCGCGCTGCGACCTGTAAGAAACAGGTACAGCAGATTATCCTTGGTAGAGAACTCTTCGCCACGGTCTTTGAAAGCCTCATTGCGGGAGGGGGAATAAGTCACCATCTCCCCTTTTAGGTTAGTGGTGACCACATAGTGCACAGGGGAATTGAAAACGGTCACCAGACGCCCGTTTCCATTACAGAATTCGCGTTTGGTGACCGTTGTAACTTTACCGTTCGCAAGTGTCTTTACCTCTACGGAGGCCGCTACCCTGCTCTGTGCAAGCGCTGCGAGCGGGGCAATCAACACCAGGAATGATATAAAGCCCTTGCGCAGCACTTTACAGCCACATGAAGAAGCTGGAGTTGTTATAGTACTGCCCCAGGCCGGAACCGTCAATCAGACCTACGATTTCAACGATAAGGTCAATGGTGGGAACTATACCGAAGATACCTGCAACAGTGAAGGTATATGCAGCCCACATCCAGGGAGCGGTGCCCATATAGTGACGATGGATACCGAAGCCGCCCAGAAGCACAGTGAGTGCGAGAGCCACACCGTCGTTCTTCTGACCTACAGATGCGGGCATAGCCGGCATTGCGGGCATTGAGAAGTCGGGAGCAACCTCGATTGCGCATTCGATAGCCTGGTCGATGGCGTTGTCGTTGATTGTGTACTCAGCTGCAGAAGCTGCAAAGCTCAGTGCAAATACAGCTACGAGAGAAAGGAGTAATTTTTTCATTTTAAGTAGTTATTTATGGTGTTTTGTACAAAGATATGTATTACTTGAAAAAATCACAAACTTGCGCCTATAAAATCGTTCAGCGCGGCGGCGGTAGGGGTATCCATACGCATCAGCTCTTCCGGAGTACCCTCAAAGATCAGGCTGCCGCCTTCGTCGCCTGCCCCGGGACCAAGCTCTATTATATGATCAGCGGCACGGATGATATCCAGATTATGTTCCACCACAATTATGGAATGCCCCTTTGCAATCAATGCGTCAAAAGAGCGCAGCAACTTCTCTATATCGTAGAAATGAAGGCCTGTGGTGGGTTCGTCAAATATGAACAGCACGGGGCCGGAAGATGCATCCTTGCCCAGGAACGATGCCAGTTTGATTCGCTGGCTCTCGCCGCCTGAGAGGGTGCTGCTGCTCTGCCCCAGTTTCAGATATGAGAGCCCCACATCCATCAGCGGATGCAGCCGTTCTGCAATACGACGCGCCAGGGCATCTTCCTGGGCAGAGAAGAACTGTACCGCCTCCTCCACACTCATGTCCAGCACGTCGCTGATGCTCTTACCCTGATACTTCACCTCCAGGATATCGGGCAAAAAGCGCTTGCCGCCGCAGGAAGGGCACACCATGGTAACATCCGCCATGAACTGCATCTCTACCCTTATCACACCCTCTCCCTGACATTCGGGGCAACGCCCGCCGTCTATATTGAAAGAGAAGTGGGAATGGCCGTAGCCGTTCATCTTTGCATACGGCTGTTCAGAGAACAGTTTGCGGATATCGTCGTATACCTTGGTGTAGGTCACGGGATTGGAGCGGCTGCTCTTCCCTATGGGGTTCTGGTCTACGTATTCTACTGAAGATATGCGGTTCAGATCGCCGGCGAGGGCCCTGAAGGCGCCGTGGCTCTCCCCCGTCTGGTTAATCTGTCTGCGAAGCGCGGGATAGAGGATATCCCCCACCAGAGACGATTTGCCGCTGCCGCTCACCCCCGTTACCGCCACCAGACAGCGGAGCGGGAAGCGGACGTCTATCTCCTTGAGGTTGTTCTCACGCGCCCCAAGCACCTCAATGGCGTACTTTGGCGTATGCTTGCTTTCCGGCAGATAACCCTTGCGACGGCCGGTCAGATACTCCAACGTCAGGGACTTGTTCGCGCCCCAGTCAACAGAATCTGGCGAAGGGAGCGCCGGCGGGCCCTGATACACCACCTCGCCGCCCAGGCTGCCGGCCCTTGGGCCAATATCAATCACCTGGTCAGCCGCCTGGATAATCTCCTTGTCGTGCTCCACCACGATTACGGTGTTGCCCAGGTCGCGGAGTTGCTTGAGCACAGTTATTAACCGCTGGGTGTCGCGGCTGTGGAGACCGATGCTGGGTTCGTCCAGCACATACATGGAGCCCACCAGATTGTTGCCGATAACCTTCACCAGGTTTATGCGCTGGCTCTCTCCGCCTGACAGCGTATTGGAGGCCCTGTCAAGGGTCAGATAGCCTAGCCCGACCCCAACTATGTATGCCAGCCTGTCCCGTATCTCCTTCACCGGCATCGCCGCCAGCGTCTGCTCGTAAGCGTCCAGCTGCAGGTTGTCAAAGAATACCGCCAGATCGCGTATCTGCATGGACATCAGCTCCGCTATGGTCTTGCCGCCTACGCGCACATACAGCGCCTCCTTGCGGAGCCTGCTGCCGCCGCATTCGCGGCACGTGGTCCGCCCGGAATATCGGCTCTGGAGATATTTGAACTGTATTTTGTAACGGTTCTTATCTACCCATTCAAAGAAGCCGTCGATACCGGTAAAGTGTTCGTTGCCGCGCCAAAGCACATCCTTCTCTGAGCGGGTAAGATCCTTGTACGGCTTGAACACCGGGAAGTCGAACTTGTATGCGTTATTCACCAGTTCGTCCCTGAAATACTTCATCAGCTCCCCCCGCCAGCACGCCACCGCACCGTCGTACACGCTCAGCGTCGGGTTCGGAATCACCAGGTTCTCATCTATGCCGATAATGGAGCCGAAGCCGCCACACACCGGGCAGGCGCCCAGCGGGCTGTTGTAGCTGAAAAGGTTCTCGCTGGGGCGCGAGAAGGTGATGCCGTCCGCCTCAAAGAGATTGCTGAACTCACGCATCGCCCCCGGCATGCCGCACAGTATGTGCCCGCCGCCAGCCGCGAACGCCGTCTTGAGCGAATCCAGCGCTCTGGTAGTAAAATCGGCATCCTCTTCAGAACTGATGCGGACTCTGTCCACAAGCAGCGCCAGATGATTGAAGCCTGCCACTACCGCCTGCTTGGAGAGGACATCGTCTATCTTGAGGACATCCCCGGTTGCACTGTCTACAACCCTGGTATAACCTTCCTCCTTGAGTGAAAGGAAGCGTTCTGTATAGTTCTCCTCAGTAAAATCCTGCGCCGCCGCAATCAGAGCATATTCGCCCGCCGGCAGCGTGAGCATATAATCCAGCACGCTGCGCTCGGTGTCACAGACCACCTCCCGGCCGGTTACCGGGGAGTACGTGCGGCCAATCTTGGCGTAGAGCAGCTGCAGGTAGTTGTAAATCTCCGTTGTGGTGGCAATTGTAGAGCGCGAGTTCACAGTGTTCACCTTTTGCTCCACAGCAATTGCCGGGGGGATGCCGGTTATGTAATCCACTGCCGGCTTGGGCACCCGCCCGAGGAACTGGCGCGCAAAGGAAGATAGGCTCTCCGCAAACCGGCGGTGTCCCTCTGCATACAGGGTATCGAAGGCCAGCGAGCTCTTGCCGCTGCCGCTCACGCCGGTAATAACCACAAACTTGCCGCGCGGAATCTCCACGTCGATGTTCTTGAGGTTGTTGGCGCGCGCCCCTTTGATAAATATGCAATCCTTGCCTGCCATCTACTGCCTTGCCACCTGACGTACGTTCTTGAGTTTGCGCAGACCTGCCAGAATCTTGTCCAGCATAAGGTTGCTGTTCACAAAGATGGTGGCGTCTATCTCTATCTCGCCCCGCTTGTTGCGGGTGCCGGTAATCAGCTTGCGCACCAGCGCATGATACGATGTAATCACGGTGAGGACGTCGTTCACGGCACTCTCTTCGTCTATCATCACCTTGAGCGCTACCTGCGAACTGGAAGTGGCGGCGTCGGAACGCCAGCGCACCTTTTGCACGCGGTGCGGATAATTCTCTATAAGACGGGCGGCGTTGGGGCACGACAGGCGGTGTATCTTTATCCCTTCGTTGATAGTGACAAAGCCGAACACGTCGTCGCCAAACACCGGGTTGCAGCACTTGGCCATCTTGTATTCCACACCGCTCAGCGATCTGTTGCCGCCTATTTCAAGGTAGTCACGGGCATTGTCACCGCGGTTCTGCACCACTATGCGCTCCGGTGCAACCGCCTCCGGCGTCTCTTCCTGAAGGATGGCGCTCTTGATTTCCGCCACGTCTATCTTCTCTTCTCCTATGGCGCCGAACAGCTCGTTGGCAGTCTTGAACTTGTATTTCTTTATGAGAGAGGTGAGCTGGTCGTCACGCAGGGTCAGCTTCCAGTTTTTCAGGCGGCGGTCCAGAATCTCCTTGCCAGCCTTTGCCAGGGCGTTCTCCCGTTCTTTGAGCTTCTGCTTGATTTTGTTGCGTGCCTTGCTGGTAACTACATAGTTAAGCCAGTCCTCTGAGGGCTTCTGATTCTTGGAGGTGATTATCTCCACCGTATCGCCGGTCTTGAGAGGCTCGCGGATGGAGGCCATCTTGCCGTTCACCAGACCGCCTGAGCACCTGAGACCCACATTGGTATGTATCTCAAAGGCAAAGTCCAGCACACTGCTCCCGGCCCGCAGCTGGCGCAGCTCGCCGTTGGGAGTGAACACGAATATATCCTGGTTCAGCAGGTTCTGCTCAGCATCCTGATACGGCGTATGGTCCGGGCTCTCCATCATGCTGCGCACAGTCTGCAGCCATTCCCCAATCACATCGTCTTTCTTGACCCCCTTGTAAGACCAGTGGGCTGCACCGCCAAGCTCCGCCTCGTAATCCATCCTCTCAGAGCGGATCTGCACCTCCACCCACTGACCGCCTACATTCACGGTGCAGTGCAGCGACTGATAGCCGTTGGGTTTTGGACGGTCCAGCCACTGGCGCAACCGGCGTTCGTCCTGCGGATACTTCTCCGTGACGGTGGCGAACACCTCCCAGCAGGTGCTGATTTCCTTCTCCGGCGGGACATCCACAATAAAGCGGATGGCAAAAACATCATAGACCTCACTTATGGGGATGTTCTGCACCTGCATCTTCTTCCAGATGGAATAGGCGCTCTTAGTGCGCGACTTGAGGTGGTATTTGATACCCTTGGCGGAGATCGACTCCTCCAGAGGTTTTATGAACGACTCCACAAGGGCGTTGCGGTCCCGCTCGGTGGCTTTGAGATGATTGGTGATGGTGCGCCACTCATCTGGATGGGCATACTTGAGCCACAGATCCTCCATCTCGCTCTTGATGTTGTACAGTCCAGCCTGATGTGCCAGCGGGATGTAAAGCAGCATGGTTTCGGCGTTTTTGCGCGCCTGGTCCGCCTTGGGGAATATCTGCAGCGAACGCATTATCTCCAGACGGTCCGCCAGCTTTATGATGAACACCCGCGGGTCGGAGGAGTAGCTTGCAATCAGCTTGCGGTAGCGGTCCGCCTCCAGCATGGTGTCGCGCGGCTTTATCTGGGAAATCTTGTTAAGGCCGGCAGTAAGCGCCATGGCGGTGTCTGTGCCGTGGAAAGAATCCAGCACAGAAGGCTCAACCCGGCTGGCTTCATGCAGGAACACGGCAGTGACGCTGTCGGCATCCAGTCCAAGCATTATGGATACAATCTCCGCCACACCCAGGGCGTGTTCTATGAAGGGATGGTTGTTGCTACGCAACTTGCCCCTCAGCGCCTCCTCTGCCAGATGATAAGCCTGCAGAATGGCGTCGCGACCCTCCTGGGAGTAGTCTTCACATATGGTTGTTATGGATGCCGGTTTCATTTCTTTGAAAGTATCTCTTTCAGGGAATTCATCTCGTCGCGCAGTCGGGCGGCGTTCACAAAGTCAAGTTCTGCCGCAGCCGCCTCCATGCCCGCCTTTGCAGCCGCAATCATCTTTTGCAGGGTAGCGCGGTCCATGGATGCCACAACAGGATCGTACTGCAAAAATTCTGCCCTCTTTCTCTGCTCTTCCTTATAGTCGATTTCAGGTGCGAGGGGCGAATGGCCGCGCATCCCCACCTGACGCGGCACGATATGGTGCTCGCGGTTGTATTCCTGCTGCTTTGCGCGGCGACGGTTGGTCTCGTCTATGGTGGCCTGCATCGATGCGGTTATTATATCGGCATAAAAGATCACGAGGCCATTGATATTGCGGGCGGCACGGCCGGCGGTCTGGGTAAGGGCCCGGTCGCTGCGCAGAAAGCCCTCTTTGTCTGCATCCAGGATAGCCACCAGCGATACGCTGGGCAGGTCCAGTCCTTCTCGCAGCAGGTTCACACCCACCAGAACGTCAAAGCGCCCCGCCTTGAAATCTTCTATAATCTCCACCCTTTCCAGCGTATCCACATCGGAGTGGATATATCGGCAGCGGACCTCGTTCTTGGTGAGGTACTTCTCCAGTTCCTCCGCCATCCGCTTGGTGAGGGTGGTTACCAGCACCCGTTCATCGTGCTCCGCACGGATCTGTATCTCCTCCATCAGGTCGTCCACCTGATTCTTGGAAGGGCGCACCTCTATCGGCGGGTCCAGCAGGCCGGTGGGACGCACCACCTGCTCCACAATCACTCCGCCGCACTCTTCCAGCTCATAGTCGCCTGGGGTAGCGCTCACATAGAGCCTCTGCCCTATCAGGCTGTAGAACTCGTCGAACTTCAGTGGGCGGTTGTCGGCCGCGGCGGGGAGGCGGAAGCCGTATTCCACCAGCGTCTCCTTGCGGCTGCGGTCGCCGCCGTACATGGCACGTATCTGGGGTATGGTAACGTGACTCTCGTCAATAAAGGTCAGAAAGTCGTCCGGGAAATAATCTATCAGGCAGAAGGGACGCTGGCCCGCCTTGCGGCCGTCAAAGTATCGGGAATAATTCTCTATGCCGGAGCAGTAGCCCAGCTCCTTTATCATCTCCACGTCATATTCCACTCTCTGCCGTAGCCGGTTGGCCTCGTGGTGCCGCCCCACGGCGTTGAAGTAGTCGCACCGGTCCACCATATCCGCCAGAATCTGCTCCACCGCTTTGGAAGCCCGTTCGCGGGTCGTAAGAAAGTTGGTGGCTGGGAATATCGATATTGTGTCGTGATAACTTATCGTGGCGCCGCTGGAGGGATCAATCAACTCTATTGACTCTATCTCATCTCCCCAGAAAGCGATGCGGTAAGCGAAATCCGAATATGCGGGATACACATCCACGCTGTCCCCTTTCACACGGAAACTGCCGCGGGTGAATTCTCCCTCAGTGCGTGAATATAGGGCATCCACCAGGCTGTAGAGGAACTGGTTGCGGGGAATCTCATCGCCGCGCGATATCTGTATGGTGCTGGAGTGGAAGTCGTCCGGATTGCCAATGCCGTACAGGCAGCTTACAGAGGATATCACTATCACATCCCGCCGCCCGCTCAGAAGGGCGCTGCTGGCGCTCAGGCGCAACCGGTCGATTTCATCGTTGATGCTGAGGTCCTTCTCAATGTAAGTATCGGTGGTGGGGATGTATGCCTCCGGCTGGTAGTAATCGTAATACGATACAAAGTATTCCACCGCGTTCTCAGGGAAGAAGCTTTTGAACTCGCTGTAAAGCTGCGCCGCCAGCGTCTTGTTGTGGCTCAGGATCAGCGTGGGGCGCTGCAGCCGCTCAATTACGTTCGCCATTGTAAAGGTCTTGCCGCTGCCGGTAACGCCCAGCAGCGTCTGTGCCTGCATGCCGCTCTCAAAGCCAGCGCACAACTGCTCTATAGCCTGCGGCTGGTCTCCGGAGGGCTGGAATGGCGAATGAATCTTGAAAGCTCCCATCGGGTGTGGTGATAAGTGTGCAAATATACTTATTTTCTGTCAGAGAAATTACTAAATTCGCACCCGTATTCCGTTAAGATGAAGAACCCGTTCGCACTTTTGGTTGTACTGCTGCTGATGGCACTTTCTGCCACCAATGTCGCTGCCCAGAACGAGCGGTACGAGGCCATTGTTACGGAGAGCCTGCAGCGCGGCATAGTGGACCGGCTGTGCGACTCCGTTATGGAGGGGCGCGCATCGGGCAGCAAAGGGTGCGCCCTGGCGCGGGAATACATACAAGAACGTTTTAAAAGTCTGGAGCTCAAGCCGTTCTACTACAACTCCCTGCAATCGTTCCGATACAACGATACCATCAAGATGCACAACATAATGGGGGTTGTACCGGCCCTGGGAGTTAGCGACAAATACATTATCGTGAGCGCCCATTACGACCACATTGGCATAATCAAGGGGAAGACCTACCCCGGTGCCGACGACAACGCCTCCGGCGTGGCTGCGATGCTCACAGTGGCGGAGATGTTCTCCCAGATGCGGCGCGACAGCGTAGGCCCCGGAGTAAACATCCTGTTTGTGGCATTCGACGGCAAGGAGTTCAGCATGTCGGGCAGCAAATATTTCACATCACATCTGAACCTGCCACCGGAAAACATAATCTGCGATATAAATATCGACATTCTAGGCGCCACCCTGGTACCTGTGCACAAGCGCCTGGATTATCTGATTGTGCTGGGGCGCAACACCCTCCCGGAACGGCTGCGCGACTGCATAGCATACGCCAACCGCGGACGCAAGGCGCTGGATATAGACTACACCTTTTACGGCAGCGACGATTTTACCCGCACCATGTACCGGCTGGGCGACCACTACCCTTTCTATCAGAGCGGGATACCGGCGCTGCTGTTCACCTCCGGCTTCCACCAGCACACCCTCAAGACCACCGACACCCCGGACATCATTGATTACCCGGTACTGGCTCGGCGCACCAAATTAATCTTCAACACGATAATAAACCTGAGCAATGGCGGCAATCGTTGAGTGCGTCCCAAATTTCAGCGAAGGGCGCGACGTATCGGTTATAAACGCGATTTCCGGCAGCATTTCCGCCGCCGGCTGCAAGGTGCTCCACACCGATATCGGATACGACACCAACCGCACCGTAATCACCTTTGCCGGCACCTCAGACGACGTATTCCAGGGCGCTTTCGATGCCGTCCGCCGCGCTTCGGAACTGATTGACATGCGCCGACACACCGGCACCCATCCGCGCCAGGGAGCTACCGACGTGCTGCCGCTGGTGCCAGTCTCCGGAATATCCATGGAAGAGTGCGCCGCCCTTGCCCGCAACCTTGCGGAGAAGATTTACAAAGTGCTTGGTATCCCCTGCTACTGTTATGGCGAATCTGCATACAAGCCGGAGCGCAAGCGGCTGGAGGTGTGCCGTGCCGGAGAATATGAGGCGATGGAAGCCAAGATAGCAGACCCTGCCCAAAGGCCCGACTTCTGCGGAGATACATACACATTGCAGGCAGCCCGTTCAGGTGCCACCACCGTGGGGGCCCGCGACTTTCTGATAGCGGTCAATTTCAACCTTGACACAGCCGATGTCAAAGCCGCAAAAGCTATCGCACTGGAGGTTCGCGCCAGGGGCTGGAACGGCATCGCCGGCCTGCTGCCCGGCTGCAAGGCCATAGGCTGGTACATCCCCGAATACGGCTTCGCCCAGGTCTCCATGAACATCACTGACATCTCCCTCACCCCTCTTCACATGGCATACGAGACAGTCTGCACCCGGGCAGCCCTCCGCGGTCTCACCGTAACCGGCACAGAAATAATCGGTCTCGTACCTAAAAGAGTGCTGGTAGATGCAGGCCGCCATTTTGGCTGCACCGGCAATGATAACGAGATGATGGATCTTGCGATAAAAAAAATGGGTCTGAATACCATCAGACCCTATAACGTAGAAGAGAGAGTTCTCGAATACCTGCTCTAAAAAGCGTGATACAGCTTTTTGCTCTGGTAAACCGGCTCACTGGTCAGATTCACACCCAGCTTGCGGAACGTAGCCACATCCACCCCGGAGAGAATCACACTGGTATGCACCTCGCAGCAGCGAAGATCGTCAATCTTCTCCAATGCCTTCCTGGCATTCATATCGGTGAGCGCACAAATTGAGAGCGCCAGCAGCACCTCATTCACATGCAGCCTGGGATTCCGGTTGCCCAGATGCTTTGTCTTCAGATTGCAGATAGGCTCGATAACTATGGGCGATATCAAATCCACCTGGTCCGGAATGTGCGCCAGATACTTGAGGGCATTCAGCAGCATGGCCGCTGAGCATCCCAGCAGTTCGCTGGTCTTGCCCGCAATCAGGGCGCCGTCGTTCATCTCTATTGCAGCTGCGGGCAGTCCCGTCTTCTCTGCCATCTCACGCGCCAGAACAGTCACCTTGCGGTTGCACGGCTCCACCTTGGCCTGTTCCATCACCATCTCCAGCTTGGAAAGCTGGGCGGCGTCGGCATTAGCGGTGCGCACCTGGCAGGCGACGTTGTAATACCGGCGGATAATCTCGCGACGGGCGGCGTCGCAAACCACATCGTCGTCACTGATACACTCGCCAATCATGTTCACGCCCATGTCGGTGGGTGACTTGTATGGCGATTCGCCAATTATCTGGGTCATCATCTGGTTCAGCACGGGAAATATCTCCACGTCGCGGTTGTAGTTAACCGCAATCTTGCCGTACGCCTCCAGGTGATAAGGGTCAATCATGTTCACATCGTCCAGATCAACGGTAGCCGCTTCATATGCCAAGTTCACGGGGTGCTTGAGCGGGAGGCTCCACACCGGGAAGGTCTCGAACTTAGCGTAACCCGCCTTCACGCCGCGCTTGTGCTCGTGATATAACTGGCTCAGACACGTTGCCATCTTGCCGCTGCCAGGACCCGGGGCAGTAACCACCACCAGACGGCGGCTGGTCTCCACAAAGTCGTTGCGGCCGTAACCCTCCTCGCTGTTTATCAGCGCCAGGTTGGAAGGATATCCCGGAATCGGATAGTGCCGGTAAACCTTAAGCCCCAGCTTCTCCAGCTTCTTCTGGTAAGCGATTGCGTTGGCCTGGTTCTCAAAGCGGGTAAGCACCACGCTGCTCACATACAGTCCGTAACCGCGGAAGGCGTCTATCAAGCGCAGCACATCCATATCGTATGTGATGCCCAGGTCGCCGCGCACCTTGTTCTTCTCTATGTCGCCGGCGTTTATCACAACCACAATCTCAGCCTCGTCTTTCATCTGCAGCAGCATGGTAATCTTGCTGTCTGGAGCGAATCCTGGCAGCACTCTGCTGGCATGATAATCGTCAAAAAGTTTCCCTCCGAACTCGAGGTAGAGTTTGTCGCCGAACATAGCGATGCGCTCCTTGATTTTATTCGACTGAATAGCAAGGTATTTATCCTTGTCAAAACCAAGTTTGTCCATAGTGTATGTGAAATGCGGTTTTGCAAAAGTAGCATTTTTTTTAACTTTGAAGAGCCTATAAACAAGAATTATGAAAGGAATTTATATTTTTCTGGCCGACGGCTTCGAAGAGGTCGAGGCACTTGCCACATTTGACATTCTGCGCCGCGGCGGCGTGGACGTCAAGACCGTTTCCATATACGACAATTCCCTGGTAGAGGGAGCGCACGGCATGCAGATGATAAGTGACCTTTGCTGGGACGATTTTGAGGACACTATCTGCGACGATGCATCTCCGGAAGACTATCTCATCTTCCCCGGCGGCATGCCCGGCGCAAAGAACCTGGCGGAATTCGAACCGCTAATGGAAGTGCTGCACAAGCACTGGGCTGCGGGAGGCGGAGTGGCCGCCATCTGCGCCTCCCCCGCTGTTGTCCTGGCCTCACAAGGCGATTTGTTCTCCGGCAGCCAGATGACCTGCTACGACGGCTTCGAGCCAGCGCTTGAGGCCTCCGGCATCAAACACATAGCAGCCGGCAGCGCAGTCTCCGGCCGCCTTGTCACAGGCCGCGGCCCCGGCTACGCCGTAGAATTCGCCCTCGCCCTGCTCTCCCAAATCAAAGACCCCGACACCGCCTCCGCCGTCGCCTCCGGCTTCACCCCGCGGTAGTAATCGTATAATTACCGTTTGTCGGAGAGGGTTTTCATACCGGGGAAGAGGTACATGTTCTGCTCTATTGTGTTTTTGCCGTAAACGCGGATCCAGGTGCGGAAGCCGTCGTCGCCTGCGGTGAATTCGAATACACGGGCGCCGCTGGGCTTGAGGTCGTTGTATACGGTGTCACAGCCGCTGAAACGGCCGTAGATAAAGAAGAACCCCTGCCACATGAGAACAAAATCGTTGTTATGGTCGTGACCGGTGATCATGGCCTGCACGTCGCCCATCTCTCTCATGGCCACATACTGACCAGAGTTGAATATGGGGGATGCGGGCTCCTCGCCAAGGTTGCCTACCAGGAAACGGGCCTTGTCGCCCTTATCGTAAAGGGCCTGATTGTATTCAGGAACGGGAATGTGCTGGAATACGATTGAGGGAACCGGCTTGCCACCGTTCTTCTCAGTAAAATAACGGCTCGCGTTACGATACCACTCTATCTGGTCTGAGTGGACATATCCCCAGCTGCTGACACCCGCCATATAATCGCGGTTGCCGCTGTCAAAGAGGTAGATTACCCTGTCCACGCCCCTTGGACCTGACAGAGTCAGGATATCGTTGGAGCAGCCGTGAAGCCCCAGATCATCCGGAGTATTCACGTTACCGGGTACAGAACGGTATACCTTAAATATCTCCGTACGGGAGAGCTCGAAATCGCTGTCGTGATTACCCAGAGCAACTGCGAAGGGGATTCCGCGGTCTACAAGCGGCTGCAGTATCTCATGAGCGGAGGCCTCAGCCGGGTTGCCAAAGATCACATCGCCTGTAAAGATCACGAAATCGGGCTTCTCCGCATCCAGCATCGCTATCACATTATTCAAGGCACGCTTGGAACGGGTATCTCCAGAGATGTAATGTGTATCGGCGAACTGCAGTATCTTGAACTTACCGTCGGGACGATACTTGAGCTCCTTTGCGATGCGCACTTCATTCTTCTGACCGTATGCCGGGCAAATCGCGCCCATGAACATTGCGGTCATCATTACGGCCGCCGAAATCATAAATCTTCTGGCTTTCATATTGCTGACTTCTATTGATTACTGAATTTATCTGATGACGCTGCCTTTGAGAGTATGGCGACCGGAGGTCAAAACCTCTTCACGGACGCTGTCGCCATCTGGAACATAAACGGTGGCGACGGTACCCACGGGCACTTCACACTTGAGGGTGAAAGCACCGCCGACTGTCACATTCCAGTCGATGCCGATGTGGCCGTAAGGGCACTCTTTGGTGAACTTGACCCAGTTGAGACCGTCCACCACGGTGGGCCTGATTTCAAACGTGCGATATCCGGGCTCGGTGGGTTCAAGACCGGCCAGGTCACGGTAGAACCAGCGGATGCCGCCGCCCATAAAGGGGTGATTGTGAGAGAAATCGCCGTTCCACTGTTCCCATGTAACGGTGGCCCCCTGCTCTATCCACCAGCCGAAGCTGGGATAGTCACGCTTGTTGATTATCTCGTATGCCAGATCGGCATGGCCGTGCTTAACCAGCATCTCGCACAAGTAGCGGAATCCAACAAAGCCTGTGTGGAGATGGTTGTCGTGTTCTGCGATATTGGCTACCAAAGCATCCACAACCTTCTGCTCGCGGTCTGCCGGGACGCCCATAGCCAGGGCAAATACGTTGCTGCCGTCCTTGCCGTAAGAACCAGTCTCGGGATTGTAGAAAGCGCGGTGGAAGGCCTCGGCTGTCTTGTCGCGCAACTCGGTGAAATAAGCCTCACCCTCTGCATCTCCAAGTATGGCTGCAGTCTTTGCCGTGCGGTCTGCGCAGGCCCAGAGGAACCATGTATGCACCAATGCGTTGGAAGGGAGTCCGTATGCCGGAACCCACTCGCCCAGGTCCTTGAAATAGTGGCCGGAGCGGCTCTCCATGACACCGGTAGCGGGGTCAACCCAGGTAGTCATCCAGCGGGTCTGGTCTGCCATGGGCTTGTAGCACTCCTTGAGCAGGCGAAGGTCGCCGTACTCCCAGTAAAAGTCAAACGGAATCATGTTGATGGATGCGCCCCAGGGGATGCCGCCGCCAGCCTCGGGCTGCCAGGGTGCCGAATTGGCCACATAGCCGTCGGGCTTCTGCGCCTCGCGGATGTCGCGAATCCACTTGTTGTAGAAGGCATCCGCACCCATCGCCATCATGGTTGTGGGGGCCACTGCCTGACCATCGCCGGTATAGCCGATGCGCTCGCGGTGCGGGCAGTCGGTGGGCACGCCGCCGTGCATGTTGTCCAGCATGCTGCGGCGCCATATCTTGTCTATCTTGTTTATCAGCTCGTTGGAGGACTCGAAGGTGGTGGCCTGCGGTACGTCTGAATTCACCGCCTGCGCCTCTATCTGGGCAGCCTGCAATGCATCCAGCCCCTCAATCTCAACCTGTGAGAATACATACCACTCAAAGCGGGGATGATAGCTCTCCTTGCCGTAACCGTTAGCGATATATAGATTAGTACCGATAAGCGACTCGTTGATATAGCGAATAACTATCTTCTGGTCTTTCTGCAGCTTGAGATCCTTGAGAGCCACCCAGCCGGAAATCTCTTCCGGGAAACTGACCTTTATCACGCCGGTGGAATCTATCTTCTCTATGGATGTAGGTTTGTAGGTAGCGGTCACCCGGTCACTCGGGCCAAACTGCGCCACCAGCTCGCCTTCAGGCACGCGTTTGAGCACTGCGGACTCCCAGGCAGAATCATCATAGCCGGGCTTGCTCCAGCCATCGTGCTCTGCGCGGGCATCGTACTGCTCGCCAATGTACATCTGGTCGTAGAGTATCGCGCTCTTGGCAATCTTCCAGGTGGGGTCGCTGGCAATCACATCGGTGGTACCGTCCTCATACTTGATTACAATCTGCCCGTAGAACTTGGGCACACCGTAACCCATAACAAAGCGGCGGAACACCAGGTCGTAGAAACCGTTGCCCAGAATAGCGCCAACAGCGTTGGTTCCCTGCACCAGGGCATCCTTCAAATCGTAGCTAACGTATGCCACACTGTAGCCGTTGAACGGATCTGGAACCGGAATCAGACGTTCTTCCAGCTTCTCGCGATAGCCGTAGTTGGTCTGGTTGGGCACCAGATATTCATCTCCCATCTTGCTGCCGTTCACGTACAGCTCAAAGTAACCCAGACCGGTGCCGTAGAAGCGTGCGGATTTGACGGGCTTGCTTATTTCAAACTCCTTGCGGAGCAGCGGTGCGGACTGTACATCCTCGCTGCGATCGTAGTCGTATGACTCCTCTCCCTGCCAGGGCGCGCCTATCCACTGTGCCTGCCAGATGGAATTCAGCAGCACTCCGGTATGGAAGTGGCACACCTCGCTCCACTTGGAAGCCTCGCCCTTCTCATCTCGCACCTGAACCTGCCAATAGTAATCCGTGCAGGAGCCGAGAGCCTTGCCCTTATAGGGAATCAGCACCGACTCTTTGCTGATAACTATGCCGGAGTCCCAGCTGGTCTTTTCCGGATTGGCGGGATCTGTGAACACCCTGATATGGTAAGATGTCTGTGCGGCGCCGGCTTTTTTGCTGACATTTACCCACGAGAAGCGGGGGCTGACGACATCTGTGAACGCATCCTTCTGATATTCAGTTGTGAGATTCTGCGGAGCGATGGTAGATTTGGTGCAGTTGCAACCGACAACCGTGGCGCAGAGAGCAACCAGGATAATGATCTTTTTCATATATGCTGATGTTAATTATTCAATGTTGACCTTTCCTTTGAGGGTATACTTACCACTGACGAGTTTCTCTTCGCGCACACCGTCGCCGTCCGGGACATAAACCGTGGCGGTGGTGCCAACCGGAACGGTGCACTTGAGTGTGAACGCGCCCCCGTTTGCGACCATCCAATCAATGCTGATGCGGCCGTACGGAGAGTCTTTGTGGAACTTGACCCAGTCGAGACCTTTTACCACGGTGGGTCTGATTTCGAATTCACGATAGCCGGGCTCCGTGGGTTCAAGCCCAGCCAGGTCGCGATAGAACCAGCGGATGCCGCCACCCATGAAGGGGATATTGCGGGAGAACACGCCGTCCCACTGCTCCCAGAAAGTGACCGCCCCCTGCTCTATCCAATAGCCGATGCTGGGGAAGTCGCGCTTGTTGATTATCTCGTATGCCAGATCGGCACGGCCGTATCTGACAAGTATCTCGCACAGGTAGCGCCAGCCCACGAAGCCGACGTGCAGGTGGTTACCGCACTCCGCGATATTTGCCACCAGGGCGTCCAGAGCCTTTTGCAGGCGTTCTTCCGAGGCGCCGCCCATGGCCAGCGCCCACATGTTGCTGCCCCACTTGCCGTATGACTGCGCCTCTTCGTCCCAGAAATAGCGGTGGAAAGCGGCGGCGGTGGTATCGCGCAGGGCTGCGAAATATTCGGCATCCTCAGGTTTGGAGAGAATCTGTGCTGCGCGGGCGGTGTTGTCGGCACACTTCCACAGGAACCAGGTGTGTACCAACGCCTTGGAAGGGATGTCCCATGGAGCGTTCCATTCGCCAAGGTCCATGAAGTAACGGCCAGTTTTGCTCTCCATTATGTTGGTTGCAGGATCCACCCAGTTAAGCATCCAGCGGGTATGGGCCGCCATAGCGTCGTAGCACTCGCGAAGGGCGCGGGTATCGCCGTATTCCATATAGAACTCGAACGGAATCACGTTCATGGCAGAGCCAAAGGCCACTCCGCCGCCAGCCTCGGGCTGCCAGGGGGCCGAGTTGCACACGTAACCGTCCGCTTTCTGTGCCTCGCGGAGGTCGCGCATCCACTTGTAGTAGAAGGAGTCCGCCTTCATGGTGGTCATCACGGTGGGTCCTACCGCCTGTCCGTCGCCAGTGTAGCCTATGCGCTCGCGGTGCGGGGTGTCGGTGGGGATATTGCCGTGCATATTGTCCAACTGGGTGCGGCGCCATATCTTGTCCATGTAGTTTATCAACTCGTTGGAGCTTTCAAACGCGGTGGCCTGCTCTATGTCGCTGTTAACCGCCTGGGCCTCAATCTGGTCCGGGAGCAGATTGTCCAGCCCGTGAATCTCCACCTGCTGGAAGGCGTAATACTCAAATCGGGGGTGCCAGCTCTCTTTTCCGGTACCCTTGGCGATGTATGTCATGGCGCTCACGGCCTTCTCTGCGGCGTTGTAATCCTCAGTAAGGTTGTAAACGGTTACCTTCTGACCTTCCTGCAGACTCAGATTCTTGAGCTCTACCCAGCCGGAGATATAATCAGGAAAAGTGACAATAATCACTCCGGTAGAATCAATCTTCTGTATGTCGGTGGGCTTGTATGTGGCGGTGATTCGGTCAGGAAGGCCACTCTGGGCAATCAGTTCGCCTTCGGGGGCGCGCTTGGGAACGACGTTTGCCCAGGAGGAATCGTCATAACCCGGCTCGCACCAACCATCATGCTCCAGACGGGCATCGTAAGTCTCGCCAAAATAGAGCTGGTCAAACACAATGGCGCTCTTTTCTATCTTCCAAGTTGTATCGGTAGGAATCAGCTCGGAGGTGCCGTCTTCATAACGGATCTGAATCTGCCCGTAGAACTTGGGCACGCCGTAGCCCATCACAAAGCGGCGGAACACCAGGTCGTAATAGCCGTTGCCCAGAATGGCGCCCACGGCGTTGCGTCCTTCGCGTATCTGGTCTGTCAAATCGTAGCTCACATATGCCACACTGTAGCCGTTGAATGGGTCCGGAATGGGTAGCAGACGCTCTTCCAGTTTCTCGCGGTAGCCGTAGTTGGTCTGGTTGGGCACAAGGTACTCATCGCCCATCTTGCTGCCGTTAACGTAAAGTTCAAAGTATCCCAGGCCGGTGCCG
Source organism: Bacteroidales bacterium (assembly GCA_017962235.1). Lineage (GTDB taxonomy): Bacteria > Bacteroidota > Bacteroidia > Bacteroidales > UBA932 > Equibacterium. The sequence continues at coordinate 69,976 of JAGCVS010000004.1, read as the reverse complement.
TAGAAGCGGGCAGATTTGACAGGCTTGGTGATTTCTAACTCCTTGCGGAGAAGCGGTGCGGGCTGCACATCTTCGCTCATGTCATAGTCATACGACTCCTCTCCCTGCCACGGGGCTCCAATCCACTGTGCTTTCCAGAGCGACTTGAGCAGCATTCCGGTGTGAAAGTGGCAGACTTCGCTCCACCTGGAGGGTTCACCCTTTTCGTCGCGGACCTGCACCTGCCAGTAGTAATCGGTGCAGGAGCCCAGCGCCTTACCCTTGTAGGGAATCAGCACCGACTCTTTGCTGATTACGATGCCGGAATCCCAGCAGGTCTTCTCCGGGTGGTAGGGATCGGTGAACACCCTGATATGATATGATGTCTGGGTGGCGCCATCCTTGCGGCCTGTGTTAATCCAGGAGAAACGTGGGCTGACCGCATCCGTGAATGCATCCTGCTTGTATTCAGTGGTAAGATTGCCGGGGGTTATGGTGCATTTCGTGCCGTTGCAGCCGGCCGCCAGAATGCACAACAGAGCGAGGGTAAGCAGCTTTTTCATCCGATATGCAAAAATGTGTCTAAGAATTGCCAAAGATAGGAATAATATGGCAATAACGTAGGGTAAAAATGCCTACATTTGCACCTATGATAACCTTTATAACTTCTATCGTACTGCTCATAGCGGGCTTCCTGTTTTACGGGAAGTTTGTAGAGCAGAAGCTTTTCAAGGCCGACCCCGGCCGACAGACACCCGCCTTGAGCCACAAGGACGGCGTGGATTTTGAGCCGCTGAAGCCCTGGCGCATATTTGTAATCCAGTTTCTGAACATCGCCGGCCTGGGCCCCATCTTCGGAGCGATTCTGGGCGCCGCATACGGTCCCATGGCGTATTTGTGGATTGTGGTGGGCTGCATCTTCATGGGCGCCGTGCACGACTATTTCTCCGGAATGCTCTCCATCCGCGCCAACGGCCGCGGCACCCCATCCATCATCGGCATGTATCTTGGCAAACGGATAAAGATTCTGATGCAGGTGTTTGTGGCGCTGCTGCTAATCGGCATCGGCTGCTCTTTTGTTACGGGTCCCGCAGACCTGCTGAACAATCTCGCACCGGTGAACAAGCTGTTCTGGGTTATCGTAATCTTTGCATATTACATCCTTGCCACGCTGGTGCCGATAGACAAGATTATCGGCCGCATATACCCCTACCTGGGCGCGGTGCTGCTGTTCATGGCTGTGGCCGTGGGCTGTGCGCTGATAGTGAAAGGGGCCAACGGCAGCATCCATCTCACGGAGCTGACCTTCTCCAACATGAAGAATTTCCACTCGAATCCCGATAAGAACATCCTGTTCCCGATGCTCTTCATTGTGATTTCCTGCGGAGCGATATCTGGCTTCCACAGCACCCAGAGCCCCATTATGGCGCGCTGCATGCCCAACGAGAAGTACGGCCGCCCGATATTCTACGGGGCGATGATTTGCGAAGGCATCGTGGCCTCCATTTGGGCCACCGCAGCCATGGCATATACCGGCGGACCCGACGGCCTGAACGCGGCCGCATCTGCCGGCAGCACCCCCGCGATTCTGGTGAATGCCATCTGCAAGGACTGGCTGGGCAAGGTGGGCGCAGTGGTGGCGCTTCTGGGCGTGATTGCATGCCCCATCACCTCCGGCGACACCGCCTTCCGCAGCCTGAGGCTGATAATTGGCGACGCGCTTCACATCAGCCAGAAACCGATAGTTAACAGGATTCTCATTGCACTGCCGATATTCATAGTGGCAGTGCTGGTTTGCACCTTTGACTTCTCCACTATCTGGAATTACGTGGGCATCTCCAACCAGGTGCTGGCATCCATAGTGCTCTGGACCGCGACCAGATATCTATACAAGCACAGCAGAAATCCTCTGTTCACCGCCATTCCCGCCACCTTCCTGACATATGTGTGCGTATGCTACTTCATGGTTGCGCCCTACAAAGCTGGCGGCCTGGCGCTTGGCCTCACCGCCGGCCATATAGTGGCAGCGGTTGTGACCCTGGTAATTGTCACCGTATTCTTCCTTGAAAACAGACATCTCAAACGCAGATAAACACATATGGACGAGAGCCTTAACCTGGTCAAAGACCTTGCCCTGATATTCATCTCCGCCGGCATCATCACCCTGATTTTCAGGGCGCTGAAGCAGCCGCTGATACTCGGTTACATTGTGGCCGGCTTTCTTGTAGGGCCCCACTTCGGCCTCTTTCCCGGCCTCACCAAACCGGAAACCATAGAGCAGTGGTCAGAAATCGGTATCATCTTCCTGCTGTTCGCCCTGGGCCTCGAATTCAGCTTCAAGAAGCTTCTGAAGGTGGGCAGCAGCGCCCTTATTACCGCTGCCACCATCTTCTTCGGGATGTTCGTGACCGGCATGGCTGTGGGCGGCGCAATGGGCTGGAGCCACATGGAACGCATCTTCCTTGGCGGAATGCTCTCCATGTCGTCCACAACCATCATCATCAAAGCCTTCGATGATTTAGGATTGAAGGGGATGCCGTTCACCAACGTGGTGTTCGGCACGCTGGTAGTGGAAGATCTGCTGGCGGTGGTGCTCATGGTATTGCTCTCAACCATGGCGGTGAGCCAGCAGTTCGCCGGCGGTGAGATGGCCATGGCGCTGCTCAAACTGCTGTTCTTCCTGGTGCTCTGGTTCGTTGTGGGTATGTTCCTGATTCCCACACTCTTCAAGAAGGGGCGGCAGGTAATGAACGAAGAGATGCTGGTGATACTCTCCGTGGGGCTCTGCTTCGGTATGGTGGCGCTTGCCACCGCGGCCGGATTCTCTTCTGCTCTGGGTGCATTTGTAATGGGTTCCCTTCTGGCAGAAACTCTTGAGGGCGAGCATATCTCTCATTCCATTAAGAACATAAAAGACCTGTTCGGGGCCATCTTCTTTGTATCTGTGGGTATGATGGTGGACCCTGCAATAATAGTCCAGTACTGGCAGCCGATACTCATCCTTATAGTTGTGGTGGTAATCGGCATCCCGCTGTTTGCCACCAGCGGCGTGCTTATGGCGGGCCAGGGTCTGCACAGCGCCGTGCGCAGCGGTTTCTCCATGGCTCAGATCGGCGAATTCGCCTTCATCATCGCCAGTCTTGGCAAAAGCCTGGGGGTGATGGCAGATTATATTTATCCGGTGGTGGTAGCGGTATCTGTTATTACCACTTTCACCACACCTTATTTCATGAAGCTCTCTGAGCCGTTCTACGGCATCCTGAGCCGCAAACTGCCGCCCAGGATGTTCTCCGTACTCAGCGAGGTGCGCGGTTCCGGCCACTCCCAGGCACGCGACAGCCAGTGGAAGCAGCTTATCAAGGCATACCTTATCAGGATGATACCCTACAATGTGATGCTGCTGGCTATATTGCTGGCTTCCAACATCTTCCTGGATCCGTTTGCACACGAACGCTTCGTGCGCATCGGGCCCGTAGCCGTAAACATTGTGTGCGCCGTTGTAACTCTTATGATAATGTCACCGTTTCTGTACGGCATGGTGATAGCAGCCGGCAAGTACAAGGAGCTTTACGACGGCATCTGGAGAGAATCCTCCGCCGCCGGACGCGGCCCGCTGTTTGCCATGAGCGCCCTCAAAATATTCCTGGCGGTGGCGTTTGTGATGGCGGTGGTATCGCACTATCTCAAACCGGGACTGGGCATCGTTATACTCATAGCTTCGCTGGCTGCGGCCGCCTTTATCCTCCTGCGCCTGTTCAACAAGCGCTCCAGCGCGCTGGAAAGCCGGTTTGTGGAGAACATGCGTGCGAAGGACGAATACCAGCGCCAGAACGCTCCCGTAACCACCACCATCAGGGAAAAGATGGACGGCCATGACATCTGCGTGGAGCGGCTCACGGTGAGCTCAGATTTCAAATATGCCGGGCAGCAGCTGAGCGACATACCCCTCAGACGCGACTACGGCGTGAACATAGTGAAGATAATGCGCGGCAGCAGCATAATCAACATCCCCTCTGCCGCAGAGTTCCTATTCCCTGCAGATGAGATTCTGGTGGTGGGCACCATGGATCGCGTGGAGGCCTTCAAGAAGGCGCTCAGCGAGGATGTCAGGGTTGCCGAAGGCGACGCTTCTGCCGTGGAGGTAGAGTCCTTCATCATTGAGGCGGGCTCGCTGCTGGCGGGCAAGTCGCTCAAGATGGTGGACATGCGCAACTCCGGCTGCATGCTGATAGGCATAGAGCGCGGAGAGGAGACCTACATGAACCCCGAACCCGACATGATAATGCAACCCGGCGACACCGTATGGCTGGTGGGCGCCCCCGAAGCGATTAAACTTTACAGATAAGGATATATGAGACAGATTCACTTGTTGGCGACACTGTTTGTAGCGGCTGCCCTGGCGGGTTGCGCCGCTCCCGTGGACCGTCAGAACATCGACTCTTTCAAAAGGCCGTGCCGGTATGGGCCTCCGGACGCGAGCTTGAGGTAAACCTGACGCTGGCCTTCCGCGAAGTTATCGATTACCATAAGGATGCCGACATCCGCATCGCGGCATCCACCATATACCGTCTGCGGGTCAACGGTGAGTTTGTGGGTCACGGCCCGTGCGTGGCGGCACATGATTACTATCGCATAGACTGCTACGACATCGCCCCCTATCTTCACGAAGGGCGCAACGTGGTCTCAGTGGAGGTTACCGGATATAACACAGAGTCGTTCTATCTACTCAGCCAACCCTCTTTCCTGCAGGCGGAGATAGTTTCCGGCGGGAAGGTTATCGCATACACCGGACGCGATTTCAAGGGATACGACCTGCAGCAAAGGGTTCAGAATGTCCCCAAATACAGCTATCAGCGCACACAGATGGAGCATTGGGTGCTCGCAGAAGGGTACGACCTATGGCAAACAGACCCTGAGTTCACATCGGACAGCGAGGTGGTGCTGGCAGAGCAACCCGCCAAGACCACTATCGTGCGCCGTGTGCCCTACCCCGATTACACCGTGCATGAGGCATCGGTTATATCAGAGGCCGACCGCCTGTACACCTTTGGCCGCGAATACAGCGGCTTTCTGGGCTGCGAAATAGAGGTGCGCGAGAGGACATCACTCACCATAGATTACGAAGAACTGCTCACAGACGGCGCACTGAAGCACCGCATGGCTTTCCGCGGCTATGTGGCGTGGGATCTTGAGCCGGGTCATTATACCCTGGAGAGCATAGAGCCCTACACCATGCAGTTCGCACAGGTGGGCATCACCGGCGATGCCACAATAGAGCGCATCTACCTGCGGGATTACTGCAATTCTGCCGTGCAGGCCGCACAGTTCAGCTGCGACAACGACACCCTAAACGAAATCTTCGATGCAGCACGCGAGACCATACGCCAGTGCGCACTGGACATCTTTATGGACTGCCCTTCACGTGAACGCGCAGGCTGGCTGGGCGACAGTTTCTTCTCTTCACGAGTTGAGTGCGACCTCTCCGGAAACACCCTCGTAGAGAAAAACTTTCTGGAGAATTATCTGCTCCCGGAGCATTTCAAGACTATTCCGGAGGGTATGGTGCCCATGTGCTACCCCTCCGACAACTTTGAGGGAGGCACCTACATTCCCAACTACGCAATGTGGTTCGTGCTGGAGCTTGAAGAGTATCTGGCCCGCAGCGGCGACCGCGAGATGGTGGACGCCTTCCGCGACCGCGTCTATGGTCTGGTTAAGTTCTTTGACGGCTATCTGAATTCCGACGGACTGCTGGAGCGCCTGGGCAGCTGGGTATTTATCGAGTGGTCCGCCGCCAACCATTTCGTGTGGGATGTGAACTACCCTTCCAACATGCAGTATGCGGGTATGCTTGACGCGATTGCCCGCATGTACAACGACCCGGCTCTACATGAGCGCGCAGAGGTGATGCGCGAGACCATCCGCAGCCAGAGCTTCGACGGCCGCTTCTTCTGCGACAACGCCATGCGGCAGGAAGACGGCTCGCTGGTGCGCACCAACAACCACACAGAGACTTGCCAGTACTACGCTTTCTTCTTCCGTACCGCCACCCCTGAGACCTATCCGGAACTCTGGCAGCGCATGGCCACAGAATTCGGTCCGATACGCGAGAAGGAGGACAAATATCCCGATGTACCCAAGGCCAACGCCCTGTTTGGCAACTATCTGCGCATGGAACTGCTTTCAGAGAACGGACTCGGCGCCCAGTCCTTGAAGGAGTTCGGCGACTTTTACCTCCCTATGGCACAGGCCACCGGCACCCTTTGGGAAAATATGACCTTCAGCGACAGCTGCAACCACGGCTTTGCCGCCCATGTGGCGCACGTTCTCTACCGCGATGCTGCCGGCTTGTATAATGTAGACCGCGTGGGCAAGACCCTGACTCTGCGTCTTCGCGACACCGGCCTCAAAGAGTGCCATGCCCTACTCCCCGTCCCGGACGGCGCAATCAAGCTTGACTGGACCATCACCGACGGCCGGTTTGACAAAACCATCTCCCTTCCCAAAGGCTGGAAACTGATAGAAGAATAATCCTATGGCAGACGAAAAGATCATATTCTCTATGAACGGTGTGGGCAAGGTGTTGCCGCACAATAATAAAGTTATCCTCAAGGATATCTACCTTAGCTTCTTCTACGGTGCCAAAATCGGCATCATAGGTCTCAACGGCAGTGGTAAGTCAACGTTGCTGAAGATTATCGCCGGCATTGAGAAATCCATCCGCGGCGAGGTCGTTTGGGCACCCGGTTATACCGTGGGCTATCTGGCTCAGGAGCCCGAGATGGATCCGGAAAAGACCGTCCTAGAAGTAGTTCAGGAAGGCGTTCAGGAGGTGATGGACCTGCTGAATGAGTACAACGAGATCGGGATGAAGTTCTGCGAACCCCTTGACGACGATGAAATGAATAAGCTCATCGAGCGTCAGGGCGAGCTTACAGAACTCATAGACCATCACGGTGGCTGGGAGATCGACTCCAAGCTGGAGCGCGCCATGGATGCCCTTCAGTGCCCGCCTTCAGAGGCGATTGTGAAGAACCTTTCGGGTGGCGAACGCCGACGCGTGGCGCTCTGCCGTCTGCTGCTCCAGCAGCCCGACGTGCTGCTTCTGGACGAGCCCACCAACCATCTGGACACCGAGAGTATCCAGTGGCTGGAGGCGCACCTGCAGCAGTACAAAGGCACCGTGATTGCCGTAACCCACGACCGATACTTCCTGGATAATGTGGCTGGCTGGATACTCGAACTGGACCGCGGCGAAGGCATCCCCTGGAAGGGAAACTACTCTTCCTGGCTGGACCAGAAAACCAAGCGTCTGGCAATGGAAGAGAAGCAGGAGAGCAAACGGCGCAAGACTCTGGAACGCGAGCTGGAATGGGTTCGAATGGCCCCCAAGGCCCGTCAGGCCAAGCAGAAAGCCCGTCTGGGCGCATACGAAAAGCTGGCCAGCGCCGATGTCAAACAGAAAGAAGAGAATCTGGAAATCTATATCCCCAACGGACCGCACCTTGGCAACAAAGTCATCCGTTTCAACGATGTCTCCAAGGCATATGACGGACGCGTGCTGTTCGAACACCTCAACTTTGAGTTGCCTCCCGCAGGCATCGTGGGTGTAATCGGCCCCAACGGCGCCGGCAAAACCACCCTCTTCCGCCTTATAATGGGCATCGAAAAGCCCGATACCGGCAGCATTGAGATTGGCGAAACGGTGAAACTGGCATATGTAGACCAGCAGCACAAATCCATCAACCCCGAAAAGACCGTTTACCAGACCGTAGCTGGCGATTCGGAATGGGTGCGCATGGGCGGCCGCGAAATAAATGCCCGCGCATGGATTTCCCGCTTCAACTTCTCCGGTGCCGACCAGGAAAAGAAGTGCGGCATCCTCTCCGGCGGCGAGCGCAACCGCCTGCATCTGGCCCTCACGCTGAAAAACGAAGGCAACGTGCTGTTGCTTGACGAGCCCACCAACGACGTGGATGTAAACACCATCCGCGCTCTTGAAGAAGGTCTCGACGGGTTCGCCGGCTGCGCCGTGGTAGTATCCCACGACCGCTGGTTCCTGGACCGCATCGCCACCCACATCCTCGCCTTCGAAGGCGACAGCCAGGTGGTCTTCTTTGACGGCAACTACTCCGAATACGAAGAGAATAAGAAGATGCGTCTAGGCAATACCGAGCCCAAACGCTTCAAGTACAAGAAGTTGATGGAGGATTAACCCTCGGAAATCGTCCTTGCGATTTTTTCTATGTTGAGACTGCGGGCAGAGGCATCTATGATGTCTTTGTAGATGCCGCCCTTCTTGTATATTGAATCGGGATCGCCGCTTTCCTCTACCCGGCCGTTCTGGAGGGCATAGACCATCTCGCTGTCAATAATCTGGGAGATGCTGTGAGAGATGATTATCACGGTGCGGTCTCGCTTGATGGCGTCTATGCTGTTCTTGATCTGCTCAGTGGCGATGGCGTCCAGACTGGCGGTGGGTTCGTCGAGGAAGATGATGGGCGGGTTCTTGAGGAACATGCGGGCTATGGCAATGCGCTGCTGCTGGCCGCCGGAGAGATCGCTGGCCTTACCCTGGAACTGCTTTGGCAGCGCCATGATCTGGTCATAGATGTGCGACTTCCTGGCCGCCTCCACCACCTCTTCATGGGTAGCAGAAGGCTTGCCATAAAGGATATTCTCTTCTATCGTTCCGTCAAAGATGTGGTTCTTCTGCAGCACCAGACCGATGTTCTCACGCAGATACTTGGTGTCGTATTCGCAGAGGTCCACTCCATCCAGCGTAATGGTACCCTTCTGCGGTACGTAGAACTTGTCCAACAGGTTCACTATGGTGCTCTTGCCGGCGCCGGAAAGACCCACCAGGGCCGTTATCTTATCGGGCTCTATCACCATGTTCACCCCGAACAGGGCCTGGGTACCGTTGGGATATGTGAAGTCCACGTCGCGCAGCTCAAAGCGGCCGCGGATACGCTCCGGACGGTAATTGCCGGAGGGTTCCACCTCGCTGTCTGAATCGAGTATGGAGAAGAAGCCTTCCGCATATATCAGTGCATCGTTCACATCGTCAAAGATACGCTGCAGCTGGGTAATGGGGGCTATCACGTTGGAGAAGAGCATCACGTGGTACATAATCTTACCGATGCTCATTCCGGGATAGTCAATCAACACCAGATATGCCGTGAGGATAATCACCAGCACGGTGCCTATCTGCTTCACGAAGCTCTTTACGCCGGCATAGTAAAAGCCCACCTGACGGGTCTTCATCTGGTTGGCGGTAACCTGGTTCTGGATGTCCAGCTGCTTGGTGGCCTCTATGCTCTCGCGATTGAAGCTCTTGATTACGTTAATCGAGTCGATTATGTTCTTGATACCTTGACTCTTAGTCTCCAGATGGGAGCGCATCTCACGCCGCCACCCCTTGAGCCGGCGCGCCTGCCGGTAGGTGATCCAGAAGTATATCGGCACTATGCCCAGCGCAACCAGACCGACATACACATTTGCCGCGAACATCAGTATCAGCGCCAGCAGGGCGCTGGTGAACAGCGGCAGCAGATCGATAAAGAAGTTCTGCACGGTGCGGGAGATGCTGCTCACGCCCTGGTCTATACGAGCCTGCACCTTGCCGGTGGCGTTCTCGTCCTGCGAGAAATAAGCCATGCGGAAGGTCAGCACCTTTTCAATGACGCTCTGCGCCAGGTCGCGGGAGACAAAGATGCGCATCCGCTCGCCAAAGTAGTTCTGCGCGAACGTGATTACCGCAGATAGAATCTCCTTGCCAAGCAGCACTGCCGATATTATGGTGAGGATACGGGCGGCGGCGGTCCATGTAAAGTTGGTGCCGATGAGGGCGTTGATGGCATCCACCGTGCGGTCCAGCACTATGGCATTGACCTGAGCCATCAGGGAGCCTACCAGGGTGAGGATCAGTGTGATTATCACCAGCCAGCGGTAGGGCCTCACGAACGGCCGTATATGCCTGAACAATTGAAAGAGATTCACGGCTGCAGATTATTGCATTTTACCCTGTTTGCCCAGGTAGCTGTCTTTGAATCCAAGGAAGTAGAGCACGCCGTCCAAGCCGATGGTGTTTATACTCTGACGGGCGCTTTCCGCCACGCGAGGCTTGGCGTGGAAGGCGATACCGAGGCCGGCGGCGGAGAGCATCGGGAGGTCGTTGGCGCCGTCGCCCACGGCGATGGTCTGTTCCAGGTTGACCTTCTCCATCTGGGCGATAAGCTTCAGCAGGTCGGCCTTGCGGCGGCCGTCCACGATATCGCCTACATAGCGACCCGTCAGCTTACCGTCGTCGCCAATCTCAAGTTCATTGGCATATACATAGTCAATGCCGTATTTGCGCTGGATGTATTCGCCAAAGTAGGTAAATCCACCGCTGAGGATGGCGATTTTGTAGCCGGCCCGTTTGAGGACCTCCATCAGGCGGTCTACACCCTCCGTGATGGGCATATTCTCCGCAATCTCCTGCATCACGGATGCGTCCAACCCCTTGAGCAGCGCCACGCGGCGGCGGAAACTCTCCTTGAAGTCGATTTCCCCGTGCATCGCACTCTCTGTGATGGCGGCCACCTGATCCCCCACCCCGGCACGCGCTGCCAGCTCGTTGATGCACTCCGTCTGGACCAGCGTGGAATCCATATCAAAGCATATCAGGCGCCGCATGCGGCGGAACATGTTGTCCCGCTGGAAAGAGAAGTCGATACCCATCTCGCTGGACATGTGCATCAGTTCTGCCTGCAGCGAATCCTTATCGTCCGGCACACCGCGGATGGAGAATTCAATGCAGCTGCGGACAGAGGCGCTGGTCTGATGCAGGCTCTGGCGGCCGGTGAGACGTTTTATTGAGTCTATGTTAAGACCATGGTTGGAGATAACCCTCGCCGCCGCCGCAATCTGCCTTGCAGAGAGGCTGCGGGCGATGATGGTGAGGATGTACCGGTTTTTGCCCTGACGGCCCACCCACTCTTCGTAATCATCGTCGCTCACCGGTTCAAAGCCGATTGCTACGCCCAGCTCGGTGGCTTTGAAAAGGAGTTCCTTCATCACCTGACCTGAGCTGCGGGCCGATATGCGAATCAGTATACCAAGCGAGAGACTGCTGTGGATGTCGGCCTGGCCGATGTCCAGAATCTGGGCATCGTATCTTGCCAGAATCTCCATCACGGAGGCAGTCAGGCCGGTACGGTCCTTCCCGGTGATGCGGATCAGGATCTGCTCCATCTTTTTGGTCTTGGTCATAAGAGAGTCTGTATTAGTTGCAGCCGCAGCTTCCGTCACCGCAGTTGCCATCGCCGCAATTGCCGCCTTGGCATCCGCCGCAGCTGCGCTTGAGGCCGTTCTTCATCTCATCTTCAGTAGCTTCGCGTACACTCAGTATCTCGCCGGTGAAGTGCAGGTCCTTACCCGCCATCTGATGGTTGAAATCCATGGTTACGTGCTGGTCGCCCACCTTTACCACTGTACCGGGCATCACGCCGCCGTCTGCATTCATCATGGGGATCACATTCCCTTCGAACAGGATCTCCTCTGCCAGATGTCCGTCGCGCATGAAGATGGTCTTGGGCAGGTCTATGATTGCGCGGGGGTCGCGCTCGCCGTAACCCTCAGCCGCGGTCAGACGGAAGTCAAACTTGTCGCCCACGGTCTTGCCCTCAATGTTTGCCTCAAACTTGGGCAGCAGATGGCCTATTCCAAAGATGAATTCCAAAGGACGGGATGCGTCGCAGCTGTCGGCAATCTTGCCGTCCACTTCAAGTTCGTATACTAAACTAACTACTTTGTTGTCACCGATATTCATAATTGTCTCATTAATTTGCGCAAAGATAGGGAAAAAATACAAATAAAGAGGCGCGGCCCGTTGCGGCTGCGCCTCTTTATTTTTGACCATAGGCCGGAGCCTATTTGATGTCAATCTGTTTGGTTGCTGCGGGCTGTACAATCACCTCTTTCTTGGGCAGATGAACGTTCAGCACGCCCTTCTCTACCTTAGCTTCTATCTTGTCGCAGTCTACATCGTCAGGGAGCAGCAGGGTCTGCTGGAACTTCTCGTATGAGAACTCGCGACGCAGGTAGCGGCCCTTCTTCTTGTCTTCTTTATGCTCTGATTTCTTTTCCATGTTGATATGGAGGTAACCTTCGTTATCCACGCGGACATTGAAATCCTCCTTGTCGAGTCCCGGTGCAGCGAGCTCTACATCGTACTCTTTTTCATTTTCAATTACATTGATGGCGGGAGCGGTATAATTTGCCCTGGTCATCCAGCTGTTGTCGAAAAAGTCATTGAAAATGTCCGGCAACCAACTGTCTTGCGTTCTTCTCATAGGTAACATAGTTCAAAAACTTTAATCGTTCCGGTTTCCGAAACCCTCGCGGGCCCTAGTCCCGGGACCCCTTGCGGAGTCGTTTAGAGTATAATCAAACCCGGTGCCAGCCCCTTAAAATGGCCATTTTGTCATCTTTTTAGTGACATTATGTCCACTTTGGCGTGAATAGAGTATCTTTGCTGCAAATAGTACTGATATGACACCGATTACTCTTTCTACTGCGTTGATAAGGATGCTGGTGAGCGTGGCCCTTGGGGCTATGATCGGGGTGGAGAGGCAGATACACCATCACCCGGCAGGATTCCGTACGTTTACCCTGATTTGCACCGCATCTACGCTGGCGATGCTGGTATCGATATATGTGTGCCAGACCAACACCGACCTTTTGAACGGCGACCCCGGACGTATTGCGGCTCAGGTACTCACCGGTATCGGTTTCATTGGCGCCGGTCTGATTCTCAAGGGTAACGACGGCGTTTCCGGCCTCACTACCGCCGCCTGCATTTTTGTATGTGCGGTGATTGGTCTCGCAGTGGGTTCAGGCATGCTGCTGCTCTCCGCGATAATCACGGTAGCAGTTGTAATAATCCTCTGGTCCGCGTACTTCATACACGGAGACAAGAAGAATCAGAAAAAGCAGGAGCAAAATCAGTAATTATCGCCCTTTGGAAGAAGGGATGATTATTCTGTACGCCTTTCCGTTGGCGTTGGTGAGTTTGTCGCTCTTGAGCCAGGGATTGGCCGTCTTTAGAGCGTAGTAGCTCACGCCGTGAGCCTTTGCAAAATCTACAAGCGACAGTATGGAGTCTGTGACTACCACCTCTTCTACGGGTTCACGCAAAGGGTAATACTCTTTTTCAGAAATCTCGAATCCGAACCGTTCAGGATGTTCCATGAAGAGTTTTGCGGCAAGCACCCTGAACATATATCTCGACGTCTCATCCGGCAGGAGCAGGTCCATCGCATATTTCTCTTTCTGGTCTGTCAGGCGCTTTGTTATGGCCGCCTGACCTGCATTATAGCTGGCTGCGACAGTCATCCAGTCGCCGTATTTACGGTATGCCTCCTTGAGGTATTTGCAGGCAGCCTCGGTGGCTTTCTCCAGGTTGAAACGTTCGTCTACATCTGCACTCACTTCAAGGCCGTAATGCTGTGCCGTGGCCTTTGTGAACTGCCAAAGCCCGGAAGCCCCGGTTACGCTCACCGCCTTGGGGTCCAGATTGCTCTCTATCACCATGATGTATTTCAGATCCTCCGGAAGGCCGTTCTTGAGAAGGATGGGGACAACCTGGGTGAAATACCTTTTGGAACGTTTGAGCATCAGATTGGAGGTGGTGTGCATGTATGTGAACGCCATCAGTTCGCGGTCCATGCGCTCGTACCGGTCGTCGTTGTCAAGCTTGACCCGTTGGTCTGCAAAAACAACATATTCTGGCACGGAAGGGGCCTTGGGATGTATATATTCCTGGGCAGTCAGTGCCCCGGAAACGGATAGCAGTATAATCAGGGAGAACATCTTCTTCCTGAGTTCTGCAGCCTGTACCCGTATCACTTTCCCGTTCTTGGAAAAAGCGAGTCTCTCGCCGCTCCGTGACTTCTGGTCAAGAAGCCTTTGGAACGACCGCCCCATCCCCTCCATCAGGTTGTTTCTTACCCGGCGCGTCTCCTGTTCGTTCATAATCCATCAATAAGTTATATAAGTTTTTGTTATGTATCTTGGTAAGGATGTCCTTGCCGCCCTCCGCTATCATGGCCGCAGGGGTGTCTGAATTATCCAGTATCATCCAGAAATCCACCACCGGGATATACCGGTTGCTGAGGTTGATGATGCCCTGCACGTAGCGGCGGCGGATGGTGGCCTCCGGCACGTCGTGTCCGCCCGATGCGGCGCGGAGCCGTACCCTTTCAACAGCCAGGTCGGGCACATTCAGCCAGAAGAAAATCAGCATGATTACGTAGCCGTACCCTTTGGCCTGCTCTATTACCTGCAGCAGCGTGCGGGTTGCCAGAGTGGTTTCCACGCCAAAATCGGTACCCTTCTCTATTAGTTCGTCTATGCGTTCCAGCATGATGCGGCTGGCACGGATAGCGGCCGCCTCCGGCTTATTTGGAGAGAGGCGCTTGGCTATCTCGTCTGCATTCACGAACTCCTTGCAGTCGAACATCTCGGGCAGCACGGTATAAGATGCAGTTGTCTTGCCTGCACCGTTGCAACCCGCTATGATATACATCTTTGGCATGGATAGAACTCCGATGGCACTCCCAACGGGCACCACACGGCATCCACAAATATAACAAAAAGAATGTAAAACCCGTTAAGACTTGCGGGTAACTCCGTAGCCGAAAAGGGCAAAATCTCCCAGGCACGGATCGCCGGGAAATATCTCGGAAAGTTCTGATGTAATCTCCAGCGCCGTCTTTATATCGGCGCTGTTGCGACCGGTGAGTCCCATTTCGCGAGCCACGGTATGGACATGTACATCCAGGGGGATAATCAGGTCTGCCGGAGAAGAGTCCCGCCAGAGTCCCAGGTCCACCTTGCCGTCGCGGCGTACCATCCACCGCCGCAGCATGTTTATCTTCTTGTTGGCGGCGTGAGGGTCGCTCTTGCGGCAGTAAATCTGCGTGCGGAAATCATCGGCAGAGAGATGCTCCAGTGTCTTATGCTCCCCGTAATACTGTTTCAATGCCGCGCAGATTAAGGCGAATTCGCTCCACATCACGGTGCGGTGCAGCGAGCAGGGTTCGCAGCGGTATTTGCCGCGCATTACATAGTCGTACGGCTTGCCGCCCATCTCGTCCAACGCCCTGCCGCAGTCGCGCACAATCATGGTCCTCCTGCCCCACGCCAGATGGGCCGCAATCACAGCCGCGATCTCCACGTCCTGCAGCATGCACTCGCCTCTCGCATAAAGCTCAGCGAAGCGCTTTGGAAAGATTATCGGGTCTTCCCGGAAGTATACCGGATCGTTGAAGCGGGCGGCGTACTCGCGCAGTATGGCGGCGTTAGGATTCATTTGCGGGTGGGTTTGGTGTTACAAGTATTGCAATAAGGGCATCCGCTGCAGGCAGAGTCGCTACACTCCGAGCTGCCGCACTCACACCCTTTCCCTTTTTTGAAGAAGAGACGATAAACCAGCGCTGCGACAGCCAGGCCTATAGTTATGTATGCGATAACGGACTGTATCATTATATCACAAGGGCAAGATGATATACGCCGAATGCAGCAAGCCATGCCACGGCCAGCGTATAGAATATGACGAACCACGCCCATTTGCGCCCCGCCTCCTTAGCCACGGCACTCACTGCCGCAATACATGGGAAGTAGAGCAGCACGAATATCAGGAACGACCATACTACCGGCTTGGGGAAGACAGGCTGGCCCGATTCATCCACCGCACTCTGCAGTGCAGAACCCACGGATGACTCTTCCATCTCGCTGCCGTCTGCTGAGTAAAGCACTCCCAGCGAAGATACCACCACCTCCTTGGCGGCGAAGCCGGTGAGCAGGCTCACGCTCATTTTCCAGTCGAAGCCCAGCGGAGCGAATGCCGGCTGGATGGCCTTGCCAATCTGGCCGATGTAAGAGCTGGCGGTATGCTCAGCCTCGCTCTGACCCTCTTTGGCGCGCGGGAAGTAACCCAGCGCCCAGATGATAACCGATGCGGCCAGGATCACGGTACCCATCTTCTTGAGGTACTGCGCACTCTTGTCCCACATGTGGCGCAAAGTATTGCGGGCGGTGGGGAACCGGTACGGCGGCAGCTCCATCACAAACTGGTCGGAGACATTCTTGAACACCAGCTTGTTCATCAGCAGCGACGTAAGTATAGCCACCAGCACACCTATCAGGTACAGACTGATAAGCACCAGCGCCTGATTCTTCTTAAAGAAGGCCGACACGAAAAGCAGGAACACCGGCAGACGGGCAGAGCACGACATGAACGGGATGGTGATTATCGTGAGGATGCGGTCTTTGCGGCTTTCCAGGGTGCGGGTGGCCATGATTGCCGGCACGCTGCATCCGAAGCCGATGATATACGGTATGAACGATTTGCCATGGAGGCCAATGCGGTGCATCAGCTTGTCCACTATAAACGCCACGCGGGCCATATATCCGCTGTCTTCGAAGAACGATATGAACAGGAAAAGGATGAGGATATTTGGCAGGAACACCAGCACTCCGCCCACACCTGCTATGATACCGTCCACTATAAGGTCGCGCAGAATTCCATCCGGCATTATGCTGCCAACCCAGCTGCCCAGCGCTGCGATGCCCGCCTCCAGCCACTGCTGAGGATATGCACCAAGGGAGAAGGTCGCCTTGAACATGAGCCATAACAGCAGTATCAGTATCGGGAACCCCAGCCAGCGATGTGTAAGTATCGTGTCAAGAGAGTATTTTTTCTTCTTATTGTCCTTTTCTGCCGGCGTGAGGGTCTCGCTGAGAGCACCTTTAATAAATCCGTACTTGAGACTTGAAACGATGCTTGTAATATCGTCCCTATACTCCCTCTGGAGCTCTTCGCGGGCTGTATCACAAGTTTGTTTTATCTTCTGGTAATTCGGATACTTGCGCAGCATATCGTGAGTGACGCTGTCGTTCTCCAAAAGTTTCAGTGCAACGTATCTTCCGTGGTAATTGTCGCGTATCTGTACGTTCTCGTCAACCAGTTTCTTGATGTGACGGATGGCCCGCTCCACGTTGTCGCCATAGTTGATGTGGATGTGCTTGCTGCCGGCGGTGTCGCAATAAACCTCAACTATCTTTGCCAGTACATCGTCTATGCCCTGACCGGTGCGCGCCACCACGGGAACAATCGGGAAACCGAGCATACGCGCCAGACTCTCGTGGTCCAGGGTGTCGCCGCTGGCAAGCAGTTCGTCGTACATGTTTAGCGCCATAACCATGCGCGGGTTCATGTCAATCAGCTGGGTGGTCAGGAACAGGTTGCGCTCAAGATTGCCGGCGTCCACTATGTTCAGCACCACGTCCGGCTTCTGCTCCACGATATAGTTGCGAACGTATATCTCTTCAGGGGAATACTCCGTAAGTGAATAGGTACCCGGCAGGTCCACCAAGTCTATGGTATATCCGTCATGGAAGAAGGTGCCCACCTTGGATTCTACAGTAACGCCGCTGTAGTTGCCCACCTTCTCATGCAGTCCGGTGGCAAAGTTGAAGAAAGAGGTCTTGCCGCAGTTGGGATTGCCCACCAGGGCCACCCGGATGTGCTTGGTTATCTGCTCCACCTCGGAGGCGACATGCTCTTCTATTGTACCGTTAAAGTTAAAGTCGGGGTGGCTGTTCTCGTCCAGTGAAACCACCTCTATATTCACCGCCTCGCTGTGTCTGAGAGAGATGTGACTGCCCAGAATCTCATATTCCACAGGGTCCATCAAAGGGGCCTTCTTGAGCACCGTAACGGTCTGGCCCTTTATGAACCCCAGCTCCATTATCCTGTTGCGAAAACCGCCGTGGCCGTGAATCTTGGCTATCACGCACCTCCCTTTCTCGGAGATATCGGCTAATGTGAGGACTTTCTCTTCTGTCATAATCGGATGTGCAAAAATAATCAAAAATATCTACCGCAGCGCGCGCATGGCATTGAGCACCGCCAGGACTGTAACTCCCACGTCGGCGAATACTGCCATCCACATGGTGGCGACACCGGCGGCGGCAAGTATCAGCACCAGCAGCTTTATGCCGATGGCGAGCCACGTGTTTTCACCGGCTATGCGAAGGGTACGGCGGGCTATCTTAACCGCCAGAGCCACCTTGGAAGGCTTGTCGTCCATCAGAACGACATCGGCCGCCTCTATCGCTGCGTCACTGCCAAGGGCACCCATCGCTATACCCACATCAGCACGGGCCAGCACAGGCGCGTCGTTTATACCGTCTCCCACAAATGCGAGAGTGCGCCCTTTCCTATGCCCGGCGATGAACTCCTCTACTTTGGCGACCTTGTCGGAAGGCATCAGTCCGGCATACCATTCATCCAGCCCGAGTTCGGTTGCGACTGCCTCGCCAACCGCTTTTTGGTCGCCGGTAAGCATCACTGTGCGGGTCACTCCGGCCGCCTTGAGGTTGCGGACTGCCTCGGCAGAATCGGCCTTGATGCGGTCTGATATTACTATGTGACCCATATAATCGCCGTCCATCGCCACATGTGCAATGGTTCCGGTCTTCTCGCAGGGATGCCATTTGGCCCCCACCATCTCCATCATAGAATCGTTGCCAACGCATACCGTGCGGCCGTTAACGGTAGCGCGCACTCCCTTGCCCGATATCTCCTCTACATTCTCCACAGTGCAGTCATCTGCCTCCTCTGGATAAGCCAGACGCAGGGATGCGGCAATGGGATGGGTGCTGAAGCGCTCCACATGGGCAGCCAGATGCAGAAGTTCGCGCTCTTCTATGATCTCCGGATGGACGGCGGTAACTTCAAATACCCCTTCTGTAAGGGTGCCGGTCTTGTCAAATACCACGGTGTCCAGTTTGGAAAGAGCCTCCAGATAATTGGAACCCTTAACAAGGATACCCTTGCGGGAGGCGCCGCCAATACCACCGAAGAAACTCAGCGGGACACTGATAACCAGAGCGCAGGGGCAGGAGACCACCAGGAACATCAGCGCACGGTAAAGCCAGGTGGCAAAGTTACCGCCCAAAAGGGGCGGAACAGCAGCCAGCAGAACAGCCGCTATAACAACTATCGGTGTATAAACTCTTGCAAAGCGGGTGATGAAGCCCTCGCTGCGGGACTTGTTGTCCGCTGCGTTCTCAACCAGCTCAAGTATGCGGCTGGCGGTGGACTGCCCGAATTCTTTTGCAGTTCGTACGCGGAGCACTCCGCTAAGATTCACGCAACCGGAGAAGATTTCATCGCCGGCAGCCACGCTGCGGGGGACACTCTCGCCGGAGAGGGCAACTGTATCAAGCGACGAGGCGCCTTCTATAATTACGCCGTCCACGGGCACCTTTTCACCGGGCTTAATAACGATTATGTCGCCCACCTTAAGTGTGTCTGGGGTTACCACAACCACTTCACCGTCTTTTTCAAGATTGGCCGTGTCAGGTCGGATATCCATCAGATGGGCTATGCTGCGGCGGCTGCGGCCTTCTGCCAGATGCTCGAACAGTTCGCCCACCTGAAAGAAAAGCATTACGAATACAGCCTCCGGGAACTGAGCCTCGGCACCCGGCAGGAATCCGATACCCAGGGCTCCAAGGGTTGCGATGCTCATCAAGAAGTTCTCATCCAGAGCCTCCCCGTGTGCAATGCTCTCCGCCGCCTCTTTCAAAGTGTCATAGCCGGCTACCAGATATGGTACCAGATATACGAGCAGCAACTGCCAGGTTGCCAGATTGCACGTATGCTCTATGATGACCGCCCCGATAAGCAGCACCGCCGCCACTATGATTCTGATCAGCGACTCTTTGATGCCACCCTCGTGGTGATGCTCATGATTATGTTCGTGATGGTGCTCTTCGTGATGATGCTCGTGTGCCATAACGCTTGCCTTTACTTTTCATCGGCAAATGTATGGCGCGCCGCGTGCAACTCAGTTGCATTTTTTGCGACAGTCGGGACAGAGTCCGGTGACCATGTAATTGGAGGACTCCTCTTCATATCCGGCCGGAAGAGAAACGACAGGTATGGGAATATTCTCCAGACAGAATGTCTTACCGCAGTTGCGACACCAGAAATGGATGTGTGTATCTTCGTCTTCGCCGTCGGCATGGCTGTGGCAGAGTTCATAGCACATCTCGTCGCCGCCGCCGTGTATCGTGTGCACCAGATGTCTCTCGCGGAAAAGGGCCATCGTGCGCGATATCACGCTCTTGTCCACGCTGCCCAGTGCTGTCTCAAGCTCACCCATAGAGAGCGGACGCCCCGCCTTGTCCAGCGCCCCGCAAATCATAATGCGGTTTGCCGTGGGCTTGACGCCATGGTGCATCATCATGTCTATGATATCGTGTTCTGCCATCCGGCTGCAAAGATAACCGTTCGTACCCGAATAAACAAAAACCAAGCGTGCAAGGTCCCCGTCTTTTCGGGAGACCTTGCACGCCTGATATCGGACAGGTAGAGACTAGTAGCCGAAAATCTCTTCGCTGGTGAGGAACTTCACGGGACCGAGGGTCTTGAGGAACTCGAGGTCGATATCGTTCTTGTCACCCAGGATGCCGTAGCAATACTTGCGATCCTTAACCCATTCTTTCTGGTAAGCCACAACATCGTCCATACCCATACCCTGGATCTTCTCAAACAATGCCTTGTCAAGAGGCTCGTCCAGACCAAGGTCGCGGCAGTTGACATAGGCGCGGATAACATCCATGCCGGTGTAGCGCTCTGTGCGCAGGCGGGTAACGATAGCGTCCTTTGCAATTGCAAACGCGTGTTCACTAACGGGCATGTTGTTGATGATATCGTCAAATGCCTCTACTGCCTGCTGCAGCTTGTCGTTCTGGGTTGCGATGAATGCATTGTAAATATACTTGCCGCCATCGTACTGAGGGTTTGACATAACAGCTTGTGCGGAGTAAGCCAGACCGCGTGCCTCGCGCATCTCCTGGAATACAACAGCGTTCATGCTACCGCCAAAGTATTCGTTGTAAAGTACGCGGAAAGGATTGCTGTCAACGTCAAACTTGCGGTCGTCCACAGATACCTGGAAGTAGTAAAGCTGACGGGAATCGTACTGAGCGAGCAGTACCTGGCTGTCGTTGACTGTGATGTAATCGTTGAACTGCTTTGCCAGCGGCTCCGGATTCTCTGCGATTGCGTGATGCTCTGCCAGGCAAGCTTTCACATCGGCCTCTTTGTCGGGACCGTAGTAGTAAATCTCATGCTGCTTGGTCATCAGGTCGCGGATGGCACTCAGAATCTGTTCTGAGGTGACAGCCATTACCTGATCGTTAGTGAGTTGAACCTGGGAGATCTTCTCAGGACCCATCACCATATAGGCGGTGAGAGCGCTGAAACATGCTCTCTGATTCATCTTGCGGTTCTGGCGTGACTTGAAGGTGTCGAACTTGAGGTTCATCAGGATATTCTCATCCGGCTGTGCGTTGGCAATCAGATTCTCTACCAGAGAAACAGCCTCTTCCATATTCTCCTTCAGGCCGGTAACAGATACGGTAAAGGTATTGTCGCTGCACATAAAGTTGTAATCGCATGCGAGCGAATACATCTTGCGGGCGAAATCACTGGCGCTCATTGTATCGGTGCCAAGGTAGCTCAGATAGTCACCCACGAATGCAAGAATAGGGTTGTCGTTTGCACCGTTGTTGAATACGAACTGCACGGTGAAGATGTCGTTCTGTTCGTTCTCCTTGTACAGCATGTCGACATTGGCTGCAAAATTACTTACGGAGAGATCCTTGGAGAAGTCGAGGAACACCGGTTCGATGGGCTTGGGCACATTTGCCACAATCTCCCTCAGGAACTGGCTGGAGGTGTCGCGGTTCATGAAGATGGGGGTGATGGCAGGAGCGGATATCTTCTGGATGTTGGGGTCCTCACCCACGCGCTTGTAAACCACGGCATAGTTGTTCTGGCCAAGATATTTCTTTGCGAAATCAACAACATCTTCTTTGGTCACCTTCTCCACAGCCTCGAAATTAGCCACGACATCCTTCCAATCCTCGTTGTATGCAAATGCCATTGCATAGACGAGGGCACGGTTGCGGTTTTCTGTAATCTGGCTCTGCTGCTGCAGACGGTAGTTGTTTATGCAGGCCTGTACATCCTCTTCTGTAAATTCGCCGTTGCAGAGTTTTTCAACTTCAGCGAGGATGATGTCGCGTACCTCTTCAAGGCTCTGACCCTGTTTGGGACGGCCCGTAGCCAGCATGGTACCGTAATCGGGCTGCATGTTTGCATAAGCATATACGCCCAGTGCCTTCTGCTGCTGGTTTACATTCAGGTCAATCAGGCCGGCGGTACCATTGTAGAGAACAGAAGAAGCAACGTCAGCGACAGGTTCGAGTGCAACGTTCTTAGCCACACCGGGGAGCCTCCATGCTACGCTCACGTTCTCTGCCTCGAGACCGTAAACATCCTTTACAATGGGCTCTGTGATATCAGCCTCGGGCTCGAACTTCAGCTCGGGAACTTCGCCGGGCTTCATACCGCCAAAGTACTTCTTCACAATCTTTACAAAGTTGTCGGGATCAAAGTCACCGCTCACACAGATAGCCATGTTGTTGGGAACATAGTATGTGTCGTGATACTGCTGAACCAGCTTGATTGAGGGGTTCTTGAGGTGTTCCTGGGTGCCCAGCACAGTCTGTGTACCATAGGGATGGTGAGGGAAGAGGGCGTTGTCAATGGCCTCGTTCACCTTGCGGCTGTCCTGGGTAAGGGACATGTTCTTCTCCTCATAAATGGTCTCCAGCTCTGTATGGAAACCGCGAATTACAGAATTCTCAAAGCGGTCTGCCTGGATACGGGCCCAGTTCTCGATCTGGTTTGCGGGGATATCCTCAACGTAGCAGGTCATATCCTGGGAGGTGAATGCATTGGTGCCGTTGGCACCGATTGCAGCCATCAGTTTGTCATACTCGTTGGGGATGGAAATCTTGGAAGCCTCGTAGCTGAGGGAGTCGATCACCTTATAGATTGCAGCACGCTCAGCCTCATCCTTAGTAACGCGGTAAACCTCAAACAGGTTTGCGATGGAATCGAGCAGAGGCTTCTCCAGCTCGTAGTTGCTGGTACCGAACTGCTGGGTGCCCTTGAACATAAGGTGCTCGAAATAGTGAGCCATACCGGTGGTTTCTGCGGGGTCGTTCTTACCGCCCACGCGCACGCAGATAGCGGTCTGCATACGGGGCTCATCCTTATTGACAGTCATAAAGACCTTAAGTCCGTTGTCAAGTGTGTAGATCTTTGTCTTCAGGGGGTCGCCGTCTACAGTCTCGTATTTGTTGCAGGAGACGAGAGCCACCAGAAGCAGTGAAAAGAATAAAAAGAATTTTTTCATTATAAGTGTTGTTAGTAGATATTTGCCACAAATATATCAATTTTTAGTACCTTCGCAGCGTTTTACAACATTTCTGTTTTTTTTTATGCCTGTCATCTCCACCCGCGGCGAATTGATGCCCGCCTCCCCTATCCGGCGGCTGGCTCCCCTTGCAGATGCTGCAAAGGCACGCGGAATCCACGTCTATCACCTTAACATCGGTCAGCCAGACCTGCCCACACCGCAGGTTGCGATAGACGCCATCCGCAATATAGACCGCGAAATACTTGAATACAGCCCCAGCCAGGGATACCGCAGCTATCGCGAAAAACTGGTGGGCTATTACAAGAAGTTCAATATCGACGTTACTGCCGATGATATAATCATCACCACCGGCGGCAGCGAGGCGGTTCTGTTCGCCTTCCTGAGCTGCCTGAACCCCGGCGACGAGATTATTGTACCGGAACCGGCGTACGCCAACTACATGGCATTCGCAATATCGGCGGGAGCGGTTATCCGCACCGTGACCACCACCATAGACGAGGGGTTCTGCCTGCCCAAGGTAGACAAATTCGAGGCGCTGATAAACTCGCGCACCAAGGCGATACTTATCTGCAACCCCAACAACCCCACCGGCTATCTGTACACCCGCAAGGAGATGAACCAGATCCGCGACCTGGTGAAGAAATACGACCTGTACCTGTTCAGCGACGAGGTATACCGCGAGTTTGTGTATGCAGGCACTCCGTACATCAGCGCCTGCCATCTGGAAGGCATAGAGCAGAACGTGGTGCTGATTGACTCCGTATCAAAGCGTTACTCAGAGTGCGGCATCCGCATTGGCGCCCTTATCACCAAGAACAAGGCGCTGCGCAAGACTGTGATGAAGTTCTGTCAGGCACGCCTGAGCCCCCCTCTGGTGGGCCAGATTGCCGCAGAAGCATCCCTGGACGCTCCGGAAGATTATGCAAGCGAAGTATATGAAGAGTACCTGGAGCGGCGTAAATGCCTTATAGACGGTCTCAACAAGATTCCGGGCGTGTACTCCCCCATCCCCATGGGCGCGTTCTACACCGTAGCCAAACTCCCGGTGGACGACAGTGACAAGTTCTGCCAGTGGTGCCTTGAGAGTTTCGAATACGAGGGTGCTACTGTGATGATGGCTCCCGCCAGCGGTTTCTACACCACGGAGGGTGTCGGCCGCAATGAGGTCCGTCTCGCTTACGTTCTCAAGATAGAAGATCTCCGCATGGCCCTTGTCGTTCTTCAGAAAGCCCTTGAAGCCTATCCCGGAAGGGTGATGGAATGACAGACGGCAAAACCATAATCCTGGGTATAGAGTCATCCTGCGATGACACTTCGGCAGCCGTTCTCAAGGACGGCTGGCTGCTTTCCAACGTGATGGCATCCCAGGAGGTGCACCGCAAATACGGCGGCGTGATTCCGGAGCTCGCCTCCCGCGCCCATCAGCAGAATATCCTGCCGGTGGTGCAGCAGGCGCTGGAGCAGTCGGGCGTAAGCATGGAAGATGTGGACGCCATCGCATACACCCGCGGCCCCGGCCTGCTGGGCAGCCTTATTGTGGGCACGTCGTTCGCCAAAGGGCTGGCAATCGCCACCGGCAAGCCCATGATAGAGGTCAATCACCTCCAGGGGCACATCCTCTCCCACTTTATCAAAATCGAGGGGCGCGACAACTCCCAGCCGGCATTCCCGTTCCTGGCTCTGCTGGTATCCGGCGGCCACACCCAGATAGTGCGTGTAGATGATTGTCTCGATTTCACGGTGCTTGGCCAAACCATAGACGACGCCGTGGGCGAGGCCTTTGACAAATGCGCCAAGATGCTGGACCTGGGCTATCCCGGCGGCCCCATAATAGACCGTCTGGCAAAGGATGGCGACCCAAAACGGTTCCGCTTTGCCAAGCCGCACATAGAGGGGCTGGACTTCAGCTTCAGCGGCATCAAGACATCGCTGCTCTACTATCTCCGCGACGCGATTAAAGAGGATACCGACTTCATTGAGAAGAATAAGAACGACATCTGCGCCAGCTTCCAGAAGGACCTGATAGACATTCTGATGAAGAAGCTGATTCGCGCCACGGAAATCACCGGAATCAAGGATATCGTGGCGGGCGGCGGCGTGGCGGCCAACAGCGCCCTGCGCGGTGCGATAACATCGGAAGGCGGTCGCCGCGGCTGGCGCACCTTCCTCCCCGAGCTGCGCTTCACCACAGACAATGCCGCCATGATTGCCATCGTGGGGTATTACAAATATCAGAAAGGACTCTTCTGCCCCCTGGATGCCGCCCCCATCTCCCGCGCCGCAGATTACAACCTATGAAAATCTTTGAGGTAGCATACCCTCTGAACCACAAACCGGCAGCAGAGGAGCTTATATCTGCCGCGGCCCGCTCTTGCGGAGTTCCGGCAAAAAAGATTGTGCGCTGCGACATCGTGCGCCGTTCCCTGGACGCCCGCGGGCAGCTGGTCTATCGCTATCAGGTGCGCGCACAGATGGAGGGAGACGAACCGGCAAAGGAGTATCGTTTCGACTATAAGAATGTGGCCTCCGCACGTCCGGTAATCATTATCGGCGGCGGTCCGGCCGGCATGTTTGCGGCGCTGAAGCTTCTGGAACGCGGACTGAAGCCCGTTATTCTGGAGCGCGGCAAGGATGTTCACAGCCGCAAGCGCGACATAGCGGCCATCAGCGTGAAAGGCACCGTAAATCCCGAATCCAACTACTGCTTTGGTGAGGGCGGCGCCGGTACTTTCTCAGACGGCAAGCTTTACACCCGCAGCAACAAGCGGGGCGACGTATACGAAGTGTTGCACCAGATGGTGGCATTCGGCGCCCCTGAAAGCATAATAACCGACGCCAGGCCGCATATTGGCAGCGACATTTTACCGCGTATGGTGGAGGGCATCCGCGAATGCATCACCTCCCACGGCGGCGAATATCATTTTGAGGCACGCGTAACCGACATCAAACCATTGTCCGCTGGCGGGCGATGGGAGGTTATCTGCGACGGCGGCCTTACATTTAAGGCAGACGATGTGATTCTGGCCACCGGCCATTCAGCACGCGACATTTACAAGCTGTTCGACACCCGCGGCTGGGCTCTGGAGGCCAAGGATTTTGCACTGGGAGTACGGGCAGAGCATCCCCAGAGCCTGATAAACCGCATCCAGTACCACGGCCGCTGGCAGCCCGGCATCCCGCCGGCAGAGTATTACCTTGCAGAGCAGGTAGAGGGGCACGGCGTGTTCTCTTTCTGCATGTGTCCCGGCGGAATCCTGGTTCCCTCTACAACGGAAACCGGTTCACTGGTGCTCAACGGAATGTCCAATTCGCAACGTAACGGCACTCTGGCGAATGCCGGCATGGTGGTGCAGGTCTCTGCCGCGGATGTGCCGGAATACAGTCGGTACGGCACCTTTGCCCTGCTGGAATTCCAGCGCGAGGTGGAACAGAAGATGTTCGCTTTCAGCAATTCCCTGCACGCCCCCGCCCAGCGCATGGTGGATTTCTGCCGCGGACGCGAGTCGGCGTCGTTGCCAAAGAGTTCCTACACAGCAGGCACCACCGCCGCGCCTCTCCATGAATTGCTACCGCCGTTCATAGCCGACAGGCTCCGCAAGGCATTCGTTCTCTTTGACCGCAAGATGAAGGGCTATTACACCAACGATGCGTTGCTGCTCGCTTGCGAGTCGCGCACCTCATCGCCCGTGCGCATCCCCCGCGACCCCAATACCCTCCAACACGCCTCGCTGCCCGGCCTGTATCCGTGCGGAGAAGGGGCCGGCTACGCCGGGGGCATCGTCTCCAGCGCCCTGGACGGAATCGCCGTGGCCAACGTAATATAACAGAAGCGGGACAGCCGATGGCCGTCCCGCTTTTGTATCTACATGTAAATCAGATTAGTTCTTCTTGCAAGGTTTTACAAGACCGCACCAGATGCCGGCTGCGATAAGCGCACCTACGAACGGGCCAACGATGAATATCCACAGCTGATTGAGAGCGTCACCGCCCTGGAACACTGCAGGAGCTATACTGCGGGCAGGGTTCACGGAGGTACCGGTGTAGTGGATACCTACCAGGTGGATAAGCACCAGAGAGAGACCGATTGCGAGGCCTGCGAAGTTGCCTGCGCCTTTCTCAGAATCGGTAGTGCCAAGCACAACCAGCACAAAGAGGCAGGTGAGTACAATCTCTGCGATGAGGCCGGTGGTAATGCTGACGCCTGCCTGGCAAGCATTTGCGCCGGTGGTTGTGCCAAGGGCAGCCTCAGGGCTGGTGGCAACCAGAGCGTAGAGGATAGCGGAGCCGATGAAAGCACCGATTACCTGGAACAGCATGTAAAGAAGAGCATCCTTTGCACCCATGCGGCCGGATACCCAGCAGCCGAGTGTGATGGCGGGGTTGATGTGACAACCGCTGATGCCGCCGATGGTGTATGCCATAGCGACAACTGCAAGGCCGAATGCCAGAGCGGTACCTACCACAGATGCGGTATCAGCACCGCAATTCAGGCTGACAGCGGCGCCGCAGCCAAGGAGAACGAGCACCATAGTGCCCACCATTTCTGCTAAATACTTTTTCATGAAATTAATTATTTGGTCGAAAATGTCGTGTTTATCAAAACAAATATAACAATTAATTCTTGTTTTTGTACCTTAGCGCCGTAATAATCATTGTATCAATGAAAAGAAAAGAGCTTCTGCTTGGAGATGAGGCGATTGCGCAGGCTGCCATAAACGCCGGGATAGTGGGCGTGTATGCATATCCGGGAACCCCCTCTACAGAGATTACGGAATATATCCAGAACAGCCCCGAGGCAAAGGCAAACGGTGTCTTCTGCAAATGGTGCGCTAATGAAAAGACCGCCATGGAAACCGCCCTCGGCGTATCCTATGTTGGCCGCCGCTCCATTGTATGCATGAAGCACGTGGGAATGAACGTGGCTGCCGACGCCTTTGTGAACGGAGCCATGGCCGGCCCTAACGGAGGCATTGTGGTGGTGGTGGCAGACGACCCCAGCATGCATTCATCGCAGGGAGAGCAGGACACCAGATATTACGCCAAGTTTGCCTTCTGCCCCACTCTGGAACCCTCCAACCAGCAGGAAGCCTACCACATGATGGAATACGGATTCCGTCTGAGCGAAGAATACCGCATCCCGGTGCTGCTGCGTGTAACCACCCGCATGGCACACTCCCGCGCAGTGGTTGAGTTTGAAGACAAGATTGAACCCCGCAAGCCGCTCTCCTATCCGGAACCCTCCAACACATGGATTCTGCTCCCGTTGAACGCCCGCCAGGCATATCCCATACTTCTGGACAAATATGCCCGTTTGGAGAAACTTGCAGAACAGACTCCCCATAACACGTATTACGATGGGCCCGACCATAGCATGGGCATCATAGCCAGCGGCATAGCATACAATTATCTGCGTGAAAACGTAGGTCGGGAGTGCCGGTATCCGATACTGAAAATCACCCAGTATCCATTGCCCAAAGAGAAGATCCGCAGCCTCGCCGCAGAGTGCAAGAAGATACTTGTAATAGAAGAGGGCCAGCCCTTCATAGAAGAACAGGTAGCAGGCATACTGCCCGGTTCAAACCAGATTGTAGGCCGCCTTACCGGGGCTCTGCCGCGCGTGGGCGAGCTCAGTCCAGACTGCGTCCGTGCCGCACTGGGCATGGAACCCAACCTAGTAAACGCCCCTTCACAGAACGTTGTACCGCGTCCGCCCGCATTCTGTCAGGGATGCGGCCACCGCGACCTGTTCAACGCCCTCAACGAGGCCATGGAGCACTGGGACAACCACCGTGTGTTCAGCGACGTAGGCTGCTACACCCTCGGCTACCTGCCCCCCTTCAAATCGATATGCTCCTGCGTTGACATGGGTTCCGCCATCACGCTGGCCAAAGGTGCCGCTGATGCCGGTTATTACCCCGCCATAGGCGTAATTGGCGATTCCACCTTCGCCCATTCGGGCATCACGGGACTGCTGGACGTGGCCAACTGCAATGCCGATGTGGTAATCATCATCTCAGATAACGAAGCCACCGGCATGACCGGCGGTCAGGAGGCTGCCGGCACCGGTAAGATTGAGCAGATATGCACAGCGGTGGGCATCGACCCCGCCCACGTGCGTGTGGTGGTGCCGCTCCCCAAGAACATGGATGCAATCCGCCGGATGATAGACGAAGAGATAGCCTGGCACGGCCCGTCGGTGATCATATCGCGCCGCGACTGCATGCAGACCGCCAAGCGCCACGCCGCAGCGCGCAAGGCAGCGGAAAACAAACAGTAGATCGTCATGAAAAAAGATATAATACTCGCCGGAGTCGGTGGACAGGGCATCCTCTCCATAGCGGCCGTAATAGGCCACGCCGCAATCAAAGAGAACCTCTATATCAAGCAGGCCGAGGTACACGGCATGAGCCAGCGTGGCGGTGACGTCCAGAGCCACCTGCGTCTGAGCAGCGACCCCATTGCCTCCGATCTGATAGCGCGCGGCTGCGCCGATGTAATCATCTCCCTGGAACCGATGGAGGCACTGCGCTACCTGCCGTTCCTCGCCCCCGACGGCTGGATTGTGACAAATACGACTCCGTTCGTGAATATCCCCAATTATCCCGATGCAGACGCTCTTCTTAAGGAACTGCGGTCACGCAAGAATGTGATTCTGCTGGATGTGGATGCAGTTGCCAAAGCCGCCGGCAATCCCCGCGGCAGCAACATCGCCCTGCTTGGGGCATGCAGTGGCATTCTGGGTATCGAACATGAAAAACTGGAAACGGGCATCCGCGACATCTTCTCCCGCAAAGGCTCCGCCGTTGTGGAGGCCAACCTCGCCGCTTTCCGCGCCGGCGCTGCGGAGGCAAAAGCCTAAACGCTCAGAATCTTTGTTATTTCGTACCAGCTCTTGTCTATGGCGCCGTGCTTGCTGATAGCGTCGTCGAAGGGGGTGTATACTGTCTTGCCGTTCACGCGGCCTATCATCACGCCGCTCTGGCCGTCCAGAAGAGCGCATACAGATTCGTAACCGTAGATGCTGGCCAGCACGCGGTCTGAACAAGAGGGTGAACCTCCGCGCTGGATATGGCCCAGGGTTGTGACGCGCACCTCATAGCTGGGGATGCGTTCCTTTACAGCTTTCGCCACTTCCGCAGCGCTGCCCAGATGGCCGCCTTCTGCAACCACAACTATGCCGGAGGTCTTGTTCTTGCGGCGTCCGATCTTGAGATAGTCCACCAGCGAATCGATATCCTTCTGAATCTCCGGGATCAGCGTCACTTCACTGCCGGTGGCGATACCGGTGTGCAGCGCTATGAAGCCGGCGTCGCGTCCCATCACCTCCACAAAGAACACCATGTCATGGCTGTGGGCGGTGTCGCGAATCTTGTCTATCGCATCCATCGCGGTGTTGATGGCGGTGTCAAAGCCGATTGTGAAATCGGTGCCGTAGATATCGTTGTCTATGGTAGCGGGAATGCCCACCACGGGATAGTCAAAGTCCTTGAAGATATCGTTGGCACCGCGGAAGCTGCCGTCACCGCCAATCACCACCAGCGCGTCGATGCCCGCCTCTTTAAGCCCGTCAATAGCCTTGCGCCTCACCTCGATGTCCTTGAATTCGGGGCATCGGGAGGTGTGCAGGATGGTGCCGCCAAGGTTGATGATCTTTGACACCGATTTGGATTCCATCGGCACAAAATCGCCCTCTATGAGTCCCTGATAGCCGCGCATAATGCCCACGACTTCAAGCTTGTAAAAGATCGCAGTGCGCACCACGGCGCGCAGGGCAGCATTCATACCGGGGGCGTCCCCGCCCGATGTCAAAACACCTATCTTCTTGATTATCTTTTTCATATATCTACAATATTATCGTCTAAAGCATAAAGTCAAAACCGAGAAGTTTGCGCGGGCATGCCACGTTGAGCCGCATGAAGCCCAACCCTTCCGCACCGAAC
Source organism: Bacteroidales bacterium (assembly GCA_017962235.1). Taxonomy (GTDB): domain Bacteria; phylum Bacteroidota; class Bacteroidia; order Bacteroidales; family UBA932; genus Equibacterium. The sequence continues at coordinate 38,703 of JAGCVS010000004.1, read as the reverse complement.
ATCACCCCGCTGTTGAGGGCCAGGCCAAGGCGGTTGACAAAGTAATCTTCCAGCAGCAGCTGGTCTTCCATAGCGAGTTCCTCCACCCTCTTGCCGGCCAGATGAGCCAGCAGGCGGCGGCAGTCCAGCCATACCAGATACGATGCGTCCGGACGCATAGGAACGATGTACGGGAGGGAGTCTTTATCAACAAACTCTGCGCATTTGCTCTCTATATAGAGGATGTTCTGCTCTATGTACGATACTGCGGCGTCGCGCCACTGGCGTCCATGCCTGAAGGCGGCGATTGCGCCCAGCGACGACATGATGCCTGGATCGTTGAACTCGTTTGCACCCAGCCAGCGGTAGAACGGCTCACGAATCTTCGCATTGGGAATCAGGCAGTATGAACTCGCCAGCCCGGGGATGTTGAAGGTCTTGCTGGGGGCGCCAAAGGTGATGCTGCACATCGCAGCCTCCTCGCTCACTGTAGCAAAAGGGATGTGCTTCCCGCCCCACAGGTAGAGGTCGCAGTGAATCTCGTCTGAGATTACAATCACGTTATGCGCGGCGCAGAGGGCAGCCAGCTTCTGCAGCGTCTCCCGGCTCCAGGCGTAGCCGCCAGGGTTGTGAGGGTTGCAAAGAATCAACATTGTCACCGGAGCGTTCTCTGTGAGCAGCTTCTCCAGGTTCTCAAAATCCATGTCGCGCCCCTTGAGCGGGTTGCGCAGCACGGAGCGTCCGTTGCCCTCAGGGACCAGCGTAAACGGATGATATACAGGAGACTGTACAACAATCTTGTCGCCCGGTTTGGTAAAGAACTGCACGGCATAGGCAATGCCCCTCACGATTCCACCAACAAAGGTGTACCAGTCTCGCTTCACGTCCCAGCCGTGTTCCTGCAGAATCCAGTCGTGTATGGCATCGAACAGTTCCGCAGGTTCGCTGCTGTAGCCGTATACTCCTTGGGAAAGCACCTTCTGCAGTTCATCTGTAATGCACTGCGGAGAACGGAACTCCATGTCGGCCACCCACAGCGGCGTGATATCATCCCGCCCGAAGACCTTCTGCAAAGCGTCATATTTGTACGCATGGGTATTGCGGCGGTCTATTATCTCGTCAAAGTCGAAATGCATGGGAGTCGTCATTTTAGAAACGGTTTATACGCCGCCACGGCAAGGGCGTCACAACGTTCGTTTTCCGGATGGCCGGCATGGCCCTTTATCCAGTTGAACGTAACGTGATGCTTGTTGTAAATCTCCAGGAAGCGCTTCCACAGGTCCGGATTGGCCTTCTTTGCAAAATCCTTCTTTACCCAGTCGTTCAGCCAGCCCTTGGTAACAGCATTCACCACGTAAGACGAGTCGCTGTACACCTGGACATCTGCATTGTCCCATTTGATAGCCTCCAGGCCCACAATCACCGCCAGCAGTTCCATGCGGTTGTTGGTGGTCTGCTCAAAACCCTGGGACATCTCCTTCTCGTAGTCACCGCAGCGCAGCACCACCCCGTAGCCTCCCGGCCCGGGATTGCCGGAGCATGCTCCGTCGGTATAGAGATATATCACAGGGCGCGTCATACGCTATTGCGGCAGATAAGTGCGGTCGGGGGCGTTCTTGGTTTCAAACACCTTGATCTCCAGAGGATTGGATGTTATCTCGCCAAAGGTCTTGCGGTTGTTGCAGATGTCAATCGCCATGTAAATTGCAGAGAGCATAGACTGCGCATCGGCCTGGTTCTTGCCGGCGATGTCATATCCGGTGCCGTGGTCGGGCGATGTGCGCACCACCGGCAGCCCGGCAGTGAAGTTAACGCCGTCTTCAAAGGCGATGGTCTTGAACGGGATGAGCCCCTGGTCGTGATACATAGCCAGCACGGCGTCAAACTTGCGGTAGAAGTCGGAGCCGAAGAATCCGTCTGCAGAATAGGGTCCGAAGGCCATGATGCCCTTCTGTGAGGCGGTCTCGATGGCCGGAGCGATAATCTCAGCCTCTTCCCTGCCCAGAGTGCCGCCGTCGCCGGCATGGGGATTGAGCCCCAGCAGCGCAATCTTGGGTTTCTCTATGCAGAAGTCGCGCCTGAGCGACTGGTCCATCACCTCCAGCTTGGAGACGATGAGCTCCGGCGTGAGCACCTCCGCCACCTTTGCCAGCGGAGTGTGGTTGGTTGCAACGCCCACTTTGAGGCGCTCGCTGCACATGAACATGAGGCTCCCGCTGCCGGGGAACTGGCTCTCCAGAAACTCAGTATGTCCTGCAAACGCAAATCCGGCATCCGCCATGGAATGCTTGTTGAACGGGGCTGTTACCAGGGCGTCTATCAAACCCGCCTTGAGGTCTGCCACGCCCGCTTTGAGCGATGCGAAGGCCGCTGCCGCCCCCTCTTTGGTAGCCTGCCCAAACTCGATATTGTAAGTATCGGGCACACAGTTAACTATGTTTACGCGCTTGCCCTTTGCATCTGCCGCCGAAGCTATCACGTTGGTATTGAGCTGCTCAGCCTCCGGAATCAGCTTTTTATTGTATCCGAAGAACTTTGACGAACCGTATACCACGGGGATGAACATATCCAATATACGGTTGTCGCACAGTGCTTTGATAATTACCTCGTATCCTATTCCGTTGGAATCGCCCTGGGTGATTCCTATAGTTATCATTTTTGACATATTTTCAATTCTGTATCAGGGCAAATATAGCTATAAATTTTTAACTTTGGGATTACTATGAGCGGGTATATACTGGACAGCGAAATCAAGTTTTTGCCGGGGGTGGGGCCAAAGCGGGCCCAGCTTCTGGAGAAAGAGCTTGGCATAAGAGTCTTCCGAGACCTGCTGTACACTTTCCCCTTCAGATATGTAGACCGCAGCAAGTTCTACGCAATCAGTGAGATAAACTCCGCCAGCGCCTATATCCAGCTGCGCGGCACAATCCAGAGCGTCTCGCTTGCCGGTGCCGGCAAGGCCACCCGCCTTATAGCGGTTTTCGGCGACGGTACCGGATACATAGAGCTGGTTTTCTTCAAGGGGGTCAAATGGATTCAGGAAAAGCTCAAGCCAGGGCAGGAATACATAGTGTTCGGCAAGCCCTCCGTGTTCAACGACCGCTACAACTTTGTCCATCCTGAAGTGGAGCCCGTTTCATCTGCCGCAGCCTTTGGCCGTTCAGCCATCACCGGCGTCTATTCCAGCACGGAGAAACTGCAGGGCGGCGGCATCTCCAACAAGACCTTCACCGCGCTTGAGCAGCGGCTTCTGTCGCTTGTTGCGGGCAAGATAGCCGAGACCCTGCCGGAATACTTCCGCCAGCAGAAGAAGCTTATTCCGTTGGAAAAGGCTCTGCATGACGTCCATTTCCCGCCCGACATGTACGCTCTGGAGCAAGCCCGCCGCCGCCTGAAATATGAAGAGCTCTTCTACCTGCAGCTGTCGCTGGTAAAGCAAAAGTTCATAAAGATGCGCGACGCCACAGGGGTCATGTTCCCCCGCCTTGGAGAAGCCTTCAACTATACATATACTCACCTCCCGTTCCCCCTCACCGGGGCGCAGAAGAAGGTGCTTAAAGAGATTCGTGCCGATGTCACCAGCGGCCGCCAGATGAACCGTCTGCTGCAGGGCGACGTAGGGAGCGGCAAAACCCTTGTGGCCATATTCTCCGCCCTGCAGGCGATAGACAACGGATATCAAGCCTGCATCATGGCCCCCACCGAGGTACTGGCCACACAGCATTACAACGGCATTTTCCGCTATATCGACCCTGAGAAAGTAAAGGTCGCCCTTCTCACCGGCAACACCAAGATAAAAGAGCGGCGCGAGATATACGAGGGACTTGCGGACGGCACCATCAACCTGGTGTTCGGCACCCACGCCCTGATAGAAGACAAGGTGCAGTTCGCCAACCTGGGCCTGGCGGTGATAGATGAGCAGCACCGGTTCGGCGTGGACCAGCGCTCGCGGCTCTGGTCCAAATCGGACATCGCACCCCACATACTGGTGATGACCGCCACCCCCATCCCCCGCACTCTGGCCATGACCCTGTACGGCGATTTGGACGTCTCCGTGATAGACGAACTCCCTCCCGGGCGCAAACCCATCATAACCACCCACGTTGGCGAGAACCAGCGCCGCAAGGTGTATGAGTTCATGAAGAAGGAGATTGATGCCGGCAGGCAGGTATTTGTGGTTTACCCTCTGATCAAGGAGTCGGAGAAGATGGATTACGAGAATCTGGAGCAGGGATACATGGACATAACCGAGTATTTCAAGCAGCCCGATTATATCACCGCCGTGGTGCACGGCAAGCAGACCCCGGAGAACAAGGCGTTTGACATGAACCTGTTTGTGAGCGGCAAGGCAGACATACTGGTATCCACATCGGTCATAGAGGTAGGCGTGGATGTCCCCAACGCATCGGTGATGGTGATTAACAGTGCAGAAAGGTTCGGTCTGGCGCAGCTCCACCAGCTCCGCGGCCGCGTGGGGCGCGGGGTGGAAAAGTCGTACTGCATACTGATGACGGGCTACAAGCTTAGCAAGGAGTCGCGCGAACGCATCGATATGATGTGCTCCACCAACGACGGCTTTGAGCTGGCCGAGGCCGACCTCAAGATGCGCGGACCGGGCGATTTTGAAGGGACGCGGCAGAGCGGCCTGGCGATTGACCTGCACATCGCCGATCTGGGCAAGGACTCCCCCATGCTGGAGGATGCCCGCAGCGCAGCCTTTGACATACTGACGGAAGACCCCCTGCTGGAGTCTCCACGCAATGCATTGCTGGCCAGAAATCTGAACGAGATGCGGGGGCAAGTTGTAGATTATTCAAAAATTTCATAGTCATGAAATATATTGGCGCACACGTATCCGCGGCGGGCGGTGTTGAGAACGCCCCTTTGCGTGCTCAGGAAATAGGAGCCACCGCCTTCGCCCTTTTTACAAAGAACCAGAAGCAGTGGATGTCCCCTCCCCTCACAGCAGAGAGCATCGCGCTGTTCAAGCAGCGCTGCGAAGAGCTGGGATATCCTCCCTGCTCAATACTTGCACATGACGGCTACCTGATTAACCTGGGACACCCTCAGACAGAGGGGTTGGAGCGTTCCAGGGAGTCATTCATCGATGAGATGGCCCGCTGCGAGGTGCTGGGGCTGGACAGGCTCAACTTCCACCCCGGCAGCCATCTGAAAGAGATAAGCGAAGAGGAGTGCCTGCGACGCATAGCGGAATCCATAAATATGGCGCTGGACAGGACCCACGGTGTAACAGCTGTACTGGAAAACACTGCCGGACAAGGCTCCAACATGGGCTACCGCTTTGAGCATCTGGCAGCAATAATTGCTCAGGTAGAGGACAAATCCCGCGTAGGTGTATGCATCGATACCTGCCACGCCTTTGCCGCCGGCTACGGCTTTGACATGATGGATCAGCTGGACAGCACAGTGGGGATAAAGTATCTTCGCGGGATGCACCTCAACGACGCCAAGAAGCCCGCCGGCAGCCGTGTAGACCGCCACAGTCCCATCGGTCAGGGAGAAATAGGCTCCGCCCTTTTCGAGCAGCTGATGAAAGACAGCAGGCTGGACGGCATCCCCTTCATACTGGAGACGCCGGAACCCGATTTATGGCCTTCGGAAATCGCTCAGCTGAAAGCCTGGGCTAATCAAAAATAAACAGCGGAGAGGCCTCCCTGCGGGGCAGCGCGCACACCGCCACCTCTTCCCCACCCACCGAATTGAGTGCGACGCGGGCGCTTTCAAACGCCAGCGACGGGGTGTTGTTGTTGGCACTCAAGTGGCACAGGAACACCGATCTGAGTCCTTCGTGAAAACTGCGGCGCAGCAGTTCTGCCGTCTGCTCGTTTGACAGATGGCCGTGCTCTTCCTTAATCCTCTTTTTGAGTTCCGGAGTATAAGGACCGGTGTCAAGCATACCAGGGTCGTAGTTGGATTCCACAATCAGATGGGCCGCCTTGCTGCAGTACTTCACCACATCGTCGGTAACCTTGCCCACATCGGTCACAAAGGTGAAAGTCTGGCCAAAGAAGTCGATATAGTATCCCACAGTGTCCTTTGCGTCATGAGGCACGGAGAACGGCGTGAAACGGACACCAAGGCACTCAGTCTCAACCCCCGGCTTGGTTTCCTTAACGCATCCCCCAAGTTTGCCGGCGGTGCAGAAATGCCTTTCGAGCACCTTGTGCAGCGCCTCTGTTGCAAACACAACCTTGTGGAAGCGTTCCGTGAAACCACCAAGATAACGGATGTGGTCCATGTGCTCGTGGGTCACAAGCACCATGTCAACCTTTGCAAGCGAGATGTCGTGGGCATTCAGGCGGCGGTTTATTGTGCGCCCGCCGATGCCCAGATCAATCAGCAGCGACACTTCGTCGTTGCCGATATAGTAGCAATTGCCGTTGCTCCCGCTTGAAAGGCTGATAAACTTAGTCATTGAGCCTTGAGAGTTCGTGCGGTGAGATTATACCCTTCTCCGTGATGATACCGGTAAGAAGGTCTGCCGGAGTCACGTCAAACGCCGGATTATAGACTTTAATCCCCTTGGGAGCCACCGGCTTGTCAAAGTACTGGTCGGTAACCTCGAATGCGGGGCGCTCCTCAATCACTATATCGTTGCCTGTCTTGGTGTTAAAGTCTATGGTATTGGAGGGACCTATGCTGTAGCACGGGATACCGTAATGCTTTGCAAGTACGGCAATCATGCTGCTCCCCACCTTGTTGGCGACATCTCCGTTGGCGGCGATTCGGTCGCAGCCAAAGAACACGATATCAATCTTGCCGCGCTGCATCACATCGGCGGCCATGTTGTCGCAAATCAGGGTCACGTCCACACCCGCTTTTGTGAGCTCATACGCCGTAAGGCGGGAACCCTGCAGCATGGGGCGGGTTTCACAGGAATATACCTTGGGCATATAGCCCTTCTGCTGTGCGAGATAAATCGGCCCCAGCGCAGTTCCGTAACGGGAGGTTGCCAGATGGCCGGCATTGCAGTACGTTAGGATGCCGATACCGGGTTTGAGCAGGGAGAAACCAGTCTCCGAGATGGCAAGACATTTGGCCACATCTTCCAACTTGATGGCTCTCGCCTCTGCAGTGAGCCGCTCCTTGATCTGTTTCATAGCGGCGTCGGACGCAAGGTCCTTGGCCTCTTCCACAGCATTGTAGTAGCACCGTTCCATGCGGTCCAGCGTCCAGGTAAGGCTCACCGCCGTAGGACGCGAGATATACAGGTAACGCTTTACCCTCAGGAATTCCTGGTCAAATGCCTGCATGTTGCGGGCGCGGAAGCGGTTCATGCACATGGCCAGACCCAGCGCGCCCACGATACCGATGGCGGGGGCACCGCGCACCTTTAGCAGTGTTATGGCATAAAACACCTGTTCTGCTGTAGTCAGGTGCAGAAACTTCTCCTGGTTGGGCAAGAGCGACTGATCCAGAATAATCACATCCCTGCCATTGGGACTGAGTTCTACCGAATCGTAATCGAGGATGTTTCTCATTATTTTGTTGCGTATTTTCCGGTCGTAATCGTCAAAGATAATAAAAAACTATTAATTTTGGCTCTATGATAAGAATTCCGGCAACAACCCCTCAGAATCTGATTACGGACCCCAACGGTTCCAATGTCAATCCGCCCATTGACAAAGAGACTATAGACGATATCCTGGCGGGCAGCGCATCTGCTACCCTGCCCAACGAAACGGCGCTGCGTCTGCTGGACGCCATTGGCATCAGCCGCGACCGTTCCCTTATCGCTACCACTCTTGACGAAGCGCGCGAGGCGGTCACCGACATCGGATTCCCCGTGAACATGGAGGCGATATCGCTGCACGACGGCGAGAGCAAAGTCACCATAGAGCACATCACCGACAGGAACACGATGCGTCTGGAGTTCGAAAGGCTGATGAAAGACGCCGACACCAACGGCGTGCTTATACGCCCCTCGCTGTATGGCGCCACCGCCTATTTCGGTATCCGCAAGAAGGCGGGACACGGACATGTGGTGGTGTGCGGCGCAGTCTCAAAGAAGGCGGAGAAACCCTCCGGATTCATGTTCTGCACCCTTCCGGTCACAAAAGAGGCGGCGACTCAGGCATACAACAGGGTAAAGGGAGAGTTCCAGATAAACGAGGTGCTTTTCACCGACGCCATTCGCAGGCTCTCCGCACTGTGCTCATACGCTCCCGCGATAGACAAGATGGATATCTATCCCGTGATTGTGAACGCCCGCAACCTGATGGCCATGGACGCCGCAGTGTCAATTGACAAGTCTATTTGATCTTGAATGAATCCCTCAGGCCGGTAGCCTTGTTCCAGGCACCGTTCTTGGGATCGTGGTAGAAGTAACCCACCCTCTCGAACTGAACCGCAATTCCGCTCTTGTCTTCCAACAGTGCGGGCTCAGCGTATGCAGTCTTTATCACGAGAGAGTTGGGGTTCAGGTACTCCTTATAATCCACACCTTCCGGAATGGCACCCATCTGCTCTTCAGTGAAGAGGGTATCAAAGATGCGCGCCTCAATGGGCTTTGCATATTCCTGCGATACCCAGTGGATGGTACCCTTCACGCTGCGCCACTCGCCGGCACCCGGTTTGGATGTGGGATCCACCTCGCAATGAACCACGGTGATGTTGCCGTCGGCATCCTTCTCGAATGAGACGCACTTCACGATATAAGTGTATTTCAAGCGCACTTCGCCGTCCGGTTTCAGACGGAAATACTTCTTGGGTGCATCTTCCATAAAGTCTTCACGCTCTATGTAAAGCTCTTTGGTAAAGGGGACGCGGCGTTTTGCGCCATCCGGGTCTGCGGGGTTCAGCGGAGCCTCGAACCACTCCACCTTGCCCTCTTCCCAGTTGTCTATCACAAGCTTTATGGGGTCCAGCACCGCCATGTAGCGGTTGGAGCGCTCGTTCAGGTCCTGACGCAGGCACCACTCCATAAGGGAGAGGTCAATTATATTGTCGCGCTTTGCCACGCCCACCTTGTCGGCGAACATGCGGATGGATTCGGGAGTATAGCCGCGACGGCGGATACCACAGATGGTGGGCATGCGGGGGTCGTCCCATCCCTCAACGTAGCCGTTCTTCACAAGCTCAAGAAGCTTGCGCTTGCTCATCACGGTATAGGTCAGGTTCAGACGGGCGAACTCGTACTGATGGCTGGGGAATATCTCCAGCTTCTCTATGAACCAGTCGTAAAGCGGACGGTGCACGTCAAACTCCAGGGTGCAGATGGAATGGGTTATGTGCTCTATTGAGTCGCACTCGCCGTGGGCATAATCGTACATCGGGTAAATGCACCACTTGCTGCCGGTACGGTGATGGTCCGCATGGATAATGCGGTACATCAGCGGGTCGCGGAAAAGCATGTTGGGGTGCGCCATGTCAATCTTGGCGCGCAGCACCTTGGCTCCGTCGGGATACTTGCCCTCTTTCATCTCCTCAAACAGCTTCAGGTTCTCCTCTACGCTGCGGTTGCGCCAGGGGCTCTCCTTGCCGGGCTGTGTCACGGTGCCGCGGGTCTGACGTATCTCTTCCTGGGTCTGGTCGTCTACATACGCAAGACCCTTCTTGATAAGGACCTTGGCCCACTCGTAAAGCTGGTCAAAATAGTCGGACGCATAAAACTCGTTGGCCCACTCAAAGCCCAGCCACTTGATATCCTCCTTTATGGAATCTACATACTCGGTATCTTCCTTGACGGGGTTGGTATCATCAAAGCGCAGGTTGGTCTTGCCGCCGTATTTCTTTGCCAGGCCAAAGTTCAGGCAGATGCTCTTCGCATGGCCAATGTGCAAATAGCCGTTGGGCTCCGGCGGGAAACGGGTCATTATGGATTTATGCTTTCCGCTGGCCAGGTCGGCCTCGATGATGTCTTCAAGGAAATTGTTGGTACGTTCTTCCATAGTTCGTTTACATATAGACTACAAAAATAGCAAAAAAGGGGCATTTTTACTATTTTTACAGCTCAAATCTATTTTTGCGAACCATGTTGAAATCCATGACTGGTTACGGCCGTGCAGAGGCCACCATCAACGACGTCAAGTATATCGTAGAAATCCGTTCGCTCAATTCCAAGGCTGCGGACATAACCCTCAAGACATCGCTCATCCCCCGCGAGAAGGAGATGGAGGTGAGACAGCTCATATCGTCTGCCCTCAACCGCGGTACCATAGACCTGTTTATCACCACTGAGAAGAGTTCCGGCGCCGCCACCTCCTCTACCCTGAACAAAAGTGTGTTGAACGCTTATCTGGCCCAGGTGAACGATGCTTTGAAGGACACCGGCTGGCGTTCCGCCACAGACGGCGATTCGGGTGCGGCCATAATTGCAAGCCTGCTCCGAATGAACGATGTGTTCGAGACCGCCCGCGAAGATTTCTCCGGAGAAAGCTGGACGCTGCTTTACGGCGCAATCAAAGAGGCGGTGGCGCATCTGGACGAGTTCCGCACTCACGAGGGAGTATCCCTCATGCGCGATGTCCTCGCCAACCTTGAAAGCATAGAGAGCTTTATCCCCATGGTGGAGACCTTCGAGGCGGAGCGCGTGGCCGCCGTACGCCAGCGCATAGACGCCCGCATGGCAGAGCTCGCCCTGCAGCCTGATACCAACCGTCTGGAGCAGGAGATCATCTTCTACATAGACAAGCTGGACATCAATGAAGAGAAGGTGCGTCTGCGCCAGCACTGCCGCTATTTCCGCGAGACGCTGGAGAACGAAGAGTTCCCCGGCAAGAAGTTGGGCTTCATTGCCCAGGAGATGGGGCGCGAAATCAACACGCTGGGCAGCAAGGCCAACCACGCCGAGATTCAGAAGATAGTTGTCAAGATGAAGGCGGAGCTGGAGAAGATCAAAGAACAATCCATGAATATCCTTTAAACCATGCAGACGATACAACTTCCCGAGGCGCGCCGCACCGGCGGAATGCCCCTCATGGAGGCGCTGGCCGCCCGCCGCAGTTCGCGCGACTTTATCGCCGGCCGCGACCTGGACCTTCAGACCCTCTCCAATCTGCTCTGGGCCGCGTGGGGCATCAACCGCACCAAAGGTCGCACCGCCCCATCTTCCCACAACCGGCAGGAGATATCGCTCTACGTCTTTCTGAAAAACGGCGTATACCGTTACGACCCTGTAGCGCACGCGCTGGATCAGCTGTTTGAAGAGGATATGCGCGCCGCCACCGGCACCCAGCCTTTCGTGGGGGTAGCTCCGGTAGAGATTGTACTGATTTCAGACACCACAAAGATCACCGGCAAAACGCCGCAGGGGGTTATTGAATCCACTTATGCCGACACCGGCTTCATCTGCCAGAACATCTATCTGTTCTGCGCATCGGAAGGACTGGCCACCGTCGCCCGCGCGCTGATTCCAAAGGAAGAGCTTGCGGCGCGGCTCGGCCTGCCCGAAGGGCACATCATCACTTTGGTTCAAACGGTGGGTTATCCTGCGCCGCGCGATTAGCGCTTCTGCTTCAGGCAGAAATCACACACGCCGCAGGGAGCGCTGCTCTGTCCAAAGTATTCCAGCAGCATCTGGCTGCGGCACTTATCCTCACTCTGCACGTAGTTTATCATCGCCTCGTGGCGCTTTGCGCTGCGCTCTACCCGGGCGTCGTATTCCGCCTTGTCCAGGCGCAGGTTATCGGGATAAAGCCTTTCTGTGGCCAGATACAATACCGGCGATTTCACCTTGGGTATATATCGTATCACGCCTCTGGCCGCGAGGAACTTTAGCTTGCGCTCCACCGCCAGCACGGAGTACTTGCCAACGGCGGCGATACGTTCCTCATCTATCGTGACGTATCCGCTGAAAAGCCCCTCGTACATGCGCATGAGCAGTTTCAGGAATGTATCGGTCTCCGCGCTGCCCAGCTGGATGCCGTAGAGTTCATCGCGGGACATGGTAACAGATATCTTGGAAGGGATATCAAGCTCTTCCGTAAGCGTCCAATAGCCGGACATCTCTATGTATTTGATGGCGTAATATGCCTTGGATGCCTGCAGCTTGAACTGCTTTGCGAACGCCGGCAAATCAAACTTGTATCCCTTGTCCTTGCCGGTTTCATAGGGAATCTTCAGGAAGTTGTGGACTTTCTGATAGATATCTTTTATGAAGTCCAGCGGCGGATATGTGGTCTGCAGTATCTGCGCGAGGCGTTTGAGATCAGTTGTATTCCAGATAAGCAGCGCATAGGCCTTCTTCCCGTCGCGGCCGGCGCGTCCAGCCTCCTGGAAGTACGCCTCGGGTGACTGCGGCATATCGTAGTGACACACAAAGCGCACGTCGCCTTTGTCGATGCCCATGCCGAAGGCGTTGGTTGATACTATTATCCTCTTCTCTCCCCTTTTCCATGCATCCTGCACCGCCGCCCGCACCTTGCCGCTCATGCCGGCATGATAGGCGGCCGCGTCCACCCCCTGACTCGTCAGAAAGGCGGTCACTTCCTCTGCCGTGCGCCGTTTTGCAACGTATACGATTCCGGAGCCCTTGACTCCGTTGCACACTTTGAGCAGCTGTCCCAGTTTGTCTTCGCATTTCCGCACGCTGTAAGAGAGATTGGGCCGCTCGAAACCGCTTATAATAAGATTCGGTTTTTCGAACCCTAGCCTTGCCATGATATCTTCCGCGACATCGTTCGTGGCGGTGGCAGTGAGGGCGATGACGGGTACCCTTGCGGGGAAAGCGCTGCCGGCAATCTTGCCGCGCACTTCGCTTATCATCAGATACTCCGGGCGGAAGTCATATCCCCACTGGGAGATACAGTGTGCCTCGTCCACCACCAGATAGTTGATGTTCATCTTGGCGGCTCGGGCCAGAAACAGATCTGTCCGCAAACGTTCCGGGGAGACGTACAGGAACTTGTAATCGCCGTACACTGCGTTGTCCAGTGCGGCGTCAATCTCGCGGTAGCTCATACCGGCGCACACCAGCAGGGCCGGAATGCCGCGCCTGCGGAGGTTCTCCACCTGGTCTTTCATCAGCGCTATCAGGGGCGAAACCACAATGCAGATGCCCTCCTTCATCATGGCGGGCACCTGGAAGCAAATGCTCTTGCCGCCTCCCGTGGGCATAAGTGCCAACACATCCCTCCCCGCCAGAGCCTCGGATATTATCTCCTCCTGCTTTGGCCTGAAAGCATCGTATCCCCAGTATTTCTTCAGCGTCTCGAGCATATACCCAAAGGTAGTGTTTTTTTTGATACGGCATTCCGGCAATAGCCACCGAATCATTTTAACACTACCTCTGAAAACTATTCTACCCGTCCGCTCGGCGCAGATGCCTCCGATTACCAATCTTTCTGGGCAAAAATCTGCCCTTGAAAGATTGTAATCTACGGAACTATATCTGCACGCTCGCTCTGTCGCCGGCAGTCCCGCCAAAGCGCCACATTCTCCATTTGAGCCTCGAACGCCTTTAGCGATATCACCACCCGCCATCTTACTAATGTCTCAGGCGCCTCCACCGCCCCTAGGGACGGTCCGTGCCGGCTCGCATCTAGGCGCATTGGCGGAACGCGAACTGATTGATAGCCGCCTCAACAAGTGCTGGATCATCTGTCAGGATGCCAGCCTCGAAGTTTCGGGTGCGGGTACTTTTCATTCCGATTCCGGCACCAGTTAGATTTGCCGAGCCGATGTAGGCCATCTGCAGGTCGAAGATGATGATCTTGAAATGGACACGTGGACACAGAGCTCGCTCCAGGCCAGTAAAAAGTACCGAATAGTGGTCAAAGTCCTCCCGGAAGTTCGGTCCTGGCTCCTTGGCGTGGATAAGCCGGATCTCTTTGCCCCTCTTTATCAGTTCCGCGATGAGTCCCAGGAAAGGCCGTTCCTCAACGTACAAGTCCTTGATGTCGGCCGTGCCAATCCAAAGCGAGCGCTTCACCTTAGGCACCCGGGCAATCACCTCCTTGAAGTGGGCTTCGTCTGCGATGTATTGCGTCATTGTGGCTGAGATTGGTTAAAGAATCTGCCTTGCAATGTAGGCACAAGCCTCTGCATCTGCCAACGCGTGGTGATGGTGAATCAGGTCGTATCCGCAGGCAGCGGCAACTGTTTGCAACTGATGATTCGGCAGGCTGCAGCCGTAATGCCGTCGGGATGCCGTCAGCGTGTCCATAAAGACGTAATCAGGGTAATCCATCTGATATACCCGGAAAACGGCTTTTAAGCAACCTTCGTCAAAGCGGGCATTGTGTGCCACCAGCGGAAGCCCTTCAATCTTTGACGCAATCTTCTCCCAAACATACGGGAACACCGGAGCATCTTCCGTGTCTTCTGCAGACAGCCCATGTACCCGCTGGCAGAACCATTGATAATACTCCGGTTCCGGATGGATTAGACTATAGAAAGAATCCACAATCTCACCACCCCGTACGATGACAACACCAACGCTGCAAACACTGGAGAGTTGCTCATTGGCAGTTTCAAAATCTATGGCTGCGAAATCAGTCATATTATCAATGGCTGTACAAATTTACGGATTAATCTGGGAAAACATTGTTGTAGGTCTGGACATACTCCACTGGGAAATGAGCCTTCAACCAGGCACAACGCCATGCGATGAGAGTATAACTTACAGAATGAGACTTACTGAATGTCCAACAGCCGACATTCATGAGCCTTTCATATAGGGATTCCATCGCTTCTTTGGAGTGTCCCTTATTGATACCGCCTTCTATAAACTTTCCGCGGACATCCATATATTCCTTCTTTTTTAATGCAGTATGCTTCCAAAATAGCACGGCGTCGACATCACTGAGACCAACACTTTTCGCAATTTCAATCAACTGCTCTTGGTATGCCGGAACTCCATAACTTTCCCTAAGGATGGCTTCTAGTTCGGGTATTTCAAAAGAAGCCTTTCCTTCACCGCGTTTTCTGGCAAGGCAGTCGGGAAGAAGATTTAGAGAAACAGCCCTATAGAGTGTATTGAGCAGGACCAGATCTGAGAAAGTGTCAGGTCTAAATTCTTTCAATAGTTTTCTCAAGTTCTCCGACTGGAACATAAAGATGTCAGAAGTGTCACCGGTTACGAATACCTCCATTGTCTTATCATCATTGAGAGGGATACTTTTAATATCGACATCAAATGGATATCTGCAATTGATTATATCAAGGGTTTGCTTGATAACATCGAGAATACGAAGTGGAATGAAGTACAAACTAGTTACCCCACAATCTTCTGCCCACTTCAAATCATATTGTGATACTGGAGTGTTCTTCCCCTCATTTTTCTCGATAATCGACTCAATTGGCAAGTGAGCAGAAAGCGAATCTCCAGATATAATAGGCCGGAAAGAAATGATATCTCTTGATATATGGACGGCATCTAGCATTGAGGATTGGTCTAATGCCATTTTGAGTGTCGGAGAGCCATTCCGATATAACTCATCAAGTTCTCTACGGAGTTTTGCCTTTTGAGGCAAGGGGCAAGGAAATTTGCTTTTGATTTTCTTGATTCTTTGACGAGTCTTATATGGAATATCATATGCTTTTGAAACAATATCCCATGCCTTCTTATTGCCAAGTGTCTTGTAGGTGGGCGCGAAAGCAACACACTCCGGCCCTATTTTTTCCCGAAGAATCGATAAAGCTTCCTCCCAACGAGATTCTTCAACATCCAGATCTATTTGCGGTATTGAGATTCTTCCAGGCCATAAGAGCCTCTCGAAAGGAAGTCCAAACCGAAGTGGATCTACTTCCGTTATTCCCAAACAATAGTTAACGAGGCTTGATGTTGAAGCAGATCTACCGGGGCCAACAATAATACCGTGTCCCTTGCTGAGCGTATCCACAATGTATTTGATGAGGATGAAATAGTCATTGTTGCCGGTGTTGTCTATCACCTCCAATTCTTTCGCTAACCGTTTTTTGACATCAGAAGGAATAATTCCACCATATCGAACCTCGGCCCCAAGGTTCACCATCATTGACAATACTTCTTTGGGGTTCTCATACAACTGTGGAAGAGAGACATCTTTATTGATAGAATACTTTTCAATCTTGTCAAGGATATCCTGAGTATTGCTTATCACCTCGGGATGATTAGGAAAGAGAGAGGACATTTCCTTTTCGCTCTTGAGATACTCCAGATGTGAATAGCGTATCCTTTTGGGATTCTCCATCCGCTTGTTGTAGGTATGGCAAAGGAACGCATCATGTACGATTGCATCTTCTTTATTGACAAAATGCACATCGTTTGTGACTACCACCTTTATATCAAGTTCTTCACTTAGGCGGAAAATGCCTTCAGCTGCGGCCCTTTGTTTTGCGACGAGCCCTTTGTTTGATTGCAGATAAGCCTCATGATTATCAATGCAGGACAGTTTGATTCTTTTTCCTCCTTTGTGTAGTGCCACCTCAAGGTAGAAGTCATCTCCAAACAGGTCTTTGTACCAAGAAGTGATACTTTTAGCTTTGTCGAAGTTCCCCTCAATAATTGCTTGAGGAATCTCACCCCCGATGCAGGCAGAGGTGCAAATAAGGTCTTCATGAAACTTGGCCACATTCTCACGAGTAATCCGCGGGCGGTCATCATTCTTGACTTTATGGGCACTTGAGCAAAGTTTGAGGAGATTGTGATAACCGGACAAGTTCTTTGCCAGAAGAATCAGATGGTAAAGCCGGCCTTCATTTTCAAGGTAAAACTCGCAACCTATGATTGGTTTTACCGAAGGAAAGCGAGAAGCTGAGACAAGAAAATCTGGGACTCCGGCCATAGTCCCATGGTCGGTAATAGCAAGCCCCGGCATTCCAAGTCTCTCTGCTTCGCAGAAAAGTCGCCTACTCTGTGCAATTCCATCCACAGAGTAGTCCGTGTGTACATGTAAGTGTGTAAATGACATATTATTGTGAGTTTAATTGTTTGTTAAAAAGGAATACCTATTGCCCTAAGCGCTATGGCGGAAATCATCCCGGAGGGTTTTACGAAATAGGCTTTTATTTCGGCCATAAACTCTTCCAGGGATCTAACGACAACATATTTATTATGAGTTGCCTCCACTGCAGCTTGCCATGCCTTTTGAACTTCGCTCTGATATGTTTTCCTTTCAGTGACTTTCCCATCACGTCCAACAGTTTTAGTGACGGTCTTAAACTCGATGCACAAAGTGTGATACGTGGTTTGATTTACATAAGAGGGAATGAATAATACAGCGTCGGCCACTCCAGGCACAACACCTTCTCCGCTCATAATTGCGGCTTCCTTCTGCGACCTTTGGCCGCCGTTAGGTATGGCGACAAGATTCAGGGCCAGTTTGGGATACTGGAGCCTAAACCATGTGAAGCACTGTCGCTGAAGCATTGATTCTGAATGCAAGGTTTTCATCTCAATAAGTTTTATTTCCGGCTACAAATATGGCCGGCAGTTCGGCAGAAATCCGGCAGAAGCAAAAAAATAATAATATGCCACTTTTTTGCCGAAGATATCGCTATCTTTGTAGGCAGTTATGGCAAAGAATTATTTCAAATCCTACATCTGGCTACTGGAGACTCTCCAGACAAGAGGACGGCTTACCTTGAACGAAATCAAGGACTTATGGATGCGCAGTTCTATCAATGACGACAAGAAGGAACTGGCCACGCGCACATTCGCGAACCATGTTGCTGCCATCGCCGACATCTTTGGCATCGACATCGTTTGCGACCGCAGCGACAATACGTACCGAATCGAGAACGAGGGAGACATAGGCGGCAGTGGCATCCACGACTGGCTCATGGAAGCACTCAGTTTGAATAATCTTATTAATGAAAGCGCGGGCCTGCGCACGCGACTTCTCTTTGAGAGCGAACCATCCAGTCACCGCTTCCTGACTGATATCATTCGTGCAATACGCGACGAGCGCATGATTGAAATCAATTACCAGAGCTTCAAGATGGAGGCTCCGCGTGATTTCCTGCTGGAGCCGTTCTGCCTCAAGGAGTACAAGCGCCGCTGGTATCTATTTGCCAGGGATCACAATGGCGGTTACAAAGAGCCTCACTCCTTTGCCCTGGACCGGATGAACACCGTGGCCATCAGTGAGCAGCCTTTCACCGTGCCCAAAAGTTTTAACACCCAGACCTTCTTCAGCACTCGTTACGGTGTTCTGCAGTATGAAGGTGAAAAACCAGCACACATCAAGCTCAAGGTCTGCGCCCGCCAGGCCAATTACTTCCGCACCCTTCCGCTACACTCCAGCCAGAAAGAAACCGAGAAGACAGCCGAGTACTCAATCTTCTCATACTACTTGACGCCAAATTATGACTTCATCCACGATGTCCTGTACTATGCGGATGACGTGGAGGTGTTGGAGCCGGCTTCTCTCCGGGAGACTTTTGAAACTATTACAAGCAACCTAAATCGCAAGTATAATGGCTAAAGAAATCAAGGATAGAATCGCTGTAGTTCTTGACAGAACTTTCCAAGTACTGGATAAATGCTACGTGTATAACGATGAAGCGACGGGGAAAGCAAACCTGCAGGCAAGCGGCAGCCGTCTCATTTTCCCTTGCTATAGCAAAACCTACCGCGATGGAGAGCGACGCATCAGTGAGCAAGAGCTGAGATTTGTCTTTATTGAACAGTTTAACAAATACTGTGAAGAAACCGGCTGGGATGCATACTATTCCGTCGAGACTCCTACGGAATGGAAATACCGATTCTCGGGAGAGGCTAAACCTCATAAGACTAAAGAAAAAGATGGCCAGTCTGCTATGGTGGATGTCTGCATCCATGACAATAAAGGTTCTCGAGTCTGCTTGATAGAGTTCAAAGCCGGTAATCCTGAGGCGTTCTGTTATATCAAAGACCTGGTAAAACTCCAGGAAGAAGGTCAATTGGGATTCTTTGTACAATTGCTCGAAAAACAGAACAGTGCTACTTGGCCCAGTATTATTGGGAAGATTGAATCAGACTTAAATGGTATCAATTATGTCTGTCACACATTTGGCCCTCTAAAGTATCATGGGACGCAATATATCTCAGAAACCGAGGTGCAAATAACTGGGTGGAAGAAGATGTAGACTAGTAGGATATAAGAATAGGAATACTAAGATCTGCTATGGATAATATAAACGTAATACATCAGTCGGCAACAAAGGCCCCTCTTTATTCATTATTTGACAATAATTTGTTTTGGGACAAACATGTCAATGTTATGCTAAAGCATAAATGGGACAAACGTTATAAGAAGTATTCAGAGTGGTCTCTTTATTTTGATGGTGATGGTAAAACCCTACAGAGTATCTTCCACATCAATAATACTTCTTTGTTTGAGGAGAAATACGAATTAGCGACCAATGGCAGGGGGCAGGAAAAGTTTAAGATAATGACTTTACATTCGTCTTCTTTAATGCCGCTTCTCTTCTTTTATTCAATCTCAAAAGACAATCCTATCTATGTTCCCTTGAACGGAAGGATGGTAGCCCTTACTAGGTATTCCCCTGAAGAGCCCAATGAGGTTGAACCAAACACCAACAATCATTCAAATGTTGATGTTGCCCTATTCAATGATGAAGAGAAGATAGTTGTTCTATTTGAGTCTAAGTTTTCCGAGTATCTTTCCCCTAAATCAATAAGCGTCTCACTTACTTCTTATTACAAGAATGTATATCGTCAATTAAATGACACTTTTGATGCGATTGGTATTGAAGTCAAAGATTGGAGTTCATACCATACGGTTATTCAGACTATAAAGGGGCGAACACCCAGGTATTGCGAAGGCCCCAAGCAAATGATCTCACATTTTCTGGGGGCACGGACAGAAGCACCCAGGAAGTTCTCAGGGTATCGAGTCTTTCTAGGAGAGTTATTGTTTGATTTTGGTCCATATGTTGAAGGGGCTTCTAAATGTTTCGAATCATATCGAGATGAAGTTTACGCGCCATTATCAACAGCATTACGGGAAATGACAGAGGGCGCTTTTGACATCCTACCATTGTTGACCTATCAGGACTTAGTTGCACTAAAGGAGAACAAAACCTTTTATAACAACCTTGAACAAGACACAAAAGACTATTACCGTTTGTAGATGATAATATCATTGAAAAATCATACTATCTTCGCCTTCTCAGACACCCATGGCCATCATCGAGCCCTGCAGGTGCCTGAGGATGCTGATATTATTATCTGCGCCGGAGATGTAGTAGAGGATGACCTGAAAGGAGGAGAATACGATGACTTTATCGCCTGGTTCTCGTCATTGCCGGCCAAGTGGAAGATCTTTGTGCCTGGTAATCATGAACTGTCGTTTGATCTGGGCCAGGCGGGTGATATCGTCAAACAGTTTGAAGCAGCTGGAATCACAGTGCTTCAAGATGCCGTTGAGGATTGCGACGGAGTAATCATAGGCTCCATTTCCGGGAACTCTTTGATTGCCGATGAGGATATCCCCAAGGACCTTGACATCCTGGTTACACACTGCCCGCCATACGGCATCCTCGATGAAGACATGGGCTCCCTTGAGATCCTCAACTTCGTCCTCAAAGCAACTCCTAAATGGCATCTCTTCGGCCATATCCACGCCACTGAAGGGCAACAGTTACCATTGGGAGAGACCATTTGCCAGAATATTTCCGTATTTAACTGCCTTTAATCGCTTCTGCTACTTTTTTGCCGAAGAATCAATTATTTTTGTCGAAAAAAACAAAATGGGACAGTCAAATAACACATCAAATCTGCACGTTAAAGAAATCGTGGGTGCATATGGCCTCCAAATCGATCAGCCGGATGTTACGCTGATAAAGATTGGCGACACTTCGATGATCGCTGAAGCGTTCGGCGTTACCGCCACCACTCCTGAAGAATTGGTCGAGAATGTCGCTGCTTATCTCAAAGTTGATAAAACCTGCATGAAGATTCTCACCATCGCAGAGGTCGAGAAGATCAACAAAACCGCCGAGGAGCATCCCAAGAGGCTCCGCATATTCTAAAATAGAACAGCTATGGAAAGGAAAATCACACCGAAGAAAGGAATATACATTGGCAGAACTCCAGATGACGACTTCTGCTATGGCGCTTTCTCAGATACAGACGCCCTGGTAGATTCTGAGAACGTAGAAGACCGTATCCGTATGGCCAAGTTGGGCTATGGGGTCGATAAGCTGAAGAATGATCCTGATCCCCGTGTGCGTCTTGAAGTGGCCAAAGGAGAGTACTACGTCCAGGAGTTCATCCACGATCCCGACCCTGCTGTGAGGGAAGCAGTTAAGCAATTCGACCCAGATTTGCATAAAACTTTCAACAATAAATAGCTTCTGCCAGATTTCTGCCGAATGTGCGGCTATCTTTGCCGAAAAACATTCGACATGGCAGAACAAATCATCAATCAAATCCCCGGTTACGAGAACGGTCTCGTACATTATGTCAGCACCACCGACGAGGTGAGCGCTATCTTTCTTGCTGCCCAGATTGTCTCTGACCTCCTCAACAAGTGGAATTCCAACGTTGCCTTCTTTTCTTATACAGGTCGCTGTCAGACACTTATCGATCTCGTGAAGAACGAGTCAAAGGTGGCCCGTCTTCACACCGTAATCCAGAAAAACAAGCTTCTTCAGGTCTTTATCAGCAAGGCCCAGGGCATGACCAACCGGAAATCCGTCCGGCAGTTCGTCATCGAAGGAATGCCCGAACTTGACGCCTCGGCTAAACGTCGTCTGGAGCAGCACGCTAAGGCAAATCACACCTCAATCACGGTGATTGAGGTTCATGAAGAGGACGTAGAACTATCCCTGGACTAGAGAATTTAAGGGATAGTCAATTCATGTTTGTCTTGTAAAGTTTTATATATGAAAAAGATAAAATCCACCTCAATGAGTTCGGCCAAGAGGGTTTACCTTGACTACCGGATTCCCAGCAACAGCGGTAGCCGTCCTTCCGACTTCTTCAATGAGCAGGTACGTGCCGGCCATCCTTGCGAATTATACTGGTATGATGACGGTTCATACCTCTGCAGAGTTTATTCATAAAAACCATTCACCATGGAGAATACAGACCAAATTAAAGGAATTCCTAGCGGATTCCCCTCGCTAGACAAGATAACAGGAGGCTGGCAAGACGGAGACCTAATCGTCGTTGGTTCACGTCCATACGTTGGAAAAACCGCATTTGGTTTAAATGTGGCCGTTAATGTGGCGATGAAAATGAAGATGCCAGTGATGTTCTATTCGCTGGAGATGTCCACCGAGTATATAGCGAAAAGGCTTCTCTACAGTCATGCAAATGCCGAAGGAAATGTCGCAGATCGAATCTCAAATCTGGACAAGTCCGGGTGGGAGCAATTGGAGAAACGTTTGCTCAAGTTGGCTAAGGCCCCTGTTTATATTAATGACACTCCGTGTCTGAGCATATCGGATTTCTGTGAAAAGGCCCCAAAGCTTTTATCGGAAACAGGCGTAAAGCTGATTATTATCGACATGCTACAGTTGATGCGAGGGTGGCCAGATAATCACGGAAGGCGTATCGATGAGGTTAACCATATCATTCAGTCGCTGAAAGAAACTGCCGTGGCCATAGGTGTTCCTATCATTGTCTTGTCACAATTGAACCGATTGATTTGCAAGGACGGTAGCGCTCACTTAAAGCCTTCGCTAAAAGATATCCGAGAAACAACTGCAGTCGAAGAATGCGCCGATATGGTTATCCTGCTGGATAGGCCCTCGAAAAAAGAAATCGAAGAGCATCCGGAAACGGAAGGTGAAGCCGAATTCATCGTGGCCGTCAATAAGCATGGTGGGATGGGAGCTGTTCCAATGCGATTCGACCAAGACAGTTTGTCATTTGTCGACCCGAAAAACCTTGAAGACTCTCATTAAGTCATACATTGATTAATCGAAAGAACAACGTAGAATGAACGCTGAAATACAACCAACAACCCCTGAGCAATTCACGCAGATTGTTTATCAAGCGGCCAAGACTCGCTATAGGCAAATCTCTAAAGCAAGTGTAGAGAAAGAACTGATAGACTACGAAATCGAGGTCTTCTCCAGCATTCCTGGATACATGGACTACCTCCTTATCCTTAAAGGTCTTGTTGAGACAGCAAAAGCAAATGGTATCCCCGTCGGTCCGGGTTACGGAGCCAGCCCGGCAAGCCTCGTTACATATTGCCTTGGAATAACTGGCATAGACCCAACTGACAACGAATCCATATTTGAGCTATTTGCCGACAAGGGGCAGAAGATGTTTCCAGTTATTACGCTTGAATTTGGAGCTGGAGGTGTCGCCTTTGCCTATAAGTATTTGCAAGACACTTTAGGAGCAGACCGGGTTGCTCGGCTTATGATTGCCCACGATTATCTTACTAATTGCCATATCCTTTTCTCCCTGGAAGATTTCCAACAAATAGTTCCAGTCCATACTGAGGAGAGTAAAGGCAAAGCATTCAGTGCCGTGAAGAAGTACGATTTGAGGCACAACTGCAAAGGACAGGTGTTTCAATTAACAGTGTTCGTCAACTGGCATCTGGATGAGATCAGCAAAAGTCTTGAACTGGTAAACAAGCGCCATCAAATTGAAATCAGAGCTGAAGATATACCATTGGATGACAAGGAGACTTTTGCTCTCTTCTCCTCCGGAGATACAGCCGGCGTTCCTTACTTTGATATTGAGAGAGTGCAGATGTTTCTGAGGGGGCTCAGTAACGTCGGTTTTAAAGACTTGATGGCCTTAAGTTCGCTGTATGTTCCTGGTAGAATGTATCTTATCCCATTATACATTGTTAGAAAGCAATTCGGGTTCTCTTCCGGTCGCCAGAGGACTTTACATGATGAAATCCTTGAAGATTCTTATGGAATAATCGTGTACCAAGAGCAGCTGGAGTTGTTCACGTTTTATTCGTTTGGAGTGTCGAAAGTGGATATCAAATCACTTAAAATCGCCTCAAAGACACAGAATATGAAGCAGTTATCCATACTTAAGGATGAATATCTCAAGATGGCTAGGTTGAAAGAAACCAGTGACGAAGACTTTGAGATGGTCTGGGATTGCTGGTCCAACCACTATGGCTCCATTCCCTATATGGCCGATAGTATCTGCAAAACGCTCACCAGTTACCGGAAAGCCTGGATTAAAGCCCACTACCGTGAAGAATTCCAGATGGCGAGGCGGATTATTGCCCGTCGTAGAAACCTCGTCAATAAAAAGTCAGACGACCCTTTTAACAGACAAGTAATATGCCCGAAATAGAACGTGTTTTCATTCTCAAGGTTTTCATCTGGGATGACAGAAAGCCTCACCGTTATCCGGAATTTAGCATATACCCGATAGAAGCATTCTGTTTTCTCTCTCTGGAGGAATGCATCAGCAAGATTTCAGATTATGGTCCCGGCGATTATGGTTATTGCTATGTGGTAGAGTCTCATAGCTGTGGAATCGATATGTATTTCGGCACGAAAGAAAGATGGCTTTTCCTGCCCGACGGAACCTTATTC
This sequence comes from Bacteroidales bacterium, assembly GCA_017962235.1. Classification (GTDB taxonomy): domain Bacteria; phylum Bacteroidota; class Bacteroidia; order Bacteroidales; family UBA932; genus Equibacterium. The sequence continues at coordinate 14,307 of JAGCVS010000004.1, read as the reverse complement.
TCTCACACTTTCTCTGGTGACGAGGCCTTTGAAAGAAATATGGAGTATCAAGGCCGAAAACCAGAAGACTGTCATTTCAAGGAGGGCGATTTAGTTGAGATGATGGATGACGAGACTGTGACCTTGGGAATAGTTTATCAACAGCCTCCAACACCGGCAGAGATAGAAGAGTTTCGTAAAGAGAGGAGAGAACACGGCGGATGGGATGAAATGGTAGATGGAGCAGAAGATAGATATATCATCCTTGTGAACCAATTGAGAGATAATGGGGACTCGATATATATGCGAAGCCTTCGTGGTCCCTTAGCAAGTTGTTTGTTACCGCCATCAATGCCTGTTCCTTCAAAACTAAGAAAACAGCTACTAGAGTTGCTGAAAAGGGTCCACGAAGAGAAATCAGAAGAACTATAAGGTATGAGCAGAAGTTTACTTAAAGACAAATTCATGAGGCACTGTTATACGGGGCGTTCTTTCAAATCATCAAAGTGGGACGACCCCGTCCGTAATCCGCACAGGCAAGACGAAATGCCGAAAAACAAACCGTCAAAGCTCATCCTCGTGCATTGTTCTGGAATAAAAGTGCACTGGCTTCAGGATTCAACGAGTTTCGGTGGTCACTCCCGTCCATATGGAGGTCATCGCCGGGTAGGTGGCCTGGTTCGAGCTAGCCTAAAGCGTGAACAGCGTAAAGAAATGCTTGAGCAGCTTGCTGAACTGGATGAGAAAGAATATTAACCAATTATAAAACTCAAAAAACAATGAAAAAGAGTAGTATTATCGCCATCCTGGTTGCCCTAGTATCTAGCATTGCTGCAGCTGCTCAGAGCACCAATCCGCTGAACTACAGCGGTCGTATGTATGTCGAGGCCATCGAGATTATCCAGACGCCTCGTTATGTCTCCTATGAGGACCACGCCATCCTGTCACAGCAGATGCGTATCCCTTCAGTCCAGATAACCAAGTGTGAGATGGATTTCGAGAAGGGCACCGTCACTGTCGATAACAAGGAGATGCGGATCAAGGTCAACGCCACCAAGAAGTACGACACCGATCGCGGCTGGGTGGTAGTCATCTACACGGATCTGATCGACGAGGGTGACAAAGCAGAGCTGGTCTGGCCAGAATTCGGGAAACCGTATTTCCAACAGATAACCAAAGCCGATAATGGCGTCAATATCGCCAGGATGGTCCTCACCAGCAAACCCTATGTAGCCGATGAAGGAGAAGCATTGATGAACCTGCTGCAGGGACTCGGGACGATGTAATTCCTTCACTTCCCTCATTTCCCTCGCTTCCCTCATTCAGATAAAGCGAGGGATTATTGTCGATGTTCTTCGGGCCGAAGTCTTCGGCCGCTCCGCGCCCGTTCAAGAAAAAAGCGGTCACAGTCAGTTCGCTACGCTAAAGTTGCGCTCACTCACTGTGGTTCCGTCCTCCGGGGCACGATGCGCCCCTACTTTGAGCGTTTCTCCGGGAACGAGAGGTTGGCCATCTCTCTCTACGAGCAAAACATTCGTCTTGCAGAATCGCTTTCACCTTCACTCTCTGTCTTTGAAGTTACATTGCGTAATGCCATTATACGAGAATAGGCAAAATCAAACACACAGTCAAGCGTATACGTAAAGAAGGCATATGAGGTCACAATTTGTGACCTCACCAAACAGAAGGGTGTCTGCGCCACTTTAGAACCGTTTGCCAATGCAGAGCTGGATGGATTCAGCGGCCATAAACTTATGAGCCTTGAGCACGATGCCGGCATATGTATCGGCGAAGTCGGGGAAGTGATATTTGATATTTACCAACTGGTAAAGAATCTTGTTGCGGGCAAGTCCGTCGTTGTCATACAGATAGCGGCCCACACCCGCTGTGACCGTAAGGTTGCGGTAACACATCTCATGAACTATGGAGATGCCGAACGACACCGGTTCGAAATGCTCTTCCGTTGCTTCCGGATTATCCAGACGGCGATACATATACAGATACTTTGCGATTTCGCTGCAGAAAGGGGTCACAAACAGGTCGAACCCGATACCGGTAGCGTGGGTGCGACAGTATTTATAAAGCACGTCAGCATCGAACGAATACTTGGGGAAGTACATATTGTCGCCACCCAGGCCGCTCTTTTCGCGGTAATCGAAATACTCTTCGTTGCTCATAACGCCGGCGGAAACCTGTACGTCGAATTGGAACTTACGGCGGAAGCCGTCGTCGCGACGTTCAGGCAGGGGTTTGGCCAGCTCCTCTTTGTCCCGCATACCCAAGCTGAGTGTCAGCTCATATGCATTGTAGCCCCTGTTGGGAAAGTTTACGGCTCCGTTGGAGCTGTGGTTGAAATAGAACCCTATCCCTGCAAAATACCTGTTTGAAAACTGATACTGGGCTTGTAATCCAAACTTGATGCGGGAATTGAGCATAGTGGAGAAAATCAGGTTCTTGGGATTGGTAACCGGATCGTACAACTTACTGAAACAGTTGGCGAATCCAAAACCGCCATAATACCCCATCCGCACCCTTTTTGTCTGCACGAACGCCCTGTCAAAATAGCCGTAGAGGCAATATACGTTTCCCAACCCCGGACCATCCACAGACACTGCATCTGCCAGACCGTCAAACTGCAGCGCAATGCCGTATTCCGGGTGATTGCATATGAAGGCATACGGTGAGTCACTGTAATCGCGCCATCCGAGGTTTACTCCCACAGAAGGAATCACCGGCGCCACTCCTTCACCGAATATTGCATGGTAATACCGTTTGTCATACAGAAGCTTTGACGCTCCCGCCTTGAATGTGATATTCTGTGCGACAGCCGGAGCGGAGAGAGCCCAAAACAGCAGGCAAACAATACAGAGTCTTAATCTCATCACAGATAAAAAAAAGGCAGGCCGAAACCTGCCTTGTTATAGTTGATACCTTTTACAGCTGGGGGCCGGCGGATACGAGGGCTTTGCCGGCGGCGTTGCCTTCATATTTGTGGAAGTTCTTGATAAAGCGGCCGGCGAGGTCCTTGGCTTTCTCTTCCCAGGTCTTGGGATCTGCGTAAGTGTCGCGAGGGTCAAGGATTGCGGGGTTGACGTTGGGCAGTGCGGTGGGCACTTCAAAGTCAAAGTACGGGATCTTCTTGGTGGGAGCCTTGAGGATGCTGCCGTCCAGGATTGCATCTATGATACCGCGGGTGTCGGGGATGCTGATGCGCTTGCCGGTACCATTCCAGCCGGTGTTAACCAGATATGCCTTTGCACCGCTCTTCTCCATGCGCTTTACAAGTTCCTCTGCGTATTTTGTGGGGTGCAGCTCCAGGAATGCCTGGCCAAAGCATGCGCTGAATGTCGGGGTAGGCTCAGTGATGCCGCGCTCTGTGCCTGCCAGCTTAGCGGTGAAGCCGGAGAGGAAGTAATACTTGGTCTGCTCCGGGGTCAGGATTGATACGGGAGGCAGCACGCCGAATGCATCGGCACTCAGGAAGATTACGTTCTTTGCCTCGGGGCCGGCGCTCTTGCCGTTAACCTTCTTGGCAATCTTCTCTATATGCTCTATGGGGTAGCTTACGCGGGTATTCTCTGTGACGCTCTTATCTGCGAAATCTATCTTACCCTTGGCATCCACAGTAACGTTCTCCAGCAGTGCGTTGCGCTTGATGGCGCCGTAGATATCGGGCTCGTTCTCCTTGCTCAGGTTGATGACCTTTGCATAGCATCCGCCCTCCAGGTTGAACACGCCCTCATCGTCCCAGCCGTGCTCGTCGTCGCCGATAAGCAGACGCTTGGGGTCGGTGGAAAGGGTGGTCTTGCCGGTACCGGAGAGACCGAAGAAGATAGCGGTGTTCTTACCTTCCATATCGGTGTTGGCAGAGCAGTGCATGGATGCGATGCCCTGCAGAGGGAGGTAATAGTTCTGCATTGAGAACATACCCTTCTTCATCTCGCCGCCGTACCAGGTGTTGATGATGCACTGCTCGCGGCTGGTGGTGTTGAAGGCCACGCAGGTCTCGCTGTTCAGACCCAGCTCCTTGTAGTTCTCTACCTTTGCCTTGGAAGCGTTGTAGATTACAAAGTTGGGCTCAAACTTCTCCAGTTCCTCTTCCGTGGGCTGGATGAACATGTTCTTGATGAAGTGTGCCTGCCATGCGACTTCGAGAATAAAGCGCACTGCCAGGTGGGTAGCCTCGTTGGCGCCACAGAATGCGTCAACCACATACAGGTTCTTGCCGGAAAGCTCTTTTACAGCGATGTCCTTGATCTTTGCCCATACCTCTTCGCTCATGGGATGGTTGTCGTTCTTGTACTCTTCGCTGGTCCACCATACCTTGTCGTGACTCTGTGCGTCATCTACAATGTATTTGTCTTTGGGAGAACGGCCGGTAAAGATACCGGTCATGACATTCACGGCGTCAAGCTCTGTGAGGACGCCTTTGTCAAAGCCTTCGAGGCCAGCCTTTGTCTCTTCTTTGAACAAATACTCAAAAGAGGGGTTGTGTGCAATCACGGTAGAACCCTTGATGCCATACTTGGTAAGATCTATTTTTGCCATATCGATATGTAGTATTTTTATTATTTAGTCCCTTCTAATCCAATCTGCAAAAATACGTAAAATTTCTTTTCGCGAGACAAAAGACTGCAATAAAAACGCCAATTATTTTTTGCGGGAAAAACCTGCCACTGCGTCAGGTGTACCGAGGTCCTGAATCACCAGCGACGGATACTCCACCGCCTCTATCTTATGCGTCTGACACACATCCAGATAGAAGTCGATTACAGAGAATTTTTCCGGGTACGGCTTCATCAGTTTGAGCAGGGAGTCGGAGAACATATGGATGCCTGAAAAGGCCTTCTTCTTGCAACCGTCCACCTGAAGCCCCTCCACCCTGGTCTTGACTTCTCCGGTGGCGACGTTGGTCCACCCCACCAGCATGTCATCGTCGTTGAAAAGAAGGTAGCGGCTGGTCTTGCGGTCGCTCACCAGCAGCGCAGCCTCCGCGTCGGTTGCCAGCGAACGCCCCACAAACCAGGGGATATCCAGATTAGAGACGATATCCACGTTGTGGATAAGAAACTTTCCATCACCCTTCAGCAGGGGTGCTGCGTGTTTCAGCGCACCGCCTGTGTCGCGCAGCAGGTCGCGTTCGTCTGAAATGGTGATATCGTAACCAAAGTTGTTGTGTTTCTTAAGGAAATCCACAATCTTGTCTCCATAATGATGGATATTCACCACAAAACTGTCTACACCGGCACGGGAGAGGGTGTGAAGCGTGCGCTCCAGCATGGTCATGCCTGCCACTTTGACAAGCGCCTTTGGCTTGTCGTCTGTGAGCGGGCGCAGCCGCGTCCCCAATCCAGCTGCCAGTATAAAAGCTCTCATTTCAAGCGTTTGCTAACGTTGATGCCGGTATGGCGGACAATCACATGCACATCGTATGCGGCGGCCACCGCCTCTGCGAAATGTTGTGCGGAATACACGGAACGATGCTGCCCGCCAGTACAGCCGAACGATACCATCATATTGGTGAAACCGCGTTCCATAAACTTCTCTATGTGAGGGAACACCATCTTCTTGGCATTCTCCAGGAACACCTTTATCCCACCTTCGTTCTCAAGGAACTCTATCACATTGGCATCCAGACCGTTGAACTTGCGGTAAGGTGCATAACGGCCGGGGTTTGCAAGGCCGCGGCAGTCAAACACAAAACCGCCGCCGTTGCCGCTCTTGTCGTCCGGGACGCCCTGGCGGAAAGAGAAGCTTGTTACCTCCACCGTTAGGCGGCCGTCTGCTGGAACCGGCTCCGCCTGCGAAGCATCTGAGAGGAATCCAAGTACGGCGCACAGCTGCGGATAGCGCTCGCGGAGGCCATCGTTCAGAAGCGACGCGGCGTTCTGCAGCGCAAACGGGACGCTGGCGATAAAGTGACCCTTCTTCTCTATATACCCACGGAAGCCGTAAGCGCCAAGCACCTGAAGGGTGCGTAGCAGCACAAACAGACGCAATGCGGAACGGAATCCTTCTCCGCTCAGATCTGCATACGGCCTGGCTGCGCTGATGTATTCATTCACCAGTTCCTCCTTGAGAGAAGCCGGATAGCGGGCCGCCGCCTGCCATACGAACGATGCCAGGTCGTAGCACACGGGGCCCCGGCGTCCACCCTGGAAATCGATGAAATAGGGCTCGCCGTTCACCAGCATCACGTTGCGTGACTGGAAGTCGCGGTACATGAAGCCAACCGGGCATTCCGCCGCCATAAGGTCATCTGCCAGGCGCTCGAAATCGTCTTGCAGCGCATTCTCGTCAAAGGTGGCCCATGTAAGCTTCAGGAAATCGTATTTGAAGTAGTTCAAATCGAAAAGTATGTTGCGGCGGTCAAACTCGCTCTGGGGGTAGCATACTGAATAATCCATACCCTCCCCTCCTTCGAACTGAAGCCTTGGAAGATGGGATATCGTTTTGAGCAGGAGTTGCTTGTGATAATCGTTATAATTCCCGGAGGTCCTGCCGTCTTCAAGGGCGGAGAAGAGAGTTACATCGCCCAGGTCATCCTGCAGGTAGCGCATCCCGTCTTTGCTCACGGTGAGCACCTTGGGCACATTCAAGCCCGCCTTTGCAAAATGATTCGCTATGGTTATGAAAGCCCGGTTCTCCGTTGCCGATACCCCCACAGCACCCACGGCACGACGGCTGTCGGCGGCAATGAGACGATAATAGGTGCGTCCGCTGCCGGAAGCGGCCAGCTTGGCACAGGAGACGGCCTCCACGCCGAAATAATCCTTGAATAAAACCTTTAGCGTTTCCAAATCACTTTAGTTTAAGCCGCACGCATGGTCTTGTCCGGGCTGACACCCGCCACGAATCTTGACGTAAGCGAGAGGATTAGCATTATCAGCACCAGCGACAGGACGTTCGCCAGCAATATATACCACACATTAAACTCGATTGGGACATACTTCACAAAGTAGTTCTCCGGGTCGAGCGTAATAACCTTGAACCATTTCTGCACCGCGCAAAGCGCTACTGCCAGGGCGGTACCTGCCACGAGTCCCTTTCCCACAATGTTGAGGGCGATGTGCCGGAACACCTTGCTCACGCCGGAGGAGGTCATGCCCATGGCCTTCAGCAGGCCTATGGAAGATATGTTGCGGAACAGTATTATCAGCAGCGACGATATCATGTTGAACCCCGCCACCACAATCATCAGCAGCAGGATGGCCACCACGTTGAAATCCAGCAGGCTGAGCCAGTCAAACAGATTGGGGAACTGCTGTTTCACACTGGTGGTGAGCAGCGCCGGATCCTCTTCAAGGGACTCTTCGTATACCAGTTCACTCACTCTGTTATGCCCGGTATCTATATCGGTTTTGTCATCCAGCATAATCTCAATGGCCGATATCTCGTCGATCTCCCATCCGTTGAGCCTTTGCACCTGACGTATGTCGCATATTACCAGCGCGTTGTCCAGATTCTCCAGCTGGGCGTCAAACATGCCGCGAACGGTGAACTTGCGCACCTTCACCTCATCGTCTATGAAATATGCGGTAATCTGGTCTCCCACGTCGCAACCCATCTGGCGGGCAAGGCGCTGCGCCAGCATTATATCGGAAGATATCCTCCCGCTGTATTGAGGAACTGCGCCGCCGGTGAGATTCTCCTGAAAGAAAGAGAAGTTATACAGCGAGTCGACCCCTTTGAAATGGACGCCAAAGATGTTGTCGCTGGTCTTGAGCAGTCCGGCGCAATACGCTGTCCGCTGGTGATACGCAACCCCCGGAATGGAATCCAGCCTGCCCAGAAACGATATAGAATCTGTGAACGGATACCTGTCGTTCATCGGAGGCTGACCGGGCGCCACCAGGGCCACCGACCCCATGAAGGCCGATGTCTTGGAGCGGATCTCCTTGCGGAAACCAAGCACGACGCAGATGGCGATGATAATCACAGCGATGCTCAGAGCCACCGACACGAAGCCGATTGTGGTGCTCACCGCCCCCATCCTGTCGTTCCGGCTGCTCTTGTCGCTTCCCTGCCGGATCTTGCCGCCTATGTATCTGTATACGTTCATTATTTACGCACCGTTTTGCCAAGTTCTTCCCAGGTATCCATGATGTTGCTCACATACTCCGTGGTGGTGGCTCCCATGAACCGGTTGTTGGTCTTGAAGGTGGCCGCCACCTCTTCCCAGTCATTTGGATTGCTCCCCTGACTCTGGGCGTGACTGCGGCACTGCTCTATCCTGGTGTCACCCGCATTGTAAGACGCGAGTGCAAACTTAATAACATTCAGCGAATCGAGCCCCTGCTTGCGATACCTGTCCATCAGGTAGCGCAGGTGGTAGCTCCCAGCCTTTATGTTGCCTTCCGGGCTGAACAGGTCGCTTACGCCGTAGCGGGCTGCGGTAACCTCGTTCACCTGCATCAGTCCCTTGGCATCCTTGTATTCCGCCCCCACGTAATACTGGCTCTCCTGATACATCAGCGCAGAGAGCAGCAGCCAGTCGATGCCGGTCTCCCGCGCATATTTCTTTATCAGGTCGTCAAAGGGCGACACAGGCCCCGATTCGCCGCTGCCGGTCTTGGTATATCTCCGGTAATACTTCGCCACCGTCCTGCGATACAGGCGGCTGTCCATAAAATCATCCAGCCAGGAGTTTATCATGAAAAGCAGCCCGTTATTCTCTTCTGCCACCACCCAGTGGATGTTGTTGCGTATCAGCCTGGAGACATTCACCTGAAGGGTATCGGTCATCAGCACGCTATCGGGCTGATTCATCATCACCAGTATATCCACGGAGCCGTCCATCACGCTGTCTATATAGCTCAAATCGCAGGTGCCGGGGATAATATCCACCGCCGCATCGGCATAATCGCCAAAAAAGCGCAGCATATCATAGTTGAGTCCCACGCCACGCCCCTCGGTGCTCCCCAGACGGCTGTCCAGGGCAATAGCGCAGCGGAGGGTATCCTTATGGTAACGGTAACTGTCCACGGTATCTCCCACAGTCGCATCCGGCTGCAGCTGGGACAGTGCAATCAGTATCAGGATGAGGACAACGCACCCCACCGCCGGCCATTTTATCCTACTTAGCATAGAAAGGCCAGTAAAGCCCGAACTTGAACAAGTCTGTAGGCCTGATATAATTCATTGCAGAGAAGTAGTCGCCCCTTGTGAAAGGATGCAGCACGTTGCAGTACTTGGCAAACAGGCTGGCGCGCTTCCACTGGATGTTCACGAATGCGTCAACATAGGGGTTGTTGCCCCATTCGCTGACATTCTGGTTGTAGAACACTCCCAGGTCGGGTTCATATGCCTGCAGATAGTACTTGCTGTACATGATTCCGTTGGCGCCTATCTGCATGGTCATCACATCTTTCACCACCGGGAACTGTATGTAATAGCGCAGGTTCAGGGTAAGGGTGGGCAGCGGCAGCACGTTCTGGTTGCTGCTTACCTGGTAGAGCACGCGGTTGTCCAGATGGAGTATTCCCAGCCTGATATTCTCCGTGACGTAGCCGGACAATACGTGTACTGGCGCCGTCGCCTGCCGTATGGTGGCGGTTTCGTCGTAATATAGCATATCGGTGAGCATGGCATATCCCACCTGTGCCGAAAGGTTCCAGTGAGGGATCTCCAGCGTGCCTGTAATGCGGCTCTCAGTTGTCTTAGTAAGGTCCACATCCCACACATGGTGGTTGAAATAGACCGATTTCTGGAACGGGTGCGGGGTCTTTACCGCACTCTCTATGTGACCGGTAAGATGGATGCCCTCCTTTATGGGATAGAACGATACCTTTACATTGCCGGACAGATCCATATCTCCGGCATAATACCCGGTAAGGTTAAGCTTGGCGGCAGCATCCCAGGCAAAATACTTCTTGAACCGGCCGTCGGCACCGCCGTACACATAAGTATTGAACTGGTTAACAGTGCTTATGCCGGTTATAAAATCTGACGGTTTGAAGCTGTACAACTTGAGCGCCTGCGCACCTATTCCGCCGTGGATTGTGGAAATCACAGCATCCGGAGCGAACGGCTGCAACGACACGAACACCTTATTCTCCAGCCGGCGCACGGCAAGACTGTCGTGGCTGGATGTCTGGAAGATGTTGAACTGATCTCGATAAAATGCGCGGCCGTCGGTGTCGGACGTCTTGATTTCGTCAGTATAGAGCTTGGTGTATTTGGACCACTCGAAACTGTGTCCCAGATATATCACGGTGCCTTCGCCCACAGAGAGCGAGTCGGCGTTCTTGCGGAAGAAATTGAGAGGAACTGCCAGCGACTGCGTCAGGAACAAGGTGCGGCGCTTGAGCGCAGTGTTGGCGGAAGAGAGGTTGACCTCTATCGATTTTGAATCTACGGTGGTGTCGCACACCCAGAAGGTATCCTTCACACCGCCGTTCTCCGTACGAGTCACGTTCTGCCCCATGTAGCCAAAGTGCATCTCGTATTTCTTGCCCAGATAGTTGCTGCCTATGGAGAAGGTGCGGTCGTCCGTCTTCTCGTTTATCAGCATACCGTTACTGCCGTAGCGCTGATATGCAAAGGTGATGTTGAGTTCCGGGGTGATGTTCTGGGTGGTCATCAGATTGAGGTCGTCCTCTTCACGTGTGGTCACGGAGAAGGGGTTGCCCCAATAAGCCATCACCGTGTAGGGCGACTTGGTGTTGTACATGGGCATCGACTCCGGCGTATACGAGAAATCCATATACGGCGTGAAGAAGGGGGCTATGTCAAACTCCTTGCGCTTAAAATAGTTGGTCTGCATAGACGCAGAGCCGGCGGTGCCCAGATAAATGGCGTCCACATCGTCTTTATAGATGGGCAGGTCAAAGAAATGATAGTTGTATGTGGTGTCTATCTTCTCAAACTTTATCTTGTTAGTGCTCTGGTCGTGGGTCCAGCGCAGCGCCCTTTCATAATAGAGCGAATCGGGTATCACAAAGGTCTCCAGAATACGCGGCGTGTTCTGAACCACACTGTCGCGGTATGCCTTCTTGCGCTCCCTGGTCCACTGGCGGAACTCCCGCTTGCCGGGGAGGAAACGCACCAGCGAGTCTTCATACTCCATCATAAGGGTGTCGTAGAGCGGCAGGGTAACGGTATCTATACTCCAGAATATTCGGGACAGGGTATCCAGCTGCCAGCGCAAATCCCACGTGGCGGCGGTATCCATAACCGGCAGGCTGTCCAGCCCAATGAGCACAGCGCCGGTAGAATCGGTCTTGAAAATAACTGTGTCAGAAACAATGGGTCTTGCAAAATGCTCCGCGCGTGGGATATGCGGCCTGCGTGCCGCGGCTGTGAAGACAGTCGCAAGAACCAGCAGGAATATCGTCAGGGCCCTTTTCACGCGCAGTTGGGGATAATCATACAAAGATATCAAAATTTGTTAAATTTGCCTTATGAAAAGGTTTTGTTTGATATTGGTGCTGGCTGTTGTCAGCATATTCTGTGCCAGCAGCGTCCGCGCCCAGAGCCTCTGTGAGCAGTTATCCGCCCTCCCTTCAGTAAAGAAGGTGGAGGTTCTTGACAGAGGTGCGTTCAAAGAGAAATATCTGCTGTGGTTCGAGCAGCCCGTCAGTTACAAAGACTCCACCAAGGGAGTATTCCTGCAGCGGGTGTTCGTGGGCAACATATGCCGCGACAGTTCCACAGTTTTTGTTACTGAAGGATATAACTCAGATTACGCCGCCCGCGACAAGTATCGCGACGAACTCTCCAAACTCTTCAACCTGAACAACGTGGTTGTGGAGCACCGCTATTTTGCCCCTTCTGCACCCGATACGCTTGACTGGAAGCACCTTACGGCCGCCAACGAGGCCCGCGACCTGCACCGCATAATCACAGAACTCAAAACCATCTATCCCGCAAAGTGGGTCTCCACCGGCATCAGCAAGGGTGGCCAGAACTGCGTAATATTCCGTGCATTCTATCCCGATGACGTGGATTTCACAGTATCGTACGTGGGTCCTTTCTGCCGCGGCGTGGAAGACGGCCGGCACGAACCCTTCATAGCCTCCAACGGCGCCGGCGAAAGCGACCGGGCGGCGGTACGCGCCTTTCAGGAGGAATTCCTCCGCCGCAGAGCCACAATCCAGCCGATGCTGGAGAAGATGTGCAACGACAACGGCTACACATTCCGCGTCCCCATCAGCGAGGTGTACGACATGTGCGCCCTGGAATTCTCCTTCGCCTTCTGGCAGTGGGGATATCCGGTGAGCGAGATTCCCGGCAAAAAAGCCTCCGACAAGGAGATGCTCGCATATCTGGAGAAGGTAAGCGGACCCGATTATTTCAGGATAGAGAATCCCCATGCCTCATTTTATGTGATGGCCGCAAAGGAGCTTGGCTACTATGGATACGATGTTGAGCCCTTCAAGGACCTTCTCACAATAAGCAGCGCCAAGGACTATCTGCACCGCATCTTCCTGCCTGAAAGTGCTTCAGACGTCAAGTTTGACAGATGGCTTTCGCGCAAGATGGACCGCTTCCTGCGCCGCAACAAGTGCAACATAATCTTCATTTACGGAGAATACGACCCCTGGAGCGCAGTACGTGCCGGCGACCGCCACCGCGAGAACAATCACATATTCATACAGCCGGGCGGCAGCCACCGCGCCCGCATCGGCACCTTTGACTCCGCCACCCAGAAAGAGATCAAGGGAATCATCTCTGAATGGCTATATAACTAGCGAATATAGCAAGCGCCATCAGGCGCTAGCGGAAGGCATACGAAGGTAGCCTGGAGCGAGGAGGTCTGGGGGATTTGCCCCCAGTATTATCTTATAACCGACAAAAAAAAAGAATGGCGCATGCCATTCTTTTTTTTGTCGGGAAGAGGTGACTCGAACACCCGACCTCTGCGTCCCGAACGCAGCGCGCTAGCCAACTGCGCCACTTCCCGATTCGGGGTTGCAAATATACAAATGTTTTTCTTTTTATCGATGTATAGTTTTTTATTTAACTTTGTACAAATGTGTTAACAAAGTAACGCCTTGTACATCAGATGAAAAACAAGCTTATTATCCTGCTGGGCATGCTCCTGGCACTCACTGCCTGCGAAGGCGTGGGCAACAGCAATGAAAAGGTTAACAAGAACCTTTCACTTGAAATAGTATCCTCCGGCCACGAGTACCTGGAGGTAACCGCTGTTGGCCACGGCCAGCTGAACCCCGACACGGATTCCAAATGGGTTTTCACCCTGCATAAGATTGCCATTGATGAAAAGACAGACAAGGCTGTCCGCATGGGAATTATCCAGCAGAAAGAGGCGGACGAGGTCAACCTTGACAACTGGACTGCCCACTGCACTTTCCTTGGCGTGCCGCCGGACACCCAGTGGGAGTGTGAGATAACGGTAAAAGGCGAGTCCGCTTCCCGTATCGGCTACAGCGGGAAAACCATCTTCTGGAGCCTCCCTGAATTCCAGAGCAAACTGGTTATTGCAAGCTGGCTCACCGCTACTGAGAAGAACTCGGCATCCTTCACCACATCGTTCCTATGGGACAACAACGCCAGCTCCTCATCGTTTAAGAAGACCATAGATAACGATTCATATTTCAACGACTGGGTACTGCTGGTCTCCTATTCAGAAGTCGCACAGAGCGGTTCCGGACTCAAGGTAGACTTCCTAAGGCAGGGCGACCCTATTGTCAAGGTTGCAGAAAGAACCTATGGCGGCACGTTTGATTATTCCATAGGCGGTCTTAAACCCGCCACCGAATATTCCATGATGCCATGCCTGGCATTACGTTACAAACAAGACGGAGAGATAATGTATTCGCCCTTCATTCTTGGCGAGGTGTGCATATTTACCACAGAAGGCAAAGAGTACCCGCTCCGCGGCGAATACTGCAATGCAAGCATATCAAATGTAACTTCCAATTCCATCACTATTGACATCAGCAGCCAGTTCAACGGCAAGCCCAAGAGTGCAGAAGTGGTTGTAAGCGAAGACAAGTCGTTCGCATCTGCAACCAAATACAATTGTCTGCCGGAGCTCTCCGCATCAAACGGAAACGGCAGCTACACCATCAAAGACCTCAAGGGAGAAACCACCTACTACATCAAAGGGGAAATCGTCACCTACACCGGCGCCACCCTCGAAACCGCCACCCTCACGGCAACGACTAAGTAACCTCGTAAACAATTATCGCAGACTAGTATAGCAAACAGCACCAGCTGCTAACGAAGTGCTGGGGGCTCGGGGGCGTAGCCCCCGTTTTATAAGGCGGCGGCGAAGCCGTCGACTTCGAAACGAAAAAGGCCTGTCAGTTTCTGACAGGCCTCGTTTCGAAGTCGGCGGCTTCCTACTCTCCCACATGGTGT
>JAGCVS010000015.1 GCA_017962235.1 Bacteroidales bacterium | reverse complement strand
TACTCACTCCCGGCAACCAATTCGCGGCATTCGGAGTTTGTCAGGAATTGATAGGCGGTGAAGCCCTCGCATCCTATCAGTCGCTCTACCTCCGCGAATCTATACCGAGGCTGTCCCTAAAGACATTTCGGGGAGTACGAGCTATCTCCCAGTTTGATTGGCCTTTCACTCCTACCCACAGCTCATCCAAATCCTTTTCAACGGAAACTGGTTCGGGCCTCCATTGCCTGTTACGGCAACTTCACCCTGGCCATGGGTAGATCACTAGGTTTCGCGTCTGCTCAATACAACTCAACGCCCTTGTCAGACTCGCTTTCGCTGCGGCTCCTGTCCCTGAAGGACTTAACCTTGCTGTACTGATGCAACTCGTAGGCTCATTATGCAAAAGGCACGCCGTCGCGGATTTCTCCGCTCCGACAGCTTGTAAACGAACGGTTTCAGGTTCTCTTTCACTCCCCTGTTCGGGGTTCTTTTCACCTTTCCCTCACTGTACTGGTACACTATCGGTCTTCAGTTCGTATTTAGCCTTGCGGGATGGTCCCCGCGGATTCAGACAGGATTCCTCGTGTCCCGCCCTACTCAGGTGGCCGGCTTGTGCATCTCCCTTGCCCGTACCAGACTATCACTGTCTATGGTGTGACTTTCCAGACACTTCCGGTTCGGTCAATACACTCGATGCCGACTCCTACAACCCCGGCATTGCCGTAACAATACCGGTTTAGGCTCTTTCCATTTCGCTCGCCACTACTCCGGAAATCGATGCTTTCTTTCTCTTCCTGCAGGTACTAAGATGTTTCAGTTCCCTGCGTTGACTCATATCAAAGATATGTGAGCAGCCTTCAACTGCTCGGGTTGCCCCATTCGGACATCTGCGGATCGAAGCCTGTTTGCAGCTCCCCGCAGCTTTTCGCAGCTTACCACGTCCTTCCTCGTCGACTGAAGCCTGAGGCATCCTCCGTTCGCTCTTATTCGCTTCGTTTTTCTTCTCGTACTCTTTACAAGTACTCTTAATAAGTAACTTATGAGTGAATCACTTCAGGTCTTGCTAGCTTACGCTTACACTACCTTCCATGATTTCTGAAATTGCAGTCCCTAATATTTTCTATTACAGACTTAATCTCTTTTCTTTACCTCTTTATCTCTCTCAAGATTTCAATGAACGTCCTGCTTCCGCAGACCCCCCTTTCGGAAGGGACTGCAAAGATACACATCTTTTCCGTTTCGCAAAATTTTTAATTGAGATTTTTTAAAAATTGCCCATTTGGTGCAATTATGCCTATCTTTGGAGAATCGTGCATTTCTGATTATGTAAACACATTATTATATGGAGGAGGAAAAACTTAAAACCCAGCTTCCCGAGAATGCATACCGGGAGTTGAAAGAGGGTGAAGAGTACACCCCGCTGATGTCACCAAAGAAGAAGTTCCCGGAGGCTAACGCCTGGTCTGTGACCATCGGCATTCTGATGACAATCATTTTCTCTGCCGCCGCCGCATATCTGGGCCTTAAGGTGGGCCAGGTATTCGAGGCCGCCATTCCCATCGCCATTATCGCGGTGGGCCTTTCCACCGCCCTCAAGCGCCGCAACGCCCTGGGCGAGAATGTCATCATCCAGTCGATAGGCGCCTGCAGCGGCGCCATTGTGGCGGGCGCGATATTCACCCTGCCCGCGCTGTACATACTGCAGGACAAGTTTCCCGCCCTCACGGTGGACTTTGGCAAGGTGTTCTTCAGCTCGTTGCTGGGCGGTATTCTGGGCATACTGTTCCTGATACCGTTCCGCAAATACTTTGTGAAGGACATGCACGGCAAGTATCCCTTCCCGGAGGCGACTGCCACCACCCAGGTGCTGGTGAGCGGCGAGAGCGGCGGCAAGGGTGCCAAGGCTCTGCTTATCAGCGGCCTGATTGGCGGTATATACGATTTTATAGTATCCACCTTCGGCTGGTTCTCCGAGACCATATCCACCCGCGTGCTCCCCTGGGGCGCCGCGCTGGCAGACAAGGCCAAGGTTGTGATCAAGCTTAATGTGGGCGCGGCAGTAGCCGGTCTGGGATACATCGTGGGTCTCAAATACGCCTTCATCATCTGCTGCGGTTCTTTCCTGGTATGGCTGATGATTGTGCCCCTGATGAACCTCATCTTCGGGCCGCAGGTGATTGACCTGATGCACACCGGACTTGCCACCACCGTGGGCGAGATGTCGCCGGAGATGATTTTCACCACCTACGCGCGTCATATAGGTATCGGCGGCATCGCCACCGCCGGCATAATCGGCATCATCAAGTCGGCCGGCATCATCAAATCTGCGGTGGGTCTGGCAGCCAAGGAGTTCAAAGGAAAGAAAGAGAGTGCCGACAAAGAGGTGATGCGCACCCAGCGCGACATCTCCATGAAGATTGTAGTGATCGGCGTGCTGCTCACCCTGCTGGTGACCTTCGTATTCTTCTACTTTGGCGTTATCCACAATCTCTGGCAGGCGGTGATTGCACTGCTGGTGGTGGGTCTGATAGCGTTCCTGTTCACCACTGTGGCGGCTAACGCCATAGCCATCGTGGGTACCAACCCCGTGAGCGGCATGACCCTCATGACCCTTATACTCACTTCAGTGATTATGGTGGCAGCCGGTTTGAACGGCACCGCCGGCATGACCGCTGCGCTGATTATCGGCGGCGTGGTCTGCACCGCGCTGAGCATGGCCGGCGCATTTATCACCGACCTCAAAATCGGCTACTGGGTGGGATCTACCCCCAAGGTGCAGGAGAGCTGGAAGTTCCTGGGCACCCTGGTGGCAGCTGCAACCGTGGGCGGCGTGATTATCGTGCTCAACAAGACCTACGGCTTTACCGGCGACAATGCCCTCGTGGCACCGCAGGCCAACGCCATGGCGGCCGTGATTGAGCCGCTGATGTCGGGCGGCGGGGCACCCTGGCTGCTATACGGCATCGGCGCCGCTATCGCCATCGTCCTCACCCTTTTCAAAGTGCCGGCACTGGCCTTTGCATTGGGTATGTTCATTCCCATGGAGCTCAACCTCCCGCTGCTGGTGGGTGGCGCGGTGAGCTGGTTTGTAAGCACCCGCAGCAAAGATGCGGAACTCAATAACGCACGCAAGGAAAAGGGCACCCTGCTCGCCTCCGGATTCATTGCCGGCGGCGCCTTGATGGGTGTGGTGAGCGCAATCATGCGCTTTGCCGGCGTAAACCTGTTCAATGCAGAGTGGGCCGAGTCGCCCGCCGGACAGGGCATCGCCATCGTGGCATATGCGGCCATCATCGCATACCTTATCTACAGCAGCATGAAAGCTAAAAAAGAAGCATAAATCGATATGGAAAAGATACTTGACAAGTTTTTGAGATACGTGTCGTTTGACACTCAGTCCTGCGAAGAGAGCGAAAGCCAGCCCTCTACCGCCAAACAGCTGAAACTTCTTGAGCAGCTCCGCGGCGAACTTGAGAAGCTGGGCATCCAGGCGACTCTGGACGAGTTCGGCTATGTTATGGCCTCCATCCCCGCCAACACAGACAAGAAGATACCGCGCCTGGGCTTCATTGCCCATGTGGACACTTCTCCCGACGCCCCCGGCGACAACATCAAGCCACAGATTGTGAAGAACTACGATGGCTGTGACATCGCACTTGGCGATGGCAAAAGCCTGAGGGTTGCCGAATTCCCCGAAATGGCGCAGTATAAGGGCCAGACCATCATCACCACAGACGGCACCACCCTGCTGGGAGCCGACGACAAGGCGGGTGTAGCGGAGATCATGTGCGCTGCAGAGTATATCGTGAACCATCCCGAGTTCAAGCACGGCGAAATAAAGATTGCCTTCACACCGGACGAAGAGATTGGCCGCGGTGTGGTCAAATTCGACGTGGCAAAATTCGGCGCCGACTTTGGCTACACCATGGACGGCGGTATGATAGGCGAACTGGAATATGAGAACTTCAACGCCGCCAGTGCAAAGATACACGTAGCGGGGCGCAACATTCATCCCGGATATGCCAAGGACAAGATGATCAACGCATGTCTGGTGGCCATGGAACTGAACGCCATGCTGCCCGTGGAGCAGCGGCCGGAATTCACCCAGGGATACGAGGGATTCATCCACCTGACCAGTTTCAAGGGAGTGGTTGAAGAGGCTGACCTGAGTTACATTATCCGCGACCACGATGCAGCCAAGCTCGAGGTCAAGAAGGCAATTGTGCAGAGTGCTGTGGACTTCATCAATGCAAAGTACGGCAACATAGTGACTGCCGTGATCAAAGACCAGTACCGCAATATGCGCGAGCAGGTTGAGCCGCATTTCCACGTTGTGGAGAATGCCGTAAAGGCGATGGAGATGGCGGGCATCAAGCCGCACATCCAGCCCATCCGAGGCGGCACAGACGGCGCCAACCTCTCTTTCATGGGACTACCCTGCCCCAACATCTTTGCCGGAGGCCACAACTTCCACGGCAAACTGGAATTCGTGCCGCTGGAGAGCATGGAGAAAGCCACGGAAGTTATCCTGAATATCATCAAGCTCTATGCTGAAAACTAGTCTCAAACTGTGGCTGATTGCCGCGGCGTTTTGCGCCGTTGTGCTCCCCGTTTCCTGCAGGGCGACCCGCAACCTGCCCGCAAAGCAGCTTAAGGTCGCAACGGTAACACCGCCCGACACCGTTTTCAACATCACCCTGATTGGCGATGAGTGCAAGTTTGCCGACCACGCCGAGTATGGGGTTTACGTGCCTTCCACCGCAGAGAAGATCCGTGGAGTGATGGTGTTCCAGCACGGCTGCAGTCAGGAGGAATTCGGTCTCAGCCGCCACCACGACGTGCAATATCAGGCGCTGGCCCGCAAATGGGACCTGGCGATAATAGAAGCCACGATATTCGGCCTGTGCGACATTTGGGCCTTCCCCTCGAACGGCAGCTATGCAGCTTTACTGCTGGCGCTCACCAAGGCGGGCGTGCACACCTCACATCCGGAACTGCCACAGGCTCCGTTCCTGCTCTGGGGACACTCCGGGGGAGGTCTCTGGACGCTGGCCATGATGCATGAGCACCCCGAACGGATAATCTCGGCCGTATGCTATTCCGCTGCCTGGGACCCCGACTGGGACTATCTCCCGGAAGGATACCAGATACCCGTTCTGCTGCGTCACGCCGGCCCGGGAGAGGGTGCCGACAACATCCCCGCCACGGCCCGCCATTCCTTTGCCAAGATGCGTGCGAACGGCGCTCCTGCAGCGATAGCGTTCACCAAAGGCCAGGGACACAACTACAGCTATATGCGTTCCATGACCGTTCCCTTCTGGGAGGCATCGCTCAAGCAGCGCCTGGCCGCCGACGGGTCACTGCAGCCGCTGGACCCCGCCAAGACCTTCCTGGGCGACACCGTAACCTTCGAGATATTCCGCGAAGCAGATTATACCGGCGACAAGAGCGCCCTCTGCCGCCTGCCTGACCGTGAATGCGCACAGGCCTGGAGCGAGTATGCCTCTACCGGAGTATATGTAGACAAGACTGCCCCGGAGCCGCCATATGAGCTTACAATCACCGCCAGCGGCGACAACGCCCTCCTCAGGTGGCGTGCAGAAGCCGACATCGAATCGGGAATAAAGTGCTTCAACATCTACCTCAACGACGAACAGATTGGCCGTGTCCCTGAAGAAGGGACCTATCAGGACTATGACCGCAACGGCGACCAGTCCAGGCCGGTTATACCGCCGGATATGTCCTTTACCCTGCCGGGACCCTTAACGGGGACCTGTTCGGTAGAGATGGTGAACCGGGACGGTCTGGTTTCAGAAAGAACCACGATACAGTGCAAATAAAAAACAAGCGACAGTCGAAAGGCTGCCGCTTGTTTTTTTCAGAGAGCTCAATTATGCCTCCGGTGCGGGTTCAGCAGCGGGAGCCTCGCAGGGCTTCTCTGCAAGGATAGCATCAGCCTTCTTGGAGAAGAAGTCGTACATAACGCCCTCTACTGCAACCAGGATTGCGGCGATGAGGAGCGTTGCGATGAATGCCAGAATGCCGCCCACTTTGGGAATTGCGCCCAGCAATCCGCATACGATGCCCGTAGCGAGACCGCAGATAATTGCGAGGAAGAAGATGCGCCACTTGTTGCCATAGGTGGAATCGTAGCTCAGGCCAAGTGCCTTGAGGGGAGACACCTTCTTGTCAATCAGGAAGTAGATTGCAAAGCTCCAGGCAATGCCCATCACGATGGCGGGAACCAGCATGAAGCAGGCAGCTGCACTGATACCCATGGTCAAAAGGCCCATGAGAAGGAAGAACTTGCCCACATTGGTGAAGTTCTCTTTTGCAAAGATGCTGACAGGGTCAATGGTCTGGCCGCGGCCGATACCTATGACGGCCTTATAGAGACCGATGGTGGTGCCCACATTGAGCCAGGGAATCCAAACGGTAACCACATAGAGGATTACCATGAGAAGCAGGGGAACAAAGTTCTTGAGACCATACTGGACACCGTCCTTGATGGTCTGCATGATGTCGAGTTTCTCGTTTTGCATAGCAGTATAGTTAAGTAGATTAGATATTGATATCCTTTACATTGATACCTGACACTCCGGAAAGGCTGGCAAGGGAGAAGCTTTGGAGATTGTTCACATAATACTCTGCGGTCTGCCCTGCAACAGCGTAGGTGTGGGTAATACCATTGCTCCACTGCTCTACCTGATCTCCCCAGTCTACAAGGCCGGAAAGATTGCTGCCCTGGATAGATACCGCGCTTGCAGAGGTACCCGTGTATGTAACGGCAAAGCTGCCCGTCTTGCCATACTGTACGATAGTAAAATCGGCGCTGTTCTCCACACCGGGATTCCATACCGATATATGTGCGGTGC
Source organism: Bacteroidales bacterium (assembly GCA_017962235.1). Lineage (GTDB taxonomy): Bacteria > Bacteroidota > Bacteroidia > Bacteroidales > UBA932 > Equibacterium. The sequence goes on along the minus strand of JAGCVS010000015.1, from coordinate 10,987 downwards.
GGTTGCTGCTTGTGTTATTCTGAGCCACTGAAAAGAACACAGTATGTGCCTTGAGCGCCTTGGTGGAAGTATGAGCCACCCACGACGCCGCCGACTGCTCTATCGCAACCTGGCAGTCAACGTCAGATGAATAATTGAAAGATGCATTACCTCCCCTATAGGTCAGAAGGGCGGTGGATACGTCAGAGATTATGATCTGTCCGCCGTTGTTGAAGGTTATCTTCTTGAGAACGGTGCTCTTGCCGTTGGTAACGATTACGGTTACCTTATCGTACTGATAATCCAGTGCGGCAGTGATAACTACGTTGATCTTGCCTGTGAGGCCGCTTGCAGCCACCTTGGCCTTAACGCCGGAAGTGGGGATTGCATCTATCTCCGCCGCACCCGTTGCAGAGGTAATGGTGTAGCCAATTTCAACAGTGCTTCCGGGGGTTGTGGTAACGCTACCCGGAGTGGTGAATGTGATTGCCAGGTCTGTGCTTATGGGGATAACTATCTTCTGGCCGGTGGATGCCAGAACCAGAGTGAGGGAGTTGTTGGAAACGGTCACGGAAGAGAACCATGTGTCGCCGTCCTTGCCGGCTGCGCCGTTTGCACCGTTATCGCCGGTAGCCTTGCCGTACTTTTTCCACTCGCCGGTGCCGTAACGCACGTACCAGTCGCCGCCCTCTATCTTGAGTTCGGGGGTGATGCCGTCCTGAGCGCCAGCCTGCAGGGGTTTGCCGTCGGCGCCCTTGATAACAGTGCCGTCCAGAGTCCAGTAGTAAAGATGGTCATCGCCCTCAATGACTCCAATAACGGGGGCGTCCTTGCCGGCTGCGCCGTCCTTGCCGTTGTAAATCTTGCGGTTGCCCGCCTTGTTGAAGGCGATTTCATATCCTACCACGGCGTCGCCTTCCTTGATTTCGTTCACGGCTGTCACAAAGTCGTAGCCCTGAAGGGTGTTTACGGCTGCCTGCAGCGCATCTATGTTGCTGGTGGCCTTCTCCAGTGCAGCGACCCTCTGCTCCAGCGTGTTGTACTTTTCTTTGAGGGAGTTGACGTCATTCTCAAGTCCCGAGATATCCTGGCAGGCGGGGCTGCATACCATGGCCGCCAGAACGATGGTGAGTAATAAGGTATATTTTTTCATGACTGATATATTATTTCGTGAATGTGAATGTATACGGGTTCTTCTTGCTGCCGATAGAGATGAAATACTGTCCGGAAGCATAATCGGAAGTGTTAATCTCTATTTTGCCGACGGTTTCTTTATAACCACCGTCAACCTGTTCACTGGAGGAATTCTTGATTGTCCAGTAAACGGGATATGAGGGCTCCAGAGTCAGCACTTTGGTCTGCTTGTTATAAGAGAGCTTGGTACCGGCCGCATTCTGCGCCGCAGAATAGGCCGATGCGGGGTCGTCATCCTCACTGCGGACAACAATCTCCGTGGTGCACCCCTCGCCGGCATCTATAATGCCTTCATTGTACTGACCTACGTAGCGCACCATCAACTTGTCGCCGGGCGCTATATCCACAGTAATCTTGCAGGAGGCATTCTGAAATCCGCTGCCGGCATTCAGGGGTATCTGAAGGTTGGTACCCTTGCTTACATCCTGCTTGAAGTTGCCGTCCTTATCGTAAAGGGAGACATAGAAAGTGCCGTTGAATGCCACTATCTTGGGTTGAATCAAGGTAGCCGTACATTTGAAGTTACCATCCTTCACAAAAGAGGTAACATTCGCCCTCAAGCCGGTGTGGGAACCGTTGAGCCTGTATATCAGATAGTCCTCAGGCTGGCTGGTGCCGTCCCTGTCGGGGACAAGATTCACCATCATCTCCTGGTTCTTTGAATAATTGTCGTTGATACCGTTGGGTACGAGAGTGGCAAGATAGCAGTAGCAGTTGCCCTGGCCTCCCCAGCCCCAGTTGAAGTGGAAGCGGCCGGAAGCATCGTAACCGTCAATCACAAAAGCGTGCCCGCCATTACCGTCAGGGTTGTCACCTGCATAGATGGTGGGGCCACACTCGTTGAGGGTATGCTTTACCAGATCGAACCATTTCTCATCTGAGTAGTCGTTGCGCTTAGCTATATAGGCACGCTTACTGTATTTCATGTGGTTCTTGAACCCTTCAAGCACGCGGGATGATTTGGTACCTGACCCGCCGGTACCGTATTCCATCTGGAATGCAGTACCCATATCGTACAACAGTGTCGCAACGGCATTCGCCTGAGTGGTGTTATACCCGCTATTGTAGCTCTTGAGCATATTGTTGTAGTCATATGCATGTCCCAGCGCATGAGCCTGGTAGGGCTCGCCCTGATTGTTTGAGGCAGCCACCGTTCCAACTCCTGCATCGGGCCACTTAAAGTAGTAAGCGATAATTCCCGCTGCCGTTGCTTCACAGCCAGTCAAGCAGTGGGTGCTGCCATGAGTCGGGCACATATTGTTGAACGGTGCGTTCTGATTCCAGATAGCCGTGTCGTAGTTCAGGCTTTCCGGGAGCGATTTCACAATCTGCGGAACAATCCACCGCCGCTCTATCTGGTCCGTAGCCTCGGCACCTTCAGGTATCGAATTGATCTGCATCTCCAGCATCTTGAACCACCACGCCATATTCTCCGGCATATCCTCTATACAGGGGAATTCACCTTCATCCGAATAGGCCAGGACAGGTTCCACCGCATCGTTGCCCGCAATCACCACAAATCCGCCACCGGTACGGTTGTAAGCCCGGTATGCGGGATTCTCACCCGGAGCCTCTGCCGCCAGGGAAACCATCTTCATGCCGGAGGCATACTTGAAGCCGGGCTGCGTGAAGAACGCCTGGGCGGCGGCGGCAGCCCTCTCCTGAGTAACCTTCTCTGCAAAAGCAGATGTGAGCGAGAGCAATAATGCAGCGATTACCAATAAGGATTTTCGCATTCGCATATCTTCTGTTTTTAAGTCTTATCGTGCGAATATACTTATTTTTTATCGCCTTTTCAAATAATAGTGATTAACTTCGCGTGTTATGAAAAAAATCCTCTTTATATCAATTCTTATCATCATGGTCTCATCGTGTCAGAAAGACAACGGCTACATCAAGCAGCCGCGCGTCAAGACCGACCACTACACTGCAGAAGTAATGCGCCTCATGGGCAAGGTCAGCGATCCGCAGCCCTCTCCGGACGGCAGCAAGATACTCTACGGCGTATCGTATACCAGTATTGAACAAAACCGCGAATGCCGCCAGCTGTTTGTGATGGACGCCGACGGCGGCAACCGCACCCAGCTTACAAAATCGCCCTCCAGTATCTCCAACGCACGCTGGATAGAGGGTGGCAAACGAATCGCCTACCTCTGCAAAGGGCAGATTTATGTCTGTAATGCAGACGGCAAAAGGGCGCGCCAGATAAGCGACATCCCCGGCGGAATAGGCGAATTCAAGCTCTCTGCCGATGAGAAACAGGTGATCTACACCGCCGATTTCAAGAACTACACCGCCCCCACCGACCGGTACCCCGATCTCAAGAAGGCCACCGTACGCACCATAGACAACCTGATGTACCGTCACTGGGACCACTTTGTGGAGTATATCCCCCACTCCTATGTGGCCAAGTTCAAGACCAAGGGTAAGATAAAGAAGGGCACCGACATCCTGGACGGCGCACCGTTTGAGCTTCCCACCGAGCCCTGGAGCGGGCTGGAGCAACTCAGTTGGAGCCCGGACGGCAAATATATCGCATACTCCTGCCGCAAGCTCACCGGCAAGGAATACGCTTTCTCCACCAACACCGACATCTACCTGTACGATGTGGCAAAGAAAACTGCAGAGAACCTCACGGAGGGGATGCCCGGCTACGATACCGACCCCGTTTTCTCTCCCGACGGAAGCAAGATTGCATGGCTCAGTATGGAGCGCGCCGGCTATGAAGCTGACCGCGTACGCCTGTTTGTGATGGACCTTGCGAGCCGCACCCGCCGCGAACTCACCGTGAACTTTGACTACAATGCAGAGAGTCCCGCATGGAACCCCGACGGCGGCAGCATCTGGTTCGCTTCTGTAGTGGAAGGTCTGGGCCAGATATGGAAGGCCGACCTGGCCACCGGCGCCCTCAGCCGCGTAACTCCAGAGAACGAGTGGTACGACTTCCACTCCCCGATATTTACCGTGGATGCCTTTGGCAACCCCAGGATAATCACCACCAACACCTCCATGCTGCGTCCCGCAGAGATCGTGGCGGTGAATCCCGCCGACGGCAAATGGGCGCAACTGACCCACGAGAACGACGATATACTCACTCAGCTCGAGGAAATAAAGGTTGAAGACCGCTGGCTCACTACCACAGACGGCGGCAAAATGCTCACCTGGGTGCTCTACCCTCCCAAGTTCGACCCCAAGAAGGTTTATCCTTCCATTCTGGTATGCCTCGGAGGCCCTCAGAGCTGCTTCAGCCAGGAGTGGTCCACCCGCTGGAACTACCGCCTGATGGCATCTCAGGGATATGTGGTTGTACTCCCCAACCGCCACGGCACCACCGGCTTCGGACAGGCCTGGTGCGAACAGATTTCCGGCGATTACACCGGCCAGAACATGCAGGATTACTTCACCGCGGCCGATGCCCTGCTTGCCGAGCCCTATGTGGGCAAAATGGCGGCCATCGGCGCCAGCTACGGCGGCTATTCCGTATATAACCTGGCGGGCATCCACCAGAAGCGCTTCAGCGCCTTCATAGCCCACTGCGGCATCTTCAATGAAGAGCATATGTTCATGGAGACTGAAGAGATGTGGTTCCCCAACTGGGACAACGGCGGCATTGCGATGCCCGATGTACCCCAGGCCGGAGCCCCCTGGAGCAGCAACCCGGTTGCACGCAAACTTTACGACCACTCCCCTCATACCATGGTCAAGAACTGGGATACCCCCATCATGGTTATCCATGGAGAGAAGGACTTCCGCGTCCCTTACGACCAGGGTATGGCCGCGTTCAACGCAGCCCAGATGATGGGTGTGGAGAGCAAGATGCTCCTCTTCCCGGACGAGAACCACTGGGTGCTCAAGCCGCAGAACTGCATATACTGGCACCGGGAAGTCTTCGACTGGCTTGACAGATGGTGTAAATAAGCACTCTATGCAAAGCTGCTGCCGCCCACGAACTCACGCAGCAGTGAAGTAGAGGGTATATCCTTGTCTGAGACAGGGGTGAAATACCTTATGAACTTTAACAGCCGGTGCGCCTCGCTGTATTCCGGCAGATTTTTGGGAACTGTGCGAAGTATCTGCTCCGCATGGTTGCGGAGCACCGCAAATTCGAGCAGATAGGCACTGTTGAACATTACATCCGCCTGCTCCTGGAACGGCAGGATCCACTTATCCTCCGCATCGCATACACTGGGCCACTGGCTTATGGTCTGCACCGCGGTGAACGCCCCTTTGTTATAGTCCCTTACAATGCGCCGCAGCAGACGGTTGTCGCTGGTAGGGATGGAATTGTGATTGTCCAGTGAAGTACTGGTAAGGGTGTTTATGAATACACGGTATTTGCATCTGTCGTCTACGGTTGGCAGCAAAGCGGGGTTCAGGGCATGTATACCTTCCACAAGCAGCAGGCTTCCGCGTCCCAGACGCAGCTTGCGACCGTTGAACTCCCTCAGGCCGGTCACAAAATTGTAGCTCGGTACCTCAACAGTCTCTCCTGACAGCAGTTTCTTCACGTCGCTCTCCAGATACGCATGGTCCACCGTTTCAAAGTTGTCGAAATCATATTTGCCGTCGGGCAGCAGCGGGGTGTCGGCACGGTTCACAAAATAATCGTCTGTAGAGAACGATATCGGGTGGAGGCCGCAAGCTTTGAGCTGCACGCTGAGCCTCTGGCAGAAGGTCGTCTTGCCGCTGCTGCTGGGGCCGGTGATGAGCACGACCCGGCACGGATCAGCGCGATGACGGGCGCGGCGGGCAATCTCTTCCGCAATCTGAACTATTTTCTTTTCCTGCAGCGCCTCCGCCACCTGAATCAGTTCGCTGGCATGGCCGGTGCGGCAGGCATGATTCACGTCGCCTACATTGCTGAGACCCATGATGATATTCCAGCGCAGATTTTCGCGGAACACCTCGAACGTATGGGGCTGGTCTACCTTCTTTATGACATGGTCCGGATGGTGGCGGTCAGGCAGGCGGAGCAGCATCCCCTCTCCGTATTTCTCCAGCTCCCATATCTTCAGATAACCGGCAGAAGGGACCAGCCGGCCGTAATAATAATCGGCAAAATCGCCTAGAGTGTAATATTCGGTATATACCTCCTCCGTGGTTTCCAACAGCTTCACCTTATCGTCATAGCCGTGCTTTGCAAAAAGCTTTATCACATCTTCCGTGGGGGCGTCGTAGCGGTGGAACTGCAAGTCTTCCTCAACTATCTGCCGCATGCGGGCGCGAATACCGCTAACATCATCGTCCGTAAGTTTCTTGTGACTCTTCTTTTTGATATTGCAGTAATAGCCGTTGGATATGGGGTGCTCCAGATAGATACGGCCGCCGGGGATCACATCGTGGGTAGCCTTGCACAGCAAGAAGCACAGGGAACGGAAATAGACCCTCATGCCGCTCTTCTGCCGCACATCCAGGAATTCCACGGTATTACTGTTGTACGCCTTGTATCGCAATCCCTGTGAAACATTATTCACTTTGGCCGATACAATCTGGTACGGATGTTTGAACTGGGACTTGAATTCTTCCAGGATTTCGAACAGATAGACCCCCTCGGAGAACTCCTTGGTGGAACCGGTATTCTTGCAGTGGACCTGTATCATAAATTATTTTTTCTCAAAGATAATCATTCTTTCATTTCTTTTGAGTACCTTTACGCGGATAAATTGTATACAAACCAAAATCACATATGAAAAAGCTTCTTGTCTTGATGTCCATGGCCATTCTGGTCTTCACCGCCTGCAGCGAAGAACCCGAAGTAGCGATAGACCGCACCGATGCGGAACTGTCGTACAAGGGTGGAGAGTGCGAATTTACAGTCACAGCCAATTGCGACTGGGAAATCGTAACCAGCAGCGATAACGAAGACCTTATCACTGTCTCGGATAAAAGCGGCCCCATGGGGAGCCAGACCATCCACATCTATGTAGACAAGAACGAGTCCAACGCCATCCTCAAGCACTATTTCACAGCTGTGGCGCACGGTAAGAAAAGAGATGCACTCACCTCCTTCACCCTGACCCAGGGAGCTCCCGCATATGTAACATTCAACAAGGAGATCTTCACCGCCCCGTATACCGGCGGCACTTATAAGTTCGTTGTAGCTGCAAACTTCCCTTGGGAGATCACCGTAGAAGGAGAAGGCATCACCGTAGAGCCCACCAGCGGCGTTCCGGTGATTGAAGATGAAGAGCAGAACACCACTACAGAAAGCGAAGAAGAAGATGATGAGGAAGAGGACGGCCCCGGCGTGATCACCGTAACCATAGATGAATACGAAGGCGATGTTGACAGGCAGTTCATCCTTACCGTGGATGCAGAAGGCAACGAGGGCCACGTATCGGACGTGCTCACCATCACCCAGGAGCGCCCGCTGCTGATGATAGGCAACCGCGAATATCCCATCAAGAAGATGGGTGACGGCCGCTGGTGGATGGTACAGAACCTCTATTATTCCCAGAAGGGTATCACCATCGGCGACGGCAAGTGCGGCGTATGGTACCCCTGCAGCGACACTGCCCTCGAGTTTGACGACAGTTCCGACGGCATCACAACCAAAGGCCTCATTTATTCAGACGAGACCGCGTTCAACGCAAACATAACCACCACCACCAGCAAGCAGATGGAGGGGACCCAGGGCCTCTGCCCCAAAGGATGGCACATCCCTACCGTATACGAATTTATGGCACTTGTGGGCAAGAGTACCAACCCCCAGCTTGAAGTAGTGGAGGACGCTCCTTATTATGACCCCGTCCGCAAGCAGGGTTCCCTCTCCATGCTGGAAGAGGGCGGCTTCAACACCACCATGGCAGGTTACGTACAGGGCCGCAGCAGAAAGTTTGAGAGCAACGGTGACATAGTGGGTTACAACGCCTCCAGGGGCTTTATCACATCCACCTACATCTACAGCTCCAGCGCATACATCTCCGGCACATCCACCGGTTCCACAATGTGGTATGCCTTGATATTCAACAAAACCGCCAACACCGCCAACGTCGGTTACATGAGTAACTCAACCACCTCCAAGCCGTTCGCCGGCAGCGTGCGTTGCATCAAGGATCTTTCATACGATTAATATGAGCACTAAGGGTAAAGTGATATCTATCGCCAGCATCATTATCATACTGGCGCTGGCTGCGTTCATATACATCAAGTTCTATTTTGTGTTTGGCAGCGGCGTCAAGGCGGGCGAGCTCAACCAGATAGTATACAAGGGCTGGGTATGGAAGACCTATGAGGGACGCCTTATCCAGACCGGTTTCAGGGGCGCTAAGGGCGGTGGCTCGCTACAGTCCAACGAGTTCAACTTCTCCGTAGTAAAGAAGAGCGTGGCAGATTCCCTCATGCGCTGCAGCGGCAAGATGGTGGAGCTCCACTACAAAGAGTACAACGGCATGCTCCCATGGCGCGGAATGCAGCGCTATATTGTGGACAGCATAATCTGTGTAACACCGGCCCAGGGAACCAACACGATTCCCATAATCCAGGACGATTCTGGCTATTTCAGCATGTAAATCTGATTCTGAACCTTATAGCTGGCGGGCATGTCCCCGCCAGAATTTTTGTGCGCGCAGCCGGCGGTGCGGCAGGGAAGCGATGTCTGCTTCGCCTACCTGACTGGCCCCCTCAGCGCGAGATAGAAACAGATGGCGGCACGCCGCTGCGAACTCCCCGTCGTAAACCAGCGCAATCGCCTCGTGATTGATTCTTAGGCTGCGGTTGTCCATGTTCAGGGTGCCGACTGTAGAGAGATAATCGTCGCAGACAATGGTTTTGGAATGATTGAACACGCCCGGCGATGCCAGAATATGCATACCGGCCTTCACACACTCTTCAAAGAATGAGGCACTGACCACTGTCATCAGGTGCGAATCGGCTTCTGCCGGCACCAGGATACGCAGATCCACACCGCGCCTGGCGGCATCCTTCATCGCCCTTAGCAGGGTGTCGGAGGGGCAGAAATATGGGGTCTGGATATAGACATACCGTTTGGAGAGTCGCAGTATCCGGCACACCCCCTCTTCCAGCAGGTTGTCCCCCGCCCCGCTGGTGGCAGCCTGTACGGTCTTGTTATGGAATGCGGCAGGATATGTTTTCACGGGGTACTCCGGCCCGGATTCGGGCTTTTGCGCCGGCTTTGATTCTGCATATGATTCCGGCACCGGTACGCCGGCATGTGCCTTCTTCTCCATGCGTATCAGCTCCGGCCCCTTGTGGGCGGCCCACATATCGTTGAACAGACGCTCCAGCTGGCTGACGGCCGGACCGGTGATACGTACATGGGTATCCTTCCAAACATCGCGGTTCGGAAGACCCAGATTCATCCCGCCTATATATCCCACCTTACTGTCAATCACCACAATCTTGCGGTGGTCGCGGTAATTGATATCAGGGACAATTTCATAAAGATGATGGTCGGTGTCGGTGAAGAACTGCACCTGAGCCCCGGCGTCACGCATCTTCTGATAATAATCGATGCGGAAGAAGGCGTTTGCCATATCCTCAAGCAGGATCTTTACCTGTACACCTTCTGAGAGTTTTCTGAGGATAATGTCGCGGATCTGGTTGCCGGCCGCATCTTCCCTCCACCGATAGTACTCCATGCAGATGGTGCTGTGCGCCGCCTCCAGATCTGCCATAAGCATCTCCCACTTCTGTTTGCCGGATGTAATGATGTCGATGTCATTGCCGCCGGAGGGCATCATCTCCGGCACGCCGCGCGACAGGAACTGAGCCAGGTCAAGATAGGCGGCGTCGGGCGGAGAAAACGGCTCCTTGGGGCATGCAGAAAAACATGTCCCGCCGCCGGCTGCCAGCAACAGGACACACAGCCAGAAAACAGTTAACAGCCGTCGCATGGGCTCCCGCCCGGGGGATATTATTGCTTCTTGCTAAAGAGCTTCTCTGCCCCTTCCTTTACATCTTCATAGACCTCCTTGGTGGCGTCGGCAATCTTGTCTGCCACACCGGATGCCTTGTCCAGGAATTCCTGATTCTTGGCCTTACGCTCCTCAGGGGTCATATCGGCATAGCCCTTCACCTTGCCAACGACATTGTCGGCTCCCTGCTTCACCTTGTCGATGACATCGCCGGCCTGGTCGCGGATAGCGTCGCCCGCCTTGGTGAAGGCAGCATCCACCTTATCCACAGCATCCTGCATGATCTCCTTTACAGAGACCTTCCCGTCCTGATTGCGATCTCTGGGATCAAACTCTTTTTTCTCTTCGCACATAGTAGTAACCATTTAGAATATTACAACAAATTTACCTATCACCTTGGAGAAAAACAAGTACATTTAAACAGTTATTTATCCCTATAACCCGCACAGATGTCCCCAAAACAGGACACCTGTTACATTAACAGTGGTAAAATGAAAGAGATGTTCAAGTCAGTTGTACATCTGGACAGAAAAGCAGTATTAGCAATAAGGCTTTAGCCGACACCTCAATTCCCTCCTTCCTGGGAAGGAGGGAATTGAGGGAGGATGGGTAATCATAAGAGTCGACGGCCCGCAGGGCCGAAAGACTCCCTTGTTCCCACACGAAAAAAGCCCAAGCAAAGATGCTTGGGCTTCGTGTGGAGAACAAGGGAGTCGAACCCTTGACCCCCTGCTTGCAAAGCAGGTGCTCTAGCCAACTGAGCTAGTCCCCCAGTGGTAGGACCGCGCGGAGTTGAACCGCGGACCTCTACATTATCAGTGTAGCGCTCTAACCAACTGAGCTACGATCCTGTATATTAATGGAAGACAATGTCCAGGCTTGCACTTCAGCAAGCTCCTCTTCAGCTTTATAACTCCTCTGCTCCAAAAAGGAGGTGT
>JAGCVS010000014.1 GCA_017962235.1 Bacteroidales bacterium | reverse complement strand
TCTCCTCGTCCCAGGCAGAAAGGTCTTCTATCTGACAACCGGTAGAGGTAATCAAACGGATACTGTTGAAGGTAACATGCTGCTGGATCTGATAGGCAGTTTTGGTCTTCCCGTAGGGGCGGAGTTTGAAGGCGATTCGGTACTTGAGGTTCATAATTCGTTCACATTCGAAATCACAAAGTGTGACAAAAGTGTGACAAATTTCTGAATATTCCAACACATGCGTCTAAAAAATAGCATTGATTATAAACGCTTTCCAGAGCCTTCTAGAGGGGACTGGACTAGATTTACGATTCTCGTCCGCACCGCAAAAATAGAGCAGCGAAAAATCGCTGCTCTTTATTTTTGCGGTGCTATCGCACTTATATCGTGGGGCTCCGCCCCACACCCCCGCGCTTTCGCGCGGCCCGCCGAAGCGGGTTTTGTGTCCTCTTTGGGGCTACTTTCTCTGCCTCATCGAATAATTTGCTGCATCATTTATCTGCATTTTGAGGCAGAATTGCGTTTTGTCCCCGGCCATTTCGTAATTATCTTTGTGGGGAAGTTTGGTTTGATTTAGTATGATGCGCAGGTTATCGGCATTGATGATAATAGTGGCGGCGGGGTTGCTGTGCCCCGGCAGGGCGCGCGCGCAGCAGAACATGTCCAAGACGCCGGCGTATCTTACAATTGGCGGTTTCATAGACGGCCAGTATACCCGCGACGCAGATCAGAACACCTTTTTCATTCGGCGTGCAAGGCTGAGTGTCACCGGCGATGTAACGGAGCATCTGGAGTATAAGCTGCAGACCGAGATGGCCGGCGGGGTACGCATGATTGATGCGTTTGTAAAGTGCCAGTTCTGCGACTGGCTGAACCTGGAACTGGGGCAGTTCAAGACGCCGTTCACGCTGGAAAGCCAGTACATCCTCCTGAACAAGGAGGGTATAGATTACGCCCAGGCCATCAGCCGGCTGTCGGGTTATAACGACCCCTTGCCTGGCAACCGCACCAACGGGCGCGATATCGGCATGATGGTTTATGGCAACCTGCTCTCATGCGACGGCGGTACATACCCCCTTCTAAAGTATCACGTTGGAGTGTTCAACGGCAGCGGTATCAACAGAAAAGACGACAATCTTTCAAAGGACATCATTGCCCGCATAGACATCCATCCGTTAATGCGGAATCTGGTGCTTTCCGCCTCCCTGATAAGGGGCACCTATGCCGATGCTGTCAATCCGGATGCGGCCAACCACCGTTATTCTTTTGGCGGGGAGTATAAAGACAAGGCCCTGACCCTGCGCAGCGAGTATGTCCGCGCCGATATCGAAGCGGGCGGGGCGGTGACCTCCACCGACGGTTTCTATGTGGTGGCCGGCTGGTGGCTGCCGTTTGAATCGTCTTTCAGACTGAGGCCGGTGCTGCGATACGACAGGTTGAACACAGCCGGAGACTCTTCCGTGCTGTACATGACCGGACTGGACTGCTGGCCCTGGAGCCACCTGCGGCTTCAGGCGGGCTATACTCTATGCACAGAAGTACCTGCCGCCGCCCGGCGCCACATGTTCCAGGCGATGGCTTCCGTAAAGTTCTGACCTCTAAATCGAGTTTGAGAATATCACCATCTGGCCTGGAGCCAGGGAGAGGGTAACGCTGCGGCCTTCTATCTTGAAATCAGTGAAGGGGGCGCGGCCATTGTAATCTAAGGTCCATGCTCTTACGCCGGACGGCAAGCTACACCCTGCAGGCAGCGTCCAGGTGCGGTTTGAGAATCCGCTTTCTGAATATGCCACCACAGACTCATCGCCAAGCCAGACCGCCGGCAGGAACACGTCACCGCCGCACACCAACTCCTTTCCATCCTTGGCCACGTGCATCACACCTCTGTCATAGAAGGTCCGCACGCCGTTCTCAAACACGGCTATGTTGCGGCCGTTGGAATCGCCCGGGTCATACAGCATCTGCTTGCGGCCAAAGTTATTGAGGTAGAGATATACCGTGCTCTTCTTGCAGAATTCCTGCTTCCACCATCCTCCGTGAAGGAGATGCTTTTCGGATCCACAGACAGTGCAGGTTCTACCTTGGGATTGCAGGCGTTCAGCAACGCAACTATTCACATCAGCACCGGGAGTATCTTTTTCATACGAATACGAAACGATAGTATCAATTATTGTGTAACGTTACCTCGCGGCGATGCACTCTATCTCTACCAGGGCACCTTTGGGAAGGGTCTTGACGGCGACGGCGCTGCGGGCCGGGAACGGCGATGCAAAGAACTGGGAGTAAACCTCGTTCATAGCTGCAAAGTCTCCCATATCCGCCAGAAAAACCGTGGTCTTTACGACATTCTGCAAGCCGAGGCCCGCCGAGGCCAGGATGGCCGCTGCATTGGTGAGGCTCTGACGGGTCTGCTCTGCCACGCCCCCTTCCGGGAACGCACCTGTTGCTGGATCTATGGGAAGCTGACCTGAAACGAAAACCAACCCCGCTCCGCTGTCTATCGCCTGGCTGTAGGGGCCGATAGCCGCAGGCGCCTTGTCTGTGTGAAGTGCTTTCATATCGTTGATAATTTATATGCCTAACTGAGAGAGAAAGTGAGTAAAGATGGAAGGCCGGCACAGCAGCGGGAACAGGAATCCGTATACGGCTCCCCAGAAGTGTGCCGAGTGGCCAATGTTATCCATGTTTCGCTTTGCCATGTACCAGCAGTAGAGCAGATACAGCGGCGCGAACAGATATCCGGGCACCGGGATGGGAATCATGAAGATATATATGCCCATCTTTGGTTCGAACAGGATGGAGGCGAACAAGATGGCCGACACCGCCCCGGATGCGCCCAGCGCGTTGTAATAATAATCGTTGCGATACTTGAAAAGATCGCCCAGCGTGGAGACGGCAATCGCGCTCACGTACAGCACAACGAACAGCACCGTCCCGGTGGTTCCGCCAAACTCCGCCGCAAAGTAGCGCTCCACAACCGGACCGAAGAAATACAGCGTGAGCATGTTGAAAATCAGATGCCCCCAGCCACCGTGAACAAGGCCGTAAGAGAGCACGCGATACCACTGCCGGCGGTGCCACACCGCATAGGCGTTGAACATCATCTTCTTGATGTTGATTACACCCTTGAAGCTCGCGTAGCTTACCAGAGCGGTGATGACTATGATTACAATCGTGACCATACGTACGCAAATATAACTATATTTGTATGTATTATCCTTATAACACGACGCTATGAAACAAAGATTGATGGTAATCGCACTGTTGCTTGTCACCCTCAACGCCTTTGGCTGGGAGAGAGAGTACATTTGGCCCGAAGGGAAGATGCCCGACCGCCAGAGCCAGCAGGTAGCCACCATGACAGACGAACTCTTCAAACCCGACTTCAACCCCGACACCCACCGCGAGCCCTATCTGGAATGGTTCGACGCCCCGGCACCGGAGGTGCGCAACGGCGGCTGCATGATACTCATCTCGGGCGGCGGCTACGAGACCTGCTGCGACATCCATCTTATCAAAAGTTGGCGCGAGGCTTATACCGCCCTCGGCTTCCAGTGCGTCAATTTCGTATACAGAACTCCGCGCCCGGAGGGGCTGCCGGTTTACCAGAGCGCATGGGAAGACGGGCAGCGCGCGGTGCGCGTGGTGCGTTCCGAGGCTGCCAAGCGCGGCTATGACCCCGAAAAAATCGGGGCGATAGGAATGTCGGCCGGCTCACACATGTTGCTGCTGCTGGCCACCAGCTCGCAAACTCCAGCATATAAGCCGATAGACAAGATTGACAAGGAGTCGTGCCACCTTAACTGGGCGGTGGTGAACGCCCCCGCATATGTAACCTCGGATAGCGAGAACGGCACCGAGGCACAGTTCCAGGGATTCGGACCGGAGGTGACTCTCTCCAAGGTGTTCAAGTTCGACGAGAAGACCTGCCCCATGACGCTGCAGCATGGCGGCGCCGACCCCTACACCCCCAACGGCTCAACCATGGTTTACCGCAAGTTGCATGAGATGGGCGTTCCTGCAGAACTGCACCTGTATCCCAATAAGCCCCACATGGAACTGGGCGCAGAGCGGGCTCACGAGTTTCTGCGGCAACTTGGGCTTTTGGAGCCGCTTCAGCCGGAAGTGGCACTAACTGAGCGCTACAATAGCGACGATGCCCGCGGCAACTATATCAAGGAGCCCTTGTGGCCCGAAGGGAAGATACCCAACTTCCAGGAGCACCAGTGGGAGCCCTACATAGAATGGCACTTCCCCAAGCAACTGAAGACCAAAGCCATACAGATTGTATACTCCGGCGGCAGCTACGTTAACAACAACCCCGACGGTTTTGAGGCTGCGCCCACGCGCCGCTACCTCAACGAGATGGGTATGACTGTGGTTACGCTCAAATACCGCTGCCCCCGCCCCAACGGAATGCCCAAGTATATCACTGCATGGCAGGATTTGCAGCGTACCGTACGTCTGGTGCGCAGCAAGGCGGCGGACTACGGCCTGGATCCCAATCAGATTGGCATAATGGGATGCTCCGCCGGCGGCCACCTCACCATGATGGGAGTAGCATCTTCACAGCACCAGTCTTATATCCCGATAGATGAAATAGATTGCCTCCCGTGCAATGTGCAGTGGGCTGTGGGCATATATGTAGCCTACACCCTCAGCGACGATGATGGCGAGGGCTACAACCTCACCAAGGGGTGTGGCCAAGGGGTAACCCTGAACCCGGAACTGATATTTGACAAGGGGACCTGCCCCATGTTCCTGATTCACGGTGACGCGGATGAGGTATCCTCCATGGCATCTGTCTATATCTGGGAGAAATTGCGGGCGATGGGGCTGCAGAGCGAGCTTCACACCCTTGCGCTGCGCGACCACTGCTTCCAGGCGACTGCATCGCCCGGCACCGGGAGCTACAACTTCCTGGACCGTATCGGGGACTGGATGCGCACTGTGGTCAAGTTTGAAGAATAGCGCTGCGGCTGGGCAGGTTTGAGTTCCAGCACCAGATATTCGCATCTGGAGCCTATCCTGAACCGTCCGCCCCATATTCCAAGACCGGAGCTGACATAGAAGCGGGTACCGTATAACTCTTTATAGCCGTACCCCAGCTCATTCTCTATCCGTACCAACCACGTGGCGGGCCATATCTGTCCGCCGTGCAGATGTCCGCTCAGCTGCATGTCCACCCCCGCCTTGAACGCTTCGCTCAGAGTATCGGGGCGGTGCTTGAGCAGTATCCTGTAGCTCCGGGGGTCGGTCTTCTCAATAACCGGCTCTATCTTGTCGCGTTCCTCGTTAAAAGCGTCGTCGCGGCCAATCAGGGTGATGCCGCACACGATGGCGGCAGAATCCACCAGCAGGTTGATGCCCGCTTCGCGGTAGAACGCCTTGGATTCCTCCACACCCGCATAGTATTCGTGATTGCCGAGGCATGCATATACCGGGGCCTTTATGCGGCGGAATTCCTGTGCATCGCCTTCTTCTTTAACCGCCCTCAGGCTACGGTCTATTATATCGCCAGAAACCAGCACCAGATCGGGGTTCTCCGCATTTATCATATCCACCCATCGCGCCAGTTGCGCACGGCGGATATGGTAGCCCAGGTGCAAGTCGCTCACCATCACTATCTTCAGCGGCCTTTCCACCTTCACGGTATTTACCGATAATTCTTCGCGAGGTATGTTCCTGTAATTGATGGCGCCGTACGTCATTATTATGATTACGAAGCCGAATATCACGGCACTGCCGGCGATGCTGCGCTCAAGCACTTTGGCGGGCAGAATCCCGAACAGTCGCAGCACTTCCGCCAGCACAAACATCATCAGCGAATACAGGAAGAAAATGAGCCAGGTATTGCCAAATATGTATGTGACTGTGGCGGCATTCATCGGCATCCACTCCAGCGAATTTGTCACCGCCAGCATATAACCCGCCGCCCCCAGCGCATAAACAACCATCAGCAGCACCTTGAACCACTTTTTGAGCGGGAGGATGCGGTATGTGCGGAAAGCGGCGTACGCTGCCGCCGCGAGCAGTAATATGTAGCCTATGGGAGTGTTGCTGGTCATGTCGCACAAAAATACTATATTTGCGGCGAGAATCGGAAATATTCCGCTTCAAGTGTAACAGGCACCACTATAAAAACTGCACCATGAAAGAGAAATATTCAACAACGTTCCTGTTGATGGCGGTGGCGTTCATCGTCTGCCTCGTCACTTCAAACCTTTTCGCCACAAAGGTATTCGCACTCGGCTGGGGCATCAACCTCCCCGGAGCGGTCATCATCTTCCCCATCTCCTATATCCTCAACGATTGTATAGCAGAGGTCTGGGGCTACCGTCGCGCCCGGCTGGTGATATGGCTCGCTTTCCTGTCAAACTTCTTTGTTGTTCTGATGGGTCAGGTGGTAGTATGGCTGCCGGCCGCCTCTTTCTGGGACGGCGGCGACCATTTCAACTATATGTTCAACATGGCGCCGCGGGTGTTTGTGGCATCGATGCTGGCATTTCTGGCAGGCTCCACTATGAACGCGCTGGTGCTCAGCAAGATGAAAGTGGCGTCCGAGGGGCGCAGGTTTGGTGTGCGCGCCATCGTATCGTCTGTGGCGGGCGAACTGCTGGACTCCCTCATCTTCATGCCGATAGCGTTCTGGGGCACTCCGGTTAAGGTGCTGCTGGGCATGATGGTGGCGCAGGTGAGCTTCAAGGTGCTCTACGAGATAGTTATTCTCCCCGTTACCGCATGGGTGGTACGGCGCGTAAAGGCTCACGAAGAGGTGGATGTCTACGACCGCGATATCAATTACAATCCGTTTAAAATCAAAGATATACAATAAACATGAAAGACCGTAAGGAAGAGGGCCTGCAGTCGCTGGGCCGCAAAACCAAATACGCCGATTCATACTCCCCCGAAGTACTGGAGGCGTTTGAGAACCAGCATCAGGAGAATGACTACTGGGTACGCTTCAACTGCCCCGAATTCACATCGCTGTGCCCCATCACAGGGCAGCCCGACTATGCAGAAATCCGCATCTGCTACATCCCCGATGTCAAGATGGTGGAGAGCAAGAGCCTCAAGCTTTATCTGTTCAGCTTCCGTAACGAGGGGGCGTTCCACGAGGACTGCGTGAACATGATTATGAAAGACCTCATCAAGCTGATGAACCCCCGCTACATAGAGGTCACCGGTCTGTTCACCCCCCGCGGCGGTATCAGCATCTACCCCTACGCCAACTGGGGCCGTCCCGGCACCAAATACGAAAAACTCGCAGAGCAGCGGCTCGCAACAAGGGAATAAGCCATGAAACGTCTTCTCATCATAATTGCCGCGCTGGTTCCATTCCAAACTGCCGATGCACAGGACAGGGCAGACCGCCAGCAACTCACCGACCCCGCTTCATCTTCCATGATTCTCTTTGGCGACCCCCAGGGATACGTCAAATACGACATCAACCAGCCGATATTCGAACTCACCACCCTCTGGGTGGCGGATAATATTGACCAGCTGAATATCAAGGCTGTGCTCTGTACCGGAGACATGGTGGAGCAGAACGAGAACAACGCCCTCAACCGCCATACGCTCAACCAGAGCAGCACCCAGATGTGGGAGAGCATCAGCCGCTCATTGCAAAGGATTGACAACAAGGTCCCGTTCATCTGCTGCGGCGGCAACCACGAATACGGCTTCAGGCGCAGCGAGAGCTACATTACCAACTATCCCAAGTACATTACCTTTGAGCGCAACTCCACCTATGCCGACTGCCTCAAGAAGGAATTCCCCAACCGAAACGGTCACGCTTCCCTGGAGAATGCGGCGTTCGAATTCGAGATGCCCGGCTGGAGCCACAAGATTCTGGTAATCAGCTCCGAGTTCGCCCCTTCTGCACAAGCCGTAGAGTGGGTACGCGAGCTTGTCACATCAGACGATTACAAAGATCACTACGTGATATATCTCACCCACTCTTATCTCCGTGAGAAGAGTGCGGAATACACTCACAACGAGGGTTATTGGATTACCCAGCAGGAGGGCAATCACTCCGGCAAGATGCTCTGGGAAAATCTCATCAGCAAAGTCCCAAACATCCGCCTCGTAATCTGCGGACATACCGGCAGACCCTCATACAGCGACGATGTTAATGCCGACTATGAACTGAGCACCGCCTACCGCGTGGATAAGAATGCCTCCGGCAAGAAAGTTCATCAGATGATGTTCAACGTCCAGACACTGGGCGGCGGCTGGGAAGGCAACGGCGGTGACGGCTGGCTCCGGATTCTGGAATTCATACCAGACGGCAAGACCATCAAGGTGAGGACCTACTCCCCCCTGTTTGGAATCTCCCCCTCTACCCGCCATCTCTCACACCGCACCGCACCTTACGACCAGTTTGATATGGTGATAGACTAGGCGCTACGCCAGGTACTGTGTGGCTTGGGGTGCGCGGCTGAAATTATTCCATGTCCAGGAACTGAACGAAGGCGGCGGGGTCGAGGTTGTAGCCGCGGGGGCAGGCGAGGGTGTTGCCGGCGGTGTCAAGGATAAAGTAGTTGGGCTGGGAGTTGACTCCAAAGCGTTTCATCACCAGGTCTGAGTTCACGCGGCCCACGTCTTTGAGGGTCTTGCCTTTATCGTTGGTAATCCACTTCTCTTTGGGGAGAGAGGTCTTGTCGTCTACGTAGAGGGTGGCTATCACAAAGTCGTTGCGCAGGCGGCGGAGCACTTCCGGATCGCTCCACACGCGGGCTTCCATTTCACGGCAGTTCACGCAGCCGTGGCCGGAAATGTCCACGAATACCATTTTGCCTTCTGCCGCAGCTGCGGCGATTGCGTCGTCCAGATTATCGTAGCCGGTGAGGCCGTGGGGAAGTGCCACCATGCCGGTGGCATCAAAGGTGGCCGGCTGTGACGAGGCGGATGTGTCGTATCGTCCCAACACAAAGTCCTGTGTCTGGATGGGCGGCAGATAGCCGCTGAGTGCCTTGAGGGGGGCACCCCACATGCCGGGAAGCATGTATACCACAAAGGCGAAATCTATGATTATCAGCACCAGACGGCCCACTGATATGTATTCTAGATGAGTGTCGTATTTGAAGCGGAGCTTGCCCATAAGGTAGAGGCCCAGCAGGGTGAAGCATACTATCCAGATGGCCAGGTATACTTCGCGGTCCAGCAGGTGCCAGTGGTATGTCTGGTCTGCTACGGAGAGGAACTTGAGGCCGAGGGCGATCTCTATGAAGCCCAGCACCACCTTCACGCTGTTGAGCCAGCCGCCGCTCTTGGGAAGCTTTGTGAGGATGGAGGGGAAGAATGCCAGCAGGGTGAAAGGGAGGGCGAAGGCGATGCTGAAGGCCAGCATGGTGACCATCGGCGCCCAGAATTCGCCCTGGGTGCTCTTTATCAGCACGGTGCCAACGATGGGCCCGGTGCAGCTGAAGCTGACCAGCACCAGCGTGAGGGCCAGGAAGAAGATACCCAGCAGACCGCCCTTCTCTGCACCGCTGTCGGCCTTGTTGGTCCATTTGGAAGGCAGTGTGAGTTCAAACGCCCCGAAGAACGATGCTGCGAACACCATGAAGATGATGAAGAAGAGTATGTTGGGCAGCCAGTGGGTGGATAGCCAGTTGAAGATGTCTGCGGTGACGGTGGCGCCGCCAAAAGCCCAAGTTAGGCCGATAATCAGGCAGATGGGCACCGTGTATATCAGCACTATGAACAGGCCGTACATCAGGGCGTTGAAGCGCCCTTTGGCGGCACTGCCGGAACGTTTCAGAAAGAACGATACCGTCATGGGTACCATGGGGAACACACAGGGGGTGAGGAGCATCAGAAAGCCCCAGAGGATGGCCTCCAGAATCAGTGCCCAGATTCCCTTGCCGCCGGCCTGAGTTGCCGCGCTGCCTTCCGGTTTTACCGCTACGGAAAACTCGTAATCCTCCGGCATGCTGCACATGTCACCGCTGCAGGCAATCCAGGTTACTGTGCCGCTTACGGTTGCAGAACTGTTTATTTCCAGATCCTGACGCACCACATACGTCCCCGTAACCACTGTTTCACCCTTGTAATCAGAAGGGGTGAATTCCTCCCAGGGCTCGCCCAGGGCAGTTATTCCGTCGGCCGTGTCCAATTCCAGGGTTAAGCCTGCATACTCGTCGGCCATAGGATGAACGTAATATCCGTCTTCTACCTGACCGGTGACCACCAGCTGGTAGCTGTTGTACTGTAAGTGATTGACGGCTGCCTTCCACAAAACAGTGGGGTTGGCCTGGGCTATCATGAACGACAGCAGTGCTGTCAGAATGCAATTGAACATCTTATCCGGTGTTTTCTGAGCATGTCAAAGTTAGATATTTTTTTGAGATTGACCGCTTTTGTGCTAATTTTGGGTATGAAGAAGACTATTCTAGCATTATTCCTGCTGCTCTGCACGGTATCCATTCAGGCGCAGACGGTGGACAGCTACGGCATTCCGGTTCACAGTCTCAATGTGCAGGCATCCGATGCCCTGGTGCCCACTTTTGCTACGTCTCTGGTGATTGCGCTTGGGTATGCATTGGGAGCGGGCATTGCCGCAGTTATTTCCAATGGTAATGCAGAAGTGGATGCCCCGGAGTTTAAAGGGTGGATTCCATTTGTTTCCGCCGGATATGAATATCATTTCCCCGATACCCGGTGGTCGCTGGGACCTGAGCTGGGATACTGGCATTACGGGCTTGAATCCAATGATAATTACCAGCACATCCATTTCTTGACCCTCACCGCCAACGGTAAGCTATATTACAAACGGGCCGGCATCTGCAAACTGTACGGCGGGCTCAATGTGGGCGTGGGGCTGGTGGCTTCCCAGGGGGCGTCGCCGATTCCGGTAGTACAGCTGAACCCTATCGGCATGAGGTTGGGAGGCGAAAAAGCCGCTTTTGTGGCGGAGCTTGGAGCAGGCTACCTTGGCTTCCTGCAGTTGGGTGCCAACATAGCATTATAACACTATATGAAAAGAGTGGCGGTTATAGCGGCTCTGTGGGCATTGTGTGCGTTTATCACGTATGCGCAGGATGTTTTTCAGGACAGCAGGGAGCGCTGGATGGCCATTGCGGAGCAGTGCAAGCCGGAGCTTCAGATGACTGAAGTTGTGCCGGTATCGGTTGTAAAGGCTGTGGAAGATGCCGCTGCGTTTCAGGGGTGGAAGTATGTCCCGGTGCCGGGCCTGGAGAACCTTTCTGAAGTGGATTTCAAGCAGATGGGCAGCGTGACGCTGGACTTTGGGCGGCATATAACCGGCCATCTGGTGCTGCGTCTGAAGACTCTGGGCGATGTGATGGACGCCCCGGTGCGTCTCAAGTTCTTCTTTGGCGAGACTCCGGGCGAAATGAACGTGCCGCTGGATCCGTGGCGGGGGAGCCTCTCCCGCGCCTGGATGCAGGACGAGACGGTGACGATTTACACAGCAGACCGCGACGTACGGCTGGATCGCCGGGTTGCGTTTCGCTACCTGCGTATAGAACTTCTGGGCGGCAATTTTAAATTCGCTTTGGACGGGCTTCGCTGCGAGGCGACCACTTCTGCCGGAGAGTGCCGCACCGCCCTGAACGACGACTGTCCGCAGATTATCAAAGATATCAACCGGGTGAGCCTGGCCACCCTTTCCGAGTGCATGCAGACCGTATATGAAGACGGCCCCAAGCGCGACCGTCGGTTGTGGATTGGCGACCTCTATCTGGAGGCGCTGGCGGGCAGGTACTCGTACAAGAACGACCTTCTTACTAAGCGCTGCCTATATCTGTTTGCCGCCCTCACGGACGCCAACGGCCGCATGATGGCAGATCTGTTCGAAGAGCCTGAGCCGCATCCTCAATGGGGCACGTATTGCCTCACATACAGCCTGTTGTATCCTTCTGTATTGCTGGAATATCTGAACGATACCGGCGATACCGCCACCGCGCTGGACTTGTGGCCCGTGGCGCGTTTCCAGGTGGAAGACGCCTTGTGGCGCGTGCGCGACGATTATACCTGCAACGCCGGCCGCGCATGGCTGTTTTTCGATCATGCGGTGATGGATTTGGAGGTGCCGTTCCAGGGGGCGATGCTGTTCGCCCTGAATCAGACCTGCGAGCTGGCGGAGCGCATCGGCAAGGGAGACGAAGTCAAGCAGTGGCGCAACCTGGCGGCAAAGGTGCGCAAGGGGGCGCGGGCGCGTTATTACAACCGCAAGTCGGGCCTGATGGAGAGTCCTGACGGCAGTCCCGCCAGCGTCCACGCCCAGATTTGGGCGGTGATGGGCGGCATCCTGAACGCAAAGGAGGGTCGAAAGGCGCTGGAAACCATCCTCGCCAAAGAGGATGCCGTGCGTGCAAATTCGCCTTACGCGATGCATTATCTGCTGGAGGCGATGATCCGCTGCGGCATGTGGGAGCAGGCGCGCGCAACCATGGTGGATTACTGGGGCGGAATGGTGCGCAAGGGGGCCGATACCTTCTGGGAGGTCTATAATCCTGAAGATGACCTGCATTCGCCGTATTCTTTCTATCCGCTGAACAGCTACTGCCATGCGTGGAGCTGCACGCCCACCTATTTCATATACAAATACCCCGATGTGTTTCAGCGGTAGCATATTATGATTATATTTGCGGCCCGTTGAAATAACTAATAAACAAATACATCAATGAAAAAGACATTTGCAATTATGCTTTCTATTCTGGCACTTGCTTCGTGCGGTCCCAAGGCGGAGAAAGCTCCGGCTCTGGATCTTACAAATCTTGACACCACCGTCAGCCCCAAGGTTGACTTTTACAAATATGCCACCGGCGGCTGGCAGCAGAAGAACCCTCTGCGCCCCGAATTCTCCCGCTTTGGTGCATTTGACGTAATAGCAGAGAACAACCAGAAGCAACTCAACGAACTGTTTGAGTCGATGCTGGACATGAAGGCGAAGCGCGGCAGCGTAGACCAGAAGATATCCGACCTCTACAAGATGGCGCTCGATTCCACCACCCGCAACAATCTGGGTGCAGAGCCCATCAAGCCGTATATCGCAGAGATTATGGCAGTTGATTCAAAGGAGGCTCTGGCAGAGCTGATAGGTAAGATGAACCTGACCAACGGCGGCGGCTTCTACGGTTTTGGCGTGGCTGCAGACCTGGCTAACAGCGACAATCAGATTCTCTATATCGGTCAGGGCGGCCTTGGAATGGGCGATCGCGACTACTATCTGCTGGACAAGAACGCAGAACTCAAGGCCGGCTACAAGGATTTTCTGGTAAAGGTGCTCAACCTTGCAGGCATAGAGGATGCAGAGAGAATAGCTACTGAGGACCTGGCCGTTGAGGATGCAATGGCAGAGGCCTTCTGGAGCCGCGAGCAGAATCGTGACGTGGCAGCTTCTTACAACCCCATGTCTTCTGCAGATTTCTACTCCCGCTGGCCCAACCTTATGATGGACAAGGTGTTTGCTGCTGCAGGCGTGCCCGACCAGGATATGCTGGTTGTGGAGCAGCCCAGCTACTTTGACGCACTTGACAAGCAGTTTGCTGCAACCGACCTGGAGAACCTCAAGTCTTATCTGCTGGCTCAGTTCGTAAGCGGCAGCTGCGGTGCCCTGAGCGATGATTTCTACACCGCTTCCTGGGAGTTCTTCAGTCATCAGATGGCTGGCGCACAGGAGCAGAAACCCCGCTGGAAACGCGCAATGCAGGTGCCTAACGGTCTGCTTGGCGAGGCTGTTGGTGAGATGTACGTAAAGCGCTACTTCCCCGCTACTTCCAAAGCACAGATGCTGGAGCTGGTTGAGGGGCTGCGCAAGGCCTGGAACGAGCATATCGATGCTCTGGACTGGATGAGCGATGAAACCAAGGCAAAAGCACACGAGAAGCTGGATGCCTTCACCGTAAAGATTGGCTATCCCGACAAATGGAAAGACTATTCCACTCTGGATGTAGATCCCGACAACACTTATTATGAGAACCTGCGCAACGCAAGCGCGTGGTATGTACAGGACAACCTCTCCAAGCTGGGCAAGCCCACCGACCGCACCGAGTGGTATATGACTCCCCAGACCGTTAATGCATACTACAACCCCACCACAAATGAGATCTGCTTCCCCGCAGGTATCCTGCAGAAGCCTTTCTTTGATCCCGATGCAGACGCTCCCGTAAACTACGGCGCAATCGGCGTGGTAATCGGTCACGAGATGTCCCACGGTTTTGACGACCAGGGCAGCATGTTTGATGCAAAGGGCAACATGGTCAACTGGTGGACCGCAGAAGACAAGGAGAAGTTCACCGCCAAGGGCGACATCCTTGTAAAGCAGTTCGACGAGGTTGAAATCCTTCCCGGCGTACACGCAAACGGCCGCTATACCCTGGGCGAGAATATCGGTGACCACGGCGGACTCTCCATCGCCTACACTGCAATGCAGAACGCAGTCAAGGAGCACCCGCAGGACCTCATCGACGGCCTGACTCCGGACCAGCGCTTTTATCTGGCATATGCAACCGTATGGGCACAGAACATCACAGACCAGGAGAAGCAGCGCCTCACCAACATGGACCCTCACTCACTGGCAGTTAACCGCGTGAACGTGTCGCTGCGCAACTTCCAGAGCTTCTTTGATGCATTCGACATCAAAGAGGGTGACCCCATGTTCCGTCCGGAAGAGGAGCGCGTACATATCTGGTAATTTTTTACTCACATAATACGAATACGCCCGACATTTTGCCGGGCGTATTTTTTTGTATATTTGCCTTCACAAATAACTGATATGAACGCATCTTACAAACGGTTCGACATGAACAAACCGCCGGTGCGCACGCGCTGGTATCTCTGGCCGATAACCCTTCTTCTCAGCTTCCCCGCTGTAATAAAACACAAAACAAAAATCCACAAGGTGGGGATGGATGGCATAAAACCGCCGTATGTGCTGCTCTGCAACCACAACGCTTTCCTCGATTTCAAGGTGGCCACAAAGGCGATATTCCCCAAACGAGCCAATTATGTGGTGGCTATCGACGGCTTCATTGGCCGCAAATGGCTGCTGCAGCAGGTGGGCTGCATCTGCAAGCGCAAGTTTACCTCCGATATCCGTCTGGTGCGCCAGTTGCGCAAGACTGTGGATAACGGCGATATCGCTGTGATTTATCCGGAGGCACGATACTCGCTGTGCGGTACCACCGCCGTCCTGCCCGAATCGCTGGGCAAGCTCTGCAAGCTTCTGAAGGTGCCGGTGGTTTCGCTGATATGCCACGGACATCACGTGAATTCTCCCTTCTGGAACCTGCACGACCGCGGCGTATCCCCCACAGAAGCCGATATGACGCTGTTGTTCACCCCTGAACAGCTGAAGGATACTCCCGTTGAAGATATCAATGCCCGCATCGTGGAATCCTTCCAGTACGACGATTTCGCATGGCAGAAAGAGCGCGGCATCCGCACGCCGTACGAAAAGCGCGCGGAGGGGCTGCACAAGGTGCTCTATCAGTGCCCTGCTTGCGGTACCGAGTTCGAGATGACATCGGAAGGTACGCAGCTAATCTGCAAGCACTGCGGCAAGCGGTGGAACATGTCGGAACTGGGCGAGTTAGAGGCGGTTGAAGGTAAGACGGAATTCAGCCACATCCCCGACTGGTACGAATGGGAGAGGGCCAATGTCCGGCGCGAGGTGGAGGCCGGGACATACACTTCCGGTGAATTGCACGTGTCTGTCAACACCCTGCCCAACGCCCTGAAATTCCGGTTCCTGGGAGACGGCACCCTGCTGCACGACATGTCGGGCTTCCACGTACACGGTGTAGAGCCGGACGGCGAACCCTTTGACATGGACATCCCCGTTGCGGAGCAGTACTCCTGCCATATAGAATACGAATATCTGGGCAAATACGGCGACTGCATAGACCTCAATACCCTTGAGGACACCTGGTACATTTATCCGGAAGTCGGTGCAAAACCCTTCGCCGTAACCAAGATGGCCCTTGCTACGGAAGAACTCTACTTTGCCCACCGCCGTGTCCAGGGCAAGCCCTGCCCTCCGGGCCTGGCGTAAGACCATCTTTCGGCCCTAAGTTCGCTCTTGAAGATTCCTTACAACGAGGAGTGGATTTAGTTGAAATCTCATCAACCACGCGAGAACACCATGCGCCGTCAGGCGCCGGCGCTTTGCGCCGCGCGAGAATACAAAGCGCCATCAGGCGCTAGCGGAGCGCGTGCGCGATAGGTTGTGCATAAGGCAGCGCGGAGCGCTGGGGGTTCGGGGGCTTAGCCCCCGCATAACATCTCCACAAAATACAATAGCCGGCAGTTGCCGGCTATTGTATTTTGTGGAGATGGGCGGACTCGAACCGCCGTCCAAACAACGTCCCCGCAAGCTTTCTACACGCTTATCCACCCTTTGATTGTCGGGGAGAATCCGCCGGGCGGCGGGCTAACGCTCCCTTAGCCTCTAAATCTTTTCGCACCGACAGAGGCGATAGGTGCGAGCAGGAATTGTTCTGCCAACGCCCCGAACTCCGGACCGAACTTCCAGAAAATCCGGCGGGACGCTCGTCGGCCCGTCCTTGACGGGCGGATTAAGGTATCAGGCTAAGCCCGATTACGCAGCGAGACGATAGTTGTTGTTGCCAGTTATGGCGTGAGGTCTGAGATTTACGAGAGGGGCCACGACTCTCGGCGTGCTTACCTGTAGAAATCGATTGCTGTCAAAACCAAAACATCCCCATTTCTACGATTTAGGGCGCAAAGTTTGTAAAAAATTTTCTAAAACTCGCTACATTTGAGTCATGAAAGGAAAAATTTGGCTCTGCGTGCTGTTGTTTGCGGCACTCGCCTCCATCCCGTTTTTGGTGCCCGGCTGCGGCTGGGTGGCGCTTTTCGCCTTTATTCCGCTGCTGAAGTTCGCCGACCTCAACACTGAGGCCCCCATAAAACACCTAGGCTGGAAGCTATATCTGGCATTCCTGCTGTTCAACATAGCCACCACATTCTGGATAAGCTGGATAACCATTCCCGGAGCCATTGCGGCTATTGCCCTGAACTCGCTGCAGATGTGGGTCATCTTCAGGTTGTTCATCTGGAGCCGCAAATACTTCAAGGGTGGCCTCAGCTACCTGTTGCTTATTACCATGTGGATAGCTTGGGAGCGCGTATATCAGAACATCGAGATTTCCTGGCCATGGCTCATCCTTGGCAACAGCCTTGCCTCCTGCCCCAAGCTGGCCCAGTGGTACGAATACACCGGCTTTTTGGGCGGCAGTCTGTGGATCTGGCTCTCCAACATCTTTGTATACGAAACGGCGAAGGCCCTCAGGCGCAAGAGCGTAAATAAATACGACACCCGCGGCAAGGTGGCCCTTGTGATAATCACAGCCGCCCTGCTGATTGCACCGCCCGCCATCTCACTGAGCATATACCGCAACTATCAGGAAACAGACAATCCGGTGGAAGTGGTGGCAGTACAGCCCGTGGTGGACGCTTATACAGAGAAGCACGGCGGCATCCCCCAGTCGGTGCAGGACAAGGAGATGTTTGAACTGGTAAAGAGCGCCATCACTGACAGCACTGACTATGTAATCACCCCCGAGACATACACTTACCAGTTCAATCTGGACGCCCCTCAGAGAAACGTCACATACAGCGGCGTCCTGGATCTGCTCAAGGAGTACCCCCGCACCAGCTTTATACTGGGTTCTATAACCTACCGTCTCTTTCCCACCAAGGCGGAGGCTCCCTTCAATGCCTCACCGCTGGGCGACAAATGGTACGTATCATACAACACAGCGCTTATGATAGACACCACCGGCGTGCGCAACCTTTACCATAAATCCAAGCTTGTGCCGGGCGTGGAAATCATCCCATATCAGAGGTATATCCCCTTCCTGAGCAAAATAATGGCGGCGTTTGGCGGCTCTTCCAACGGTTACGGCGTGAGCGACGATGTGAACAACCTCACCAGCCGGGACGGCCGCAGCGTGGGCGTGATGATATGCTACGAGTCGGTGTACGGGGAGTTCTACCGCCGCTCATCGCTCTACGGAGCCGGCTTCACCGCAATAATTACCAACGACGGATGGTGGGGCGACACCCCCGGCTACCGGCAACACTTCCGTTTTGCAAAACTGAGGGCGATAGAGAACCGGCGCGACGTGGTGCACGTGGCCAACACCGGCATCAGCGGCTTCATAAACCAGCGCGGCGACGTGCTGCAGCGCACCGGATGGTGGGAGAAAACCGCTATCCGCGGCACGGTGAACCTGAACAGCGAAAAGACCTTCTATGCGACCACCGGCGACATCACCGGCCGCATATGCAGTTTTATGTTCCTGTTGCTTCTGATTGCGCTTCTGGTGCGCAGGATTACCTCAAAGTAGCTCCAAACTTGCTCTCGAAAGTCTTGAGCAGCTTGTCCATGATGCGCTCCACAGCCTCGTCTGTGAGAGTCTGCTCCGGATTCTGAAGCACAAAACTCAAGGCGTACTGCTTCTTGTCCGCAGCAATCTTCACCCCGCGGTAAACATCGAACAGAGATACGCTCTTGAGCATCGCCTTCTCTGCACGGAACGCCTCGCGGCGGATATCGGCAAACGAAACCTTCTCGTCCAGCATCAGTGCCAGGTCGCGCTTAACCTCTGGATACTTGGGCAGTTCACGGTATTTCACCTTGTTGCGGCGGATAACCTGCATCAGGGTCTTGAACGATACCTCAGCTGCGAATACCGGCTGCTTGATGTCGAACATCTTGAGCATCGCCTTGGATACGGTACCTATGGTGGCGAACTGCTTGCCCTGCAGCGAATAAGTGAGACCCTCGCTGAAGATGTCGGAAGGTGCCGGGGCTGCCTCCATATCGTACAGGCTCATGCCGTAGCGGCGCACCAGCAACTCCAGAACGCCCTTGAGCTCAAAGAAAGAGCCGGCGCCCAGTTCGTTACGCCATGCCTTGGCGGCTGGAGCGCTGATCACTATGGAGAGCTTCAGCTCTTCCTGATAGTTCTTGAGATTGGCGGCAGTAAGCGCATCCTCAGCGTCTGCGCTATAGCTGTAAATGTTGCCAACCTCATAGAGATGCAGGGAATTGTTCTGATGCTTGATATTGTAAGAGACGGTCTCCAGGCCGGCGGGTATCAGGCTCTGGCGCATGCAGTCCAGATCTGAGCTGAGCGGATTGAGCAGACGCACGCAGTTGGCTGCGGGGAAGGTCTCCAGCTTGTCGTAATAAGCGCTGCGGGTGAGCGAGTTGTTCATTATTTCGCAGAAGCCGCGGTTTGTGAGCAGGTCGCTCACCTGACGGCGGACAACCTCGGGATCGGGGTCGGGATCGGGCTGGATGCTGGCCTTCATGCCGATAGGCAGCTCAATGTTGTTGTAGCCGTAGATGCGGAGCACCTCCTCCACCACGTCGCACTCGCGGGTTACGTCCACATAATATGCGGGAACCGCTACGCGGCAGCCCGCCTGATTCTCAGACAGAATCTTATAATCAAGATATCCGAGGATATCCTTCACGGTCTGTACGCCTATGTTCTTGCCCATCAGGGAGAACATGCGTGCATAGTCCAGCTCCACCTCTGCGAGGGGGAATTCCCTTGCGCAGAACTCCTGAGGCTCACCCACTATCTTGGCGCCGGAGAGTTCCACAATGAGCTGTGCCGCACGGCGCGCCACGTTCATGGTGTTGGTGGGGTCGATGCCGCGCTCGTAGCGGAACGATGCATCGGTCTTGAGACCCAGGCGCTTGCTGGTCTTGCGGATGGTCACTGGGTTGAAATATGCGATCTCCAGGAAGACATCGGTGGTGGCCTCGGTCACGCCCGATTTCTCACCGCCAAACACGCCGGCAATGCACATCGGCTCGCGGGTGTTGGCAATCACCAGGTCGCGGTCTGAAAGGGTGCGCTCCACGCCGTCCAGAGTCACCATCTTCTCCCCTTCCGCCGCGCGGCGCACAATCACCTTGCCCCCTTCAATCTCTTTCAGATCGAAGCAGTGCAGCGGCTGGCAGTATTCGTTCAGGA
Organism: Bacteroidales bacterium; assembly: GCA_017962235.1. Lineage (GTDB taxonomy): Bacteria > Bacteroidota > Bacteroidia > Bacteroidales > UBA932 > Equibacterium. The sequence goes on along the minus strand of JAGCVS010000014.1, from coordinate 95,346 downwards.
TAAAGTTGGTGATATCCACGATATTGTTGATAGGGCGCTGGCCCACAGAGTTCAGGCGGTCGCGCAGCCACTCTGGTGACGGGCCCACCTTGACATCCTTGAAGGTGATGCCGATATAGCGCGGGGCATCTTCGGGTGCCAGAACCTCAACCGGAACGGCCTTGCCCTCACCCTTGAGAGTTACGGTAGGCTGCGGAAGAGTCCACTCTACCGGCACGCCATTCAGGCGACACCATGCATAGAGGTCGCGGGCCACGCCAATATGCGAAGCGCCGTCTATGCGGTTGGGGGTTAGACCTATCTCATAAACAGTATCGCATGCGAGCATGAGATAATCCTTCGCGGGGGTTCCGGGCACCGCAGCGGGATCCAACACCATTATGCCGGAATGGTCCTCGCCGATACCCAGCTCGTCCTGGGCACAGATCATACCCATGCTCTCCACGCCGCGTATCTTGGACTTCTTGAGTTTGAGCTCCTCACCGCTGATGGAGACCAGCTTTGTACCCACGGTGGCCAGAAGCACCTTCTGCCCTGCAGCCACGTTGGGAGCGCCGCACACAACCTGCAGCGGCTCTTCCTGGCCGATATCGCATCTGGTGATATGCAGATGGTCGCTGTCGGGATGCATCTCGCAGGAGAGCACCTCTGCCACAAACACGCCGGCAAGGCCGCCGGGAATCTGCTCTACCGTCTCTACATGCTCCACCTCCAAGCCGGTGAACGTGAGCACCTCAGCCACTTTCTCCGGGGTAAGGTCAAACTTCAGATAATCTTTAAGCCAATTATACGAAACTGTCATTTCTGTATCTATTTAAACAATGATTCTACGTAATCTTTCTTATTGAAAAGGCGCAGGTCCTCTATCTTCTCTCCCACGCCGATAAACTTCACCGGAATCTTGAACTGGTCGCTGATGCCGATTACCACGCCCCCCTTTGCGCTGCCGTCCAGCTTAGTAACGGCCAGTGCAGTGACATCGGTGGCGCGGGTGAATTCGCGCGCCTGCATGAAGCCGTTCTGGCCGGTGGAACCGTCAATCACCAGCAGCACCTCGTGCGGGGCGTCGGGCACCACCTTGCGCATCACATTGCGTATCTTGGTGAGCTCGTTCATCAGGTTGACCTTGTTGTGCAGACGGCCGGCGGTGTCTATTATAACCACGTCGGCATCCTTGGCTACCGCCGATTTAACGCTGTCGTACGCCACGCTGGCGGGGTCGCTGCCCATCTCCTGCTTTACGATATCCACTCCGGCGCGCTCTGCCCATATAACCAGCTGATCCACGGCGGCGGCGCGGAAAGTGTCGGCGGCGCCCAGCACCACCTTCTTTCCCTCAGCCTTAAGCTGCGCCGCGAGTTTGCCGATGGTGGTGGTCTTGCCCACGCCGTTCACACCCACAACCATTATGACATAGGGCTTCTTGCTGAAGTCGAAGGGCTCCTGCTCCACTGCATCGCCCGCAATCAGCTCCTCTATCTCTTCGCAGAGGATGCGGTTCAGGTCTGCAGTATTGAGATATTTGTCGCGGCGTACGCGCGCCTCCAGACGCTCTATGATCTTCACGGTGGTATCTACTCCGACATCGGAGGATATCAACGCCTCCTCTATGGAATCCAGCACCTCATCGTCTACCACAGTGCGGCCCATCACTGCATACTGCAGCTTGCTCAGCAGCGACTGCTTGGTCTTGCCAAGACCCGCCTCAAGGGCGGCCTTGTCCTGAGCCTGTGCGGCCGGATCGGCGTTGCGTTTCTTGAAGAATAATCCCATCTGGAGTCTCTTTTGGTAAAACGCGCTAATTTACAAAAATTTTCACATTAAACCCCTCCGCCAGCAACGGCTCCGCCGCTTTTTGAAGCGATGCGGCATCCACCTTCTCTATGCCGGCCACCGGGGTATCGCGGTCTACTGTGTAAAGCATGATTTCGCGGGGACGCAGCTCACGCACCACCTTGTACCATGCCTCCAGCGCCTCCGGCGTGGTGTTGTCCACCACCGCTCCGCGCACCAGCATGGTCTGCATCACAAAGTCGCCTTCAAAGGCACGCATCCCCTCCACCGCCTTGGCCACGGTGTATCCGCGGCGGGGACGGTTCATAACCGCCGCCATATCCTCCAGGGCGCAGTCTATCTTGAGGATGGGATTGTCTACCTTCTTCAAAGCCGATACCACATCGGGACGGTCCAGCTGCGCGGCGTTGCTGAACACACTCAACACCGCCTCAGGGAACCAGCGGTTGCGCTCCGCCACCACGATATCGATTATAGCAGCAAAATCGGGATGGAGCGTGGGTTCGCCGTTGCCTGTGAAGGAGATGGAGTCGATGCCCTGCCCGGCCGCAGCCAACGCAGAGAACTTGCCCTCCACCGCCTCGCGCACCTGCTGCAGCGTGGGCAGCGGATGCTTTGCGGCACCCCTCTTGAGGCCGCCGCATTCGCAGTATACGCAGTCAAAGCTGCACACCTTGGCCTCACGGGGCAGCAGATTGATGCCCAGCGAGCGTCCCACCCTGCGGCTGTGGATGGGGCCGAATACTATATCATCCCAAAGGAATGTTGCCATGACGGTCTCTTTAAAACAATAAAGACGAGGCCATAGGCTTCGTCTCTACATATACCTCATGCCTTCTCTCAAAAACTTAATTCTGAGTCTTGGCGAAAAATTCCTTAACCTTATCGGTGGGTACGAGCTCCTCCTTGAAGGTGTAAGAGCCAGTACGACCGTTCTTGTCCATACGGATGCATTTTACAACGCTTTTCTGGTCTTTCCTGTCACCGCCGAATGTTGCGACCGCTTTCTTTGCCATAGTATTATAGTGTTAATGCGTTACTTACTTAATCTCCTTGTGAAGAGTCATCTTGCGCAGATACGGGTTGTATTTCATGCGCTCCAACTTGTCGGGAGTGTTCTTTTTGTTCTTGGTGGTAATGTAGCGGGACATTCCGGGAACGCCGCTAGCCTTCTGCTCGGTGCACTCGAGGATCACCTGTACCCTATTGCCTTTCTTTCCTGCCATAGTCTTTCTGTATTAAGCGATTTTAATCAAACCTTTGGCCTCGGCTTTCTTGAGCGTTTCTGCAAGGCCGTTCTTGTAGATGGTCTTCATACCGTTGCAAGAGACCTTCAAAGTGATGAACCTGCCCTCTTCTTCAGACCAGAATCTCTTGGTCTTCAGGTTGGGAGCAAATTCGCGTTTGGTACGTCTGCGGGAGTGGGAAACATTGTTTCCAATCATCCTCTTCTTACCTGTAACCTGACAAACTCGTGACATAATGTATCTTTTTTTATTTTTTTGCTTTTTTGGGGCTGCAAATATCTTGATTTTAAATCAAAAAACCAAATTTTTTATTTGTTGAGCACAAACTTGAATATCCTATTCCACCTCACCTTCCCTTCGGGCGCCTTGGAGAACCATATTACGGCCGGCGTACCCACTATATGATCTTCCGGGACAAAGCCCCAGTAGCGGGAATCCAGCGAGTTATGGCGGTTGTCACCCATCATGAAGAAATAATCCTGTTTGAAGGTGTATTCCGTGATCTGCTCGCCGTCTATGAAGAACTTGCCGTCTCTCTCCTCAAAGTTGTTATGCTCGTAAACCGAGATTATCCTGCGGTAAAAAGCTATGTTCTCTGAAGTGAGTTCAACGGTGGTTCCCTTTGCCGGGATCCATACCGGGCCGTAGTTGTCGCGGGTGAAGCCCCGGTCGTCAAACGGGAAAATCATCTTGTAGGTGTCCAGATAGTCACCCGGGTAGTTCTCCAGATTGACGGTGGCGCTTACCACGTTGGGCATCTTCACCACCTCTTCGTGCGCCGCGGCTGTGAGCGGCAGGCTGTAGTAGCCCGGCAGCTGGGAATCGTAGCGGATCTGGCTGCGGTCCACGCCCAGACTTTCCAGCTTCATCCGGTTGAGAGGGGTGCCGTCGGTCACGACTCTGTATGTGAACTGAATGCCGTCCCATACCTGCTGCTGTTCGCCGTCTATGTACACCAGCCCGTCCTGGACCCTGAGGGTGTCGCCCGGCATACCAACCAGACGCTTCACATAGTGGTCCGTCTTGTCCGCAGGGCGGGCAATCACGGGGCCGAAGGTCTTCTTGGTGTACTCGCGGCCGTTGATGCGTACGTGTGCGTAGTAATCTTCTGCCGGAACACGGGTCAACACTGTGTCGCCATGAGGGAAGTTGAACACCACGCAGTCTCCGCGGCGGATACCGCGACCCAGCGGCTTCAGGCGGCGGTAATCGCACTTGATTGCCTCTGAATAGGACTTGCGGCCGCCAAGCCAGGTGTTATGGGTGAACGGGACGGTGAGCGGGGTCTCCGGAATCCGGGGGCCGTAACGCATCTTGTCCACAAACAGATAGTCGCCCGTCATCAAGGTATTCTCCATCGACGAAGAAGGTATCTTGAACGACTGGAAGAAGAAGATATTGATGAATGTAACCACTATCACGGCAAAGATTACTGCATCCAGCCAGTCCAGCAGTTCATTGTGCTTCTGCCCCTCCTTGTAGCGGGGCTTCCAGAACGTCCAGTTTACCTTCTTTGTAACAAAGTAGTCAAAAACAACAATAAGGCCAAGGAGCCACCAGGGGTTTCGAAGCCATATCACCCAAAGGCAATACAGTATACCCCAGAAAGCAAACTTGACCCACTTGTTGCGGATGAAGTCCTTGAAAGTCAAAACTATTTGACAGAGTTGATAATCGCCTCGAATGCCTGCGGATTGTTCATCGCCAGGTCAGCCAGCACCTTGCGGTTCAGGCCTACGTTCTGAGCATGAATAGCACCCATGAACTGGGAGTAAGTCATACCGTGCTGACGTGCAGCGGCATTGATACGGGTTATCCAAAGAGCACGGAAAGTGCGCTTTTTGTTCTTGCGGTCACGGTATGCGTAAGTCAGACCTTTCTCATAGGTATTCTTGGCAACCGTCCAGACATTCTTCCTGGAAAGGAAATTACCTCTGGTTTCTTTGAGGATTTTCTTGCGGCGAGCTCTTGAAGCTACCGAATTTACCGATCTTGGCATAATTTAATGATTTTTGACAGTCAGCGCCCCGGCTTGCGGGATCTTTCAATTGCTGAACTTTCGGTTAATAAATGTTTACCTGACCAACAACTCTTTGATTCTCTTCACGTCCACAGTGTCAACGATTGCGAAGTGGTCGAGATTGCGTTTCTGTTTTTTGGTCTTCTTAGTGAGAATGTGGCTGTGATAAGCGTGTCTTCTCTTGATCTTTCCCGATCCGGTGAGCGTGAAACGCTTCTTTGAACCGGAATTGGTTTTCATTTTAGGCATTTTTCTATTCTTTTAAATGGTCATTAAACTCTATTTCTTCTTAACGGGGGCAATCATCATAATCATTCTCTTGCCCTCCAGCTTAGGCATCTGTTCTGCCTTGCCATAGTCTTCCAACTCAACTGCAAACCTGAGCAGCAACTTTTCTCCCTGCTCCGAGAAGAGAATCGAACGGCCGCGGAAGAAGACGTATGCCTTTACTTTGCACCCTTCCTGCAAAAAGCTCTGCGCATGCTTGAGCTTGAAGTTGAAGTCGTGCTCGTCTGTCTGCGGGCCGAAGCGTATCTCCTTGATGACCACCTTGGAGGCGTTTGCCTTCTGCTCCTTGAGCTTCTTGCGCTGCTGATATTTGAACTTCTGATAGTCAATTATCTTGCAGACGGGCGGGACGGCGGTGGGAGCTATCTCCACCAGGTCCAGCTCAAGCTCGGCAGCCATCGCGAGAGCCTTGGCCAGGGGATAAACACCCTGCTCGGGAACATTGTCCCCCACTACTCTCACTTGCGGCGCAGTAATTTGCTCATTTACCCTGTGGTCGTCATCGTCTCTGGTCTGACGTCCCTGCTGGGGCTTCCGCGGAGCCGGTTTCGGCTTGGGCGGGCGGTAATTTGAGTTTGCTATAGTTGTGTCCTCCTAATTAAGTTCTTCTTTTACTGCGCTGCTTATGTAGTTTGCAAAATCTTCGACCTTCATGACGCCAAGATTCTCGCCTCCCTGCTTGCGCACAGCCACACTTCCGGCTGCCTCTTCCTTCTCTCCAACCACCAGAATGAACGGTATGTGCTTGAGCTCATTCTCGCGTATCTTCTTGCCAATCGTCTCGTTACGGTCGTCGATTAGGGCGCGAATTTCGTAATTTTCAAGTAATTCGCAAACTTTTTTTGCAAAATCGTTGTATTTCTCGCTCAGCGGCAGTATAGCCACCTGGTCGGGAGCGAGCCACAGAGGGAACTTGCCGCCGGTGTGCTCCAGCAGCACTGCAACAAAGCGCTCCAGGGAACCGAACGGGGCGCGATGGATCATCACGGGGCGGGACTTGGAGTTGTTGCTGTCTACATATTCCAGCTCGAAACGCTCCGGCAGGTTGTAGTCCACCTGGATGGTACCCAGCTGCCAGCTGCGGCCCAGAGCGTCGTTCACCATGAAGTCCAGCTTGGGGCCGTAGAATGCAGCCTCGCCCAGCTCCACAACGGTGGGGAGATTCTTCTCTGCAGCCGCCTCTATGATAGCCTGCTCTGCCTTTGCCCAGTTCTCGTCGCTGCCGATATACTTGGTTTTGTTATTGGGGTCGCGCAGCGATACCTGTGCGGTGAATTCGGTGAACTTGAGGGTCTTGAAGACATATAATATAATGTCTATAACCTTGCAGAACTCCTCCTTGATCTGGTCGGGACGGCAGAAGAGGTGGGCGTCGTCCTGTGTAAAGCCGCGCACGCGGGTCAGGCCGTGCAGCTCACCGCTCTGTTCGTAGCGGTATACCGTACCGAACTCTGCAAAACGGAGCGGCAGGTCCTTGTAAGAGCGGGGCTTGCTGCGGTAAATCTCGCAGAGGTGGGGGCAGTTCATGGGCTTGAGCAGATACTCCTCACCCTCCTGCGGAGTGGTGATGGGGCGGAAGCTATCGGCGCCGTAGTGAGCCCAGTGACCGCTGGTCACGTAAAGATCCTTGCTACCAATATGCGGGGTGATTACGGGCAGGTATCCGTATTTCTTCTGAACCTTCTGGAGGAACTCCTGCAGGCGTCCGCGCAGGTCTGCGCCCTTGGGGAGCCAGAGCGGCAGGCCCTGTCCCACCCTGTTGGAGAAAGTGAACAGCTCCATCTCGCGGCCCAGCTTGCGGTGGTCGCGCTTCTTGGCCTCTTCCAGCATGGCCAGATATTCGTCCAGCATGCTCTTCTTGGGGAAGGTGATGCCGTAGATACGGGTCAGCATCTTGTTGTGCTCATCTCCGCGCCAGTATGCACCGGCTATGCTGAGCAGCTTGATGGCCTTTATCATGGATGTGTCGCGCAGGTGAGGGCCGCGGCACAGGTCGGTGAAATTACCGTTGGTATAGAACGATATCGTGCCGTCTTCCAGGCCGCCGATAAGTTCGCACTTGTACTGGTCGCCCTTCTCGGTGAAGCGCTTCAGCGCCTCCGCCTTGGGCACGTCTGTGCGCACAAAACTCTCCTTGGAGCGCGCCAGCTCCATCATCTTGGCCTCTATCTTGGGGAGATCCTCATCGGAAATGGTGGTGTCGCCCAGGTCCACATCGTAATAGAAACCGTTGTCTATCGCGGGGCCGATTCCGAACTTGATTCCGGGGTAGAGTGCCTCCAGCGCCTCCGCCATAAGGTGGCTGGAGGAGTGCCAGAAGGCCTTCTTGGCCTCTTTGTCTTCCCACTTGTGCAGCTTGAGTTCCGCGTCGGCGACAATGGGACGGTCAAGGTCGTATATCTCGCCGTTCACGCTGGCCACAATTACGTCCGCAGCCAGGCGGGGGCTGATGCCCATGGCAATCTCATACGCGGTAATACCCTTTTCGTACTCCTTTACGGCGCCGTCGGGAAAAGTGATCTTAATCATATCTGTATCGTTTTGTCTGTTCACTTATAATCGTGCAAAGTTAAAAACAAAAAGAATAATTATTACATTTGCAGATACACAATTAAAGCAAAAACACCATGGAAGGCAACAACAGCGGCAACAAATGGAGCCAGGCGGCGGTAAAGGGCCTGATACTGGCACTCATCACAGTAGCGTGCAACACCGTTAGCTACATCACCCAGAACCAGTTCCTGAACATACTGTCGTTCATAGTCAGAACGGTGGCATCCATCTGGCTGCTCATCTTCTTCATGAAGCAGTACCATACTTCCACCGGACAGAAACCCTTCAGCTTTGGTCTGGCGGTAGTGCTCTTCTCATCGTTCATCTGCGCATTTTACGATGCAGCTGCGTTGCAGTGGCTCTTCCCAGACATCATGGACCAGGTAACCGAAGCCATGAACCAGTCGCTGAGCATGATTCCCAGCGACCAGCAGGGCCTTGTGGACAGCATGATGGACCACTACCCCGTGATTGCCTTCTTCTCTTCATTCATAAAGGACTTCATCATCGGCCTGATTGTGGCCGCAATCGCCAACTCCTCCATCAAGGGCAAGGACGATATCTTTAACGGCGAGGGAAAGGACACTACAGACGAACTCGCATAACCCGCACGCATGGATCTCTCCATAATAATACCTCTGTACAACGAAGAGGAATCGCTGGCTGAACTGCGCGACCACATCGGCAAAGCGCTGAGCGGCGCCGTGGGCAGCTACGAGATAATCTTTGTGGACGACGGCAGCACCGACGCCTCCTGGCAGAAGATAGAGGCGATGAAAGCCGATAACATACACGGCATCCGCTTCCGCCGCAACTGGGGCAAGTCCGCCGCCCTCTACTGTGGATTCGAGGCGGCGCAGGGCGACATTGTGGTAACCATGGACGCCGACCTGCAGGACGACCCCGCCGAGATTCCGGAGATGATGCGGATGATCCGCGAAGAGGGCTACGACCTGGTTTCCGGTTGGAAGAAGAAACGTTACGACAACGCACTTACCAAGAACATCCCCTCCAAGATATATAACTGGGCGGCGCGCAAGGTCACCGGCATCAAGCTGCACGACATGAACTGCGGCCTGAAGGCATACCGCAAAGAGGTTGTGAAGGACATTGAAGTGTACGGCGAGATGCACCGCTTTATCCCCTATCTGGCCAAGAATGCCGGCTACAACCACATCGGAGAGAAGGTGGTGAAGCATCAGGCGCGCAAATACGGCACCAGCAAATTCGGCATGGAGCGCTTCATGAACGGCTTCTTGGATCTGATGACCATCTGGTTCCTGCAGAAGTTCGGACGCAAGCCCATGCACCTGTTTGGCGTGATTGGCACCCTGATGTTCCTGGCCGGCTTCATCTGCGCCGTATGGCTGATAGTTGAGAAGCTCATTCGCCAGAGCCGCGGGCTGTACTTCCGTCAGGTTGCGGATCAGCCTTTGTTCTACGCCGCCATCGTGTGCCTGCTAATCGGTGTGATGCTGTTCCTCACCGGATTCATTGCAGAGCTGATCTCCCGCAACTCGTCCGGACGCAACAACTACACTGTAAAGGAGAGGTTCTAAAGCCCCGCGAAATAGAGCGCATATCCCGCGATGGCCGCCACCAGCGCGTTCACCGCCTTTGCCTTCACAAAGCCCGATTTGGATTCTGCCAGCAGCGGCAGACTGGCATGGCCGTCCTGCGATATACTGCTTGCCAGCAGTACTGAAAAAGGTATCAGGCCGCCGGCGAACATAGTTACGAATATCAGGTGGGGGCCAGATTCGGGAATAAGACCGATAAGTACAGCCATCAGGATAATGAACGGGATGTTGCCCTTTACCAACGCCTCCAGGTCAAAGAAATGCATCCCCGCCTCTATCACCAGCAGCGCTCCGAAACTCCACAGGAATATGCGCAGCAGATGCTTCTTTACCACATGATTCCACAGATGGCCGTCCACAAAATGGTCGCTGCCCACCGCCGTAAACCACAGCACGAACAGGGAGCACACTGCAAACACCAGGTTGATCCAGTACTCGTCGAATATGTTGAAATGACCGCCGGCGGTGGGTTCATGCTCGTGCTCCAGCATCCCCAGTGCCAGTGCGACTATGAATGCTGCGATGCCCACGAGCAGCACTATGCGCCGCCACGATGCCCCGCGGAGATTCTTCCATGAAGGCTCTATGCCCTGGCTGTCGCCGCTGTGCACATCAAAATGACCCTCGCATGCGCCGTGATGATTATGCTCTTTATGATGATGGTGAGGTTTGAAAAGATCCACCAGCAGACCCGCAGCAACGCCGATTACGAAAAGCACCCCGAACAGCAGCAGCGCCTTTCCCGGGAACATGGCCAGCATCACAAACGCCTCGTCGCCGGAAGATGCTATCAGCATGGCCACCAGGGCGCCGAAAGAGAGTACTCCGTGCGAATAGAGCGACACCCCGGCAAAGCCCCCGACACAGCCGGGGATCACCCCCAGGAAGCCGCCCAGCAGCACCTGTCCGAACCTGGAATGACGCAACCCCTCCCCCATGCGACCCGCAGAAGTAACGTTGAGATACTCCAGCAGCATCATCATGATAATCACCAGTCCCGTAATCAGGACCGCAGAAAGAAGTGCGTCAAAGAAAAACTCCATCGGCTAACTGTTGTACTTGTCTATCAACTCTTCTGCGGCCGCAAAAGAATCCAGCTTGCCTTCCAGCACCGCCTGCTCGTAATCGGGCAGCAGCCGCTCTATCACGTCGCTCTCGTAAAACATGTTCTTGAGCGATTCGTTTATGCTTTCGTACATCCAGTAACGCGACTGTTCGCGGCGACGCTTGATATAGAAACCGTTGGCTGTAACCAGCGCGAAGTATTCCTCTATCTTTTTCATTATATCGTCCAGCCCCTCTTTGGTAACTGCAGACGATGTCACGGCGGTGGGCACCCAGCCCGACTCTGTCGGGGGGAACAGATGCAGCGCGCTGGCATACAGGCCGCGGGCCACCCTGGCCTTCTCCACGTTGTTGCCGTCAGCCTTGGTGATGGCTATCAGATCCGACATCTCCATAATGCCGCGCTTGATGCCCTGAAGTTCGTCTCCCGCACCGGAAAGCATCAGCAGCAGGAAAAAGTCGCTCATGGAATGCACCGCAGTCTCGCTCTGTCCCACGCCCACAGTCTCAATGAAGATTACGTCATAGCCGGCCGCCTCGCACAGCAAAATGGTCTCGCGGGTGCGGCGCGCCACTCCGCCCAGGCTCCCGGCGCTGGGGCTGGGGCGTATGAACGCCTTAGGGTCGCGCACCAGGGTCTCCATGCGGGTCTTGTCGCCCAGAATGGAACCCTTGGTCTTCTCGCTGGAGGGGTCAATGGCCAGCACCGCCAGCTTGTGTCCCTTGGAGGTGATATGGCTGCCGAACGCCTCTATAAAGGTGCTCTTGCCCACTCCCGGCACACCGGTGATACCGATACGCATGGTCTGCCGCTGAGAGGCTATCTTCTGGCAGCGGGCAATAATCTCGTCCGCCACTTTGCGGTGCTCCGCAGAAAGGCTCTCCACCAGAGTTATGGCCTGGCTCAGGATGGTATTGTCACCAGCCTCTATGCCCGCCATGTACTCGTCCACACTCTTTATCCGCTGCCGCCTCGGGGGACGGTTGGCCAGATACGGATTAATCAGCGGCGGCTGCTTGATGCCGTCGTTCACCTTCAAGGCAGAAGAATCGTTGTTGTAATCGTCAAAGAAATCGCCTTGCTTTTCCATGGTTATTTGATTGCACCGTTTATAAAGAAGTCCAGACGAGGACGCAGCGGCGAGTTGGTGGTGAAAGTTATTATGCTCACAAATTCGCCCGTCTGGGTGGAGGTATCATAAGTGAATTTTACGTTGGCAGATTTACCCGCTGCAATCTTTATCGGCGCCGCGGTCTGAATGGTGGCACGTCCGTCGTCAGAATCGGCCTTGTAAATCACAAGAGGGCTCTTGCCGGTATTCTTTATTACGATTGTGTGCTCTGCAGTGGCGCCCTTTTCCACCTCTCCCAAATCCAGGTAGCCCTTGTCAAACGCGGGCACCGGCGCCTTGTCTCGCATAGCCTGGGTATAGTTGTCAAAATCGTCTGCAATAACTGCCACCACGCTTATCTTCTCGTCCGCCTTCTTGCCGTCTATTATGAAATAACCGGTGTATTCGCTCTTGCCCCACTTCTTCTCCCCAACGGCGGTGTTCACCGTGTAAGAGAGGGTCGCCTTGGTGCCCGCCGGCACGGGATTGGGGCTCACGGAGAGGGTCAGCGCGGGGTCGTCGCTCACCGCCTCCACCTTCACCGGCTTCTTGCCCAGATTGGCTATGGATGTCGCGTCGCTGCGGCTCTTGCCCTGGTACATGTTGCCCAGCAGGAAGGTCTTCTCACGGGTGCCCAGCACCCCGCCTATCATGTTGGTGTAAATCTCCTTGAGAGTCATCTTCTTGTTGTAGACCACTCCCTTGATGTGCAGAACCACGGGGCGGTTTATGCCGGAGATGTATGCTGTGATGGATTTGTTGAAGGGATATGCGCCCTGGTCATTCTTATAAGTGACTTCGATGGCACCGGTCGCGCCCGGCCTTATGGGCTCGCGGGTCCATTCCGGCACTGTGCAGCCGCAGCTTGAAACCACGTTGTGCACCACTATCGGCTTGTCGCTGATGTTGGTGAACACAAACTTGCAGCTGACGCTTTTGTCGCTCACCAGCAGGTCGCCAAAGTCGTGCACCTTCTCTTCAAAACGGACCACTTGCTCTTCCGGCCTGGTATCATCTTCCTGGGCCACGGCGGGGAGCGCCATGAACAGCGAAACAAACATCGCGCAGGCCGTCATTATAGTTTTCAACATCATCTGTCAACAATTTTTCTGGACAAATATACTATTAATTGGCAATATTTTTGAGAAAATGCTTTTCTTTGTATAATCTAACGAAACTATATAAAACTAAAACTATGGCTTACAAAATTACTGATGATTGCGCAGCTTGCGGCACTTGTATCGATGAATGCGCTGTAGGCGCTATTTCTGCAGGTGACAAGTATACCATCGATCCCGATCTGTGTGCAGAATGCGGTGCTTGCGCCGATGTATGTCCTATGGGCGCAATCGTAAAGGACGAGTAGAAAAATCCTTAAAAGCTATTTTTACCCGAGGTAAAGGTGGCGCATTCTGACAATGTGTCACCTTTATTTCACAAAAAAGACTATGGCAAATATCTTAAAGAAGCTGTTCGGCGACAAATCCACCCGTGATTTGCGGCAGCTCACCCCCATATTGAATAAAGTATTGGCAGAATATGCCACCCTTGACAAACTCAGTGACGATGACCTGCGCGAGGCATGTCAGCAGCTCAAGGCACAGATAGCCTCCCGCACCGCAAAGCAGGAAGAGGAGGCCGCCACCATCCGCCAACAGCTCACCGACGTTGAAATCAGCGTGAGCAAGAAGGAGGCGCTGGCCACCCAGCTGGACAAACTGGTCAAGGAGATTGACGTGGAGCTGGAGAAGGCTCTGGACGATGCCCTGCCAAAGGCATTCGCCATAATGAAGTCCACCGCCCGCCGTTTCAAGGAGAACCCCACCATCCGCGTGAAGGCCTCCGATGCAGACCGCGAACTGAGCACCAGGTGCGACTTTGTGAACATAGACGGCGATTATGCCATCTGGAAGAATACCTGGCTGGCCGGCGGCAATCCCATGACATGGGACATGGTGCACTACGACGTTCAGCTAATCGGTGGTATCGTGCTGCATCAGGGCAAGATCGCCGAGATGGCCACGGGTGAAGGTAAGACCCTGGTGGCAACCCTCCCTGTGTTCCTGAACGCCCTGGGCGGTAAAGGCGTGCACGTTGTCACCGTGAACGACTATCTGGCCAAGCGTGACTGCGAGTGGATGGGTCCGCTGTATCAGTTCCACGGCCTCAAGGTAGACTGCATAGACAAGCACGAACCCAACAGCGAAGGGCGCCAGAAGGCCTATAAGGCCGATATCACCTTCGGTACCAACAACGAGTTCGGCTTCGACTACCTGCGCGACAACATGGCCATCAACCCGGACGACCTGGTTCAGCGCAAGCACCACTTTGCAATTGTGGATGAGGTCGACTCCGTGCTTATAGACGATGCCCGCACCCCGTTGATTATCGCGGGCCCCGTGCAGCGCACCACAGACCAGACTTTCAACGAATACAAACCTTACGTAGAGAAGCTCTACGCCGCCCAGCGCCAGATTGTGAGCCAGTTCCTCAACGAGGCCAAGAAGCTCATAGCAGAAGGCCGCATCAAGGACGAGGGCGAAATCAAGCTCCTCAAGGCATACAAGGGTCTGCCCAAATACGGACCCCTTATCAAATACCTCAGCGAACCCGGTATCAAGGTCATCCTGCAGGATGTCCAGAGCAAGATTATCCGCGAGGCCTTCACGGAGAAGGACCTGGAGCAGCGCATCATCACCAATGACCTATACTTTGTGATTGATGAGCAGCAGCGCAGCGTGGAACTCACCGACAAGGGTAACGACGTACTGGCAGAAGCGGTGGGCGACCCCGAGTTCTTCCTGATGCCCCGCATGGGCGACGCCGTGGCTGCGATAGACCAGAACGAAACCCTCAGCCCGGAAGAGAAAAAGTCCAAGAAAGACGAACTCTACGCCAACTACTCCCTCAAGGCAGAGCGCATGCACATCGTGAGCCAGCTGCTCAAGGCATACGCCATGTTTGAGAAGGATGTAGACTATGTGATAATAGACGGCAAGATCAAGATAGTTGACGAGCAGACTGGCCGTATCATGGAGGGCCGCCGCTGGAGCGACGGTCTGCATCAGGCAGTGGAGGCCAAGGAAAACGTAAAGGTTGAGGCCGCCACCCAGACCTTCGCCACCATCACCCTGCAGAACTACTTCCGTATGTATCACAAGCTCTCCGGCATGACCGGTACGGCAGAGACGGAGGCGGGCGAGTTCTGGGAGATCTACAAGCTGGACGTGGTGGTAATCCCCACCAACCGTCCCGTTATCCGCAACGACCAGGACGATGTAATCTATCGTACCAAGAAGGATAAGTACAACGCCGTTATCGCCATGATAGAGGACCTCATCTCCAAGGGGCGCCCCGTACTTGTGGGCACCACCTCCGTGGAGATTTCGGAACTCCTCTCGCGCATGCTCAAGATGCGCGGCATCAAGCATCAGGTGCTCAACGCCAAGCAGCACGCCCGCGAGGCGGAGGTAGTTGCACACGCCGGTGAAAAGGGCACCGTGACCATCGCCACCAACATGGCGGGCCGTGGTACCGATATCAAGCTTACAGACGATGTGCGCGCCGCCGGCGGTCTGGCCATCATCGGCACGGAGCGGCACGACAGCCGCCGTGTGGACCGTCAGCTGCGAGGCCGTGCCGGTCGTCAGGGCGACCCGGGCAGCTCCATCTTCTTCATCTCCCTTGAAGACAACCTCATGCGTCTGTTCGGCGGCGAGCGCATCGCCAAGGTGGTGGACGGCATGGGCTGGAAAGAGGGCGAACAGCTGCAGAGCAAGATGCTCTCCAACAGCATAGAGCGTGCCCAGCGCAAGGTTGAGGAGAACAACTTCGGCATCCGCAAGAACCTTGTGGAATACGACGACGTGATGAACTCGCAGCGCGAGGTTGTTTACACCAAACGCCGCAGCGCCCTCACCGGAGAGCGCATCGACGTGGACGTGCTCAACATGGCCACCGACTATTGCGACATCCTGATAGACAAATACAAAGGTCTGGATTATGCAGATTTCAAGGAGGTACTCCTGGAGCAGCTTGGCGTAGATGCCACCTTTGACGAGCAGTTCTACGACCGCGCCCGTCCCAAAGAGCTGGCAGACCGCCTGTGCGAAGATTTGGCAGCCACCCAGCAGCGCCGCAACGACGTCCTCATAAGCCAGGCATGGCCGGTAATTAATTACGTATACGAGAAGAAGCGCATGTTCTACCAGAACATCGCCCTCCCCATCACAGACGGCCGCAAGGTGTTCAACGTGCTGGTTGACCTGCGCAAGGCATACGAAACCAAGGGCAAGGAACTTGTCCGCTCCGTATACAAGACGGTGACCCTGCGCGTGATAGACGAGTACTGGAAAGACCATCTGCGCGATATGGACGACCTCAAGCAGTCCGTTCAGAACGCCAGCTACGAGCAGAAGGACCCCAAGCTGATGTACAAGACAGAGAGCTTCTCACTGTTTATCAGCGCCCTGGAAGGCATCTACAAGGATGTGCTCTCCACCCTGCTCAGGATGTCCATCCCTCTGCGTGCAGAGCAGGCGCCTGAAGATGTCGCCACCGAAGCTCACGAGAAGCGCACCGACATGAGCCGCATGCAAGCCAACAAGCCCGACCTGCTCACAAACAGCAGCGAGCCCAAGAGCAACGCCCCGATTCACGTAGAGAAGAAAGTGGGCCGCAACGACCCGTGCCCGTGCGGCAGCGGCAAGAAATACAAGAACTGCCACGGCCGCGCCGAAGCGTAAGCCTAAAGTGTTATGGCTAGAATCTATGTGGCTTCAAGCTGGAGAAACGCATACTTCCCGGAAGTGGTAAATCGTCTCCGTGAAGCCGGTCACGAAGTATACGACTTCCGCAATCCGCCTCACGGCGGTGCCGGTTTCCACTGGACCGATGTAGACCCTGACGCCCCCGACTGGACCTTCAACCAATACGCAGAAGGGCTCCACCACCCCCTTGCAGAGCGTCAGTTCCAGGCCGACCTGGAAGCCCTGGAATGGGCCGACACCTGCGTTCTGGTACTCCCCTGCGGCCGCAGCGCCCACACAGAGGCGGGCTGGCTTGCCGGCAAAGGCCGCAAAGTCATAGTCTACATCCCGGAAATGCAAGAACCGGAACTGATGTACAAACTCTTCCACGGCGTTGCCGACACCATAGACAAAGTGCTTTCGCTCATCGCCGGATAGCGCCTCAACCACATGGAAGTCACCAACCTGCTTGACATACACACACGGGGAGAACTGTACAGCTGGTACCAGAAGAATCACAATACAGTCTCCGATTTCTGGCTGCGTGTCGACCGTGCCGAGACCCCGTTACCCGGTGTTATCAGCTACATAGATGCAGTAGAAGTAGCTCTATGTTTCGGGTGGATTGACAGCACCATGAAACGCATAGACGATGGAAAACCGGTCCAGCACTTCACCCCCCGCCGCAAAGGCAGCAACTGGTGCGAACGCAACCTGATCCGCTGCCGACGCCTGATCGCCCTTGGTGAAATGACGCCCGCCGGCCTTGCCGTCGCCCCCAATCTGGACCCCTCCCTCTTCGTATTCGAAGACTGGGTAACCGATGCCATCAAAGCCGACAGTCAAGCCTGGGCCAACTACCTCGCCTTCCCCGAGAACTACCGCCGCATCCGCGTAGACTACATCCAGCACTACCGTCACACCAACCGCGAACCGCAGGCAAAAAAAGCCCTTGAAAGATTCGTCCGCGACTGCCACAACGGCAAAATGCAACCCGGCTGGAGCGACTCCGGCCGCCTGATTGCCTGAAGCATTGCTGCCAACGGAGCGGAACCGCAGCGAAATACTACAAAAAATGTAAGGTAGAAAGAATCGGACAGCTATATTTGTAGTATGAAAACCTTTGGAAATTTATTGTGGCTCGTGTTGGGCGGGCTGGTGATTGCGATTATTTATTATCTGGTGGGGCTGCTGATGTGCATCACTATTGTGGGCATACCGTTTGGCGTTCAATTGTTCAAACTGGGAACGTACGCGTTGTGGCCGTTCGGGCATGAGATGGTGAACAAGCCCAATGAACCCGGATGTCTGTCTACCGTAATGAACCTGATATGGATACTGCTGGGATGGTGGGAAATTGCACTGATACATCTGGCATGCGGCCTGCTGTGCTGCATCACCATTATCGGTATTCCGTGGGGCATTCAGCATTTCAAGATGGCAGTGGGTTCTATCCTCCCGTTTGGCAAAGAAGTCAAGTAGAGCCGCAGTTCAACAAAAAAGAGTATATTTGACCTCATATAATCAAGAATTTATATGGGAATGATGAAGAAGACTATCAAGCTGTCCGCGAGCCTGCTGTTTGCAGCCGTTTTGCTGGCTTCCTGCGGAGAGGTGATTTCCGGCCCCTCCGGAGAAGGGACCTACATGCTCACAGTTGAGACGAAAAGGCCGGACCGTCCGCTTACCAAGAGTCTGGACATCACCACCAACGGCGAGGGAAAGCAGGAACTGAAGGCTACGTGGGATCCGGGAGACGTCATTACTGTAACTAAATGGGACCGCGTGCTCGGAACCCTTTCTCCTCAAACCAGCGAGTCTTCTACTATCTTTTCCGGTGAAGTTACGGGAGAACTGAAGCGTGGCCACATCTTATATCTCGACTGGCCGGAAGACGGGAGCAACTTTGACTACAGGGGGCAGGACGGAACGTTGGAGACGATAGCTTCCCGTTACGATTATCTTTATGGCGAAGCCGGGATATCCACTATTGGAGACGGGATGATTACTTGTACACCTGTTACCCTCCGTTATGGCCAGGCAATAGTCAAATTCATCCTGAAAGACAGTAAGGGCAATCCCGTATATCCAGACCGTGTGGTTCTGTCTGCACAGGACAAGATGGGCAATTCCATGATTTATACCCATTCAGGCAATCTGGGGCAGCTTGCAGTTGATATCAATCAGTCCGCCGGTGGCACAAACGAGATTTACATCGCAGTAAAGCAGTACAGTGATGCGAACGTATTCAAGATTGAGGCTTATGTCCCCGGATATGTCTATAGGGAACAGAAAAGAAATATAGCTTTCGAATCCGGACAGTTCTATGAGGAGCCTGTCTCTTTTGGAGCACCGGACGTGGACAGGACTTATACTCTGGATAACTTCGGGTTCAACTTTGACTTTGGCGGAACTGCACAGAAATGGCCTGTGTTCGTCTTCTTTGACGGAATCACTACTGGTTACTGGTATGACGCCGACGGCAAGGGTAAAGGCGCGGGATCGTTCGTAGATCTGGGCGGCACCGTGCTTGCGAACCTGGCCGGAGTGAAGAAGGTCACCGCCGTGAGCATGCCCCACTGGACAAATCAGACCCCCGTATACAGTGATGGCAAATGGACTTTCGGCAAGATTGAAGGATGGCAATACATCGCCCACAGCAATGCCAGCTGCGAATACAGTCTGGTTGAAGGGGCGCCCCGTCTCACTGCATCCATTTCCCTGGCCGCTCCACAGGAAGAAGGCAGGGAAATCAGGGTGTATAACAATGCTACCAATGTCCGTTTCGCTTACAACAACCTTATCCCTATGGGTCTGGCAAGTATCTCTTCTGACGGTAATATCAGTGAGGTCAACGCAGATTCCGGCGGATGGATTTCTCTGGTGAGAGACAGCGATCCCGAATCCACCTCAACTTATGGCTATGCGAAGCTTGTAAATTCTCCGACATCCTTTGCATACTTCGCCCTTGAGCGGAACAGCGGCGGGTCCAAAACATATTACCATCTGTTCAAAACCAGCAGCTCTTACGCCCTGGGAGACTATAACAAATATTATGTTGTTGAGGACAATAACGGACTCGACTGGATACAGGTAGGCAAAGACCATTATGTAACCTTCTCCTATGATAACAAAGCCCTGACATGGTGGACAACCAATCTATCGGCAGACCGATATAATCCGGAGCCTCATCCATGGAGTGCCCCTGTGCTGAGCTGGTGTCCCGACAATGAGGCAAACAACCAGTGGGCGGCAGACCGTCCTGCACGCAGCCTCAGCAACGCCACGTTCTATGCCAACTCAGAGCTTCCGTCAATCAATTCCGATGGTTACAATTACAGGATGCTCTACTCCAGGATTACGCCTTACAAACTCCGTATATGCGGTGTCAACGGTGTTGTGATAATGCACAATCCGGATCCTTCCAAGTATATCTTCCTTGCAGTTCCTGACATGGACGGTTTCGAATTCGTATATTATTATAACTCCTACAACGACTATATAGTATACCGGGCAAGTGATTACTATTGGGCCAAGGAATATAATACTGACCAGACCCATCAGCAGTTCCGCTACGATGGCAGCCATGGAGCTGAGTATTGGAATCTCTACCTGACTTCTGCAATCAACATCAACTTCCAGGAACCGGGCGGTGCCTATATACCGCCTTACCGTTTCCCTTATGCGGGGACGGGACACGACGGATACGGTCTTCCCGATTTCGGATGCTCTGCCGAGCCCATAAACGGGAGCCTTCAGCCGGTTCGCGTTTACCTCCCGGCACGTCCTGTTAAAAAGTAAAAACGGAAGCCGGGCAGGTATGAAGGTCGGATTGTTTATACCGTGCTATGTGGATGCGCTGTTTCCGCAGGTAGGAACGGCGACCCTGAAGCTGCTGCGATGGCTGGGTGTGGACGTGACATATCCGGCCGGACAGACCTGCTGCGGGCAACCCATGGCCAACGGCGGCTTTGAGAGCAAGGCGGTGCCGCTGGCGCGCAAGATGGAGACGCTGTTTGACGGCTTCGATTATGTAGTGGCACCCAGTGTGAGCTGCACCGCATTTGTGCGTCATCATTATTCAGATTTACTGGACCATGAATGCGAAATGGCGGGCAAATGCATGGATGTGGTGGAATTCCTGCACGATGTGGTTAAGCCGACGGCGATGCCGGGGCGCTTCCCCCACAAAGTGAGCATCCACAATTCCTGTCACGGCGTTAGGGAACTGGGTCTCTCCTCCCCCAGCGAAGAACAGATACCTCAGTTCAACAAAATCCGCGACCTGCTTGAAATGGTAGAGGGCATTGAGGTGGTGGAACCGGAGCGCAAAGACGAATGCTGCGGATTCGGCGGACTGTTCTGCGTGGAGGAGAGCGCCGTGAGTACCCGCATGGGGCTGGACAAAGTGCACCGTCATATCGCCACCGGGGCGGAATTCATTACCGGCGCCGACTGCTCGTGCCTGATGCACCAGAGCGCCATCGCCAAAAAGAACAACCTTGAAATCGGCTTCAAGCACGTAACCGAAATACTCGCAGCGGGACTATGAGCAAGCACAGCAAAAACGCCAAGGCATTCCTGAAGGATGCGAAATACAGCGAGTGGCACGACGCCACCTTCTGGGCTGTGCGCGGCAAGCGCGACAATATGGCGCACGGACTGCCGGAATGGGAGCAGTTGAGGGAGAAAGCCTCAGCCATAAAACTGCACACGCTGAGCCATCTTGACAAGTATCTGGAGCAATTCTGCTCTGCGGCAGAGAAGAACGGTGCCATAGTGCACTGGGCTGCGGACGCTGCCGAATTCAACAGCATAGTATACGATATCCTGAGCAGCCACGGCGTAAAGAAGATTGTAAAGTCTAAGTCGATGCTCACGGAAGAGTGCGGCATGAACCCCTATCTGGAAAGCAAGGGAATAGAGGTGGTGGAGACCGATTTGGGCGAGAGGATAATCCAGCTGCTGGGACAGGCGCCCAGCCACATAGTGATGCCGGCGGTGCACCTCAACCACGACCAGGTGGGCGAACTGTTTGAGGCTAAGGGCATTTCTGACGAAAAGGGCAACCACGACCCGACATACCTCACATACCGCGCCCGGCTGAGTCTGAGGAACGAATTCCTGACGGCGGGCGCCGGGATGACCGGAGCCAACTTTGGAATTGCCGCCACCGGCGACATTGTGGTATGCACCAACGAAGGCAATGCCGACATGTCCACATCCTGCCCCAAGCTGCACATCGCGGCGCTGGGACTTGAAAAAGTGATACCTGATTACGACTCGCTGGCGGTGTTCCAGCGGCTGCTGTGCCGCTCCGCAACGGGTCAGCCCACCACATCATATACCAGCCACTTCCGCAAAGCGCGTCCGGGCGCAGCCCCCATGCACATCATTCTGGTGGACAACGGACGCAGCGAATGGATAGGTAACCCGCAACACTGGCAGATACTGAAATGCATCCGCTGCGGGAGCTGCATGAACACCTGCCCTGTGTACCGCAGGTCTGGCGGCTACTCATACAGCTACTTTATTCCTGGGCCGGTGGGGGTGAACCTGGGCATGCTCCGCAATCCCAAAGAGTACGCCGGCAACGTATCGGCCTGCACCCTGTGCATGAGTTGCCAGAGTGTATGCC
Source organism: Bacteroidales bacterium (assembly GCA_017962235.1). Classification (GTDB taxonomy): domain Bacteria; phylum Bacteroidota; class Bacteroidia; order Bacteroidales; family UBA932; genus Equibacterium. The sequence goes on along the minus strand of JAGCVS010000014.1, from coordinate 73,301 downwards.
CCGTGAAAGTCAATCTGGGAGAACAGATATACCAGTGGCGGCAGCAACTGCCGCAGTGGGGTGCGGAACCAGTCGACAAAAAGATTCTCTGCAAGGGAATGTCCACCGTATTCAACCATCCGCTGCTTTACAAGGCGGCCACTGGTGTACTGCCAAAGAGACCGTTCCACAGCATTAAACAGGATGGTGATGAGTAGAAAAGAAGAGATACTTGACCGCATCCGCGCGGGCATCGGGGAGCGCTACGATATGCCCTCCCTTGACGATTTACAGGCGATTGTGTATCCCGACCCGCTGGCGGCATTCATCGCGAGCAGCGCGACCGCCGGCAGCAAAGTAGTGGATCTATCCGACGGCTCCGACATCAACGCCACTATCCGTGAACTGTTCCCCGATGCAAAGGTAATCGCCTCAAATCTGCCTGAGATAAATATCGCCACACTGAACCCCGACACGGTGGGTAGCGCTCAGGAACTGGACGGCACCGACGTGGGCATAATCAGAGGAGCCTTCGGAGTGGCGGAAAACGGCTGTATCTGGATTCCCCAGGCCATGAAAGAGAAGGCGGTGTGCTTCATCTCGGAGAACCTGGTGATACTGCTCCCCAAGTCTGAAATCGTGAACAATATGCACGAAGCGTACAGGCGGGTAGATCCGGGCGAGTACGGCTACGGCACCTTTATCAGCGGCCCGTCCAAGACCGCCGACATAGCCCAGACCCTTGTAATGGGTGCCCAGGCTGCCAGAAGCGTTACCGTATTGCTGGTCTAGATTCTTTATTTCCGCTTGCGGGAAACCAGCTCCATGGTGTCGCGGGCGATTACCAGTTCCTCGTTGGTGCAAACCACCATTGCCTTCACCTTGGAATTCTCCGTGCTGATGAGCCAGTTGTCGCCCTCTACATGGTCGTTGCGGTAGAGGTCCAGTTCCAGGCCCAGATACTCCAGACCGCTGAGTACTTCGCGGCGCACATTGCGGGCGTTCTCCCCTATTCCGCCGGTCATGATAATCAGGTCCACGCCGTTGAGCACGGCTGCGTAGGCGCCCACATACTTCTTGATGTCGTAGCAGCGCTTCAGGTGGGTCATCTGGGCACGCTTGTCGCCCTTGTCGGCAGCGCTCACCACGTCGCGGTTGTCAGAAGAGATGCCGGAAAGGCCCAGCAGACCGCTCTTCTTGTTCATCACATCGTTCATCTGGCTCGCGCTCAGCCCCTCCTTCTCCATCAGGAAAGTGACCACGGAAGGGTCGATGTTGCCGCAGCGGGTACCCATGGTGACACCCTCCAGCGGGGTGAAGCCCATGGAGGTATCGATAGACTTGCCCCCCTTGATGGCGGTTATGGAACTGCCGTTGCCCAGGTGGCAGGTGATGATTCTCTTCTCCTTGATGTTCCAGCCCAGGGCGTCGCATGCCTTGCCGGCCACAAAGTTGTGGCTGGTGCCGTGGAAGCCGTAGCGGCGCACGCCGTATTTCTCATAATACTCATACGGCAGGGCGTACATATATGCATAATCGGGGATGGTCTGGTGGAACGATGTGTCAAACACAGTAACCTGCGGAATCTGCGGCATCAGCTCTGCTGCGGCACGGATACCCAGCAGCGATGCGGGGTTGTGCAGCGGTGCCAGCGCGCAGCATTTCTCTATCTTGGCGATGGTGTCTTCATTCACCAGCGCCGCAGAAGAGAAGTACTCGCCGCCGTGCGCCACGCGATGGCCAACGGCGTCTATGTCGGAGAGGCTCTGAAGCACCCCTTTCTCCTTGTCCAGCAACATCTCCAGCACCACGGAGATACCCTTTGAATGGTCGTGTATCGGGAGCTCCCGGAACACATCTTCGCGGGTGGGCACCTTGTGAGTGATGGTTGCATTATCGCTGCCTACGCGTTCTACGAGGCCTTTTGCCATGAGTGAGAAATCGGTTTCGCTCTTGAAATCAAGCACTTGATACTTGATGGACGAGCTGCCGCAGTTAAGGACAAGGATATTCATATATGTTGGTTTTTTAGCAGCGCGAAGTTACGAATTTAATCTTATCTTCGTGTCATAATGTGGGTACGAAATGAAGGGGAGATTTGACATCGAAATCTATTCTGCGGCCTTTGTGGCGGGCGACATCCTGGCGGGGATAATATCTGGCGCGGTACGGCCGGCAATCACATTATCGGCTTTCTTACTGGCACCGCTTCTGGCGGTTGTAGCTGCACGGCGGCGGTGGCGCGCGGCGGCGGCATCGGCACTGCTGATGCTGGGAGCGCTGAACGCCTCTTTGGGACGCTATCCCGCCGGCCAGACGGCGCTTGAACGGTGGGCGGACATGCTCAAAACCGACATCTCGCACCGGCTGGACACCCTAGCCGAAGGTGGCGGCGAAGGGGCCATACTGAGCGCCATTGCGGTGGGCGACAAGGGGCGGATAAACCACTCTCTGAAAACCGAATTCAAGAGTAGCGGGGCCATGCACCTGATTGCCCTCTCCGGCCTGCACGTGGGAGTGCTGTACCTGTTCATCACCATCACCCTGGGACTCTTTGGCAACTCCCCGCCGATGCGACGCCTGCGCAAGGCGGTAACTCTTATGCTACTCTGGAGCTACGCAGTGATGACAGGTCTATCCAACTCCATACTTCGGGCGGTGATAATGATAACCGTATATGAAACCGGCGAACTGCTGGGCAGCCGGCGCAACCTTATCCGGGCGCTGGCCATCAGCGCCCTTGTCACCACCCTCTCCAACCCCGACGCCCCCTTCTCCATCGGCTTTCAGCTCTCCTACGGCGCCATGGCGGGCATCGGCATTATCTACCCCAGGCTGAAAACGATGCTGGAGTGCCGCACATCCATAATGCAGAAGATCTGGGGTACGGTGGCGCTGTCGCTCAGCTGCCAGGCCGCCACCGCCCCGCTGGTATGGCTCTACTTCGGCACCTTTCCGCGGTACTTTCTGATAACCAACTTTGTGGCGATACCCCTCACCAGCGCCGCTATCTATCTCACCCCGCTGGCGATGATAACAAAAAATCTCCCGGTGGCGGGAGATTTTCTGCAGGGAGCGCTCCGGCTGAGCCTCAGACTGCTCAGGAGCGCCATCCATATTATCGCCGGACTCTAGTTGTCCCCGGTGCCGTCGAAGCAGTGGGTGCAGAGGCTGCACTTGGGCAGGCCGATGGCCTTTACCACATTATCCACCGTATTGAACTTGAGCGAGTCCATGGTGAGCTTGCTGCGGATGGCCTCCACCATATTGCAGTAACGGGGAGTGCCTGGGGTGGCGTACTCTTCCAGATGGCTGTCGTGAATCCCTTCCAGCGACTGGATGGTGCGGCGGGTTGCGAACTCCAGCGGCCCCTTGGAGGCGGAGAAGTTCAAGTACGGGCACGGGAATATCAGTGGCGGGCAGCTTATGCGGATGTGTATCTCTCCGGCGCCGTGGCCGCGGAACAGCTCCACATTGTCCCGAAGCTGCGTGCCGCGCACAATGGAGTCGTCGCAGAACACAATCTTGCGGTCTTTCATCTGGCCGTAGTTGGGTATCAGCTTCATCTTGGCCACCACGTCGCGGGTCTTCTGGTCCACCGGCATAAAGCTGCGGGGCCAGGTGGGGGTATACTTGAGCACAGCGTTGCGGAACGGAATCTTTGCTCCCTCCGAGTAACCCAGCGCCATGCTGGTACCCGAATCGGGAATGGGAGATACCAGGTCTGCCTGCACATCGTCTTGCTGGCCCATCAGGCGGCCCAGGTTGCGGCGGGCGTGGTCTACGTTCATCCCCTCGTAAGAAGTAGCGGGGAAGCCATAATAAATCCACAGGAAAGAGCAGATATGCAGCTTGCCCTCCGGCGGCAGAATCTGTTCTACGCCGTCCGGCGTGATTTTCACCGCCTCGCCGGGACCAAGCTCCCGTACAAAGTCGTAGTCCAGATTAATCATGCTGCAGTTCTCGCTGGCTACCACATACCCGTCTGCATTGTGCCCTATGGAGAGCGGGGTGCGGCCCCACCAGTCGCGGGCGGCTATGAGACCGTCGTCTGTGAGTATCAGCATGGAGCATGAGCCCTCTATGCGGCTCTGCATGTAGCGGATACCCTCTGCAAAGGTCTTCCCCTTGTTTATCAGCTGCGAAACAATCTCGGTGGAATTCACTGCGCCGTCGCTCAACTCCGTGAATATCGTCCCCTGGGACATGAATTCCTCAGTGAGCTGCTCAGCGTTGGAGAGCTTCATCACCGTGCAGATGGCAAAGCGCCCCAGATGCGAATACACCACCAGCGGCTGCGACTCGCTGTCGCTGATCGCGCCGATACCGGAACAGCCGTCAAACTTGCGCAGTTCGGATTCGAACTTTACCCTGAAGTAAGATTGTTTGAGCGAGTGGATGCTGCGCACCAGCGTGCCGTCCTTGTTTATAACCGCCATCCCTCCTCTCTTTGTTCCAAGATGGGAATGATAGTCAATCCCGTAGAACAGATCTGATACACACTGTCTTTTGGAAACTACTCCGAATAAACCTCCCATTTATCTTTCAAATAAAAAGGGCGACCCGAATCGGGCCGCCCCTGTAGTTAACTATTCTGTAGCCTGTTTGAAAATTGAATTGTACTTTTCGTACTGGGCCATGTATTCATCGCTGTCGTTGCGGAAGCGGAAGTAGATGCTCTTGAGGTACTCTGCGATAGCCACCTGCAGCTCGGGGTCGCCGGCAGCCAGTTCGTAAGATTTCTCAAACGGCTCGATTGCCTTCTTGAGGGAGTTGTTGACCTCACCCAGGAGAGCCTCGTATTTGGCATCGTCCATCTCAAGGTTGGCCTTGTCCTGATACTCGAGAGCCTCTTCGTAATACATGATACCCTTGTTCACGATACCGAAGATATACTTGTTATCGATATCATAGGACTTCTGGAACAGCTCCAGGGCAGCCTCTTTGTTGCCGAGCTTCTTGTTGATGTCGCCCTCTACATACCAGAGACTTGCATTGTTGGGCTCGTTCTCCTGAGCCTGATGTATCAGCTCGAACAGACGGCTGCTGTCGCCGTTGGTATCCAGGTTGTAGTTGATCAGGCCCACCAGGATCTGCTGGTTCTGGGGGAATGCTGCAAAGCCCTTCTCAAGGATATCCTTGTAGTTCTCCATCTCGCCCTTCTCGCGATAAATCTCAGCCATTGCGGCGTTGATCTCACCGTTTGCAGCGTAACCGGCTGCAAGGTCTTTCTTGAAGAGTTCCAAAGCCTTGTCTGCCTTGCCGTTGTCACGGGCCATCAGACCCGCATAGTATACGCCGATGGTGTCGGTGCGGTTGAGAATGTCGTTCTCCGTGCTGTTGTAAGCCTTCTCAAAGAACTCCTCTGCCTTTACCTTGTCACCTGCCATGTAGTAGAACAGACCGGTGTTGTGGTATTCGGTGTGAATCTTCTCTGCCAGCTCTATATACTTCTTGGTCTTGTAGTTGTATTCGTCCAGCTTGTAAGATTTCTTGAGGGCCTCGAGGGATTTCTCAAGGGCGTCGTCCTGCAGCGGCTTCTTCACCAGCCAGAACTGCAGCACACCGTTTGCGTCGTAGTAGAGATCTTTGTTATCATATACATCCACGTAGAAGGTCTTGTCGCCCACCACGCGCTCTTCAGTGGTGAACTGTTTGCCCTTGGTGAGCAGACGTACCTCAAACTGCTGTGCGTTGGGATACACATCTGCGCTGGGGGAACTGTAGATGTCAAAGTAAGCCTGGGAGAGCTTGAACCAAGGCTCGGAAGTACCCGCCTTCTTGGGGTTCTCAAGGCTCTTCTCCAGCTTTGCTGCATACTTGAGCAGGTCGGCCTCTTTCTTGGAGAGGGTCTGTGCTGCAAGGGGCATTGCCATTACAGCAACCAGCAAAAGGATAGCTATACGTTTCATAATCGTAGGGTTATATGTTAATTAATTATTCTCTTCCTGTGGAGCTTGCTCCTTAACAGTGTCATCTTCTTCGCTGCGCGGTACAACGCAGACCGATGCTATCGAATCGCCTTCGCGCAGGTTGATAAGCTTCACGCCCTGCGTTGCGCGTCCCATCACCCTCAGGCTCTCCACCGACATCCTTATGGCGATGCCGGAACGGTTGATAATCATCAGGTCATTGTCGTCCGTTACATCCTTAATAGCAATAAGCGCGCCAGTCTTCTCCGTGATGTTGATTGTCTTGACGCCCTTGCCGCCGCGGTTGGTCACGCGGTACTCCATGATGTCGCTGCGCTTGCCGAATCCGTTCTCGCTCACAACGAGGATCTGGGGACGCTGGTCCTCCGGCAGGGCTGCATCCACGCACACCATGCCGATAACCTCGTTCTGGGTGAGGTCGTCGCCCACATCCATACCGCGCACGCCTATGCTGGTGCGGCCCACGGCGCGCGCCTTGCTCTCATGGAAGGTGCACACGCGGCCCTGTATGCTGGCTATGGAGATGTAGTTGTCGCCGTTGGTGAGGCGGGCCTCAAGCAGCTCGTCGCCCTCGCGGACGATAATCGCGTTCACACCCTTGCTGCGCACGTTGGAGTAAGCCTTGAGCGATGTCTTCTTGAAGGTACCGTTCTTGGTGACCATAACCACATAGTGGCTGTTCACAAACTCCTCGTCGTTCAGGTTGCGGACATTGATGTAGGCCTTCACGCTGTCGCCCTGCTCTATGTTGAGCACGTTCTGGATGGCGCGGCCCTTGGAAGCCTTCACACCCTCCGGAATCTCGTATGTCTTGAGCCAGTAGCAACGACCCATGGCGGTGAAGAACATCATAGTGCTGTGGTTGTTGGCCACATAGATATGCTCTATGAAGTCTTCGTCGCGAGTGGTGCTACCCTTGCTGCCCACGCCGCCGCGCGCCTGGGTGCGGTATTCGGTGAGCGGGGTACGCTTGATGTAACCCAGGTGGGAGATGGTAATCACCACATCCTCATCTGCATAGAAATCCTCCGGATTGATATCGTCTGCAGTAGGAGCGATTTCGGTGCGGCGCTCGTCGCCGTACTTCTCTATCAGCTCGTGCATCTCTTCTTTTATGATGCCCATCTGCAGGCTTTCGTCTGCCAGCACATCGCGCAGGTGGTGGATGAGCTTCTCCAGCTCGTCATATTCTGCCTGAAGCTTCTCGCGCTCCAGACCGGTGAGCTGGCGCAGACGCATCTCCACAATGGCATCTGCCTGCGGCTGGGTGAAGCCGAACTTCTCCATAAGGCCGTCGCGGGCCTCCTGGGGAGTCTTGGACGCTTTGATATGCTCTATTATCAAGTCGATGATATCCAGCGCCTTGAGCAGACCTTCCAGAATGTGGGCGCGCTTCTCTGCCTTTTCCAGGTCGAACTTTGCGCGGCGCACAACCACCTCGTGGCGATGGCGCACAAAGTAGTGGATGAGGTCCTTAAGACCCAGCAGACGGGGCTTGCCGTCTACCAGCGCGATGTTGTTGATGGAGAAGCTTGACTGCACGGGGGTATACTTGTACAGGTTGCTGAGAACCACATTGCTGGAAGCGCCCATCTTGAGGCGGATCACCACGCGCATACCCTTGCGATCGCTCTCGTCGTTGATATAGGAGATGCCGTCTATCTTCTTGTTCTCTACCAGCTCCGCGATCTTCTCTATCATCTCGCGCTTGTTAACCTGGTAGGGGATTTCGCTGATCACGATGGTCTCGCGGCCGCTCTCGGAAACCTCAATCTCTGTCTTGGAGCGGATAACGATGCGCCCGCGGCCAGTCTCAAAGGCATCCTTGATGCCCTGCAGACCCTGGATGATGCCGCCGGTGGGGAAGTCGGGACCCTTGATGTGCTCCATCAGCTCCTCAACGGTGATCTCAGAATTGTCTATGTAAGCGCAGATTGCGTTGCAGACCTCGGTGATATTGTGGGGCGCCATGTTGGTGGCCATACCCACGGCGATACCGTTGCTGCCGTTGAGCAGCAGCACGGGAGCCTTGGCGGGGAGCACCACCGGCTCCGGCAGTGACTCGTCAAAGTTGGGGCGGAAATCTACCGTATTCTTATCCAGATCGGCGAGGATATCCTCTGCCAGACGCTCCAGCTTGGCCTCTGTGTAACGCATTGCTGCCACGGAGTCGCCATCCACGCTGCCAAAGTTACCCTGACCGAACACCAGCGGATAGCGCACGTTCCAAGGCTGTGCCAGACGGGCCATTGCATCGTATACGCTGCTGTCTCCGTGAGGGTGGTACTTACCCAGCACCTCACCCACGATACGGGCCGATTTCTTGGTGCTGCCGCTGTATCCCACGCCCAGTCCGTCCATACCGAAAAGCACACGGCGATGCACCGGTTTCATGCCGTCCCGGACATCGGGAAGGGCTCGCGAAACGATAACCGACATAGAATAATCTATGTATGAGCTCTTCATCTCGCTCTCTATGTTGACAGGGATAATCCGTCCCTGCATTTCGTCCAATTCTTCTACCATTTCTTGTTCTCTGTTTTGTGTCTTATAAACGCGTAAATTTAGTGAATTTTTAGCACCTGGCAAAATGAAAATTCGACCTATTTGAATAATCGTACCTATTGATTATTTTTGTAGGTTAAAAGGAAAAGCACGCGTATGAAACGATGGGTCAAAATAGTCCTGGCAGTCATTGCCGCGCTGGTTGCGCTGGTGGTGGCGGCGCTGGTGCTGCTGCAGATTCCATCGGTTCAGAAGTCGGTGTGCAACAGCGTTTTAAAGACGGTTTCAAAGAGCACAGGGCTGGAGATTACGGCGGGTGACGTGCACCTTTCCCTGATAGACAGGGTCATCCTTGAAGATGTCGGCATAATGAACGGCCGCGACACTGTGATTGCGTGCCGCAAGGCGTCGGTCTCCATTTCGCCCTTCGCGCTGCTCAAAAAGAGCATCCACATAAACCGCGTATCCCTGGAAGGCGGCACCCTCTACCCTTCTGCCTTCCCCAAGTCGGAGAAGAAAAAGGATGCGGCGGACACATCGGCTTTCGTGCTGCCGGACCTCAACGTCCATCTGGAGAGGCTTACCATAGACGACTTCCGGATTGTGAACTATGTGGCCGATGCGCCCCACGTGAACCGCAGCCGCAGTCCCAGGCAGATAGACTTCAACGACCTGCTGGTATCGGATCTCCAGGTGGATATCCGCGACTTGAATTACACGGCGCAGAAGGCCTCTGCCAAGGTCAGGAAAATTGCCATGCGGGAGCAGGTAAGCGGCGCCGAGCTGCAGAACCTCTCTTTTGATGCGGCGTATGACACCACCGGGTTGCGCGTTTCCGACTTCAACTTCAACGACACGTACACCAATTTCACAGTTCCTGAAGCCAGCATGAAGTTCAGCAGCTTCAGTGACTTTGACGACTTTTTCAACAAGGTATCCCTGGATGCTACCTTGCAGGACGCCCTGCTGGACCTGAGCACCCTGGGAACCTTCCTGGACAGCGTAGCCACCGTGCAGCTCAAGCTCATAATCGACGGCCGCATCACCGGCACCGTGAGTGACCTGCAAACGGACCATCTCCACGTCTGGACCGGCACGAAAGAGAGCTTTGTTGACATCAGCGCCCATCTGGTGGGACTGCCTGACGCCCTGAACACCATGGCCACCGTTGTGGTGCACGACAGTTACACATACACCCGCGACATCGCCCAGATCGTGTGGGAGGTGGTCCCGAGAAAGGAATCATTTGACCGCAAGTCCATATCGTCGCTGGCCCCCGGCACCCGGTTCTCTTTCAACGGTACCCTGAACGGCTTCTTCCTGGATTTTGTGGCATACGGAGCGGTGCACAGCAACATCGGAAACGGCAAGGTGGATATCGTGTGCCGCGATGTGAACTTCTCTGCATACGAGATTCTGGGCTTCATGGATGTCAAGGAGTTTGACCTGGGGCACTTCCTTCAAGTGGAGAGCCTGGGCAAGGTCACCTGCCACGCCTCCCTCTCCAGTTTCTTCCCTGCGAAGCCGGAAGACACGGAACTGTTTGTAGATGAACTCACCATTCCCAAGTTCGAATTCAACAACTATACTTACAGTAACATATCCGCCGCCGGCAACATGCGCAACGGCGAATTCGAGGGGCGCATAGTGAGCGGCGACCCCAACCTTAAGTTCATGCTGCAGGGCATCCTTGCCCCGGCCAACGAGGCGGGCAACAGTCTCTATCACATAAAGCTGTCGCTGGGCCATGCCGACCTCTCCGCCCTCAACTTTGACAAGCGGCCCCTCTCTTCAGTGAGGATGAACGCCGTGGCGGACCTCACCCAGACCTCCGACGGCCGCCTGATGGGCAAGATAAGCATCACCGACATCCAGTGCAAGAGCCCAGACGGGACCTTTGACCTGGACGACATAGACATCCTCACCTTCAACGGCGACAAACGCTACATGCTGGGCATAAACAGCGGCATGCTGCAGGCCCGATACCGCGGCACCGCCTTTGTGACATCCATCATCCCTCAGGTGGAGGGGATGCTGATGACCGGCAAGCTGGACAACCTGGCAAAGCAGCTCAAGCTGAAGCCGGAGACTGGCAGCGACAGCTACAGTCTCAGGGTCAAGGCTCTGGATCTGCGTTCTCTGCTGGGATTCCTTTCTCCCGGCACTCACGTGGAGAACGGCTCAACCGTCACCCTCCAGTCGGAGGGCGGCAACGAAGGCTCCATTTCTGTAAAATCAGACCTGCTTGCATTCAACCAGGTATTCGTACAGGGGCTGGATGCCGGGCTGGACTTCCAGAAGAAATCGGCCTCTGCCGATATCCGCACCCAGATGGTCCGCTTTGGCGACATCGCGATATCCGAGGCGGGGCTCACGGCCGACTGCGCCGGGAACAGCGCCATGATGAACCTGGGGTTCTGTAACGACCCCGACTCGCTGGACTCCGGCCATATAAAGGCTATGCTCTCATTCCCCAACCCCAAGGAGAGCACCCGCAAAATGCTGCTGAACCTGGGAGATTCGTTCCTCAGGCTGGGCGGCGAGCAGTGGACGATAGACCCGTCCAGCGTATATTTCGCAGACAAGAACATCGCCATAAACGACTTTAAGCTTTATAACAATGACCAGGGTGTGGAAGCAGACGGTGTCCTGTCAGGCAACCCCCGCGACACATGCGGATTCAGCCTCAGGAATCTGGACCTCTCCCTTGTGAACATGCTGATGTCCACCCCGCTGAACATCAGCGGAGCCCTCTCCGGCGACGGCAAGGTAACGGGCATCTTCTCTACCCCGGACGTATTTGCAGATGTGGCGGTGGACTCCCTGTTCTTTGCCGGGCAGCAGATAGGGCACATCGATGTATCCAGCAAATGGGACGATACCCTGCGCCGGGTGAACCTGCTGGCCCGCAACATTGTGGAGGGCAGGCAGGCCCTAATCGTGGACGGCTATTTCAAGCCCGACAAACAGGCTATCTACGCCAAGGTGAACGCATCCAAGTTCAACTTGGGCATAATAGAGCCATTTGTATCTGATATAGTTACCGACGTAAGCGGCGCCCTCACTGCCGACATGACCGTTTCTGGCCCCATGTCCGCGCTTGACATCTCCTGCCGCGACGCCCGCATCCACGAGATGGGAGCCAAGCTGGTGTACACCCAGGTGCCGTATAAGATGGATGGCTACGTAGATATTTCCAGCAGCAAGATTCATCTCAAGGACTTCACTGTGTCCGACATGGAGAACGGTTCCGGAGAGATGGAGGGTACCATTACCCACGACCACTTCAAGGATATCAACCTGGACATCAACATCATGGCCCGCAACATGATTGGGTTTGACACCGACATCAACGACAACGAGACATTCTACGGCAAGGCATACGCCACCGGCAAGGTAAACCTGGCGGGCCCCGTGAACGACCTCGCCCTCAGGATTGACGTGGAGCCCCGCAAGGGTACCGTGGTGAACATCCCCATTGGCAACGCCACCACCAGCCAGACCTCCATTCTGACATTCGTGGACAACCGTCCCAAGCCCAGGCTCTCTTCCATAGACTCCCTGATAAACCTGCACCGGGCAAAGGAGGAGGCTCAGGATGAATCGGCCGGCGGCGGACTTGACGTCTACGTCCGCGTCCGCGCCAACGACGACGCCAAGGTCAACATAGAGATAAACAGTGACACCGGCGACGCCCTCTCCGTGAGGGGCGACGGCACCGTGGACATCGCCGTAAAGGATAACGACTTCTCCATAATGGGCGATTACATTGTGAGCGAAGGAGATTACACACTTGACCTGATGGGTCTGGTGACCCGCGACTTCTCGCTGGCCAGCGGCAGCACCATCCACTTCAACGGGGACATCATGCAGTCCGAGCTGAACATGACCGCCTCTTACAAGACCAAAGCCTCCATATCGCCCCTGATTGCGGGCGGAACCAGCAACTCTTCGCTGCGGCGCCCCGTGAACTGCGGCATCCGCATAACGGACAAGCTGGCCAACCCCAGCCTGAGCTTCACAATTGACATAGACGACCTGGACCCCACTACGGAGGCGCTGATAGACAACACCCTGAATACAGAGGAGAAGCGCATGCGCCAGTTCCTGGCACTGATTATCTCCGGCTCCTTCATACCGGACGAGCAGAGCGGCATTGTGAACAACACCTCCGTCTCTTACTTCAACGCCACCGAGATCATGGCCAACCAGCTGAACAGCATCTTCCAGCAGCTCAACATCCCTCTGGACCTCGGCTTCAACTACCAGCCCACCGACACCGGTCAGGATATGTTTGACGTGGCGGTATCCACCCAGCTGATCAACAACCGCGTGAGCGTGAACGGCAATATCGGCAACCGCCGTTACATGACCAGCAACCGCGATGACATCGTGGGCGACGTGGATGTGGAGGTCAAGCTGGACAACCGCGGCAAGACCCGTCTGAAGCTGTTCTCCCACTCTGCCGACGAATACAGCAACTACCTTGACCAGACTCAGCGCAACGGTGTGGGTATATCCTATCAGGAGGAATTCGACTCACTCAAGGAGCTGCTCCGCCGCCTGCAGTTCAAGAAAAGAAAAAGTGCCCAGCCGGCAGGCAGGGCACCTTCTGACACCACAGCTGTGGTGAAATAATCTATTCCATAGCCTCCGACTGCATGGAGAAGAGGAACTCCTCGTTGTCTTTGGTGCGCTCGAGGCGGGTCTTCATGAATTCCATGGCCTCTACCGAGTTCATGTCTGAGAGATACTTGCGCAGTATCCAGATGCGGTTCACATGCTCCGGATTGTAGAGCAGATCGTCGCGGCGGGTGCTGGACAGGGTAACGTCCACAGCCGGGAAGATACGCTTGTTGGAAAGCTTGCGGTCCAGCTGGAGCTCCAGGTTGCCGGTGCCCTTGAATTCCTCGAAAATCACATCGTCCATCTTTGAGCCGGTCTCCGTGAGGGCGGTGGCCAGGATGGTGAGCGAGCCGCCGTTCTCTATGTTGCGGGCCGCGCCAAAGAAGCGTTTGGGTTTGTGCAGGGCGTTGGCGTCCACACCGCCGGAAAGCACCTTGCCGGATGCCGGCTGCACGGTGTTGTATGCGCGCGCCAGGCGGGTGATGGAATCCAGCAGGATTACCACGTCGTGACCGCACTCCACAAGGCGCTTTGCCTTCTCAAGCACGATGTTGGCCACCTTCACGTGGTGCTCTGCAGGCTCGTCAAAAGTAGAGGCGATTACCTCTGCCTTAACGCTGCGCTGCATGTCGGTTACCTCCTCCGGACGCTCGTCTATCAGCAGCACCATCATGAATACTTCCGGATGGTTGTCTGCAATGGCGTTGGCTATGTCTTTCAGCAGCACTGTCTTACCGGTTTTGGGCTGCGCCACTATGAGGCCACGCTGACCCTTGCCGATGGGGGTGAACATATCCACTATGCGCACCGAAATGTTGCTGTTGTGACCGTTGCCGGTGAGGTTGAACTTCTCGTCCGGGAACAGCGGGGTGAGGAAGTCGAACGGGACGCGGTCGCGGATGAATTCCGGGCTGCGGCCGTTTATGGTGTGTATCCTTACCAGCGGGAAGTACTTGTCACCTTCACGCGGAGGACGGATGTCACCCAGAATTGTGTCGCCCGGCTTGAGGGCATAGTTCTTAATCTGCGCCTGCGATACATAGATATCGTCCGGCGAATTGAGGTAGTTATAGTCAGAGGAACGCAGGAAACCATAACCGTCCGGCATAACCTCCAGCACGCCGCTGGCCTGCACCACGCCGTCGTATTCTATACGGGGACGCTGGGGCTGCTGCGGCTGCTGATTCTGCTGTTTGTTATTCTGATTGTTCTGGTTCTGCTGCGGCTGCTGGCCTCTCTGCTGATTCTGGTTTTGATTCTGAGGATTCTGGGGCCTGGGCTGATTCTGCTGGGGCGCCGCCGGCTGTGCCTGCTGCTCTGCAGCGGGAGCCTCGGCTGCCGCACCCTTGCGCATGCGGGGACGCTGGGTGCGCTGGGGCTGCTCTGCCGCTGCCGCGGGAGCCTGTGCCTCTTCTGCCTGTGCGGGGGCTTCTTCAGCAACCTTGGTTGCACGGGTTATACGCTTACGTGCGGGCTTCTCTGCCACAGCCTGTTCTGCCGGGGCAGCTGCCGCTGCAGCTTCGCTCTCTGCCTTGGGCTTACGGCCGCGCTTCTTGGCGGGTGCAGCCTCTTCTGCGGGCGCATCGGCCGGCTTTGCCGCCTTGGCCCTGGTGGTGCGGGTCCGCTTTATGGGCTCACTGCTCTGGATAGCCTGCTCGTCCAGGATAACATATACAAGGTCCTTGTCAGAAATGCTTTCGGGCTTCTTGACCTTCAGTTTTTTGGCAATCTCTATCAACTCTTCCCTACTCTTGCCATTGAGTTCAATTATGTCGTACATATATAAATTTGATGATAAATGCGGGATACAAAGACTCAGCTCCCGCAATTAGGATACGCAAAGGTAACACGAAATAGTGTAAAAACAAACTTATCTTGCGATAATTTTCTCCTCCATCTGAGATTTCAGAGACGCTGCCGCAGCGGCCGCAGCATCGGCAAAATCACTGCCGGAAGAGGCGTAAATAATGCCTCTGGAGGAGTTTATCAACAGACCGCAACGGGAGTTGGCGCCGTACTTTGCCACCTGCTCCACACTGCCTCCCTGCGCCCCCACGCCGGGTACCAGCAAAAAGTGGTCTGGACATATCGCCCTGATATCAGCCAGCATCTGCGGCCGGGTGGCGCCCGCCACGAACATCATGTTGTCCGGGGTGCCCCACTGCATGGCGGTGGATATCACCTTCTTGTAAAGGTCATCCTGCATTTCGAAGTCGGCCGCGGAAGCGTTGGAGGTAAGCCCCAGCACCACCGCCCACTTATCCTTGTATGCCAGGAATGGCTCCACGCTGTCGCGTCCCATATAAGGGGCCAGCGTCACTGCGTCGCAGGGCATGTTCTCAAAGAAGGCCTTGGCGTAGTGGCCGGCGGTATTGCCTATGTCGCCGCGCTTGGCGTCAGCTATCACCATCATCTCCGGATACTGCTCCTTGATGTAACCCACCGTCATCTCCAGCTGCTCCCAGCCCCATGCGCCATAGCACTCGTAGAAGGCGGTGTTGGGTTTGTAGCACACCGCAAACTGAGCCGTAGCGTCTATTATCTCGCGGTTGAATATGAACAGCGGATATTTCTCGCCGTCCAGCGCAGCCGGCAGCCGGTCCAGGTCGGGGTCGAGCCCCACGCACAGGCAGCTTTGCTTCTCCTTTATCTGTCCGTATAATTGATTAGCGGTCATAGTACTTGTAGAACAGGGCTATGGATTCCATCCCCTTGAAGAGCTGGTCCAGCAGGTAGCTCTCGTTGGGAGAGTGGATAAAGTCGCGCTCCAGGCCGAATCCCATCAGCAGCGGGTCGGCGCCCAGTATCTGCTGCATCTCTGCCAGGATGCCGATGCTGCCGCCGCCGCGGCTGGGTACCGGCTCTATGCCGTACACCTCGCCCATCGCCTTTGCCGCCGCCTTGTATGCCTTTGAGGTCACGGGAATCAGGAAGCCGTCGCAGCCGTGATGCTCTATCACCTCTACCCTGACATCCTTGGGAGCTATCTTCTTTATATATGCCTTGAAAAGCTTTGCAATCTTGTCGCAGCGTTGGTTGGGCACCAGACGCATGGAGACCTTTGCACGGGCCTCCGCGGGGATGATGGTCTTGGAACCCTCTGCGGTAAAGCCGCCCACTATGCCGTTCACGTCCAGACAGGGACGGATGCTGCGCCGCTCCTGGGTGGTGTAGCCCTTTTCTCCGCGCACGCCCGGCACGCCGATTTCATCTGCAAACTCCTTCTTGTCGAAGGGGGCCTTGGAGAGCATCCTGCGCTCCGCTGCGGTAAGGCCCACAACATCGTCGTAAAAGCCCTCAATGGTAACGCGCCCGTCGCTGTCTATCAGCTTGCTCACAATGTCGCAGAGCACGTTTGCGGGGTTGGCCACCGCGCCGCCGTAGTGGCCCGAGTGGAGATCGGCGGAGGGGCCCTTGACCACTATCTCCATGTATGCCAGGCCGCGCATCCCGCAGTTGATGGAGGGGACTTTGGCCGATATCATGGTGGTGTCGGATACGAGTATTATGTCGCAGGCAAGTTTTGCCTTGTTCTTCTTTATCCATTCCGGGAGCGACGGGGAGCTGATCTCCTCCTCTCCCTCAAAGATGAACTTCACGTTGTGGTGCAGCCGTCCGGTGCGCACCAGATATTCAAACGCCTTCAGGTGCATGAATATCTGCCCCTTGTCGTCGTTCGCGCCGCGGGCGTAGATGGCGCCGTTCCGGATTTCGGGCTCGAACGGGTCGCTCTTCCACTGGTCTATCGGATCCACCGGCTGGACGTCGTAATGGCCGTAAACCAGCACCGTAGGGAGCTCTTTGCCAACGGTTTTCTGCGCAAACACAACCGGGTGGCCCTTGGTGGGGCACACCTCTGCCGTGTCGGCCCCCGCCTGCATCAGAAGCTCGCAGAGGCGGGCGGCGCACTTTGTCATATCGTCTTTATGCTCCGGCTCGCTGCTCACCGACGGGATTCGCAGCAGAGAAAACAATTCATCAAAAAAACGGGATTCGTGCTCCTTAATATATTGATTCATATATCAGATTTTTACAAAAGTAGCTAATTTTTACTAACTTTGCGCTCCTTTAATGCGAATACAAAATCAAATCATATAGAAATGCAGATTAAAGAGAAAAAAACAGACGACCTCAACCTCTCGTTGAACGTCAAGTTAGAGAAGGCAGACTGGGCAGAGCCCCGCAAGAAAAAACTCAACAGTTTCCGGCACAAGGCAGACATCAAGGGCTTCCGCAAGGGAATGGCCCCCATGTCTCTCATAGAGCGCCTCTACGGCGGCCAGGCGATGGCAGAGGTGATTAACGAACTGGTGGGTGACGCGCTCAACAAACACATAGAGAAGAAGAAACTTGAGATTATTGGCGAGCCCCTTCCCAGCGAGAAAGAGATCAAGAACGACTGGGAGAACGGCGAGACTCTGGAATTCGAATATGACCTGGGTCTCTATCCCAAGGTAGAGGTGGATGTAACCGCAGAGGACAGCATCCCTTACTACAAGGTTAAGGTCACCGAGGCTGCCAAGGCCGATTTCAAGAAGAACCTGCTCAAGCAGTTCGGCACCCTGGTAGACGGCGAGGCTCTGGGCGAGGATGATTTCATGACCGCCGATTTCGAGCAGGGCGAGCACAAGGTAGAGGACACCTACGTGGCTCTGCGCTCCATGGCTAACGATGATATCAAGAAGCAGTTCGTAGGCATCAAGCCGGGCGAGGTGCGCGACGTGAATGTGGTTGAGACCTTTGCCAATGAGACCGACCGCGCCTCCATGCTCCACCTCAAGAAAGAGGAGCTGGCAGAACTAGAGCCCGTCTGGAAGATGACCGTGAAGAGCGTGAAGACCTTCAAGGATGCAGAGGAGAATCAGGAGACTTACGACAAGATATTCGGCAAGGATGCAGTGAAGGATGCAGCCGGCTTTGACAAGAAGGTTGCAGAGCGTCTGGCTGAGGAATATCAGGCAGAGAGCGACTACCGCTTTGGCACCGACGCCCGCGAGTATCTGGTGAAGAAGGCTGATCTCAAACTCCCCGAGGCGTTCATCAAGCGCTGGCTGCTGGCAGCCAACGAGGGCAAGTTCACCATGGAAGAGATTGAGAAGGACTTTGACGCATTCATGAAGGATTTCCGCTGGGACATCGTCCGCGGCCATATTATGAAGGCTCACGACCTGAAGGTTACCAAAGAGGACCTGGAGCGTGAGGCACGCAACTTTGTGAACTACCAATACGCAATGTACGGTCTCCCTTCACTCCCCGAAGAGCAGACCCGCGAGAGCGTGAACCGTCTGCTGGCAGACCAGCAGCAGGCCCGCCGCATCTATGAGAAGGCGGAGAACGACATGGTAATCGACTTTGTGAAGAACACCGCCACCATGGCAAAGAAGAGCATCTCGCTTGAGAAGATGCGTGAAATGAACAAATAATCCGGCATTATGAAATCCGAATTCGAAAAATATGCGGTCAAGGACCGTGGCATTAGCTCCCTTACCCTGGACGGCTACGGGAAGATAGTGTCGAGCTACATGAACCCGATGATTATCGAAGAGCGCCAGCTCAACGTCGCCCAGATGGACGTATTCTCAAGGCTGATGATGGACCGCATCATTTTTCTCGGATGCCCCATCAACGACGAGGTGGCCAACATAATCCAGGCGCAGCTGCTGTTTTTGGACAGCAACGGCTATGACACCGACATCTCGCTGTACATCAACTCCCCCGGCGGCGAGGTATATGCCGGCCTTGGCATATACGACACCATGCAGACCATCTCCAGCAATGTGCACACCATAAACACCGGACTGGCCGCATCCATGGCCTCCATACTGCTGGCTGCCGGCAGCAAGGGCAAACGCAGCGCCCTGCCCCACTCCCGCGTGATGATTCACCAGCCGATGGGCGGCGCACAGGGTCAGGCCTCCGACATAGAGATCACCGCCCGCGAGATTCTCAAGCTCAAGGACGAACTCTACCAGATTCTGGCGGAGCACACCGGCAAGACCTTCAAGCAGATTGTGAAGGATGCCGACCGCGACTACTGGATGACCGCGAAGGATGCCCTCGAATACGGCATGATAGACGAAATAGTTAGCAGACCCGCTGCAAAAGCGGCCAAGAAATAATGGCAAAGACTCCCAAGACACCCGACCGGTGCGTCTTCTGCGGCCGCACCCAGGACCAGGTGAACCTGCTTATCACCACAGATAACGCCGCCATCTGCAGCGACTGCGCAGAGGCTGCCTACAATGCGGTGCGCGAGGTTCTCCATCCCGCCGGCAGCAACATCAAGAGCAACGGCAAGATTACGGGCGACTTTTCCCTGAAGAAACCCCGCGAGATGTACGACTTCATGAGTCAGTACGTCATTGGCCAGGACGCCGCCAAGAAGGTGCTCTCCGTGGCCGTCTACAACCATTACAAACGCATAGAAAACAAGGACCACGGTCTCATTGAGAAGTCCAACATCCTGCTGGTGGGACCAACCGGAACCGGTAAGACCCTGCTGGCCCGCACCATCGCCAAGATGCTCAACGTGCCGTTCGCAATTGTGGACGCCACCATTCTCACTGAGGCGGGCTATGTGGGAGAAGATGTGGAAAGCATCCTCACCCGTCTGCTGCAGGACGCCGACTACGATGTGGAAAAGGCGGAGCGCGGCATCGTCTTCATAGATGAAATCGACAAAATCGCCCGCAAGAGCGACAACCCCTCCATCACCCGCGACGTGTCGGGCGAGGGTGTGCAGCAGGCGCTTCTGAAAATCATTGAGGGGAGCATAGTGAATGTCCCGCCCCAGGGCGGCCGCAAGCACCCGGAGCAGGAGATGATTGCCGTGAATACAGACAACATCCTGTTTATCTGCGGCGGTGCGTTCGAGGGTATCGAGCGCAATATCGCCCATCGCCTCAACACCCAGGTTGTGGGTTACGACGCCCAGAAGAAGCGCGATCTGATTGACAAGGACAACATGATTAAGTACGTGGCGCCGCAGGATCTGCGCGCATACGGACTCATCCCGGAGATTATCGGCCGTCTGCCGGTAATAACCCACCTCAACGCCCTGGACCGCAACACCCTGCGCGCCATTCTCACGGAGCCCAAGGACAGCATCATCAAGCAGTACACAGAGCTCTTCCGCCTGGACGGCATAGAGCTGGTGATTGGCGAAGATGTGCTGGAGTTCATTGTGGACAAGGCCATCGAGTTCAAGCTGGGCGCCCGCGGCCTCCGCTCCATATGTGAGACCATGATGATGGACGCCATGTTTGACGCTCCCACCAGCAAGCGCAAGAAGTTTGTGGTAACCCTGGATTATGCAAAGCAGAAGGTAGAGCAGAGTTCGCTGTACGTGGCCTCACTCGCCAACCGGGACGATGACTAAAATATCGGTAATAATTCCCCTTTACAATTCTGCGCAATTCCTTCCGGCCCTTTTCGAGAACATCGCGCAGCAGACCGCTGCTGCCGATTTGGAATTCGTGTTCATAGACGACCACGGCAGCGACGATTCGCTTTCCGTGGCGCAGAGCCTGGCTTCAACTTCCGGCCTGAACTGCGTCTTTGGCGCCACTGAATCCAACAGCGGCCCCGGCACCGCCCGCAACGAGGGCATCAGGATTGCCGGCGGCGATTATGTCGCATTCCTGGACAGCGACGACGCCCTGGACCCCTATTTCTGCTCTATGCTCTACGATGCCGCGTTGGAGCACGACGCCGACCTGGCATACTGCCACATCCTTGCAGAGAAGGGCTCCGACAGGGAAGTCTGGCGGAACCCCGTGGTGAATCCCGGCGAATTTACAAGGGCGGAACGGCTCTATTTCCTGAGGTTCTACAAGTCGTTCTTCACCTCTTTCATTTACAAAAGGGACTTCCTTTTGCAGGAGGGTATCAGCTTCCCCGCCACCCGCAGTGCAGAGGACAGCTGCTTCCTGGCCCAGGCCCTGCTTTGCGCACAATCCATCGCCTTTGTGGACCAGGCCCTCTATCACTACAAACTGCGTGACGACTCGGTGTCCAGACGCCGCAACCCCCAGCGTTACAAACAGCGCCTGGCCTCCTT
This sequence comes from Bacteroidales bacterium, assembly GCA_017962235.1. GTDB lineage: Bacteria > Bacteroidota > Bacteroidia > Bacteroidales > UBA932 > Equibacterium. Next base: position 52,199 of record JAGCVS010000014.1, on the reverse strand, counting down.
TGACGCCCTGCTGGATTTCGCAAAGAAGAAAGGTCTGTACAAACCTTACATGCGCACAATCAACTACATCTGCTTCAAGAAGGGCACCCTCGGCGCCCTCCGCGACCGGCTGCGGTTCTGAAACCCAAAAGGCCAACCCCGTTACCGGAGCTGGCCTTTCTTCGACAAATAACTAATATAACTTAAAATACAGAAGGCGCGACTTACTTGGCGTAAGCTATAATAAGTCTCGCTATGAGGTCTCGTAGTAATTCAACTTTGTATTCACCCACGGTGGCTTCTATGTGCTCTTCGCCCACACCGCTGTCGTTGGTAACGAATACGTAGGTGCCGTTGGTTGCCATTGCGAAACTGCGGAGCAGATATTCGCAAGCCTTGTCTATACCGCTGCAGGCAACCGGGATAATCTTGATGCCCTGCGCTGCGTAAGCCTCTATTGACTTCTGGCAGGAAGATATAATCTGGGCATCGTCGTGAGGCGGAGCGTCCAGCACCATGAAGGCGATACGTCCTTTTGCATTGGCGTTCCAGCTGAGGGACTGCAGCCCCTCTGAGAGAGCCTTGTGCACAGCCTCAGGCCAGTCTCCACCACCCTCCGCAGACTGCTTCTCAATAAACTTGCGGGTATCCTTAAGATTAGTTGTGAACTGGGAGAACTTTGTAACATAGTCATCACCCTCATCACGATAGAACACAGTGCCGGTGCGGACCTTGCTGGTGCACTGCTGCTCCACGAGCTTGATAATCTCTTCCAGGTCTGCCTTGAGGAATCCGATCTCGTCTCCCATACTGCCGGTGGCATCCACGATGAAAGCCACATCTATGGAATTCTCCACTTTGGTGGTGTTTACCACGAATCTGTTCACCTTCACTTCGGTACTGCCGGGGGTGGTGAATTCAAAGTCCTGATAATCGCCGCCCGACACTTTAACAGTGTAACCGGACTTGTCTATATTCCACTCGGACTCATACATGCTGGCCCAGAGTAACGCGCGACCCACATTGTCTGTGCGGGCTTTCCAGACAGTAGTCCCGCCTTTTACAAGAGATACGTCCACGCCGCTCACGATATTCCTGTCTTTATCAACAGTCTCCACCATCACGAAGTTGTGAGGATAGTATTTCCAGTATTCTGCATGTTTTCCCCAATCCTGGTTGTTGAGCAGGCTTGCCCAGAAGGTCCAGTTGGCGATATCATTCCACTCTGCGGCTGTCATCACTCCGCTCTGATAAACAGGGGATCCATTCTCGCCACCTTCACCGGGGACATCCCATCCGCCGATACCTTCAGCCGCATCCGGCATCGCATCTCTGGAAGGACCGTCAATATAATAATCCCCTTTTGAACACCCCGTAAACACAGCCATGACCGCTACACACGCGGTGGCAAGAGAAATGTCAATGATTTTTTTCATATATTTGTATTTGTTGGTCTCGTTTTACCAATTAAATGCAGCATTAACGAAAATATAACACCAATTTTTAAAAAATTTCACTCGGCGATGGATTATAAGAGAACCATAGTGATAACGGGCGGTGCCGGCTTCATTGGGAGCCACGTGGTGCGCCTTATGGTGAACATATACCCTGAATACAAGATTATCAATCTTGACAAGCTGACCTACGCCGGTAACCTGGCCAATCTGAAGGATATTGAAGACAAGCCAAACTACCGCTTTGTAAAGATGGATATCTGCGACTTTGACGGAGTGCTGGCGCTGCTTAAAGAAGAGCGGGCAGACGGTATAATCCATCTCGCTGCAGAGAGCCATGTAGACCGCAGCATAAAGGATCCCTTCACCTTTGCACAGACCAACGTGATGGGTACCCTCTCGCTGCTCCAGGCCGCCAAGGCTTACTGGGAGCCGATGGGATGGGAGATCTCTCCACGCGCTGCGCTTGGTCGAGATGACAACAGTGTAATTTCGAGCGGAGCCCGAGTTGAAAAATCTGTCCCGTGCCGCTTTTACCACATCAGCACGGACGAGGTTTACGGCGCGCTGCAGATGACCCACCCGGAGGGGATAAAACCGCCGTTCACCACCAAGGCCTCCAGCGGGGAGCATCACCTTGCATATGGCGAGACTTTCTTTACAGAAGATCTAAAATACCAGCCCCACAGCCCCTACAGTGCCTCCAAGGCCAGCAGCGACCACTTTGTCAGGGCGTTCCACGACACCTACGGCATGCCCACCGTGGTAACCAACTGCTCCAACAACTACGGCCCCTACCAGTTCCCCGAGAAGCTGATACCGTTGTTCATAAACAACATCCGTCACCGCAAACCCCTGCCCGTGTATGGCAAGGGAGAGAACGTGCGCGACTGGCTCTATGTAGAAGACCATGCCCGTGCGATAGATCTGATATTCCACAAAGGCAAAGTGGGCGACACATATAATATCGGCGGCTTTAACGAATGGAAGAATATCGACATTATAAAGGTGTTGGTAAATACCGTTGACAGGCTTCTGGGCCGTGAGAAGGGCGAGGATATGAACCTTATCACATACGTCACCGACCGTGCCGGCCACGACCTGCGCTACGCCATCGATTCATCTAAGCTGCAGCGCGAGCTTGGCTGGGAGCCTTCTCTCCAATTCGAAGAGGGCATAGAGAAGACAGTCCGCTGGTATCTGGACAACCAGGACTGGCTGGACAACGTGACCAGCGGCGACTACCAGAACTATTACAAACAGATGTACGCCGGCCGCTAAACGGTGGCAAAAGAAAAGAACCGGTTCTTTGCAGAGCCGGTTCTTTTTTTGTCCGAAACGCGGGATTATGCACCAAAGTTGTCGTAGAGGATGCTTTCCGGAGCTACTCCCAGCGAATCCAGCAGGTCGGTGACGCACTTGGTCATCATGGGCGGACCGCACATGAAGTACTTGCAATCCTCCGGAGCGTCGTGGTCCTTGAGGAATGTCTCGTACATCACGTTGTGTACGAAGCCTGCGGTATACTTCACGCCAGCTGCATCGGCAGCCGGATCGGGACGGTCCAGTGCCAGATGGAAGTGGAAGTTGGGGAACTCCCGCTCTATCTCTGCGAAGTCTTCCAGGTAGAACGCCTCCACAAGGGCGCGTGCGCCATAGAAGAAGTGTACCTCGCGACCCGTCTTGAGGGTCTTGAACAGATGCATGATGTGGCTGCGCAGAGGAGCCATGCCGGCACCGCCGCCAACAAATATGTACTGCATATCGTCGGGGTCGTCCTTGGGGAGCAGGAACTCGCCGTAAGGGCCGCTTATCATCACCTTGTCGCCCGGCTTGCGGGTGAACACGTAGGTGGAGCCTATGCCCGGAGGCACGGGGAGCATCTTGAAGACGCCCTTGGGCTGACTGCGGTCGAACGGAGGGGTTGCTATGCGGACGTTGAGCTTAATCACGCCCTTCTCTGCAGGATAGGAAGCCATGGAGTAAGCGCGGATGGTGGGCACGGTGTTCTTGTACTTGATGTCAAAGAAGCCGTACTTCTCCCAGTCTGCCTTGTAGATGGGATCCACATCTATGGTAGAGAAGTCTGCATCGTAAACGGGGATGTCAATCTGGATGTATTCACCGCTCTTGAATTCGATATCCTCGCCTTCAGGAAGTTTCACGGTGAACTCCTTGATAAAGGTAGCCACGTTCTTGTTGGAGATAACCTCGCATTCGAGTTTCTTGACGGACAATGCGCTGTCGGGAATCTCAATCTTGAGGTTGTCCTTCACCTTGACCTGGCAGCCGAGGCGCCAGTGGTCATTTATCTGCTTGCGGCTGAAGTGCACGGTCTCCGTGGGGAGGATGCTGCCGCCGCCTTCCAGCACGCGGCACTTGCACTGTCCGCAGGAACCCTTACCACCGCAGGCGGAGGGGAGGAAGATCTTCTGGTCGGCCAGGGTTGCGAGCAGGGACCCGCCCTGAGGCACGTCCACTACCCTCTTGCCGTCGTTTATGTCAATCTTAACGGTTCCGCTGGGAGTGAGTTTAGCCTTCACAAAGAGCAGCAGCGCAACCAGCAAAAGTATCAGCGCCAGGCAGGCGACTACGGATACGATTAATGTCTGTATACTCATAATCTTATCCTCCTAGAACGGTAACTGAATACCCATGAAGCTCATGAATGCGATGCCCATGAGGCCGGTGATGATGAACGATATACCCAGACCCTTCAGGCCGGCGGGAATGTTGCTGTATGCAAGTTTCTCGCGGATGGCGGCCATGGCCACGATGGCCAGGAACCAGCCCACACCGCTGCCGATACCGAAGGTGAACGCTTCGCCCAGATTGGCGTAACCACGCTCCTGCATGAACAGCGAACCACCCAGGATGGCGCAGTTAACTGCAATCAGCGGGAGGAAGATACCCAGCGAGTTGTACAGACCGGGGGCGAACTTCTCCACAAACATCTCCACTACCTGAGTGAAGGTGGCGATGGTGGCGATGAACACGATGTAGCTCAAGAAGCTCAGGTCTATAGTAGCATACTCGGGATTGAGCCATGCCAGAGCGCCCGGCTTGAGGATGTATTCATAGAGAAGATAGTTGAGCGGCAGGGTGATGCCCAGCACAAAGATGACTGCCAGACCCAGGCCGGTAGCGGTTTTCACATTCTTTGATACTGCCAGGAATGAGCACATTCCAAGGAAGAATGCGAAAATCATGTTGTCTACGAAGACAGACTTAACAAATAGATTCAAATATTCCATATCTGTCTCCTCCTATTTCTCTTGAAGTTCTTTCTGGATGCTTCTCTGGATCCATACGACGCAACCCAGCAGGATAAGCGCCATGGGCGGGAGAATCATCAGACCGTTGTTCATATACCAGCCGCCGTTTTCCAGATACCAGCTTGCAGGGATAATCTGGAAGCCGAACAGCGTGCCGCTGCCAAGCAGCTCGCGGAAGAAGGCGACGATAATCAGAATCATACCGTAGCCGAGCCCGTTGCAGGCACCGTCCACAAAGCTGGGCCAGGGCTTGTTGCCAAGCGCGAAGGCCTCTATGCGGCCCATGATTATACAGTTGGTGATGATAAGGCCGATGTAAACCGAGAGCATCTTGCTGGTGTCATAGGCGAACGCCTTGAGCACCTGGTCGATGAGAATCACGAACATCGCTACCACAACCAGCTGCACTATGATGCGCACGCGGGTGGGGATAGTGTTGCGCAGCAACGAGAGAATCAGGCTTGAGCAAGCCGTGACGATGGTCACGGAGAGTGCCATTACCAGGGCTCCCTTGAGCTGAACGGTGACTGCCAGCGAAGAGCAGATACCGAGCACCAGCACAGTGATGGGGTTGCCCAGGAAGAAAGGTTTTGTATAGATCTCTTTATTCATTGCTCTCTGTGTTTTCTGCGCATTCTGCTTCGTCGCAGCAAGGCTGCTCCGGGGCGGATGTGCGGTTAGTAAAATAAGCCTTGTAGGCGTTGAACCACATTGCAAGTGATTCGCTCACCGCCTTGGAAGTCATGGTGGCGCCGGAGATGGCGTCCACACCGTTGTCGGCACCGTTGGCACCGCCCTTGATCACCTTCACGGAACCAAACTCGCCGTTGTCGGTGAGCTTCTTGCCGCGGAACTGGGTGTAGAAGGGAGCCTCGGCTATCTTGGCACCCAGACCGGGAGTCTCGCTGGCGTGGTCAAAGATTGCGCCGGCAACTGTCTGGTTGTCGTCTTCAACTGCCATATAGCCCCAGATTGCACCCCAGAGGCCCGCGCCGTACATCGCAACGATGTTGACCTTGCGGCCGTCGTCCATGGTGCATTCATAAACCGGAAGTTGAACCGGGAGGCCCTTCTTGAGGTTGTTGAACTGGGTTTTGAGGTCCACGTCCTTGAAGGCGTCCACGCCCTCTATCACATTGCCGCTGGCGTCAATCACGCAAGTGGCGGTGATATGGTCGTTGTAGAGCTGCATGAAGTCGGCCTTCTTGTCTGCATTCCCTTCGGGGGTCTGACCCATATTGGCCGCCAGCATGATAGTCTTCATCTTGGCCAGGTCCATGTTTGCCTGCTGACGGCTCTTGAGAGCCGATGAAGCGAACGCCAGGATGGCCGCTACTATCACAACCAGGATGGTTGTGTAGATGACTGTGTATGTATTGCTGTTTGTATTCATGGCACAATGCGTTTAAACGGTTTTGGCCCTGCGCAGACGACGGCGGATGTTACCGTTGACAACCATGTGGTCAATCAGCGGAGCAAACGTGTTCATCAGCAGAATAGAAAGCATCATACCCTCGGGATAGCCCGGGTTGAAGATACGCAGCAGCACTGCGAAGGCTCCGATCAAAAAGCCGTAGATCCATTTGCCGGTCTCTGTCTGGGCGCTGGTCACAGGGTCGGTTGCCATGAACACGCAGCCGAACGCGAAGCCGCCCATGATCAGGTGGTAGTATGCGGGAACGTTGCCCAGCAGTCCTGCCAGCAGGCCGCCGGCAACACAGCTGAGCATCACCTTCCAGCTGCCCACGCCGGTGAACAGAAGCACCAGCGCGCCCCGCAGTATGCAGAGCGTGGAGGTCTCGCCCACCGAACCGGGGATAAGGCCGATGAACATCTGAAGCGGAGAATAGCTCATGGCGCTCATGCCGCCGCTGGCCATCTCAGAGAGAGGAGTGGCGCAGGAGACTGCATCCACGCCTATCTTGTGCGCTACCCACACGGAGTCTCCGCTCATCATCTTCGGATAGGAGAAGAACAGGAATGCGCGGCACAGCAGTGCGGGGTTCCAGATATTCATACCGGTACCGCCAAACACCTCCTTGCCGATTACCACTGCAAAAGCCACAGCTATTGCAAGCATCCACAGGGGGATGTTCACCGGCATGATTAGGGGAATCAGGAAACCGGTTACAAAGTAACCTTCGTTAACCTCCTCGCCTTTGATCTGGGCGAACATGCACTCGAAGAAGAGACCTACGATGTACGATACCAGATACAGGGGGAGAATCTTGAGGAAGCCTCTCCATACAATCATCCAGAAGCCCCAGCCGTAACCGTATGCAAGGTTCATCTGGTAGCCGATGTTGTATATGCTGAAGAGGAACACGGGGATAAGCGCGATCATCACGGTAATCATGGTACGCTTGAGATCGACGCTGTCTTTGATGTGAGTACCGCGGCGGGTTACAGTCTTGGGCACGAAGAAGAAGGTCTCCATCGCATCGAAGAAAGAACCCAGGGCGCTCAGCTTGCCGCCCTTGGAGAAGGTCGGCTTCATTTTGTCCAAAGTATTTCTCAGAGCGCTCATAACTATGCCATCTCCTTTAACATAAGGTCTATACCGTCGCTGAGAATCTGCTGGATCTCAATCTTGGAAGGACATACAAACTCGCAGAGAGCGAAATCCTCCGGGATGACTTCGTATATACCCAGGTTTTCCATTTTTTCAATATCCTTTGCCATGCAGGCCTTGAGCAAGTACACGGGCAGGATGTCCATGGGCAGCACTTTGCCGTAGACATCGCTCACCACGAAGGCGCGGGGGCCGCCGTTGGTGTTGGTGTCCAGCTTGTAGGTCTTCTTCTTGCCTGCCAGCCACGACCAGTAGAGATGCGAGAAGCTGAACTTCTTGAGGCGGAACGGCTTGATCCAGCCCAGAAGCTCGTAATAGTCGCCCTCTTCAAGCAGTGTAACCTGGCTGTCAAAGAAGCCCAGGAAACCCTCGGCTCCCACGTTGGTGCCGGTGAGGACATCGCCGCTCACGTAGCGGACATTACCCTCTTCTGCATACTTGGCAATCGCCTTGAGGCTCATGCCCTGTACGCCCATTACATAGCAAGGTTCTTTGGCTGCGGGACCGGTAACTGCCACGGGGCGGGTCATGTCAAACTCGCCGGTGCGCAGGCAGCGGCCCATTGCTGCCAGGGAAACGAGGTCCACAGTCCATACTATCTCGCCCTTGTTAATGGGAGAGATGTGGTTGATCTGGATACCTACGTTACCTGCGGGATGCGGGCCGTCAAAGGTGTGGAAGATGACTCCCTTGAGGTTGTGCATCGCACTGCCCGCTTCCGCTGCGGCCGCCATGCTGAAGTGCACACCGCCTTTGGTGAGGCGGCAGAGAGCGTTGACGCCCTCCTGCAGGTCATCCAGCCTGCCATCCATGATAAAGTCGGGGTCCGGTGCAAGCGGAGCCGTGTTCATTGCAGAAACGAAGATGCTCTTGGGAGTATCTTCCGCATTGGCGATGATGCCGTAAGGGCGCTGCTTGATCATGGGCCACAGACCCCTTTCAAGCAGAGCTTCCGTCATGGCCTGCTTGTCCAGCTTGGAGCAATCCACAGCGTCGAACTTGACGCTCTTGTGCTCGCCGTCTGCCTTTACGACCACTGCCAGGAGCTTACGCTTGTCACCGCGTACAATCTGCTGAACCACACCGCTGCAGGGAGAACAGAAACGTACTGCGGGATGCATCTTGTCTGTAAACAAAACGTCACCGGCCTGGACGCTGTCACCCTCCTTAACGGCGAGCTTGGGCACCAGGGCTTTGAAATCGGTGGGTTTTAAAGCGACGAGGTCATCAGCAACAGTCTCTGCGATTTTAGCGGGGGCGGCACCTGCGAGAGGTATGTCCAGCCCCTTTTTCAATCTGATGTGTTCTGACATTATTAGAATTATTAATTGATAAGAAATTTTTCCTTCAAAATCGCGCGCAAATTTACAAATTTCTTTGGGTTTTTTGAATTATTTTTGCGGTATGAACACCAGTGGCAACGAAGAGATTCTGCGCGGGCTCAACGAGGCGCAGAAAGTGGCTGTAGAGAGCGTTGACGGCCCTTTATTGATAGTGGCGGGGGCTGGCAGCGGCAAGACCCGTGTGCTCACCTGCAGGATAGCCAACCTGATTGACAAGGGGGTGGAGCCGTACCGTATCCTGGCGCTCACTTTCACCAAGAAGGCGGCGGGAGAAATGAAAGACCGCATCTCCACTCTGGTAGGCGAAAAAAGCGCCTCCCGCATCTGGATGGGGACCTTCCACGCGGTGTTCGTTCGCTTCCTTCGCGAATACGCAGACCTTCTGGGATATCCAAAACAGTTCACCATATACGATGCCGCCGACACCAAATCGGCCATCACCAAGTGCATCAAGGAGCTCAATCTGGACGACAAGACCTACAAGCCCAGCTCTGTAGCAGCACGCATCTCCAACGCCAAGAACGACCTGCTCTCTGCCGCCTCCTACGCCAACAATGCGATTTACACGGGCGAGGATACCTCAAACAAGCGCCCCCGGCTGCACGAGATATACTCCCTCTACGCTGCAAAGTGCAAGGCCTCCGGGGCGATGGACTTTGACGACCTGCTTCTCAACACCAACATCCTGTTCCGCGACCATCCGGTGGCGCTGGAAGCCATCCGGGCGCGGTTCAGATACATTCTGGTGGATGAGTATCAGGACACCAACTACGCGCAGTACCTGATTCTGAAAAAGCTGGCGGCGGTGCACCGCAACATCTGCGTGGTGGGCGATGACAGCCAGAGCATCTACAGCTTCCGCGGGGCGCGCATAGAGAACATCCTCAGCTTCCAGAAAGACTATCCGGAGTGCAAGGTCATCCGTCTGGAGCAGAACTACCGTTCTACCCAGACCATTGTGAACGCCGCCAACAGCCTGATAGACCGCAACAAGAACCGCATCAAGAAGGTGTGCTTCTCCAGCGGCAGCCAGGGCGACAAGATACACCTGATAAACGCCTCCAGCGACTTTGAGGAGGGCTTTGCGATAGCCTCTTCCATCAAGCGCATCATATACCGCGACAAGGCCGCCTACAGCGATTTCGCCATCCTCTACCGCACCAATGCCCAGAGCCGCGTGATTGAGGAGTCGCTGCGGAAGCAGAACCTCCCATGCCGCGTGGTCTCCGGCACGTCGTTTTTCGACCGGGCAGAGGTCAAGGATATGGTGGCATACTTCAGGCTGGTTATCAACCCGCGGGACAACGAGGCCTTCCGCCGCGTCATCAACCTGCCCGCGCGCGGCATCGGCGCCACATCGCTTGCCGCACTGGACACCGCCGCCGAAACGGCCGGAGTGTCGCTGCTGCAGGCCGCATCGCTGCCGGAGGGCGACCTTTACGCAGCCGGCCTCAAGAGTGCCGCCGTGGCCCGCTTCAGGGAGTTCGCGGCCATGATTGCGCCCCTCTCGGAGAAAGCCGCCACCACAGATGCATCGTCGCTGGCGGCAGAAATCGGCCTCAAGAGCGGCATGATGGCTTATCTTCAGCTGCAGCAGGGCAAAGAAGAGAAAGACAGGCTGGAGAACGTACAGGAGTTGTTCAACGGCATCAAGCAGTTCTGCGAAGACGAGGCGCGGCAGCGCAAGTTCTACGACACCGAGACGGGAGAGGACATGGCTTCGCCGGACGATGTGATTACCCTTTCTGACTACATAGAGAATTTCACGCTACTCTCCGCCGCAGAGAAGACGGACGACAACATAGACGACGACAACCGTATCAGCCTGATGACTGTGCACTCTTCCAAGGGACTGGAATTCCCGTATGTATTCGTGGCCGGCATGGAAGAGAACCTCTTCCCCTCCGGCAGCGACATCACCCCCACCGACATAGAGGAGGAAAGGCGGCTGTTCTACGTGGCGATAACCCGTGCGGAGAAGGAGGTGACCCTCTCGTTTGCATCCATCCGCCACCGCTACGGCAAGGAGGAATTCAACCAGGTGAGCCGGTTTGTGAAGGAGATAGACCGCAAGTATCTGGACGGAGACATTCCGCAGGCCTCTGCGTTCGATGATTTCGGATTCGGCAAGTGGGCCCCCAACTACGGGCGGCCGCAGCAGAGTCCGGCACGGCCGGCGCAGAGTGACTACAGGCAGCCGTCCGGTGGATACCGGGGGCATGAGGCAGCACGACCCGGATTCTCCGGAACGCAGCACGGTGCTTCCAGCGCCAGACCCGTTACCCCGGCGCGACCGGTTCCCAAGACGCCCTCAGTTGCGCGCACCGCATCGCCCGATTTCAAGCCCGACCGTCCGGAGGACATCCGCCCCGGGATGAAGGTAGAGCACAATATCTTCGGCTTCGGCACAATCGTAAGCATAGAGGGCGAAGGCTCCAGCGCCAAAGCGCTGTTTGTAACCGAATCTGGGGAAGAGAAAAAACTTCTTCTGAAATTCGCAAAATTGAGGATTTGCAGGTAAGGCGCGGCACAGAACTTGCAATTCTCTATATCGAATTTTTCATAGTTTAGGTTATGGTTAAGGTAGGAGGCCGGACATCCGCAAGGGGTCCGGCCTCTGAGTGTCCTAACCCAGCGCGTCAAACGCATCCGGCAGGTAGTTCACCTCAACCGCCTCCTCCCCTCCGAACAGCACCGTCACAACATCGAACTTTATCTCTTTGGTGGTGGGATGCTTGGCATAATAGCTCTTTGCAGCGCTGATCAGTTTGCGGCGCTTGTCGCCGGTCACATTGTCGGCAGGGTCAAAGCCGTCGCCGGCGTGCAGGGTCTTCACCTCAACTATGCGCACGGTGGCCGCATCCTCCATAATCAGATCGACTTCAAGGTGCCCGGCGCGCCAGTTGCGCGCAACCAGGTTCAGCCCGCACCTTTGCAGGTAGCGTGCCGCCTCCTCTTCTCCCCTTCTTCCCAACTCGCCCCGGATGTGCATAAGATTATTCTTTCTTTTTGTAGAACACCCGGAATTTGGCCAGACAGAGCAGTATGAAGGCCACCAGTACTATGCCCAGCGACATCCGCTGCCGGTTCACTGTCATCAGCAGCGTGAGTTCCGGATCCTGATCGCCGCAGAAATTCACGCTTTCGCTTGCAGCGCGCACGTAGGGCCACTTGCGGATAACCACCCCTTCGTCCAAAAGGGTCACACCGCCGTTGCTCCGGTTAAGGGTCATCAGCAGTTTGACGTCGGCGCGATTCACCGGAATCTCGTCCGGCATTCCCTCAAGGATGCCTGATGAGGCCAGGGCAAACGAAAGCCCCTGCTTGTCTGCCTTTTTCTTTATCCGGTAAACCTCATCCAGGGAGTGGCGCTGCATAAACTTGTCTGGATGATATATGCTCATGAGCAGCAGTTTGCGCTGCCCCAGCAGTTCCGCCGAGATATCCACGCCGTCCGCCTCTATCAAGAAATCGGAATCGGCGGCATCAGCATCCTCCCCTTTAAGGGTTGTAATCGCCTCCACAAAGGTCCATGTAGAATCGGGCAGATTGTCCAGAGTGAACGTCTGCACATCGCCGTCCTTCTCGTATCTGAACTCCGTCTCGTACTGCTCAGCCACACTCTGCACCGGAGCCGACTTTATCTCGCTGCCCACTTTGTATGCAGTGAATTCCGCCAGAGGGGCCCACAGGAAGGTCTGGAGCAGCACGGCCGCCGCCAGCAGGGCAAACAGGCACACGAATATCCATTCCGCCACGGGACGCTCCCCCTCCGCCACCTTGTGCCGGCCGATGAACATTATTATTGTGCACGGGAGCAGTATCAGGTTCTTGAAGAAGGTTTGCCAATTGGTAAGGTGGATGGCTTCGCCAAAGCAGCCGCAGTCTGCTATCGGGTTGAACACCGCCAGATAGAGCGTGAGGGGCGTGAAGGCCGATATCAGCACCAGCGCTATCCACGCGGCGTGCGCGAACCGCAGCCGGAGCAGCAGCGCCACGCCCGTCAGGAATTCCAGCGATGCGAGGGCGATGCCCAATACCATCGCTGCCGGTGCCATGAAGCCCAGATGGAACGCGGTGAGATACTCCTTGATTATCAAGGATGTGCCCACCGGAGACAACAGCTTGAGGAAGCCGGAGCATATGAATACCAGGCCTGCTATCAGCCTGCAGAAGCGCGCCAGATGCTTCATAATTTGCGCTTGATCATTTCAAAGATGGGCTGAGGCGGCAGGATTGCGCCCGTTTCGGGGTCGGCGCAGTCTATCCTTATGAAGTTGCTGTCTTTCTCACAGCACTCGCGGTACACGGCGCGTACCTTCTTCTGGAATTCGATGTCGGCCTCGTGGATATCCTGCTTCCCTTCCAGATAGTCGCGGTCGCTGCCGCTGCGCTCGTGCCTGAGTTCACTCTCCACAAAGTCGATGGGGACGTCCAGGAAGAGGTTCAGGTCTGGCTTGGGAATCTTGAAAGTATTGTATTCCAGATCGAAAATCCACTCGCGCAGATTCTTAGCCTTTTCCGGATCCTTCACTTTCGCCGTCTGGAAGGCGATGTTGCTGTACACGTAGCGGTCCAGCACCACCGTATAGCCTTCATCCAACCAGCCGTTTATCTGTTCTGCCGCTGCGTGCCGATCCTCCGCAAAAAGCAACGCCACCAGCTGCGGATGCACCTGCTCATTATCACCATACTCCCCCTTCAGAAAGTTGGAAATCATATCGCCAAACGGCGCCGCCTCATATCTGGGAAAATGAAGATACTTGAGCTTTCGCCCGCTCTGCTCCAAATAACTGCACAGCATCTTAAGCTGTGTGGACTTCCCCGCCCCGTCAAGACCTTCCAGAACTATTAGCATATACCTGTCGCTTTTAGTGTACTAGTGCAAATATAATACAACTTCGCACGGATGTCAAGAGGGAATCGAACAAGATTAGGGAAGAGCATCGATTCTATGCGATACTTTCCGTCAAACTGATAAGTATAACTATATGTCTGCCAGTTGCCAGGCTTTCGCAAATGTACATTTTTTCTTTTTTGAAAAGCAACCGAGGCTATTGTGTACGGATTAAGTTCCAGAGGGTTATCGCAGTGGTCACTTTGAAAACAGACACGAATCGGCAGAAAGTATGAACATTTCCGTTTTGGAGATGATTGTTCGTGATATTTGGTGGCAGAAGTTTATTTGTTTGTTGTAATAAATTTATTACATTTGCATGAGAAAAGTGCACAGTACGCTTGAGAAGACTGATTACTATGAGATGCGGGTATCTGTAGGGGATGAGTACAGAGTCATTTTGTTTACAGTTGACAGCCGCAGTTTTATGGAGTCAAACGAAGTACTTCTTATCAACGGTTTCTTAAAGAAATCTACTAAAGACTACAAAAAGCAAATTGGAATTGCAGATAGGATTAAAACAAAGTATTATGGAAACTAATAATAGCAGAGAGAGCCTCTTAAAACCGATATCTTTTGACGAACATCTGGATAAGAAGTACGGGCCTGTGGGTTCGGCGTCCAGAAGGGAGTTTGAGGCGAAGGCCAGGGCGTGGTATTTTGCGGAGTGTCTGAAGGATGCGCGAAAGCGTGCAGGGCTCACGCAGCAAGCTGTAGCGGATAAGATTGGCAAGAAGCGGGAATACGTTGCCCTTGTGGAACGCGGATCTACTGATGTCCAGCTATCCACTTTTATGCTGATGGCGGAGGCGGTGGGGCTGCATCTTGAACTGGTAGCTTAAACGGATTCGCATATGAGCACTTCGGAGAAGATAATGGGAATCGTGAATATTAATGGCGATTCTTTTTACAACGGGAGCAGGGTGTCTTCTGTGGGGGAGTTTTGTACGCGGGTGGAGAAGTTGTTTGCTGACGGTGCGGATGTGGTGGACATCGGGGCATGTTCTTCGCGGCCGGGGAGCGTATATCCAGGCGTGGCTGAAGAATGGCAGAGACTGGAGCCGATGCTGAAGATTATCAGAGAACGATATCTCAACAGCCGACCGGGAGAACCGGGGCGCACCGGCATCCGTTTTTCCATCGACACTTTCTCTTCTGAGATAGTTAAGCGGGCCTACGACATTATCGGGCCGTTCATCGTGAATGATATCACCGCCGGGCAGTCAGATGCAGCTTTGCTGCCACTAGTGGCCAAGCTGAAGCTGCCGTATATCGCAATGCATAACCTCAACCCGCCGGCGATTGCCGGGCAGCGGCGCCGGATGATAATACGAAAAAAGGAGAACGAGAACGTTGTGGACAATGTGAAGCGCTTCTTCCGCGCGTTTGAGAAGCGGGCTGCTACGGCTGGAATCGGCAACTGGATTCTGGACCCGGGCTACGGCTTTGGCAAGGACGTGGAGCAGAATCTGGAGTTGCTGGACCGTCAGGACGAACTGCTGTGCTTTGGCCGCGAGATACTGGCCGGCATCTCCCGTAAACGCATGACCTATGAACGTCAGGGTACAAAACCGGAAGACGCCGGGACCCTTGCGGAGACCCGACGTCTTCAGAAAATTGCTGTAGAGCGCGGCGCTACATGGCTCCGCGTCCATGACATTTGATTATTTCACCTCCCAGGTGGAGCCGCTGTGCAGCAGCTCGTCCACTGAATGCACCTTGGCGGCAGCAGTTACGTCCTGCAGCTGTTTCTCCACATTCTCATCGTAGGTAGAATCCTCTACGTTGCGGATTACGCCCAGAGCCACGGGCAGGTCGCCCTTCATGTCTATGAGCATGCTGTGCAGGAAGGTGTCGCGGGTGCCGGCGTTGTGCACCAGGATATCATCCATGGTATAGCCGTCCTGCCCTATTGTGACAGCCTTCAGCGCGCCGTTCTCGAGCACGATGCCCTTGTCGTTGTTGGCGCCGAATATCATCTTCTCGCCGTCGCGCAGGGTGATGGTCTTATCGGCACGCACCTCACGCGCAGAGATTGCAGCGTGAGCGCCGTCGTTGAATATCATACAGTTGACCAGCATCTCGCACACCGACGCCCCCTTGTGAAGCGCTGCGGCCAGGAATATCTCCTGGTTGGTCTTCATCTCCACGTCCAGGCCGCGGGCGAAGAAGGTACCGCGCGCACCCAGCACCAGCTGGCCCGGGGTGAACGGATTCTCCACGGTGCCGTATGGCGACGTCTTGGTGATGGCGCCAAACTTTGACGTGGGGCTGTACTGACCCTTGGTGAGGCCGTATATCTGGTTGTTGAAGAGGATGATGTTCAAATCTACATTACGGCGGATGGCGTGTATGAAGTGATTGCCGCCGATGGCGAGGGCGTCACCGTCACCGCAAGCCTGCCATACGGAAAGCTCCGGACGGGCCACCTTAAGGCCGGTGGAAAGGGCCGTGGCGCGGCCGTGGATACCGTGAAAGCCGAAGGTATCCATGTAGTACGGCAGACGGCTGGAACAGCCGATACCCGATACTACCACGAATTTCTCTTTGGGAAGATTCAGCGACTCGCTTACAGAAGGGAGCGCACGCTGCAATGCAGCCAGAACCGCATGGTCTCCGCAGCCGGGGCACCAGCGAACTTCCTGATTACTCTTGAAATCTTGTGCTGTATAACTCATGACGGAACCTCCTATAATTGTGCTTTGGCAGCGTCCACAATCTCTTCAACTATGAAGGGCTGACCCTGTACCTTGTTGAACTGCTGATACTTGAACTCAGGCAGACGGGCGCGCAGATAATCTGCAAACTGGCCGGCGTTGAGCTCGCACACCATAATCTTCTTGAAATTCTTGAAGACCTCTGCGGTGTTCTTGGGCAGCGGGTTGATATAATCGAAATGAGCCAGAGATACCTTTTTGCCCTCTGCCTGCAGTTGCTTGGCAGCGGTGAACAGATGGCCAAAGGTACCGCCCCAGCCCACCAACAGCAAATCGCCGTCAGCCTCGCCCACAACCTCAAGTTCGGGGAGGCCGTCTGCCACGGCGGCCACCTTTGCGGCGCGCTGGGCAACCATGAAGGCATGGTTCTCAGGATCGGAAGAAATCGTGCCCACTGGGTTCTTCTCCAAACCGCCCACGCGGTGCTCCAGACCCGCCTTGCCGGGGATGGCCCATTTGCGGACGAATGTCTTGGGGTCGCGCTCGAACGGTTTGAACGCACCCTCGCAGCTATCGATAATCGGCGGCTTGATTGCGGGATAATCTTTCATGGAGGGGATTCTCCACGGCTCGCTGCCGTTGCCCAGGAAGCCCTCTGTGAGAAGGATTACTGGCATCATGTGCTCCAGCGCCAGTTTGGCGGCGGTGAAGGCGGCGTCAAAACAGTTGGACGGAGAATGTGCCGCCACAATGCAGATGGGGCATTCGCCGTTGCGTCCGTAGAGCGCCTGCGCCAGATCTGTCTGCTCTGTCTTGGTGGGGATACCGGTGGAGGGGCCGCTGCGCTGCACATCCACAATCACCAGCGGGAGCTCTGTGATAACTGCCAGACCCATCGCCTCGCTCTTGAGGCTGAGGCCGGGGCCGGAGGTTGTGGTTACAGCCAGAGCGCCGCCGTAGGCCGCACCGATGGCTGTGCAGATGCCGGCAATCTCGTCCTCCGCCTGCATGGTCTTGACGTTAAGATTCTTGTGAAGAGCCAGCTCTTCCAGAATCGCAGTGGCGGGGGTTATGGGATACGAGCCGCAGAAAAGCTGCAGGCCCGCCTTCTCTGCCGCTGCAATCAGACCCCAGGCCACTGCCTGGTTGCCGTTGATGTTGCGGTAAGTGCCCTTGGGCAGATCGGCGGGGGCCACGGTATAGGTGTTGGCAATCGCCTGGATGTTGGCTGCATAGTTGAAGCCGTCGAACAGCACCTTCTTGTTGGGCTCTACCAGCTGCGGTTTCTTCTTGCCGAACTTCTTCTCCAGATATGCGTAGGTATAATCCAGCGGCCTGTTGAACAGGTAGAAGCACATACCCAGGGTGAACATGTTCTTGGAGCGGAGTATCGACTTGGGATCCAGGCCGCTGTCTGCCAGACTCTCTTTGGTGAGGCTTGTGATGGGGGCCCAGATTATGTTGCGGTCCTCAATATGAAGCTCGGTTGCGGGGTCGTCCGTTGCGAATCCTGCCTTCTTGAGCAGCGCCTCGGTAAAGGAATCCACATCCACAATGATGGTAGCGGTGCTCTTGGCCCACTTGGCGTTGGCCTTGAGGGCGGCGGGGTTCATGGCCACCAGCACGTCGCAGTAGTCGCCGGGGGTGTTGACCCCTTCGCTGCCAAAGTGCACCTGGAAGCCGGAAACACCGGAGACAGTGCCCTGCGGGGCGCGTATCTCTGCCGGATAGTCAGGGAATGTTGAAATCTCGTTGCCGTAAAGCGCAGAGGCATCTGCGAACAGGGTGCCGGTAAGCTGCATGCCATCGCCGGAGTCACCGCAGAAGCGAATCACAACATCCTTAGCATCAATTACTTTATGATTCATAGTATATTTTGGTTTTTACAGCAAGTGAGGGCAATCGCATTGATTCCCCTCACCTGTAAAGAATTGTCTCTTCAGGAAGGACTACTGCTGTATCTGAGTGGGAGCCACTTTCTCTGCCGGTACGCCAAGGGCGGCCTTAGCCAGAGGCAGCAGGTCCATGCTCTGGGTCTCGTTGTAGTAGACCACGGGATTTGCAGAAATCTCGAATACGAACGACAGGCCCTTCTCCTTTGCTATCTTGGAGATGGCACCGCGAGCCTTCTCAAAGATGGGAGCGTAGAGATTGTTCTCCAACTGCGCCAGATCCTGCTGAGCAGTCTGCTGGAACTGCTGCAGACGCTGCTGCATCTCTATCAGCTCGGCCTCTTTGGACTCCTTGATGGCAGCGGTCCAGGTGGCCTGTTTCTGCTGGTAGGTATTGAGCTTATTGTTGTATTCGGTCTGCATGGTCTCCATCTCTTCTATCAGTTCTTTCTGATAGGCCTGCAGCTGCACCCTTGCAGAGTCGGTCTCCGACATCAGGCTTACCAGCTCGGATGTGTTGATGTGTCCGAATTTAAGAGTCTGTGCCGACAGTGCCAGCGTGAAGAATGCCGCTAAAACTACTAATGCGAATTTTTTCATGATTATAAAGTTATCTTAAGTAATCTATTACTGCGTTGGTGAGGTCGTACTTGGAATTCTTGTAAACGATGCCGGTTGTAACGGTCACGTCCATCACAATGGAGCATCCGCGGGACTCGGCAACCTTCTTGATGGCCTCTTCAACTACTTCCTGAATGGGGGAGATAAGCTTCTCAGAGCGTTTGGTGAGGATACCCTCCTCGCCAAAGTACTGGTCTTCCTTCTCTTTCACCGCCTTCTCTTTGGTGATGATTTCGTTCTCCTTTGCCTGCTGGGCAGAGGCGGACATGGAGGCTTTCTTACCCATATAGTCACGATACAGAGCATCTATCTCGTCTACATCCTTCTGGATGTCGGCTTTGTATTTCTCTGCAAGCGTATTGAGTTCATTCTGTGCATCCAGGTATTCCTGTATGCAGCTCAGGATCTTTTCTGTGTCGACATAGCCCACTGACTGTGCAGAGGCCGACAGAACTGTCATAAAGCAGACTGCGATAATAGCAAATACCTTTTTCATATCTCTTGAGTTTTAGAATTGTTGTCCTATTGTAAAGTGGAACTGGCTCTTCTCGCCGGAAGGACCGTCAAAGCCGTAGCCCCAGTCAACACCCAGCATACCCACAACGGAGAGGAACACCCTCAGGCCCACGCCGGCGCTGCGCTTGATCTGGAACGGATTGAAATCGTTGATGTCAGACCAGCAGTTACCCCCTTCCAGGAACGCCAGGGCGAATATCGTGGACTGCGGCTTGAGAATAACCGGGTAACGCAATTCCACGGTGAACTTGTCATATACGTGACCGGCGTAAGCGCCATTTTCCGTGGGCGTGAGCGAATAGTCTTCGTAACCGCGCAGGGAGATGATGTCGTTGCCGTATGTGTTATAGCCCGACATGCCGTCGCCACCCACCAGGAAGCCCTCGAACGGAGAGTAGCCCCACCTGCGGCTGTAGAAGCCCAGATAGCCGAAGTGCGCCGCGGTCATGAGCACCAGCTTGTCGTACAGGGTCACATAGTTGCGGCCGGAGAAGGTCCATTTGTTGTATTCCAGCCAGCGGTAGTGGTCCTGGTCGCTCATCGCACTGTAGTCTACGTCCTTGCCGCGGAGCAGCGAATAAGGGGGCGTGAGCTGTATGCTGAAGCTCCAGTCCTGACCCACGCGCGGATAAATCTGCTGGTCTATGGACTGACGTGACAGCGTTATGGTGTAGTTGATATTGTTGTATTTACCGTCTGTGAATACAAAGTATCTGTACCAGTCTTTCAGGTTGTAGAACTGCCAGCCAAGGGAGTTGTACAGGGTAAAGTAGTTATCGGGCCATTTGAGGCGCTTGCCCAGCCCTATGGAGAAGCCGCCGACCTCCATCCACTTGCTCACACTGAGAAGGTTGTCCCAGTAGCTGCCGTACCCGTAACCATAGCCGTACCCGTAATAATCGCCGTACATGCCCAGATAAGAATTGGTCTGGCGGGTAAAGTATGCGGATACGCTCAGGGACGTGGGTTTCTTGCCGAACAGCCAGGGCTCCATGAAGCTTGCGGAGAGGGCGCGGTAATACTGGCCGTTGGTCTGGTAGCGGAACGCGAGGGTCTGGTTGTCACCCAGCGGCACCGGCTTCCAGGCATCCTTGCGGAAGAAGTTGCGGGTTGAGAAGTTGCTGAAGTTGATACCTACCGTGCCCACGAACGTACGTGCGCCCCAGCCGCCGGAGAGCTCCAGCTGACTGTTGGACTTCTCCTCCACATTGTAGGATATGTCCACGGTATTGTTGATGGGGTCGGGAATCAGGTTCCAGCCGGTCCCCTGCTCAACTATCTTCTCCGCGTCAAAGTTGCTCATGGTACCCAGCTCGCGGATGGAGCGCTCAAAGTCGCTCTGCGAATAGAGATAACCGGGGCGGGTGTGCACCGCACGGCGGATTACCCGCTCGTTGGTAATGTTGTTGCCGCTGATGAGCACGTTGTTGAAGCGGGCCTGCTTGCCCTCCACCATACGGATCTCCACATCCACGGAGTCGCCCACGATGTTGGTCTCCACCGGAGTGACGTTGAAGAACAGATAGCCGTAATCGCGGTACATGGATGCCACGGATGTCTCCCCCTCCTTGCCTCCGCCCTGCAGGCGGCGGTTGAGGGTCACGATGTCGTAAACATCGCCCTTGGCAATCTTAATGGCGTCGTTCAGGGTCTCTGCGGTGTACACGGAGTTGCCCGTCCACGTGATGTTGCGGAAGTAATACTTGCGCCCTTGGTCAATCTTGAAATTGATACCCAGACGCCCCTCTTCTATGGTGTAGATGGAGTCCTTCACAATCTTGGCGTCGCGATAGCCGCGCTCGTTGAAGGCCTCTATCAAGGTTCCCTTGTCGTTGGGGTACTCCTGCTCGTTGAATTTCTTGCTGTTGAAGAAGTTGTACCAGGAACGGTCCTTGGTCTTCTTCATGGATTTATCCAGCTTGTATTTGTCTATGTCCTGCACCCCTTCATAAGTGATAGTGCGGATCCTGACCTTCTTGCCGCGGTCCACATCGAAGGTGACGCGTACGGCATTGTTAATCAGGGTGTCATCCACAGTCTGGACATCCACCTTGACGTTGTTGTAACCTTTCTCCTTGTAGTAGTTCTTGATTACGCCGGTGGTGGAGGATATCACATATTCAGAAAGCTCGCCGCCTCGCTTGAGGTTGAGTTTCTCCTTGAGTTCGTCCTGCTCGCTTTTCTTTACGCCGTGATACAGCCACGCAGAAACCCTGGGGCGCTCTGTGACATCCAGCCTGAGCCATACGGTGTCGCGCGCAACGGAGAGTGAGTCGATATAGAAGCCGGCATCGCTGAACTTTTTCTGCGCCAGCAGGGAGTTGAGCTTGCGCGACAAATCTTCACCGGGGATGGTGATTGACCGGCCCTCTCTCAGGCCCACCAGCGACTTGATGCGCTCCGCGTCCTGATACTTGTTGCCGGTAACCCTTACGCCGCCCAGGATATAGGTCTGCGGCTTACCGTAGTCCACCGTCACGCCACCCTCATCCGCACTCTGTGCACGGGATGCGAACGGCAGGATAACCATCAGGAGTATTATCGCAAAACGTCTCATCTCTTCACTTTTCCAAATCTTCTGTCGCGGGCCTTGAATTCTTCCAGTGCCTCCAAGAAGTCGGCTTCTCTAAAATCAGGCCAAAGTTTGTCGGTAAAATAAAATTCAGTGTATGCACACTGCCATAGCATATAGTTGCTTATGCGCAGCTCTCCGCCGGTGCGTATCAGCAGGTCCGGGTCGGGCACTCCGGCGGTGGCCAGAAAGCTCTCGAACGGGGTTTCAGGGGCGCCGCCGGCAACGGCATACGCCTTTGCATACTTTTCTGCAGCCTGCTCTATGTCCCACTTGCCGCTGTAGCTGAACATCAGTATCACGGTTAGGGTATCGTTCTCTGCAGTATGGTCTTCCGCCCCTTTGATCTGCTCCTGAAGCGCGGGGGAAAGGCGTTCCATGTCGCCAATCACACGGAAGCGCACCTTGTTCTGCTCGAACTCCGGCATGGTGGATATAATGTTGGAGGCCATCAGCCCCATAATAGCTTCCACCTCCTTGGTGGGACGGTTCCAGTTCTCCTGCGAGAATGTATACAGACTGAGATACTTTACTCCCGCCTTGATGGCCGCCTTGCAGCACGCCCTTACGCTCTCTGCGCCGGCTGCGTGTCCCTCGCTGCGGGAGAGCCCCCTTGCGGTGGCCCAGCGGCCGTTTCCGTCCATTATTATGCTTACATGTACCGGTTGCTGCATACGTTAAAAGGCGTTTCTTTTATCCTCTCCCCAGAGAAGTTTGTGATTGAGGGCGTCGATGAACCCGCCGCCACCGAAAGTGATGCAGCTGGCCTCGAAATCGGCTTTGCCGATGGTGAAACTGCTCCCCACCTGCACGGGGAAAGATGAATTGTCCAGAGTGGCGACCCCCATCTGCGCCTGTTTGGAGGTGAATGATATCTCCAGGCGCGAACTTGCCGGCGCCACTATGGGGCGGACGTTCAGGTTGTGCGGGGCAATGGGCGCTATGATGAACACATCCGAGCCGGGGGTCACAATGGGACCGCCCACGCTCAGAGAATATGCGGTGCTGCCGGTGGGGGTGGATACCACCACGCCGTCTGCCCAGTAAGCTGGCATCTTGGCACCGTCCAGGCTCACCTGTATGCACAGCATGGCAGGGGTCTGCCTCTGGATGGAGAACTCGTTGAGGGCGTACGGATGAACGCCATGGGGGATTGCGGGTGAATCCACCTTGAGCAGCAGACGCTTCTGGATGGTGTAGTTCCCTTTGAGAAGATCATCTATCCAGACGTTCTCCCCCTCCTCTACCTTGGCGGAGGTCAGGAATCCCAGGCGGCCAAAGTTGATGCCGGCAATGGGGATGTCGCGCCCGCGGAGCATGTTTATGGCACGCAGGAAGGTCCCGTCGCCGCCCAGCGCCAGCACCATATCTGTGCCGGGCTGCAGGTCGCCGTTGCAAAAGTAGGTCTTTGCCCCTCCGGCGGCCAGACGGCCCAGGAGAAACCATACTTTGGCATCGTCCTTGTCGATATTGCGTCCGTAAATTGCTATCGTCATCCGCGAATTATTTTGAACCCCAAAATTAGCTTTTTTTATAGGTATTAACCAAAAATATTTACTTTTGTAATTCAATATAGATTATGACCCGTCTCAGCGTCAACATAAACAAGATAGCTACCCTGCGCAATTCCCGCGGCGGCAATGTGCCCGATGTGGAGAAGACCGCCCTGGACTGCGTGCGCTTTGGCGCGGAGGGCATCACGGTACATCCCAGGCCGGACGAGCGTCACATCCGTTACAGCGACGTATACGCCCTCAAACCGCTGCTGGACGTGGAATTCAACATAGAGGGCAACCCCATAGAGAAGTTTGTCTCTTTGGTGTGCGAGGTGCATCCCGCCCAGGTGACTCTGGTGCCCGACGCACACGACGCCATAACCTCCAACGCCGGCTGGAACACCGTAACCCACGCCGCTTTCCTCAAGGAGATCTGCCGCATATTCCGCTCCGAGGGCATCCGCACATCCATTTTTGTGGACCCGGTGGTGAGGATGGTGCAGGGCGCGGCGGAGGCTGGCAGCGACCGCATTGAACTCTACACCCAGGCTTATGCGGAACACTATCCCGTGAACCGCGAAGAGGCGATAGCCCCCTATTACGACGCCTGCCGCGAGGCGGTGCGCTGCGGTCTGGAGGTGAACGCCGGTCACGACCTCAACCTGGACAACCTGGCATACCTGAAGCACACCCTGCCGCGTCTGGACGAGGTATCGATAGGGCACGCCCTGATTTGCGACGCCCTCTACATGGGGCTTGAAAACACCATAGCGGCTTATCTCAAAGCACTCAAATAAATTGCAATAATCATTAAAAATCAAGAATCATAAAATGAAAAAGACTCCCCTTATCCTCAGCATCATCGCCCTTGTGGTAGCGATTGCTGCAGCAGTCCTCTCAGTTGTCCATCCCAATTTTGACAAGAAGAAATCCAACGAACCCGTGGACCTTACCGACACCGGCAAGATTACCGCAGTGGCAGGCGACATTGTTTATCTGCAGCTGGACTCGCTGATTGTCAACTATGACATGTACAACGACCTGATGACCGCATTCCAGACCAAGGTGCAGGGCATCCAGGATGACCTGGCAAAGCGCGGCCGCAAGCTTGAGAGCGATGCAAAGGCTTTCGAGAGCCAGTATCAGAAGGGCCTGCTGACCCGCAGCGCAGCAGAAGAGCAGAGCAACAAACTGCAGCAGCGTCAGCAGAACCTGCAGAACGACGCAGCAAAGAAAGACCAGGAGATCCAGGAAGAGCAGGCTGTGCTCAACAACAGGGTTTACTACGCTGTAAAGGAGTTCATTGAGAAGTATAACGAGGAGCATCAGTTCGCACTGATTCTCACCACTTCTGCCGGCACCAACACCGTACTCAACGTGAACCCCGGCCTGGATGTAACCGCCGATGTGCTCAAGGGCCTCAACGAGGAATACATCAAGAACCGCAACGTCTCCGAATAACCATTGCAGGTGATGACCGCCGTAACACACACCGAATTCGACTTCCCCAAGCAGACCGCAAAGTACATAGGCAAGGTCCGTGACGTATACACCATTGCAGATAAGTATATGGTGATGGTCGCCACAGACCGCATCTCTGCCTTCGATGTTATACTGCCGGAGGGAATCCCTTACAAAGGGCAGGTACTCAACCAGATAGCATCGTCTTTCCTGGACCTTACAAGCGACATCGTTCCCAACTGGAAGATAGCTTCTCCCGACCCCATGGTCACCGTGGGCTACAGGTGCGAAGGGCTTCCGGTGGAGATGATCGTGCGCCGCTGCCTCACCGGCAGTGCGTGGCGCGCATACAAGGCGGGCGTCCGCGAAATCTGCGGCGTCCCCATCCCGGAAGGGATGCGCGAGCACCAGAGGTTTGAGAAACCCATCATCACCCCCACCACAAAGGCGGAGATAGGTGAGCACGACGAGGACATCAGCAAAGAAGAGATCATCGCCCGCGGCATCATGAGCCGTGACGAATATGAGAAGCTGGAGAAAATCACCCTCGCCCTCTTTGAGCGCGGAGAGCAGATTGCAGCTTCCCACAACCTGATGCTGGTGGACACCAAATACGAATTCGGACGCAAAGACGGCGAACTGTATCTGATAGACGAGATACACACCCCCGACTCTTCCCGCTACTTTTATGCCGACACCTATCAGGAGCTCTTTGAGAAGGGGCTCCCCCAGCGCCAGCTCTCAAAGGAGTTCGTGCGCGAGTGGCTCATGGAGTGCGGCTTCAGCGGTAAGGAGGGGCAGAAAGTGCCCGAGATGGACGCCGACCGCGTGGCCTCCATCACAGACCGCTACGTGGAGCTGTACGAGCACATCACGGGCAAGAAGTTTGTAAGGGAACCTTACGACAACATTTACGAGCGCATAGAGTGCAACGTTAAAAATATGCTCGCCCGCCTCGAGATGTAACTTGATATGAAGAGGTTTGTTATAGTATCCGCCCTGTGTCTCATGCTGGCCGCATCCCCGGCCGCCATGGCGCAGAAGTTCACCCCGGCCCCCGTGGAGATATCCGCCACCACCGTGACCGTGGGCGACAATGTATACTATGAACACACCGTACAGGGCCGGCAGACCCTCTACTCCATCTGCAAGGCATACGGCGCCAGCCTGGACGAGGTATCCGCCGCTAACAGCGACAAGCTGGAGAGCGGTCTTAAGGCGGGCAGTGTGCTGCTGATACCCGTTGGCGGGAATGCCACCGAAGCCGTATCGGCCGATGCTGCAGAAGTGCAGGGCAACACCGACACCTCCAGCGGCGAAGGCTCCGGATACGTGCTGCACAGGGTAAAGTGGTACGACTCCCTGCTGATGCTCTCTCTCAAGTACAAGGTCTCCAAAGACGATATCATCGCCCTCAACAATCTCACCTCCAAGACTCTGGTGGTGGGTCAGGTGATCAAGATCCCGGTGGAGGGCAGCGGCGCCACCGGAGCCGACAACTCCATGATTGACGACGGCGAAGACGACCTGTTTGCAGAGGACGGGAGCGATGCCGGCATCACCATCATTTCTGATGAGGATGCAGCGGAGACTGTTTCAGAGGATGAGGATGTCCCGGTATTCATACCCTTCTCAGGCACCGCCCGCATCGCGCTGGTACTGCCGATATCGGCTTCCAGTCCCAGTCCTGCAGACAACTTCCTGGACCTCTACTCCGGCGTGCTTATGGCCCTGAACTATATCAAGGCCTCCGGCATCAACGTCAATCTCAAAGTGGTTGATTCTGAAGAATACGGCAGTTTTGACGAGATGGCCGCCCTTACCGGTCTGGAGAACTACGATTTCATAATAGGTCACTTCCCTCTGGAGGTGATAGACGTGGCTGCCGACTTCTGCGACCGGAACCGAATCCCGCTCATCTCCCCCGTAGACCCCAAGATGGAACGGGTTACATACCGCCATCCGTACATGATAAACATCCCCGTATCGGCCTCCACCCAGGCTCTGCGTCTGGCGGAATCCATCGGATTTGACTCAGTTGAGGACAACGTGATTGTACTGTGCGAGAACGGCGAAGACCTGGGACAGTTCCACAACGACATAATCAGCAGCCTGGATTATCTGGGAATCCCCTACTCCGTGGCCCACAGCGGCATCGGCCGTCAGGGGAGCGCCCATGTGGCGGAACATTTGGATGCAAGCCGGCAGAACCATATCATCATTACCTCGGAGAGGGAGTCTCTCGCATCCGACGCGGTGCGCAACACCGGCCTGCTGGGTCGCGAAGATCGCTACAAGGTAACCGGTTATGCAAGCCAGAAGGTGCGCAGGTTCGACTCCATAGACCCCGAGTCGTTCCAGAACATGAACGCCCACTTCTGCCTGGGTTATTATGTAGATTATAAAGACGAACGGGTACGCGAGTTCGTGCGCAGCTACCGCGCCCTGTTCAACGCCGAGCCGGGCCCTTACGCATTCCAGGGCTACGATATCGTGGTGTACGCCGTGAAGGCGCTGGAGAAGTATGGTTCCGACATGATAAACGGCATCTGCTTCTACCCTGCAAGCGGGCTCCAGCTCAACTTCCGCTTTGACCGCCGTACTCCCGGCGGCGGCGTGTTCAACGAGGCTACCCGCAATCTGATTTACAACGACGTAGAGGCTAGCTTATGTAATTAAGCAGCCACTGTGCATCTTCGCCGCTCAGGCACCCTTTCAGAGTATCATACACATTCCGGTTGTACCGCTCCAGCCATTGCTGTTCGTTCGGCGTGAGAAGTGTATAATCCACCGCCTTGCGGTCTATCGGCACCAGAGTTAGTGTGTCAAACTTGTAGAAAGTATTGTATTCCGTTTCTGTGTAAGGAACTACCTGGATTACATTCTCCGTGCGTATACCGTACTGCCCCTCTACATACACCGCCGGCTCGTCTGAGAGTATCATGCCGGGTTGCAGCGCTATGGGGCTGTATTCCATGCGGATCTGCGGCGACTCGTGCACGCACAGCCACTGCCCTATCCCGTGCGATGTGCCATGGAAATACATCTTTCCGGTGGCGTACATGGGGCCGCGGGCCAGTATGTCCAGCTGGCAGCCGCGGGTGCCGGCGGGGAATATCGCCTCTGCGAGGGCTATCATCCCCTTCAGCACAAGGGTATAATCCTCTTTCTGCTGCTGTGAAGGCTCTTTCCCGCCCAGGAATATGGTGCGGGTGGTGTCGGTGGTGCCGTACGGATAATGGCTCCCCAGGTCCATCAGCAAAAAGCCGCCGCCGGTGATGCGGGCGCTGGTCTCCTCGCTGCTGAAGCTGTAGTGGGCGCTGGCGGCGTTGGCGTTGAAGGCCACTATCGGCTCGAAGCTCTCCCCCTTATAGTTCTCGCTGCCGCGTTTTATCTCAAGCAGTTTCTGCGTTATGGAATACTCGCTCAGGGTACCGCCCTCGTAATTATCGTAAATGAATTTTAGAAGCTTCACCCAGCAGACGCCGTCTTGCAGGAAAGCGCGCCGGAAGCCCTCTGTCTGCACCGCATTCTTGCAGGCGCGCAGCATGGCCACCGTACCGCCCACAGTGGGGTCGGGCATCACAGTGCCCCCTTTGGCAAAGATTTCAAACTTGTTTACGGAGCAGCAGTTGTTGCTAACTATGCGGACAGAACCTGCCGGGAGCGCCGCCAGCGCTGCGTCTATATCGCCGTAACCGCGTACCTCAACCCCCTGCGAAGCCAGATAGCGGGCCGCCTCAGAGGTGAGACTCTCGCGGCGGCAGAACAGTGTCATGCCCTTATCGGTGAGCAGGCAGTAAGAGAGGGCAACGGCGTTGTATTCTATGTCACAGCCGCGCAGGTTTGCCAGCCACATGACCTCGTCGCAGGCGCTCACAAACAGGGCGAAAGGGGCTTTTACACCCAGGCCGGACACCACGTCGCGACACTTGTCCGCAACGCTGCGGCCGGAGCAGCTTTCAGGATGGAGCACTATCTCCCCGCTGGGACTCTGCGGCCGGCCGGGCCACAGCGCGTCGAACGGGTCGGCGAAGGTCACCACCGGCATGGGAGCCAACTGTGCGCGATAGCTCTCAAAATCGGCATAGCTCACCAGGTCGCCGTCCATGGCCACCGTAAATTCGGCGGGAGGCATGTTGCTGCCGGCGCACTGCGCCACAATCCACTCCGGGATGGAGGGGGTGCCGGGCATCTTGAGCCGCATGAGCTCTATGCCGGTGCCGGCCAGCTGCCTCTCAGCCTGCAGGAAATAGCGGGAATCTGTCCAGAGGGCGGCGGCAGACAAAGTCACCACAAGGGTGCCGGCACTGCCGTCAAAGCCGCTCAGATATTCGCGGATCTTGGCCCTGGCGGGCACATATTCGTCAAAGTGACAATCATTGGAAGGAATGATTGTCACTTCGAGACCCCTGGAAGCCATCCAGGAGCGCAGACGCTGCAGGGAATCCATCGTTTAGCCGATGTTCTCGGGATCGAGGTTCTCGCGTTCGATATCCTTGTAGTAGTTCACGGTGCCCACGCGCAGCTCTACGGTTGCAGCATCGTCGCAAACGATTATTCCGTGAGGATGGAGCTGCAGGATGGAGATGGTCCACATGTGGTTGATGGACTCCTCAACCGCATGACGCAGGGCGCGTGCCTTGTTGTGGCCGTTCACCAGAATCAGCACCTCCTTGGCATCCATTACGGTGCCAACACCAACTGTGAGCGCCTTGTGAGGAACCTTGGTGGTGTCATAGCCAAAGAAGCGGGAGTTGGCGATGATTGTATCTGTGGTGAGGTCCTTCACGCGGGTACGGGAGCTAAGGGAGCTGCCCGGCTCGTTGAAAGCGATGTGACCGTCGGGACCGATACCGCCCATGAACAGGTTGATGCCGCCGTAGGATTTGATTTTCTCCTCATATTTGTTGCACTCTGCAACCAGGTCGGGAGCGTTGCCATCCAGGATGTTCACATTCTCGCGGGGAATGTCTATGTGGCTGAAGAAGTTGCTCCACATGAAGGTGTAGTAGCTCTCGTCGTGGTCTTTGGGGAGGCCTACATATTCGTCCATGTTAAAGGTGACTACGTTCTGGAAGGATACCTTGCCCACGGAGCAGAGGTGGATGAGTTCTTTGTAGGTGCCAAGCGGAGTGGAACCGGTGGGAAGACCCAGCACGAACGGGCGCTCTTTGGTGGGTCCGAACTTGTTTATGGCATTTGCGATATACGCCGCTGCCCACTGGGACATCTTGCCATAAGAATCTTCGATAATAAGTCTCATAAGTATTTTGGTTTTTGATTTGTTAATTTGCCTCTTTAAGCAGCACCGCCGCGGCCGCAACCGCCTCCGTGCTGATTGTGCTGCCGCTTATCATACGGGCTATCTCCTCCAGCCTCTCGCTGCCCTCTATGCGGCGGATATGTGACACCGCCCCCTGGGGCAGATAATCTTTGTATACCAGGAAATGGGCGTTCCCCTTTGCCGCAACCTGCGGCAGATGGGTGATGGCTATCACCTGTATACTCTTGCCTATCTCCACTATCTTGCGACCCACCTTATCTGCCAGACTGCCCGACATGCCGGTGTCAATCTCATCGAAGATGACGGTGGGCAGGGCGCTGTTGCGGGCCAGCACTGCCTTGATGCAGAGCATTATGCGCGACATTTCGCCGCCCGAAGCCGCCTTTGCCGCCTCGAAGAACCTGCCGTCGGCGGGTGAGAACATAAAGCGGACCCCTTCCGCCCCGTTGCGCCCCCGTTGTGAGGCAGGCACGCACTCCACGCGGAACTGCGCCTGCGGCATATCCAGTTCCCGAATCGACTGCTCCAGCAGTTCCGAGAGGGGTTCCAGCACTTTGGTGCGGGCTGCGGTGAGGCGCTTGCAAAGTTGCTCACACACGCTGTCCGCCTTTTTAACCTGTGTCTCAAGTTCTGCCTGTTCCCGCGCAAGTGTGTCTACATCTTCAAGCTGGGCAGCATAACTGTCCCTGGCAGCTATAAGCTCAGCTTCATTAGCCGCATCATTGCGGTGCATCAGATCGAACAGCAGCGCGAGGCGCTCCTCTACCTGCTGCAAAGTCTGGGCGGAGGCATCTATCTTCTCCTGATCGCCGTCCAGAGATACCGCCACATCCTTGAGCTCTACGCGGCAGCTCTCCACACGCTTTTTGAACTCTTCCGCACCGGGATAAACGCCCGATATCTTCTCCAGAGAACGGACAACGGCCTTGAGCCGTTCGTCCACTGTATCATCTCCGGAATATATCGC
The DNA here is from genome assembly GCA_017962235.1 of Bacteroidales bacterium. Lineage (GTDB taxonomy): Bacteria > Bacteroidota > Bacteroidia > Bacteroidales > UBA932 > Equibacterium. Next base: position 21,210 of record JAGCVS010000014.1, on the reverse strand, counting down.
CCCGGCCGCCGCCAGCAGAGTCTCTTTTATCTGCTCTGCGTTGGCCAGCGTCTTCTGCTGTTCTTCCAGTTGAGCCATCTCCCCTTCCTGCAGCTTTGCTGCCGCCAGCTGGTCGTAACGGAACTGCAGATAATCGCGTTCCCGTTCCCGCTGCTGGCGCTGCTGCTTCACCTTTTCCAGTTTGGAAGAGAGCTCCAGATGTGAATTGTATGCCTTGCGATAGTTCTCCAGCAGCTCCGCGTTGCCGGCGTAGGAATCCACCACGCTCAGGGCAAAATCGGCACTGCCCAGCAGCAGCTGGCTGTTCTGGGAGTGGATATCTATCTTGGCCGCCGCAAGTTCGCGGACCTGCTCCAGATTGGCCGGCTCATCATTGATGAATACACGGGAACGTCCGCCGGCAGAAACTACTCTGCGGATCACAGCGTCGCTGAACTCAGCCTCCACCACGCAGTTGCGAGACGGATCCTTGAGCACCGATGCGTCACACTTGCCCCCCAGCAGCAACGAGAGCGCCCCAAGCAGGATGGATTTACCCGCCCCGCTGTCGCCCGTAATAATGACAAGATGCTCCGGAATCTCGATATCCAGAACATCTATCAATGCGTAGTTGCTGATAGTGAGCCGCTTGAGCATTATGCCCTTACTCTGCTTCCCTGTACAGTATCTTGCCTTCGCGGAATTCTTCCGTAGCTACCAGAGTGGGCTTGGGAAGCTTCTCGTAATACTGAGAAATCTCTATCTGCTCGTGGTTCTCGCTGATCTCTTCAAGGGTGTCGGTGTAGTTTGAGAACTCCTCAAGACGCTTGCTGAGTTCCTGCTTGATATCGGCGCCAATCTGGTTTGCGCGCTTTGCGATAATCATAACCGACTCGTAAATGTTGCCGGTGGGAGCTGCCAGTTCCGACAGGTCCCTTGTAACTGTGTTGTTAACAACGTTCTTAGAAATTTCCATATCGTGATTTTTGTATTATTCTTCTTTCTTCACAATCTTGTTCACCTTCTTGTAGATGCCGTCCAGCTCAGTTTTGTATTTGCTCTGCGGGTACTCGCTCACAAAGTTGAAGTAGTCGTCTATGAAGGTCATATAGCGTTCCCTCTGCTTCTCCTCTATACTGTTCAGGGCATACTTGTAAGACGCCATGGCGGTAAAGTAGAGGATATCCTCGCGGTACTGGTTGTCCGCATCTTCCTTGAGCACGTTCTTGAGGGCGTAGTGTGCGGCCAGATAATCTTCCATGTGGTAGTAGAGCCGAGCCCCTTCGAACGCCTTCTTGTCAAGCCTCTCCTCCAGATCGTCACGCATCACGCGGCAGAACTTGGTCTTCTCAGACTTGGGGTTCTCTATCATGTATTTCTTGATGTAAGAGAGAGCCGCCTCCGTGGGACGCTGGTCCAGCTCCCAGCGGTAGGTCTGGCGATACATGCAGTCTATCATGTAGAACTCCGCATCCTTGGCAAAGGGACTTGCCGGGAAAGAGAGCAAAAACTCGTTGAAGTTGCTCTGGGCGGTGGTATAATCCTTCATGTTGTAGTTGCTCATGCCCCAGTAGAAGCGCACGGTATCCTCCTGCGGAGCGCCCTGTGCATTCACAGCGATGTTCTCGAACAGCTGCGCCGCCTGGCTCCACTTCTCCTTCTCGTAATACTGGAGCGCCGCACGGTACTTCTCGCCATAATTATGGCCGCTGAGCAGCTTCTCGAACTTTGAAGAGCACGATGCCGCGGACACCGCCGCAGCCACAACAATCAGTATTGTAAAAATCTTCCGCATAAAAATCAGAGGCTCTCCTTTAAGTATTTCTCGGCATCCATGGCCGCCTTGCATCCGCTGCCGGCCGCCACAACCGCCTGACGGTAGCGGGGGTCGCACACGTCGCCCGCCGCAAACACGCCGGGGAGGCTGGTGGCGCTGGTGCCGTCCTTTACAACGATATAACCCGCAGCGTCGGTCTCGATCCACTCTGCAAACACTTCGCTGTTGGGGTGATGGCCGATGGCCAGGAAGAACCCGTCGATATCGATATCAAATATCTCGCCGCTCTTGCGCACCAGACGGGCGCCTGTAACGCCGCTCATATCGCCCAGCACCTCCTGAGTCTGACATTCCCATAGAATCTCGATATTCTCCGTCTCCTTCACCTTCTGCTGCATCGCCTCTGTGGCGCGCAGCACATTGCGGCGGACAATCATGTAGACCTTACGGCAGAGGCCCGCCAGATAGGTGGCCTCTTCGCATGCGGTGTCACCGCCGCCAACCACAGCCACGACCTTGCCGCGGTAGAAGAAACCGTCGCAGGTGGCGCATGCCGATACACCCATTCCGCGGAAGGCCTTCTCGCTGTCCAGACCCAGATATTTGGCGGATGCGCCGGTAGCGATAATCAGGCTGTCGGCCTCGATCTGCTTACTCTCGTCTATCGTGAGCACGAACGGCCTTTTGCCAAGATCTGCCTTGGTGACTGCGCCAAAGCGGATGTCGGCGCCAAAGCGCTCTGCCTGACGGCGGATATCCGCCATCATTACATTGGCATCCACCCCCTCAGGAAAACCGGGGAAATTATCTACCTGGGTGGTTGTGGTGAGCTGCCCTCCGGGCTGCATTCCCTCATACAAAACAGGCCCCAGGCCTGCACGGGAGGCATATATTGCAGCCGTGTAACCGGCCGGGCCGCTGCCCACTATCAGACATTTTACTCTTTCCATCTGCGAAATGCGTATACAAAGCGTGCAAAGTTAGCAATTTTTCGTCAATGTCCAGTAATTTTGTATTTTAGTTCGATTTTTCAGAACAGGGGATTAAAATGGCAGGCAGCAGCTACATAGAGGTTATCGTTCCGCTTAAATTCAACGGCGGAATAGCCCATTACAGCATCCCCGGAACGGTCACGGAAGCCATCGTTCCCGGCACCTGGGTGGTGGTCACAATGGTGCACAAGCGCTACCTGGGAGTGGTGCGCAGCGTGGGCTCTCCCCTGCCGGAAGGTCTCTCGCCGGAGAAAGTGCTCCCCATAGAGAAAGTGGCCGCCCTCAAGCCGCTGCCAAAGGAGCAGCTGGACATCTGGCAGGATGTGGCCGGCTACTACCTGTGCAGCATTGGCGAGGTGTTCAAGAGCGCCTACCCCGCCGCCTTCTTTCATCAGAGCGAGAAGAAGCGCGAGGTGAACCGTCCGCAGCCAGCCATAACCCCGGAGGAGCCCAAGGCCCTCTCCAAAGAGCAGCATAAGGCCCTGGAAGAAGTCAAGGCGCACTTTGCAGCCGGCAAGCGTACCGTGCTGCTGGACGGAGTAACCTCCTCCGGCAAGACAGAGATCTACATCTCGCTGGCCCGCGAACACCTGGCAGCTGGGCGCAGCGTCCTCTACCTTGTGCCGGAGATAGCCATGTCGCGCCAGCTGGAGCAGCGGCTGCGAAAAGCTGTGGGCGACAAGCTTCTGGTGTTCCACTCCAAGCAGACCGTGCCCACCCGCAAGAAGATATTCGACCGGCTGGTGGCGGGAGAAGGGAACTATCTGGTGCTGGGCACCCGCAGCGCCCTGTTCCTGCCGATGGTGAACCTCGGCTTCATAATCGTGGACGAAGAGCACGACGCCTCCTATAAGCAGGACGACCCGGCACCGCGCTACAACGGACGCGATGTGGCCCTGATGATGGCCGGCCGGCTCAAGCTGAACACCTTGCTGGGGAGCGCCACCCCCTCCATGGAATCTCTGTACAACGTATCGGCGGGCAAATACGCCTTGGTGCAGCTGCGCACCAAATATTTTGGCGCGGCCGACGCCCCAGTTACGGTGATTGACATGGGCAAGGTGTACGCCATGCACAACGCCCGCGGCTCCTTCTCCATGCAGCTCAAGAACCTGATGGAGGCACGCCTGAAGGCGGGCCAGCAGGTGATGGTGTTCCGCTCCAGACGTTCCTACAGCTCATATCTGCAGTGCAACGAGTGCGGCGACATACTCAAGTGCCCCCGCTGCAACGTGAGCCTGACATACCACAAATACAACAACTCCGTAAGCTGCCACTACTGCGGATTCCACGCCCCCTTTGAGCCGGTGTGCCGCAACTGCGGCGCCGGCACCTACATACCCCGCGGCTCCGGCACGGAACGCATCGCGGAGGAGCTGCAGGAGATGTTTCCAGATGCCCGCATTGCCCGCTTTGACCTGGAGACCGCCGCCACCCGCACTGAAGAGAAAAAGATTCTGAGCGACTTTGAGAGCGGCGCCACCGACATACTTGTGGGGACCCAGATGATAACCAAGGGGTTCGACTTTGAGAACCTCTCCCTGGTTGCCGTTATCGGGGCCGATACCATCCTCTCTCTGCAGGATTTCCGGGCGGATGAGAAGGCGCTCGCCCTGCTAGAGCAGCTCCGCGGGAGGGCCTCCCGCCGCGAAGGGACGGGTCAGATGGTGATACAGGCCATGCAGGCGGATCACCCGGTGCTGGAGGCGCTAAAAACCGATGACCGCGAGGCATTCCGCCGACAGATGCTCGCTCAGCGCGAAACGTTCCGCTTCCCGCCATACGTACGTCTGGTTCAACTCACCGTGAAGAACTCCTCTGCAGACGAATTGCATCATGCCTGCCGGATGGTGGCGCGGGAGCTCACCGCGGCCCGCGTAAGCGACTTCACCCCTGCCATCGCCCCCGCCGTGGACCGCATCGCCGGCAAGTACTTGCGCAACATTTGGATAAAACTCCCCAAGACCGCCAGGGCCCAAGGGCAGAAGGCGGCCATAGCAAAGGCTGTGGCAGCGGTGCTTGCGTCATCGCCCTCTTCCGATATCATCATCGATGTAGATCCGCTTTAGAGAGAAAGCAGATAATCTTTCAGGTCGCCTTCAGACGCGTCCATCATCGTATAGACGCGCTCTGCTTCCATGCGCTTCTGGAGGGCGGCGGGGATTGCCGGCCAGTGACCGGTGGCCTGCTCTATCACCTCGCCGAACTTGGCGGGGCTGGCGGTGGAGAGCCAGTAGCCGTCAATGTCGTAATGCTTGGCTGCCAGATAGCCCACCGCGCTATGGGGGTCGCTGATGTAGCCGTACTTCTCATCTATCTCGCGGATGGCCGCAAGTATCTCGGCATCCGTGGCAGAGAAGCCCGACACCTGGGCGCGCAGCGCGCCCACATTGCCGTAGAGCCACATCATCCGCTCAAAGTTACTGGGAGCGCCCACATCCATGGCGTTGGCCACTGTGCGCACCGATGCGCGGGGCCTGTAATCGCCGGTAATCAGGAACTCCGGCACCACGTCGTTGGCATTGGAGGCCGCCACAAAGCGCCTTACCGGCATCCCCATCTTGGAGGCCAGCATGCCGGCGGTGATGTTGCCGTAGTTGCCGCTGGGCACCACTATATCCGCCGCCTCACCTCCGGTGAATGCGCTCCAGAGGCAGTGTGCAAAGAAATAGTAGAAGCTCTGCGGAATCCACCGCAGCAGGTTTATGGAGTTTGCGCTGGTGATGCGCTTGCGCGCGCGAAGGTTGGTGTCATTGAACATCGCCTTCACCAGCCGCTGGCAGTCGTCAAAGTTGCCTCGAACCCGCAACGGATGGATGTTGCCGCCCAGGGTGGTCATCTGCGCCTCCTGCAGCGGGCTCACCTTCCCGTCGGGATAGAGAATCACCACCTCCACTCCCGGCACGTTGTAGAAACCGCCCGCCACCGCGCTGCCGGTATCGCCGCTGGTGGCGGTGAGTATTGTGAGGCCGTCCGTGGTGTTAAGGCCGCCCGTCATCTGCCCCATGAACCGCGCCCCGAAATCCTTGAAGGCGAAAGTGGGGCCGTGGAAGAGCTCCAGCGCCCCTTTGCGGGTATCAAAGAAGTGCAGGTTGATGTCAAAGTCGTATGCCTTGCGCACCACATCAGAGATGGTAGCCTCGGGCACATCGTCAAATATCAGCCCTGCCAGATAGCCCGCCATGTCGGCGTAAGAGACATCGGCCAGCTCCTTTACACGGCGCATGTCCACATGAGGGATGCGCTCCGGCACAAACAGTCCGCCATCTGGCGCCAGCCCCAGAAAGGCGGCATCGGCAAGCGAAAACAGTTTTTTGGAACTGTCTCTGGTACTGTAGAACCTCATGTGCGGTTAGTCCTCGAAATTGTAGTCCGCCAGGGTGCGTGCCCCGCGGTTGGAAATCTTGGAGACGTATATCTTGGATTCGATATTGTACTGCAGGAAGTGGGCCTTCATAACCTCACCCGCCTTGTCTGCAAGGGTCATGTTCTCGCACAGGGCGAATACGGAAGGGCCTGCACCGGAGATATTCAGCGCCAGGGCGCCCACCTCCAGCACCTTGTTGCGCAGCTCGTCAAAGCCGGGAATGAAGTGCTTGCGGTAGGGCTCCACCACCACATCTTGCATGGAGCGGCCAATCAGCGCCACGTCGCCGTCTGAGAGGCCGGCTACCAGACCGGCCACGTTGCCCCACTGCTTAACTGCGAGTCTCAGGGGAATATTCTTGGGGAGCACTTCGCGTGCCTCACGGGTGGACACCATAATTGCGGGATGTGCCACGGCGCAGCAGAAGCGGCCCGGCACCGGGAGACGCACCACGTCCAGCGGGTCATATCCGCGAAGCAGCACCACGCCGCCCAGGATAGACGGGCCCACATTGTCTGCATGCGGAGTGCCGCCGCTGATGAGTTTTTCACCTTCCATTGCGAACTCCACCAGCTTCTCATCTGTAAACGGGTGGTCCAGCAGCTCGTTGAGGGCATACACCGCAGCCGATGAAGAGGCTGCGCTGGAGCCGATGCCGCTGCCGGGGGCAATCTTGTGCTCTACCGTCACTGTGATGGCCATGGGCACGCCGTACGCTGCCAGAAAGGCGCGCACCGCGGGGGTTATCACGTTCTGCTCGATATCCTCAGGCAGAGGCTGCTTGCTATTGTTGATGATGGTGAGGCTGTCGCCCTCGCCTATCTCTACAGAAAGCACGTCCCCCACTGCATCGAGGGTCATACCCATGATATCAAAGCCGCAGCCCATGTTGGCCACGGTGGCCGGTGCAAAAACTCTTATCTTTCTCATAGGGGCGAAAGTAGATTTATTTTTCTTCAAATGCAAGAATATCTATACTTTTGCCCCTCGTATAAACGCAACCATACATGAAAAATACCGCGATACTGCTGATCCACTGCCCCGACACCCCCGGCATCATTGCAGAAGTCTCCAACTTCATAACCGTGAACAACGGTAACATCGTTTATCTGGACCAGTACGTAGACCACGCCAACAACGCCTTCTTCATGCGCGTGGAGTGGGACATCACCTCTTTCGGCATCCCCAAAGAGCGCATCGGCGAATACTTCAACACCCTGTACGCACAGAAATATGACATGCAGTTCCGCCTCTACTTTGCAGAGCAGCGCCCCCGCATGTGCATATTCGTGAGCAAGATGTCACACTGCCTGTACGACATGCTCTCCCGCTGGTCGGCCGGCGAATGGAACGTGGACATCCCGCTGATTATCAGCAATCATGAGGACCTGCGCCCGGTGGCGGAGAAGTTCGGCATCGCATATCATGTGTTTGATATCACCCCAGAGAACAAGGCGGCGCAGGAGGCGGCGGAACTGGAGCTTCTCAAGGCCAACAAAGTCACCTTTATTGTTCTGGCCCGCTACATGCAGGTTATCAGCGACGATTTTATCAAGGCTTATCCGGAGCGCATTATCAACATCCACCACTCCTTCCTCCCCGCGTTCGTGGGGGCGAAGCCATACCACCAGGCATTTGACCGCGGCGTGAAAATAATAGGGGCGACCAGCCACTATGTTACAAGCGAACTGGACGCCGGCCCTATCATTGAGCAGGATGTGGCGCGCATCACCCACAAGGATTCGGTGGAATCCATAATCAGCAAGGGCAAGGACCTGGAAAAGATTGTCCTCTCGCGCGCAGTGGTGAAACACATAGACCGCAAGGTCATGTGCTTCAAGAACAAGACTATCGTATTCGAATAGAGAGCGGCTTGGCCGTATCGGGGTGCTCTGCGCAGAAGGTGAGCACCTTTGTCTCCTTATCCCATTCGATGTGACGTACCCGTTTGCCGTCCACTTTCACGCGGCGCGGCATGCGCTTCAGGGTCACCTTCATCTCGTATGTGCGGCTGGCGTGCATACCCTCGTATGAGCCCTCCACGGGATCCACGGTGAATACCAGCTTGCGCCCTTTCTTCTCGTAGCTGAAGCGGGTCTTGGCAATCGCGCCGTTCTCATGTTCGTAAGTAACGCCGTCATCCTCCCAGAAGGTATATTCGCCCTTGTCTGCAGGCCATACGTTCAGCACCAGAGTATCCAGCGGACGCTCGCACGCGTGGTGCGCGATGTGCTGGAACGGGATAATCGCACCCTCTTTCACAAACACGGGACCGCCGTACTGCGAATGGTCAAACTCCGCGGGAAAGCTCTCCCCGGCGCTCTCGCGCTTCTCGTTGGTCCAGAAGTCGAACCAGGTGCCTTCAGGAAGATATACTGTATTGCTGAACACTGTAACCAGCAGGCCCTCGCCAAACATATAGGCGGTGGCCATGTCGTCGCAGTTGCGGTCGTCTGGGAACGCCATGGGCATGGGCATCATAACCGGAGTGCCGTCCACGGAACCCTTCAGCGCTGCGCTGTAGGTGTAGGGCACCATACGGTTGCGCAGCTGCAGATAGTTGCGGTATACCTGCTGCTCGTCCAGAGGCTGATACCACGGCTCCTTGAAGCTGTACCAGCTGTTAATCTGCATCCAGGGGAGGAAGATGCCCATGTGCAGGCCGTCTGTGCTGGAAGCCACGTCGCAGCTGGTGTTGTTGTAGCCGCTCATCTGCAGGTTAAGCTGGTCGTAGAGCACCGCCACTCCGCCGCCGGAATCGCCGGTGGTAGCTGCAGTATAATGCTGGGTGCCGGTAAAGCCGCCGCAGTAGTGGTGGAAAGAGCGCTTTTTGCTGAAGTCGCGGTTCATGGCCAAAAACTGCTTGGGCAGCAGCACCTGGTTCACCTCGTGCATCTCGGCATCGGTGCGCCCGTTGTAATACTTGCGCAGGGGGTGGCGGTCCACCGTCTGCCCCGGATCCAGCTTGAAGCCGTCCACGCCGTTGCTCAAAAACTTGCGCAGATGGTCAAACCAGTTCTTCTGGCCGGAGAGCTTGCCGCCGTTCTCGCGCGCCAGACGGTCTTCTTCCATCACGGAGAGGTCGGTGTCGATATTCAGCCAGAGGCATATCTTGTAGCCCAGCGCATGCATGCGGGAGATAAAGCTGCCGCCGTGCTCGCCGTTCTCCGTCTCGTTCGAATACCAGTAGGGCTGGCCGGGGAACTTCTTGTAGTCCCACTTCTTCTCCGTGGTCCAGTCGTAATAGGTCTCCATCCACTGCGGCTCCACCCACATCATATCCATGGGATAGCCCTGCTCCAGGAACTTCACCGCCTTGTCCATAAACCCGATTCCGTCGGTATTCAGGTGGGGGCCAAAGCAGCAGCCGTATGCCCAGCGGGGCAGCAGATAGTTGTTGCCCGCAATGTCGTGATAGCGCTGCAGCATGGCCAGCATGTCGCCGCCCGTCATCAGATAGAAGTCGGCACTCTTCACCGTGTTGAAAGCCAGCAGCTTGTCGGGCTCGCTCACGCCGCAGTCCATGAAGCTCACGTTGGGGGTGTTGTTGAGCACCGCCCATCCGCTTGTATTCATCAGGAACGGGTTCACGTTCTCAGTGTTGGCATAGGTGGTGAAAATGCGCAGTATCTCGCCGCGGTGCTGCAGGTGGCTGCGGCTCACGCTTCCGCCGCCATACAGACGCTCGCCCTCTTCAAGCGAGAACCTCAACGCAGAGGTGCTGTTCTTGTCGTTCACATCCACCCCCATGTCCACGTTCTTCTCCCAGTGGTCGCTGCCAATAATGTTCACGTGCTCGTTCAGATAGCGGAACTTCGCGTTGTACTTATCCGCCAGTTCGCCCATCTGCGGCGCCTTTGCGTTCAGGAATTCCACCGACTTGATCTTTACGTTGCCGTCTGCATCAGCAAGGGATATCAAGCCGGTCTGCTTATCCACCGTGAGGGTGCAGTCTGCGGTCTTTATCACCGCCTCCTCCCCCTCTTCAGTGAGGGTCGCCCCAACATCTTCCCACTCTCCGCGAAGGATGCCGTAATGAATCATTATCGACTCCGGGAAATCTTTCTCTTCAGTGATCTGGATTCTGAAGATATCGCCCCGGCACGCCTGCACGCGCACCTTTGCGCCGCCGGCAACCTGTATGTCAAACGTCTGTGCAAAAGCCTGCGCCGAGAGTATCAGCGCGGCAGCTATGAGGATGATTCTTTTCATGATGACGATTGGTTATGCGAGTAACTTGCGCACCAGCGCGCTGATAAGTTTGCCGTCTGCCTGGCCGGCGAGCGCCTTTGTAGCCACCCCCATCACCTTGCCCATATCGGCCATGGACGATGCGCCCACCTGGGCGATGATGCCTTTGAGCGCCTCTTCCACCTCTGCCTCCGAGAGCTGTTTGGGAAGATACTTCTCCATAACGGCGGCTTCAGCCAGCTCGTTCTCCGCCAGCTCCGGACGGTTCTGCTGAGAGTAGATATCTGCACTCTCCTTGCGCTGCTTAACCAGCTTCTGGATAATCTTCACAATTTCTGCATCGTCTACCGGCTTGCCGTTCTCTGCAGTCTTGGCCAGCAGAATCGCCGCCTTAATTGCACGCACGGATGCCAGCGCCACGCTGTCCTTTGCCAGCATCGCCGCCTTGATGTCCTGTTGTATCTTTTCTTCTAACATGATTGTATGGTTTAGTTGCGTAAAGATATGGTTTTTTTGCGATATCGATTAGGGCTTCATTAACGTTTGTCATCCGTCAACTCCCAACCCATCCTCCATGCGATGGTCTTCGCCAACTCAATATCACAATCAGGAATCTTGATCGTCACTTTATTTGCTGTGCCATAACTTGCAGCGGGGTCCATTAACAAAGCTGGAGCCTTATCACTTATGTCATAGCCATCCACCTGCAGACGTTGCAAAGGCCTTCGCACAGCATCGTTCAGCACCTTTTTAACGAATGCATTAATCGAGATTCCAGCAGCAATCGCACGGTTTGCTATTTCGCGATGGACATCGGGGGCTATGCGGATATTGAAGGTGCCTGTGTAACTCTTTTGGGGTTTAATGCCTTTCTCTTCACAGAATATCAAATAATCGTCCACTGCGGCCTCAAATGCCGCAGTGAGCTCCGCCACCGAAGCCCCTTCGTAATTTACCAATCCGTCAATACCCTCTATTTTTCCAAAAAACACCTTGTCCGCCTCACTATATCCGACAGAGCCTATATAACCTTTGTACCTTAGTGTATTCATAACTAAATATCTCCGTTCCTTTGTAATAGTTGCAAAAGCTGAATAACCGCATATCTTTTCATCTCGTTACCAGGATGAGGCCTATGCAGCATCACTGGAGCCTTCCCCGGCGAAGAGAAACAAACACGCGACCCCGAAGTTTTTCCTTTATTAGTTTTTGTATATCCCAACAACGATAATAGCCTTGATGCCTCGCTCCACGTAAAGTCCACGGGCGTCGCCTTCAATCTTTCCACTAATTTTTCTTTCGTTCCCATAGCTTCCGCAAATGTAACTAAAAAATAGTTACACCACAAGCGATCGCCCAAAATTTCTTGTCAGATCTTAAATCAATACCGCAGCCGGCGAAACTGAATAGAAAATATTGTCGATAATGCAGCATAGTTCCACCCTTTTGTACGAACACACATAATAATGTACGAAAAATTGGGCACCACACAGTTTGTACAACCCGGCCCAAGTTCATACACTGACCACCCAAAACGCTTGATAATCAATATTTTTTATGTGTACTTCGCAGCCGTAACAAATGACATTGACTATGAAGATTCTCTCGCAAAAAAGTGTTTCGGCAAAGGTCTTCGCCGCCACCGTCACCACCTTGTCGCTCCTGCTGGCCGCCACCGCCGGCTGCCTGCTGACAACCCGCCACAAACTATCCGAGGCCAGCCACACCTTGGCCAGCATCCCCCTCTGCGACGACGGCCGCAAGCAGACCGTCTTCCCTCTCTCCGAAGCTGCGTACCAAGCAAGATTTCTGGATGATAGCACCATAGTTTACATCAGTGATCGCAGCCTCCACCTTTGGCACTACCTGAGCGGCAAGGATGTAGTCGCAATCCAAGGACATACCGGTCACATCCACGACTACGAAATCAGCCCCAACCGCAGCCAAATTGCAACCGCATCTGCAGACGGCACCATCCGCATATGGGATGCCAACACGACAAGGTGCCTGGCAGTTTCCCAACCACTAGACACGCTCGACCAGCCCGGCTGGACAATGCTTCACGACATCGTGTACCATCCCAGTGGCAAACGCATAATGTCGGCCGATATGTGTGGGAAAAAGGTCTGGCGGGCTGCGGACCTAAAGCTTATGAAAGGCTATGAATCGGACCTGTTCTATCTGCGCAACGGCCTGCTCTCGCCGGGCTGGGAGACCGCGTGCGTCCCAATCATTCCTCCCGAAGGGAATCAGGGCTTCAAAATATACCATAAAAACGACTGCCTGTTTACACATACTGGCAGCGATATCGCGTGGTGCTACAGCCCCGATGGCAAGCGGCTGCTGACCGTCAAAGATGATGGTACTATGTACATCTGGGATGTATCGCCCTCCGTTCTCCGGAAGCACCGCTCAATGACATTCATGAACGGCCCGGAAATCCCGGTCACCGCCGCAGCATTCAGCCCCGACGGCACTCAGCTTGCATCGGCCCACACGGATGGCACCGTCCGCATCTGGAACGCCCACAACGGCGTCCAAAGGGAAGTTCTCCACTGGGAGGGCCGCCATATAGGATCCTTAAGTTTCAACCCGACCGGCTCGCGCATCCTGGCCGTCAGCAACGACTCCTGCGAAGTGTGCATCTGGGGACCTTTTCATTGGGTGATATGAAATACAACGACCTCTTCGACCGTGAATCGCTCCGCATTATGGCATATGCAAAGAACGGAGCCGTATCCGGCAATAAGCCGGCAATCACATGCTACATGGTTGCCAAGGCAACTATAGACAATTCCGGGGATATGACCAGAAGAGTTTTCGCCGAATTGCATATGAACCCCTCCACATTCCGTGCAATGGCTTGCAGGAAGATTGACGAGATGCCAGCAGTATCCGGTGTCACCCCCTATGTAGACGATGAACTGGATAGGATTGTCCGCGATTCTGCACGGCAGGACGACAACGGCAGGTTTATCGCCGGAAGTGTTACAGCAGAAACAATGTTGCGCAAAATAATTGACAAGCATCGTACAGAATACGATGAATTCTCCCAAGACGCAGATGCAGGTCATCCCCACAACATTCTGGAGAAATACAGCATTGACTGGACTACCCTCGCTGCCGGAGGGCATCTCTCACCAGTGATTGGGAGGGAAGAAGAACTCAAGGCCCTGCAGCGCTCCCTGATACGCAAGACTAAGAACAATCCGGTGCTTGTGGGCGATGCCGGAGTGGGTAAAACCGCCATAGTAGAAGGATTTGCCATACAAATATCCCGGGGCGACGTCCCTTCGCAACTGCGCAACAAAAAAGTGCTGGCCATCGATTTCACCTCTCTTGTAGAAAGAGCTGGATTGTCGGGAGCAAGGGAGGCATTGTCCATTGCGGCAGAGAGCGGGGACACCATACTGTTCTCCGATGAATTCCATTCCCTGCTCAACAAGCAAATCGGCCTGGCAGATATCCTCAAACCATTCCTGGCGCGCGGCGAGCTTAAATTGATTGGAGCCACCACTGCAGAGGAGTACTCCCAATATATCGAGTCTGACAGGGCATTCGAACGGAGGCTCCAACGAATAGAAGTGTCCGAACTCTCTGTAGAAGATACCCTCGTCGTTCTGGAGAACATCAAAGAATCCTACGAGCGCCATCACAGCATCAGCATTGGCGAAGACGCACTTGAGGCTGCAGTTAAACTATCCCAGCGGTATATGCCAACCCGTCGCCAGCCGGACAAAGCGATCGACGTCATGGACGAAGCCGCCGCCAAACTGCGCCTGGCAGGCAAGGACGGTCCCGTAGCGGAAGATGATATCCGCGAGGTGGTGGCTATGAAGACCGGTATCCCGGTGGACAAGATTGGCGAAGACGAGAGGGAGAGACTGAATAATCTTGAAGACCGCCTCAAAGAAGATGTGTTTGGGCAGGATGCGGCAGTGTCTGCGGTAGCTCAGGCTATCCGTCGTAATGGCGCGGGGCTGTCCGACGAACGCCGCCCGATTGGCTCCTTCTTGTTTGACGGACCCACCGGAGTTGGCAAGACAGCCCTGGCGCGAGCCCTGGCCAAGCAGGTGATGGGCTCCGAAGATGCCATCGTAAGGCTGGATATGAGCGAATACCAGCAGGAATTCTCTACCAGTCGTCTGATCGGCAGCCCTCCCGGCTATGTGGGTTATACCGCCGGAGGACAGCTCACGGAAGCGGTAAGCCGCCACCCCTATAGCGTCATACTGCTCGACGAGATCGAGAAGGCACACCGGAAGGTCTTCGAACTTTTCCTTCAGGTATTGGATTATGGCCGGATGACCGACGGACGCGGCCGTACGGTGGACTTCAGGAATACCATTATTATCCTAACCTCAAACCTCGGTGCCAGCAACACTATCGCCACCCGCAACAAGATTGGCTTCGGCATGGGGCACAGCCCTGTCGAAAGCACCTCCGACCGTGAAGGCACGGCGGTCAGGAGCTATTTCACCCCCGAATTTCTGAATCGTATCGACGCCATCGTCCATTTCAATCATCTTGAGACCTCAACCCTTCTCGACATCGCCCGAAAGATGCTCGCAGAACTTAGCGATGATTTGGGCAGCAAAGGATACTCAATATCATTCGACGAATCTGTCACCAGGATGGCAGTAGATATTGATGCCAACCCCAGTTACGGCGCACGCCCCGTCAAGCGTGCCATAGAACAGAAAGTCACCGATGCCATCGTTTCGATGATTCTGAGCGGGAACATCGCCAAGGGCGTCCCGCTTACCGTCAAAGTCATAAACAACACCATACAAATCGCGTAATACACCACAGTCATGAGAGCCTCTATCCCATACAACACCGACCCGGTGAAGCTTCAGCCCGGAACCCTGCATTTTGACTACTTGATAGGGAAAACCCGAAATATCCACTATTTCTCCAAAGATACCGACAACGGCCGATTGTTTGAATTCGTTTTCAACTATATCCACCTCGATAATTACTGGGAGATAGACATAGTGAGTCTCCCCGACTATCGCGGCCGTAGCACAAGTGCCTTTATTATCCACACCCTCTCGTCCAGCCGCGGAGGCCGCAAGATCTGTGTTGCCGCCGGTCATGAGCCCAAAACCGAAAAGGATGCCAAGAAACTCTCTATGAGCTGGGCTGACCTCCAGAGCGTTTACATAATGACAGGCAAAACCCCCGACCAGCAAATATCTGATAATCACCGATAAAACCACATAAGAACAACCGCAATGAAAAATCATCAGACATTTAACCCTCAGGTAGAGTATATCGCCATCTCTCCCGGGGCTTTTTCCAAGATGCGCGACAACATCGGCGGCATTCCCGCCGAGAGCGGCGGCGCCCTTTTTGGCAAACCGGAGCAACTCCGCTCATCACGTCCTTATATCACCGAATTCGTATTTGACAAGAGTGCGAAAACATCCAGGGCGACCTACTCCATTGATGCCGAAACCCTCAACCCGATCATCCACAAGATGTGGGATGAGAAAGGGCTCGAACTCCAGGGAATAGTCCACTCCCACCCTCGCGGCTTCAATCACCCTTCTGGCCCAGATATGGAGTACTTCCACAAGATGCACACATACATGGACCGCCCGTTCATCATCACCCCCATCATCTATACACAGCCCGATGGCGGATTTGAACTGATGTGTTACATAGTGGGCCCCGACTCACCGGCAATCAGGGTAGATTACCGTGTAATGACAGAAGAGGAGTACGCAAAGGCTGCAGAAAACCAGCCCGTCAGCGAAATTGACTATAGCCGCGAAGCAGGCGCCGTCGACGTCAATTATCTCAAAGACAGCAAGATAGTCATCACCGGCACCGGTGGATATTATGAAGGTGCGGCGATGCTGGCCCGCTGCGGCGTCGGCGAGATTATTGCCATCGACCCCGACATCGTGGATGCCACCAACCTCTGCCGTCAGGGCTATCTCCCGCGTCAGGTAGGCATGAACAAAGTGGACGCACTCGGAGAGCATCTGAAGGAGATTAACCCGAACGTAAAATACTCCGGATATGCCGTCAAATTGCAGGATCTCACTCCGGAACTGGAGGCCGCCATCTTTTCCAACGCCCGCCTTGCCATCTTCACCACCGATTCCTTTGAAGCCCAGGCGCGCGGCAACATTATCTCCCAGCGCTATCACATCCCGGCCATCTGGGGCGGATTCTACAATAAATCGTTTGCATCAGAGATTGTATTCTATATCCCCGGCGTAACTCCGGGCTGCTATCGTTGTGCAGTGTCTCCCCGCTACAAGGCTCAGGAAGCGTACAGGGCCAGCAACAACGGAGCCGAGTATAGCGTCAGCTCCAACTGCAACACCATCTTCCATTCCGCCCTGCTCGATGCCCAGATTGGAATGCTGGCGATGGCAATCCTCCACAACCATATTGAAGGCAAGACCTTCTCCGGCTGGTTCGGATACTACTTCGACAGGAATCTCATCCAGATGAACGTCAATCCCGCCTATCGCTCCGATGTATTCAGCCGCGCCTTCGGTCTCAGCGGCGGATATGCCTACCTCTTCGACTCCGTCTGGCAGCACATCGACCCCGAGATCCCCCCAAAGTATGCACTCTGTCCCGATTGCGGAGGCGGAGTGCAATCAAACACAGGAGAAAAAAAGCAGGCAGAGTCCTGCGGCAATACTAACAAATAACCCATTATCGCTATGATGTACATCAAGATCCGTCCAGCTCACGACGCAAACCTGAGCATCCACGGTTATTGCCAGGACATTGAGTCCGGCATTCTCCACGCCGGAGAAGACATCGAGCCTGGAACATTGCACTCCGCCGATGGCGTCGAATGCGGCACCCTCTGTGCGGGAGAAGACATCGAACCTGGCACGCTCCACTAGCAACAAAGCGCCCCTTGCGGGCGCTTTGTTATAAAAAACATCCAATCTTGACGTTTATGCCGCATACTTTCACATCATCCCGCCTGACAACAGGCAATACTTTCTTCCCCATAACCGTAACGATAGACAATCACAATCTTTACTACAGCAAAGGATTCGTCATTGGTCGCTCATGGATTTCCGTTCCCATCACCGGCATTGCCAGCGTGAATCTTATGAACAGGATCGTCTTCTCTGATGTCATAGTGGAAACCAAAGGAGGCCGGATCCTCAATCTATCAGGTTTTACACACTCCGATGCGAAAAGGATATATAGATTGTTGAATATTTTAGAATATTGATATTTGTTGTTTCTCATTATTAGTTTTATTTTTGTAGAAATGGAGAAGCCGATAGCCAAAAGTGGAGGCGCTTAATTCACCAAACAATGTTTGACTTAAAACAATTAATTCAAAGGCAACAGGAACTTATGGTTTCTTTTGCCGGAGGCGCGAACACCCTTTCAGATGGCGTATCGTTTAAAGCATCATGGGGCTGTGGTTCAAGTTGCTCCGGAAGCTGCGAAGGGACTTGTGAAGGAGACTGCTGGGGAAGGAAGAGTGGCAATAACTCGTGCATTATCAGCTAATGACAGGGGGGGCAATCCCCCCCCTGCTTTCTATCTGTACAATGGCTTACAAATCAAACAAGACACGCAGTATATATATTACGGCTAATGTTGCATGCAATCTGCGTTGTGTTTATTGCTACGAGAAAGATAAAACAAGTGCGGCATCTTTTGATTTAGAGAAGGCAAAGGCGCTTCTCACAAAAACGCTATCAACAAAAACCGAATCCGGGACCGTGATTCATTTTCACGGGGGAGAGCCTTTGCTGTCATATCTGAAGATCCGGGAATTGTGCGAATGGGCGTGGCAGCAAAATTTCCCGGAGAAGTATCATTTTTTTGCAACGACCAACGGCACTTTCGTGCATGGGGAAATCCAGAATTGGTTCAAAAAACACAAGAAAGAGTTTTCGCTGGGGCTCAGTCTTGACGGAACCAGAGCGATGCATAACGCCAACAGATCCAATTCTTTTGATTTGATTGACCTCGACTTCTTCGTGAAGACTTGGCCGGAACAAGGTGTCAAGGCAACCATTAGCCCATTATCTATCGGATCCCTTGCAGAAGGCATTATTTTTATGCATGAGGCCGGGTTCCAAGAGATCAGTGCCAATCCGGCAGAGATGGTAGATTTATGGACAGATCCTGAATATTATGACGTTTTCCAAAGAGAGATGGCAAAACTCGCAGAGTATTATATACAACACCCTGACATCAAACGCTGCTCATTATTCGAGGTTGAGTTTGCTTTAGTCCTTAATAAAGAACACCGGAAATGGTGCGGTGTCGGGACTGAAATGGATGCCATCGATGTGGATGGAAGCAGGCATCCCTGCCATCTTTTTTTCGAGTCAGTCTGCGGCAAAGAAAAATCGGCAGAAGCACAGGGCATTGATTTCGGCAATGTAGACAACTGCATCTCGCAGCAATGCCGTTCATGTCCGGCTCTCAATATATGCCCTACATGCTATGGGTCCAATTTCATTACCCGGGGAAATATCGCAGAGCGCGATATGTCTTTATGTGAATTCGAGAAAATCCGCTTTGCCGAGGTTGCCAGGTTTGAGTACAACAGAATCGTTAATAACCCTGTTGATCCCTCAACCCTGTCTGACGAAGAAAAAACATCACTGATCAGGAGACTGGAGGGGATTAAGCGGTTAGCCCCATTCCTGGAGCTAGTTTAACTCTACCGTATTTTCAGAATACGTCCGGGGTAAAACCCCAGACAGTATAACACATATTATGTACTCGTCCAATATCCTTAAGAACATATTTGCCACCTGCTCTCCTTCCGGCCATGAAGAAAGTTTCAGGGCACTGTTAAAGGAGATGGTTTCTCCATTTGTTAATGACATCATAGAAGACATTCACGGCAATCTTATCTGTTACAAACGTGGCGCAGACCCCATATGCGACAAAACGATAATGTTTGTCGCCCATATGGATGAAGTAGGTCTTATGGTGAGTTATATCGAAGACAGCGGATTCATTCGTTTTACCCGTATTGGAGGTGTCGACCTTCTTCTTCTGACAGGACGTATTGTCAAAATAATTCATAGTGGAGCAGCCGTGCCCGGAATCATTGGAGCGAAACCGTACCATATGAAGAGCCATTGCAATGAGAGGGAACCGGACGAGTCGGAATTTTGGATTGACATCGGAATATCCGGGCGGAAAGAAGTTGAAAAACTGGTATCAATCGGGGACTGTATCGTCATTGACTCTCCTTATACTGAATTGTCAACCGATTTGATAGCTTCTCGAGGTTGTGACGATAAAGCCGGTGTGATTTCACTCATAAAGATGCTGGAGCTCATTAAGGATGCTGACATCAAATCAAATATCGCCGTCGTGTTTTCAGTACAGGAGGAAGTAGGCTTGCGAGGAGCAAAAACGTCATCTTATTTTGTCTCACCAGATATATGTATCGCTGTTGATGTAGCTCATGCAACTGATTATCCTTCAATTAATAAAGCGAAATATGGAGACATCTACATTGGCGGTGGGCCGGTTATCTCATTAGGTTCCGATTTAACCACGTCTGTTCAGAACGAACTGAAAGATATTGCCCACCATAAGGGGATCTCTTTTCAGAGACACGCTTTACCGGGAGCCTCAGGCACCGATATTAATGCCATCCAGGTTAATAAAAGTGGGTGTGCCACAGGGCTAATCTCTATTCCGTGTAGGTATATGCACTCTCCAACTGAGGTTATCTCGCTTTCTGACGTTGACTCTGTTAGTGAGATTCTTGCTGCTTTTTGCAAATCCAAATAACAGCGTCATCTGTGTCATGTTGTTTTCCTTTCGACATACTGTAGAATCGGATATTGTTTTTTATACCGAATGCTTCCAAAACGAAGAGTTTCAGTATATGCTATATGGGCAATATCCTCTTAAACCACATCAACTCAAAAAGTATATCGCCAACAACGATAAAGACTACAAATTTGTTTTCTCCGTTGACAAAAACGGGGCATCAACAATAGTCGGTTTTTCTCATTTTTACTATACAAGCCCGGATCTCTACACTTATATAGGCGGCATTCATCCTCTTTATTTTAATAGTGGACTGGGGGCATATGCTTCAATCGCTTCTATTTCTCTCTTCTTGAGCATAAACAATGAAGCCTCCCTAACAACCGGCATCTACAAACATAATACACGTTCCCTTAAACTGCATAGAGCCATCGGCTTTTCTTTATACAAAGAAACACTAGACAAGTACATACTGGATCTGAACAGAGATACGTTCAATAACCCTTTTGTCCTCAACCTAAAACGAAGAATTCAGTATAGATTAATCTAGAATCCGTATTACTCTTCTCTATCCTGGAGTGAGCAGGTTATAGATTCTTTTGAGATATAGGTCTTTAATTGGTTGATAAATGAATACTTATATCCTTAATCATTATGGGATAATATCCAATCATTAAATTCCGAATATGTTGCATTGCGGCCATTCTTGTTCTTGAACCACTTGCAAAATCTGCAATCCAGTTCTTCTAGTGCATCTACTGCATCGCTAGATGTCGCAAAATATCTTTTACTTGGAGATTTTTTGCTGCCAATGTCGTATACATATATATAGTATCGAGAACTGGAAGAAGTATTGCGCAGTCTATATAAATTATAATCATGCCCATTCTTTAAGGAAATAGGGGAATAATCATAATTCTCGTTTTTATAACCATAAAAGTGTAAGTCGTTTAGAATACAGTAACTATTTGTTGACTGTATATCTGAAGCACTGACATATAAGTCATTATAAGATGATGATGTAGAACTTGACGAGGACGACGACGAATTATCACTGAACGCATCAATAGCAACAGCCGCCAGCCCCAAGAGGACACCTGCCCCTATCAAAGCTGAATTGTCATTCTTATATGAAGATGAAGATGATGATGACGATG
>JAGCVS010000013.1 GCA_017962235.1 Bacteroidales bacterium | reverse complement strand
TCTCGCTTCTGGAGGAGGCAGGATGATAGTGCAGGAACTGGAGTATTTCGTTTTCTCTGGTCATGGTTCTTTCGATTTACGGCTCAAATATAAGAAAAATACGGCTCATTTTCCAAATATTTGAGCCGAAAAAATGCAATATTGGCGAAGTATTGAGCCGAAAACGGTATAATAATGCGCTTCTATGCAATTAGATGCAAGGTGGCTTGCTGTTGGAGTCACTGAAAAACCCCGCCAGAACGCATTCTAACGGGTTTTTCATATAAAAAACGACTGGCCGGAAGACTGCAACTTCCAATCAATATCGTTCTGCGTCAAAGCCTCGAAATAGGAGGTGTTAACCAATTTCAACGGCCATTATTCTTCCTTTCGCTTCAGGTAACGCACGACGCCATCGGACTCGGTCCATTCCATTTTATCGTTGGAAGAATCCAGACGGGCTTTGACGGTGTATTTCTCCCCTTTGTCCGCCATTTCCTTGAAGCTTTCTATGGATTGCTCCCGGTACCGGTTTACCCAGGCGTCCAGGCTGTCCTGCTTGTTTTCTTCCGGCACCATGCCGCTCGGATCCACGATCATATCCGCCGTATTGAAGTCGGGGGTCAAAACCAGTGAATCTCCCTTGAAAGCCCATTCGCCACGATAGGAGAGCGTTATCTTCAGCTTGCCGGAAAAGAACTGCATCTGCCTGAAAGAAGATGCATAGTCAACCGAAAAGTCATAAACGTGGTTGGCGTGGAAGTCATATTCGTTGGTTTGTTCCCCCTTGGTCAAGACCCAATGGCCCAGCAGTTTCGACCGGGTTAAGGAAACACCTTTCTTGCTGATATTTTTGACATAGTCTTCCAGTTCCTGGTCTGAGATGCCCATCAGGAACTTGTTCTCATCATTCAACCCGGTCCAATAGTCAATCAGTTGCGTCAGATAGTCCAGTCGGCTAGAAGAAACATTGATGTAGTAGACAACCCTGTTTTCGTGGAGTTTCTCTTCCAGGAGCGGCTGCAAGATGGCAGCAAACTCTTCCTCCGTCACCCATCCGGAATCCATGATTAATTGCATGTACTCTTCGTTGGGAATGGGTCTCTCCCAAACCGTAGACTCGTTTATGGCATCCTGAGCCCCTTTCCTGTAATGATAGAAAGTCTGTACATTGTCCAAAAACGCCATGTTGCCCAGATTCTGCCAGGTGTCCAGGTCGCTGTTGAAAATCTTCTCCTTGGATGTGTCGAAGCTGAAAACCGAACGGGAATCTATCAGAACGTCAAGGACGCTGGCGAGCGTGTCGAACGGCATCCCTTCCAGCTGGTCCCTTTGTTTCAGGGCGAAACGCAGCAATTCGCCATTCCGCTCTTCTTCCTCCTTCATTTTTTTGACGATATCAATGGTATTGTCTATGTCGTGAATGACCATGATGGCCGTGAGTCGCTGGGCTTGCGCCTTGTTCCGGTGCTCCAATATTCCGCTCACGACAAAGGTGAGCGCTACGCCGATGGCGGTTCCTATGACAGTGATAAAAAATTGCTGCCAGTCCATCCTTTTGCGGGTTGTCTTCTTTTCCATGTTTTCAGCTATAACTTTCCTTGTTACAAAAGTAACATTTTTTAATTCGATGAAATCGCCCTGCCCGCGGCACAAGAAATTTCCCTTATTGGGTGATATTTTTTACCAGATTTGTCACTCATTGAGGGATTTTTGTTATATTTGCGACAGATATTTGTTGTATTATGATCGACCACACTCTCATAGAGTATATGGAGTCCATGCTAAGCCAGACTCCAACGGAATTCAGGAGATATGCATACGATGATATCCGCTGGGAGAATCGGCTGCTGGGAATCGTTGGCGCCAGAGGCATAGGAAAATCCACTTTGGTGAAGCAGTATATTCTCGCCCATAAGGATGAAGGAAAGTATCTGTATGTATCTGCCGACTTGCTATATTTTACTTCACATACGGTCGTGGATCTGGTTCACGAACTTTACATGGACGGGTTTACCCATCTTGTGATTGATGAAATCCACAAGTATCCGGGATGGTCAAGGGAATTGAAAAATGTTTATGATGCATATCCCGATTTCCACGTGATTTTCACCGGATCATCCATTTTGGATATTCTCCACGGAGAGGTCGATCTTTCCAGAAGGGCAGTAGTTTATCCAATGTACGGTCTTTCGTTCAGAGAATATCTAAAGCTATTCCACGGAATTGATGCCAAAGTTTTTTCTCTGGAAGAGATTCTTGACCACAAGGTTGAAATCCTTGGCCTGCGTCATCCCCGGCCAGTATTTGAGCAGTATCTTCAAGAGGGTTATTACCCCTTTGCATTAGAGCCTGGCTTCCCTATCAAGATGCAACAGGCCATCTCCCAGACAATTGAATCTGACATCGCACAATTTGCCGACCTTAAGGCAACCACGGCAAGAAAACTCAAACGCTTGCTGGCGGTGATAGCGGAATCGGCTCCCTTCAAACCCAATATGTCGTCACTCGCCACCGTAGTCGGTGTGAGCAAGAACAACGTGGCCGATTACCTGATTTATATGGAACGTGCCGGATTGATTGGGCAACTCAGAGACGAAACAGGAGGCATCCGGGGAATAGGAAAAGTTGATAAGATATATATCGACAATCCGTCTCTGATGACAGTATTGAGCGGTGGTACCCCGAATCTGGGCAATCTAAGAGAAACTTTTTTCTACAACCAGATGAGGGTGAGGAATGACATCATTAGTTCAAAGAACTCAAACTTTGTCATCGGCAAATATACCTTCGAGGTCGGTGGCAGAAAAAAGGGCAATCGGCAAATCGAGAGCATTCCCGATGGTTTTATTGTTAGGGACGATACTGAATTTGGCTATATGAATATCATTCCGCTTTGGCATTTCGGGCTCAATTATTAAAACACTAATCAAATGAAAATAACACGATTCCTGACCATGGTCGCTTGTATCCTTGCTATGGCGGGGTGCAAGAATGGTTCAGATGTCCAGAAGATATTTGAGCACAAGATAGTTGTTGAGGATGGTTGGCTGCAGCCCTGGATGAACTATGACACCCTCATGGTGTGGTCCATGAACTTTCTGATAGACGGGCCCAAGGTAGAGACTCCGGACGGAATACTGCCCGGCTACCTCGTGACATCTGCTTACGAGGCGTCTGGTTTTGAGTACCCCGAATTCTTGAAAGAATACCCGGAAGTTCTGGAAGGAGACAACATCTGGCGGGGCAGGATGAATGCCAACAATCAGGGGAGCAACGCATATTTTGCAATGAAACTCTTCCGCTATTACTATCCATATACCGGAGATATCAGGGCGCTGATCTCTGTGAAGAACCTCCTTGACAGGATGTTGATGTTCGTCACTCCAAACGATTGGGCCTGGCCTGGGATGGTCCGCACCCAGGATAACGACGACCCTGCCGGCTTTTATCTGGACGAAAGGCTGGAGACAGACAAGGCGGCAATGGTGGGCGTTGCCTATTTGGATTTTGCTAAATACACCTCAGAGACGCAATATCAGGCAATGGCAGAGCATATAGCGGGATTGCTCCTTAAAAACATCAAGGATGGTTCCGAAGAAGAGTCACCGCTTCCCTTCAGGGTGAATATGCGCACCGGCGAGACAGAGGACGCCTATACTGCCGATATGATATTCGTTGTAGAATTCTTTGACAAGATGCTCGCTTGCGACACCTCCCTGGACAAAGCTGCGCTCAAGGCAAAGAGGGACCTCGTTTTCAATTGGATACTGAAATATCCCGTGAAAACCGGTCTATGGTCAGGCTATTTTGAGGACGTACGCGAAATGCGGACCAACATCAACCAGTTCTCCCCTATGGAGACTGCCAGGTATCTTCTTGACAATCCCGCTGCCTGCAAGGATTATAAACAGATAGTCCCGGATTTGCTCTCATTCGTAAAGGATCGCTTCGGCGGTACTGTCCGTTACGGCGGAGTCGGCATCAACGAACAGGACGGCTGCTTTTATGAGATGGGAAGCCACACTGCCCGATACGGCTCAGTGCTGGCACGATGGGCCGCAGAAACCGAATGCGAGCAGGCCAAGAAAGAGGCTCTCGCCACCCTTGCGCTTGCAGAATATTCTGCCTGCAATCATACTTCCAAGGGCAATATTTCCGTCAATTCGGTTGGCATTTCATGGTGCGGAATTTGGTACTCCGACAGCTATTTTGACTATCTGCCACATTTCCTTGAAGGCATGGCCGCCTGGCCCGAGATCATACCGGAAGGGACCGACCACATATTCAGCACTACAAGTATGCTCAAAGATGTGGAGTACGGCCCATGCAGCGTAAAATACACCGCTCTTGATGCAGACGGCACCGAGAAGATAAAACTCTCATTCAAGCCGGAAGTCCTTTCCGGCGGCAAGCCTCTTCCAAAGTCATGCTGGACGTTCGGCTCCTTGCGAGGTTGCGACAATATCCTTACGATAAACCGCAGCGGCGTAACCGACATCGAAATAGTCAAGCGATAACGTGTCTTTTTATTACCTTTACAATATGAAACGATTATTTGTTATATGGGTCGCACTTGCGGCAATGCTTTTTGGGGCCTGCGATAAAATGGGCGGGCCTGGCAACGATTTCTGGGAGAATGCTCCATTAAACATGGAACAGCACCAGTTCCAGATAGAAACGGAAATCCTTGTGGGCTTGTACTGGCACTGGAACAATGCCTACGCCTCCTTTGTGGAAGAATGGCCGGAATCATTCAAAGGCGATAAAACTCCAGCCCTTGTTTTCAGCAACCGCCGCTGGTATCCTGCCGATTTCGGGCCGTACTTCTGGAGGGATTATGATTTGGACAATAAGGATTACCCGGGGACCCCTGCAGTCTCTTATTATGACTGCGACAGCCATCCTTACGTCAAAACAGATCTGGGAGACGGCAGCTACAGAATCGAGGTGGATTTTCTTGGTTATAAATGGTACGGCACTCTGACCCCGGGGCGGGACTGCATCCTCCAGACCGATGATGACGATGAGTTCTGCCTTCGCCTCCTGCCGGCCAATGCCACTTACGATCACTCTCTGGACGACCTTTTGCAGGTAGCCCGGGAATGCGGCAAGCAACGGAAATAAACCTTTTAAGGCGACCTACTACCTCTTCAAGTCCTTGCGGGTAAGGCGGAGGAATTCGGAACGGGCGCGGACCATGTCGCGCTGGAATTCCTGCGAAGTCTGGAGGCGTGAATAGCCGATACCGGCCACGGGGCGACTGGCATCCACGTCGCTCTGCCAGTGGCACCCTGAGATGACGCGGCTTTCGCCCGACTGCCATGCGCGCGCAAAAATTGCCTCCGCGGCGTCAGGATTGATCTGCGCCATGAGCAGCGCGCAGGCCCAGGCGCGGATTGTATGCCCTGAAGGATACGACCCCTCCGTGGCCAGCCACTCGTCGTCCTGCGGAAAGATGGACGGCTCCTTGAAGTATGCGAATGGCCGGATGCGGAAGTAATGCGCCTTGGGGCGGAAGCGGATGACCTCTATTGTGGTGATGCCGCGTGTAAGCACTTCATAGATGGCGGGAGTCCCCTCTTTGGAGATTGTAAGGCCGAAAGGCTCTCCCAGAATCGCCAGCGTGGTGTCCATGCTCCAGATGGCATCCCGCACCGCCATGGCCAGACGCACCGAATCGCGGCGCTGCTGCTTGCCCCACATATAGCGGATCATATCATAGTCAAAGCCGGGGCTGGGATCTGCCGGCGGCGCCGGAACAATCTGCACCACGTCCGGCATCTCGTTCTCCGGGATATACGGGACATACGAATCCTGCGCAAAGGCGACCTGCTGCAGGCATATCAGAACCAGCGCGACCGTAAGACCGCACAAGCGACTCTTGGACATCATGACGATAGTTATCGTTTATCTACGATTGTGGCGTCGGGATAATCGGCAGGATTGAAGGTGACGCTTTTCTCCGACACACCGATGGTGATGTTCTCCATGCTGATTTCCAGAATGGATTTCTTCATCTTCAGGTAGATGGGGAGATTTGTGGCCTTGGATACGCAGAGGTCCATCTTCTTGGGCGCATCTTTATCCTTGTTGGTCTTGGACCTTTTGCAGGCGATATACCATGCATCTGCGGTCTCTTTGGAAAGGCTCAGGTCATACCCCTCCGTTACATCGCT
Organism: Bacteroidales bacterium; assembly: GCA_017962235.1. GTDB lineage: Bacteria > Bacteroidota > Bacteroidia > Bacteroidales > UBA932 > Equibacterium. The sequence continues at coordinate 132,181 of JAGCVS010000013.1, read as the reverse complement.
GAAAGTGGAGAGGTCGGAGTTTTCGTCTTTCTTGACCATCTCGTTCTTGGTGATGGTAACCTCTTTGGTCTCAGGATTATACTCCCATTTGGTGGTGGCGTCCTGCCAGAGGGTGCTGGACTTGTCGGCTCCGGAAATCTCAACCTTCATCTTATCGCCCGCAACGCTGCTGTGGGACTTGATCAGACCCACGATGGGCATCTTCATGTTGAGGTCCATGGTAAAGCCCTCCTTGTCTGCCCTGGAGAGCTGATCTTCCATCTTCTGCACAATTTCTTCTGCAGTCTGTGCATACGCTGAAATCCCGCAGACTAACACTGCGAGAATCGCTACAATGATTCTTCTGGTTTTCATATCTGTTTTTGTTTTGTTCTAATTACAAATATATAGAAAAAAGATTTCTCTTCAATCAGAACAAAAAACAGACCGTATTACGGAGTTACAGCCGGCGTTACAGATACGGCGTTGCCGAAATATTTGATTTTGAAGAAGAGACCCAGATTGGTCGGCTGGTTGGCAGTCGCACGCAAGCCGCGGATATCGTCAAAGTAAACGGTGTAAATCTTATCCCTGTCATCCTCCATGGTCTCGCCTCCATCTTCTGTGGTGGGTTTGGAGATGATAGTATCCACAAACCAGAAGTCCCAAGGTTCTCCCACGGCGCGATAATTCCACAGCAGGCGGTCCGCTGCGGCGGAAGTGAAGCTCATTCCGGCCAGGGTCTCGCCGTCCAGCACAGAACCATTCTCCGTGCCGCCCATGGTCACGGATACGTTCGTCTCCGTCTCTTCTAACGTAGATACACCGGTGGTTCTTCGCTCCACCTTGAAGGGGTTTAAGGTGATGGAGGCCATCCTGACTTTGATGGAATACAAGCCGAACGGATAATTACCGGGAATGCGGAAGTCCATCTTATACGTGGGACAGGAGACGCCGTTAACTGGACGCGATTCACCCGTGGCAACCAGCGACAGTTCAGAAACACCCTGCGGCAGGTAATTGAACTTGTCTATGGTATATACGTTTATGAAGCGGGTCATACCCGTGAGCTTGTCCTTGAGTTCTATCTGGCCGCTCTGGAGCGCAGAGTTGATTGTGGTACCCAGAGTAAATGTAATTGCTCCCCGGAATACAGTGTTTGTCTTGCTAACCATGGATACAATCACGTCAGGACCCGCAAAAGAAGGACGCACATCTTCTGTCCAAGCGGCCTTGAAATCTTCCGCCGTCACAGCGCTTGTGGTTTCACCACTCGCCAGCGCCTCATACGTAAAATAGATAGTCTGGGGCGTTCCCGCAAGGGTGGGATTCTGGTAAATCCGGGATGTCTCCCCCTCAACGGAGAGCTGGAAGCGGCCGTCGTTTACCGCCGGCACATTCTCGCTGATGGTAACGGTCTGGTTGTTGGCGTAGTTGACGGAATTCACCGCATCTGCAAAGGTAGCATATCCAAGGCCTTCCCATGGAATTCCAAAGATATCCAGCACGTAATTGTGGTTACGGTATATCTTGCAAGGATCCTGACTCTCGTTGAGCATCATAAGGGTATGATACTTCGTTTTGGTGGTACCGGGGTTGTCACCAACTTTGTATACCACCTTGAGAATAATCTTGGGCGGATTAGCCGCGTTATTCTCATCCTCAAATAGGAACAGTGGGTTGGATACAGACCTGGTACCGTCGTATATCTGCATCATGTCGCTCTCCTGCGCCGTGTAGCGGGAGGCATCGGCTTTGTCGTACTGCGTGAGACGGTCTTCTTTGAGCTGCGGATTGGCTGCGGGGTCATAGTAATCCACAAAGTGGTCGTTCGGGTTCTCATCGTGATAAGGAGCGATGTAACCCTTGTTCAGGCCATTGGAAAGAATCCAGTGGATGGACTGAATGGTATAGTCTGTAGCGTTCTTTGTTATGGGATACTGATGGCCGTCTATCGTGATTTTACCATTGGTAATAGTATACGAATGCCCGTCTACCGTAACGCTCTGGCCGTTCTCAACTTGAGCCGCTGTACGTGGAAAATCGAACATATATCCGAAATCTACCCTTGCGCGGTCACGGACCATATGGATGTTGTGTCCCGGCTGCTTGCTGTATGTAACCTCACCGGTTACCTCATCAACGGTGGCCAGCGCCAGCCATGCCTTCATATCCTCTGAGCTGGGCTCTCCGTGAAATCCCCAGTAGCAGATGCGTTTGTTGTCGGTGGCGTTCACGGTCATCCTGGCAGATTTTACAAGGGTATTCTCGTTGCCGCCAATCTGGTCGTTGGCCGGAATGTTGGAGGGAGTTTGATTGTCCGGTATTGGATCGCCATTTGTGTCGAAGCCTACATTGCCCACAAAATGGATGCGGGCGGTACGGGAAGGGACGGTACCCTCGAAGAGCTCTCGCCCCTGACAGGTGATGCCATTGTGCGTATACGCCTGCTCGTCGTCTTTCAACACTGCTTTTCGCCAGCCAAGGTAGATGCCCTCGTGGGTGAAACATACCATGTGGAGGGTCTTGATGTAGTCCGATGTATCATCTATGCCGCCCACTACGCTGGCTTTGGTGGGCGTAGGAACGACCTCACCCGGGAGGTCAAAGCCGATGCGCACCGGCATCTCCGGTTCGTCCAGCCCCAGCTCTTTTACCAATTCCGGTGATACCCCCTCATATCCGGGATACGTTATCTCTTCTCTCACGCAGCCCAGCAGGCCGCAAAAGAGGATAACCGCGAATATGTAAGAAAGTCGCTTCATCAGTTGCTTGTCTGGTTAAGTTGATTCACCTCTTCAAGTGTCAGGTCGCGGACGCAACGGACGTATCCGGTTGTTGTGCTTCCGCCGCTACCGTTCGCAACATACGCCGTGGTACCCTCCAGCGACCAATAATACTGGCCGCCAAGCACAGTCTCCATAGTGACTTTACCTGTATATGTACCGTCTTGATAACTGATAATAACCTCTATCTCCTGTTTTGTAGGGAGCCGCCAACCCACATATCTCTTACCATCTTCTCCGACTTCCATATAAGTTCCGCAATGGGTTGCCGCTGTGGTTCCGGAGTTGGTGGTGGACACGGCACCGAGCTGGGAAGCAATCATGAATGCGGGCGATACAACCTTGTCATTCGACTGATAATTGGCATCCAGCACCGGCTTGCCAAGTACGTACTTATCACTGGTAGAAGTAATCTGCAGCACGTACATGTGGTTGTTTTTCAGGTTGTCATATCGGGAACCACGAGTGTTATAGTTAGAAATGCCATAACAATAGTTACTGTAATAAACCTTTGCCGTAAAAAGACCATCGCTGACAGTTCCATTCTTCACTCCCCACTCTACCCAGTTACCAGTAGATGGCGTAGTTACTTGTGTAGTATGGCCATAAACCGTACCTGTCAGATGAAATTCAGAAGCGACATGATATGTGTACGTGTAGCTATAGTTACCTGTTCTGGTTACCCAATAATAACTCCCATTATAATACTTTGCCGTTTCCAAAGAATTTGCACCTGTAGCATAAGCGTTTTGATTACGTTGATTATTATTGGTCACGCCAAATATTGTTGCAATATTTTGATTGGAGAGAGTAGTGGTCGCACTATTATCTGTCTTGGCCCCTGTATAAGAGATATAATCACTATATGAGACAGACGGATTTGTTTGTGTCGTATAGCTACCCCATCCTTGAGCTACAGATAGATTCGTCGTATACTCTGTTATCTCCTTCACACCGTCCCACCGCGATGACCAGCTGCCGGTAAAGGACTGGATATTATCCAGAGGGAAGTGCCGTATCTTGATGGTCACCTGATCCACACCGGTAGCATTCTTAAGGTACACTTTAAAGGAGATATCCTTTATGGCGCGGCTGTCCAGTGCATCTGACTCCACCTTTATCAGGCCATTTGGCGTGAGGGTAATTTTTACCTTCTCTCCGTTGGCACCTGTAGTTGGAGCCGTGGACGTTATCACAATATCTCTCTTGCCGTCAGTATTGCCATCCGTAGCGGTTACAAGGTTACCCTGGTCGTTTTTGACCTGCTTTGTTACAGTTCCTCTAATATCGACTGTTGTCCCCTGATAATTGACGTACGATACCGTGAGTGTTGACGGGTCAATGTCCACGATACGATTATCGTCTGTTGATACCGATGCATACCAGAGCATCTCTACCTCCTGCGTTGCATCACCGGTAAGGGTATACTCTGTGGGAAGTATGGTGAGGTACTTGGTATCAGTAATCTTAACAGTGGTTGCCTCCTGTGTCATATTGGTTTCTGTCCAAGGTATCACGTGATACTCTATGCGGAGCTCCTCGTCCTGAGCTTCGAAAGATTCGTTGGAAGAGCCCAGGGAGGCTATCTCTACATCCACCAGATATACATGGTTGCGATCCAGGGAGGTTACCTGCCGTTCGTCGCAAACCGGGATACGATAGTAGCTTCTGAGCTGGTCACCGTCTGAATTGCGTACGTAGAACACAGAGAGTAGCACATATGGAATTCGGGTTGCATCTTCACTCCAGTCTACAGGATATGTGTAAGTAACAAAAGCAAAGGTATTGTCTGTATTATCCGTGGAATCTCCCTCCTTGAAAGGCATGAAGTTGCTGCCGTATGTGTACAGGCTCTGGGTGGCCGGGGTTGTGTCGGAATCATACGCGATGTCGGAACCGGTAAGACAGAAGTTTACAGGTTTCCAGCGCGGCTCGCCGGCGGTCCTGCCCACATAAGCCATATACTCCTTTATCGTGCCAAAAACGATTCTGCCCTGCTCATCCTTCTCAGGTTCCGGATTTGGGTTCTCCGTGGTGGGTTCTGCCACCAGTGCCAGCGATTTCTGGTTGCTGAACTTGACCGTCATAATAATCTTGGCGGCGGCTCTGTTCATATCCACGTCAAACACCTGCTCTGCCTTAGACGGATCTATGGTCCACCCCTCTATCTTGCCGTCCATCAAGAAATTCTTCTGGTCTGTATACATACAGTTGGTTTGATAGGCAGGGTCATCTATGTCAGGCTCGTGAGAATAGTAATACCTGTATATATCCGTAGACTGCGTCTTGAGCGCCTTGAGCGCCTGCAGGTTGGCAGGAGCTGAGCCGGAAACGGTATGGGGGTTGTTGGCCGTTACATAGATATCGTACGGTACGTCCGGTACGTATCCCTGCTCCGCCCAGTTGCTGGCCAGGGTCTGTTTGGCCTTGTCCAGCAAGCTCTGAGAGTCGTACTTGTCAGGATCAATAACCACTCCTGCCTGTCCGGCGGTCAGGTGATACTGCTTGAACCAATCCGCCGTCTCTGCCGCATCGTGACGCTTTACAAAGATATCCAGAGTGCCAAAGAAGTTCTCGCGAAGGTCGTCACGGGCATCCACTTCGTCGCCCTGCGCTATATTGGGATCTGTCTCGGCAACCTTTGTGGCGGCATCCTGCATCAGTGTGGGGCGGACAAACAGACCGGTACCGGATTCCTCCGGCCACATATGCTCAACCTCCCTCAGACATCCTGAAGTAAGGATGAGGGCGGCAAGAATGACATATGTAAGAACTTTTTTCATTTAGTCTGCTTCTTCCAGCCAGTACTGGGTAGTCTGAACGTTAGGAGTCGTCTTGGGATTATTTTTGTTAGCGTCGTATTCTGCACTTCCCGGGTTATAAATGAGTATGGACGCATGGTCCTCGTCGCCAGGCAGGTTGTGGTTGAACGGGATGTTCGTGGGAGGCAGGCCGTCTCCGCTGTGGAGTTCCGTAAGGAACACCTTCACATACGGGTCTGCCATAACCCCGTCATTCACCGGCACCACATAGAAGTTTGTGGTCTGCTTCTCTGAAGAGGCCGGTATTGTAAGAGTCTGGCTCAGTTTTGTATATGCATAAGTTGTGTTATGTTCAGCATCTTCAGACTGTGTCTCCTTCACAAGTATGAACTGGTCGTTGTTCAGCTGGAGGCGGAGGTCGTTAGAGCTCAGGGTCTCCAGAGTGAATTTGGTAGAGCGAGTTGGCTTACCAACTGAACCACCCTCGTATCCGTAAGCCACCACCAGCCAGGTGTCCCCCCATGTCCAGGCCTGCATATCAATATCATAGCGCAGCCAGGGACGCTCGTAACCCAACTCTATATTTCCCTCCGTGGTATATACAAGCCGTTCGTGAGCGGCAATCCACGGCAGTATTGTAGGCTGCACCACCAGCCGGCCGCCGATGAAATAACCGTAAATTGTCCAGCTGTGGTTGCGGGTAAAATCTCCCTCGGCATCAAGTGTGAAGTTGGCGATTTTGCTGCGCATGGTGGCGCCTTCTCCAACGGTATAATATATCTCCCCTGTGAGCTTTTTGTCTGTTTCGCGAAGGTATGTCAGACCCCAGGGTGTGAGCACGCCGGAGCTGATGCCGCTCTGGATGAGGTTCTCATACTCCTGTGCTGTCATGCCGGGCTGATACAAATAATCTCCGGGGGCCGCATTGTATGCAAGCATTGCGGGAAGATCTCCGTCTGTGGGGAAGATTTTGGCGAGGGCATCATAACCGGCGGTGCCAATATCAAACAGCTTTGTACCGTATGTATGACCGGTATATGTCTGCTCTGTGAAAAGTTTCTCCTGCTTACCGATGAGGCCGTTGAGATTGATTTTGGTGATGTTGAATTTATCCACCGGAACGCCGTTGTCAGTGAGCTGGCAGAACACGAAACGGAGCTTGGATACGGTGCGCGTCACTGTGAGAGTGGCGACGCTAAGCACAGGGAAATCTCCCGTCACGGGCTGCGATGTTGTAAGTCCCGCCATAGGCAGGCCTGCTGCTGGCACCGACTTGGTGAGAGTGGTGGTACCAAAATAATCGCCCGAGACGGTGAATGCCAACAAATCGGATGGATTGACCTTGCTCCAGTCGCCGGAGGCATAGGCATAATTCTCTATCTTGAAGCCCGCCGATGCACCGTTTACCACGGCGTAAATGTCCACGGTGGGTTTGGGGATTTCTTCAGCAAACTGTTTTGTAACAGGTATTGTAAAGCGGGTCTCGTGACCCACTGTGAGACCGGTGGCAGCCAGAGCATCGCCGTCCAGCAGGCGGTAACCAATCAGCCCGGAAGCTTCTGTAGCCCCGGCGCGGAATACCCATATCTGCAGGGATGTCATAACCCGCTCGTCTGTCAAAGGGTCCTCAAGGCCGGTTTCCGCCTTGGTTATGGCGCTTTCAGGAATATAGATGCGTACCGTGAGGGTACCGGGTTCTTCTTCCGGAGGGGGCACACGGTGGCAGCCGGCCGCCAGAACAACGGTCAACACAATCATCCATATGACCCTAATCCTCTTCATCAATACATCGGTACTTCAGACGGAGTGACCTGCACCCACTCCATTAATGTTGTTACGCCAATCTCAAGCTGCGGGTCTCGCAGCTCTGGGATGGTGTTATATGCTTTTGCCAGGCTCTGCACCGTGAAGGTGGCCTTGGTGACATGGTCGCGGACAAATACACTGGACAGGGTTTCCGACGTGCTGTTCACCGCGTTGGCATACTCCAGTACCGCGATAAGGTAAAAACGGGAGCCGGCGGCAATCTTGTTGGAATTTGCCCCATAGAAGTCGGCTCCGCTGTTGTTCTGGAATTCCAGCGCCAGATGGACATCCTGTCCGTCTTCTGTCTGCACCACCAGCGTATGGACAGGTTTGAGAGTGAGCAGGGAGCCGGCGCCTGCTATGTAAGTATTTGGAGAAGCGCTGTCGTTCACGTCCGAGTCATAAACATACAGGCTGGTACCGCCCAACGTGGGGGTAAAGTTGAACTCCTGATGCTTCTGTTCTCCAATAACGACGCCTGTAAGCGGGAAATAGCTGTTGTTGACACTCACCGCGTTGCCCTTACTGTCAAGGAGATTCGCAGTTCCGCCTGCAGACGCGGCATAATTCAAAATCACCTCCAGCATGCCCACACCATACTGCAGAGGATCTTTCAATGCCACCGATTCCACTCCGGGAAGCACCGTTCTGCCAAACGTATACTGATCGCAGATTGACTTCCACGTGGTATTGGTGTTCTTGTATTCCTGGGCTACGGTTGCATCGTCTGATGTATAAATGGTACTGTTTGCCATATACCACAGGCTGGGCGGATAGCAGTAAGACCCTATTGGAGCCAGGGCACTGCCGGTGGCTGTAGTCTGCTGCACAAAGCTGGTACCGTTCCAAATCAGGGCCACACACCCTGCCGGCACGCCATATCTGTCGGGGAAATTGGTATAAGGCGATTTGAGAGTTACTGTAGCGTTGGCGGAGTTGGCGTTGGTAACGGTTACGTAGGTGCCGTTGTTTATCAGCGTGCGGATTTGGCGGGCAAGTTGATAGACGTAGTAATACCTTTGCTCCTGTGCATACCTACTATTTGATTCATACCAAGATTGATAATAACTATTGGTAGAACTCTGATCTGTAGCAATCTCATAGAGCGAGTTGTATAAAGATGTCAGCATTTGGTTAATGCCCGCTGTCCCCGCGGAAAACCCCAAACCATCATTGGTCAGGAAGTTAAATTTGGTTAATAGGGTTCCGTGGTTATTGTAGCTAGTAGGAGTCGACCAGGTATATGTCCAAGTTTTTTGCGAACCTCTATATTCGTATCCAGTCTGTGACACCGTCGCGGCAACAATGGTGTTCAAATACGTGCAGAGCCCGCTCACAACTCCGTTAATCTCTGCCTCTACTGCGGTAGTAACAAAAGGTTCCAGGGTAAAGGTGATGTCGGCGGGATAATCTGCATCTTCTACTCCATGTTTGCGCAGCACGCCGTTGCGACGCTTGAAGGCCACGGAATCGGGCTCAACGCTCACAACCTCATCTATCGCCTGTCCATAGGCCAGCATGGAGGCGGTGCCGCGACGCAAGAACACATTTTTGTAGAGATGTGAATTATTGTTGGATACCAGCCCGGCAAATTCACCGTTGTTGGCAGATTCGCCAAAGGCTTTGGCAATACCGACCTGCGGCAGTTCAACATTGGGAGCTATTCTGCAGTCGGACATAGTTATAGCGCGAGATTCCCTGAACGGGATAAGATACAGTTCTTTTATCCCTCGGAAAGATGCTTCGTTCTGATTGAACTGGGTGATTGCTGTCGTCATCTTGGTTTGGGGCACAGTGGCATCCACAGAAAGCGAGAACTGCATTTGCATTCCGTCCCGTTCATAGACAAAACTTTCCGCACTGCTGTCCAAATCTCGTAAGGTACACGCGGAAAGTGTAACGGCTGCCAGAAGCCCTATGAACCAGAATCTCTTCATCCAGTCAATTACAATGGTATCTCATGCGTCTGACCTGTCTGCCAGTCCAAGGCCACGCTAACTCCCACTTCCGGGTCATCAGGCTGGACAGCGCCGTTGAATAAGGCCTTTGCCTTGAAAACTTTAAGCTGACCGGCGCGGAGCGGTTTGGTCACGCTCAGCTTGGTTTCTGTAACCGTACCGTCTTCAAGGGTGAGATAGGTACGAATCTGCCACAGACCCTTCTCCGCATCCTCGGAGATAAACGGGTCGGTTGTCTCTATCACGGTCTTTGTTTCCCGCACGTCGCGCGATGGATATGTAACGGTGGCAAAGCACATCCCCGGCGCGGTCAATTTCAGATTATCCGTCCTGACTATAGGAGTGTACCTATAATGATATAAGCTGTCGCAGATATCAAAATCGGTGGCAAAGCCCGTCATGTAGACCTTCAGGTTCTTGATATGGCTTCCTGTTGTATCCACCACCAGCGCGGCGGCGCAGTTGGCCATGTACAGTTTCACATCAAAGGTTTGGTCAATTCCCTCTATCACCTCCATGGGGAGGCGGGCGGTGAACAGGCCCGTGGTGTGTGCACTTATGGTGTCCGCAATCTCCTGATGGAGGGTTCCGGTATGGCAGCGTTCGTCTTTCTGTAATGTGACTAGGTTGTTCTCCAGCACATTGGCCACAGTGGTATGCATATACCGGTGTACCGGGATATACAGCGTGTAGCTGCTCTGGTTGGCGTCCATGATGTGCGCCTCATGGTGAAGCCTCAGGGAGTCTGCCGACACATCGTAGAAAGAGAGGTCCACATCGTGTGCGTGATCTGTGAAGATATCTTTCAGGTATTCCCTCAACGCTGCGCCGGCAGCCACGTCCACTTCCGTGGAGACTTCCGTCTCCAGTTGTGTTTGGAGTTCCGTGGTCATATTGGTGACCAGACGGAGCTCATAGTTGATGTTATAATCCGTCTCGCAATCGCTCAAATCCTCATCTATCAGGCTGCAGCCCTGTACCAGCAGGGCGGCAGCCATGACAGCGAGAATATACTTGAGTATATGACGGATTAAATCCATCTGGGGTTAACTGATTACTGACCGAGGATAATGTTATCGAATGAGAGACCGGTCTCCCACTTGATATCTACGGAGAGACCAAGTGATATCTCGGAAGAACGGAGGTCAGGAACAGTCACGTATGCATTCTTCAGGGAATTCTCTCCAATTGCAAATACTGCAGTTGTCATGAAGTCCTGGATAAATACGCGGGATGCCTCAATGGTTGCACCGGTTGTTGCATTGTAAGGAGGCAGATTATAGTTGAGTTGAGTGCGGGTAGGGAATGTCATACCTGCAGGGTCCAGTTTACCAATGAGGTAGAAAGTACCGTTCTCACGAATCTTGTTTGCCTGACCCCAGAAATCTTTTGTGTGGTTAACGAACTCGAGAGCCACGTATACAGGGCTCTGATCGGGGGTAGCCGCAGAATCCCAGTTGTCCCAGACAAGGGTGTAAACAGGATCGGAAGAACCAGTTGTATTGTTAGGAATGCTGTGATTGGGAATCTCAGAATCATAAACCAGGTAATCAAAAGTGCTGCCTTTGTTTACATAATTCCAGCCCACGGTTTGCACTGCACCGCCGATAATGATACCGGTCAGCTCAAAAGGAGCGCCGTCTGAAAGAGCGATGGATGCGTCCTCTTCGTTAGCACCTGTGCGCTCTGCCTGAATAGCATGGTTGTTATCCTTCAGCACAGATGCTGCGTACTTAACAGTACTCTTTAACAGTGCTGTACCATAGTTGATATCTTTCTGCATGGCAACGCTGCGGGTGGTGGACATAACCTTGCCGTTCTTGGTCCAGCCGGTAGCACCAGCGAGGTCGCCGGATGCCCAGGTTGCATCGGCATCCCAAGCAGCCACGGTAGCAGGATAATGAGAGGACTCATGAGGGTCATTACTTACACGTACAGGGCTGTTGCCATAATACAAGAGTTCTGCAGGATACAGATACTTGGAAATTGAGGTTGTTCCTCCACCAAAGCCGTAAGTGGGAAGTTCTGTCCTATATGACCATGTCTTGGTAGATGTATCATAATTGAGGATAGCCGCACCCTTAGGAAGACCGACATTGTTGGGGAAACTGCTCAGAGTCGATACGTGAGAGAAGTCAGTAGCGACTACGCCATCAACATGTGATGCAATAGCGCTCTTGATGGTTTGAATCTCTCTATACTGAAGCGGAGTAGAACTTGCATCAAAACTGGTGAGGATGATGCTCATGATACGGTTTGCAAGCAGACAAGCGGCCTCACCCTGCCAGAATGAAGGGGTGGACTCCTTTACTCTCTTTGCCAATGAGTAGATATCTGAAACAAGGTAGCGCATAGCTTCACCGTAACCGGCACGGAGCTCAGGCTGAGCGGTTGTACCACGAATATTGCAGAGCTCGTAATGAGCCTGGCCAAGGATTTCCTCCAACGGGCGGAGTTCCTCATCGTTTGAAGGGTCAGTATCAATATTCTTTGCGTATTTCTCTCCAAGATCAGACCATAAAAGAGAACCGATATGGAAAGTCTGAGAAGCATGAGTGCCTGTTCCGGCAGCACCGTCTGCAGGGAGGGCAGCCTTGTCTGCATCGCTCATAGAGGAAAGGTCAAGGACATCGACATCCGGATCGTTGACAGGCCAATAGAATGCATAACGGAGGTCCCTGGTCTGTTTAGCGCCTTCTACACCTGCAGTATACTGCTTCAGTGCCGAATTTGACAACAAAGTCATGCAAGTTGCAAAAATCCTGGCGGTCTCGTTCCAAACCAACTGATTCTCTGCAGTAAGACGGGGAGCGATGGTAAAGGAAGTTTGGGTGGCATCGTCCTTAATATCCATGGTAACCTTACCGGCGGCAGCATCGGAGAGTGAACCCTTGGGAGCCTTGCCGTAGAACATCAGGGTGTTGGTTCCAACAGGGAGAGCCAGCTCTATAACCCTCTTGGAATTCGACTCAGAAATGGAACCGGTACTGAGCAGCTGACCCAGACTGTAATTACGCTTTGCAGTTGCTTTCTCTGCGGTACTTACATCGTACAGGTGATTACCATCGGTACCCTGCTGATAAGCCAGCAGGTACACTTCTTCCATGCCGCGGAACGGATCGGAAGCAGGATCTGCCTGAACGGTTGTAGAGGACATCTTGGTCATAGGGGTGTTAGCGGTGGAGATATTGAACACGAACTGTGTCTTCACCGTCCCTTCCTCCTTGTTGTAGTTGGGATTGTCCTGAACTTCCTTTTGGCAGGAAGCCAGGGGGGCAGTCGCAAATGCGCATGCGAGTGCAAAATAGAGAAGTTTTTTCATGTGAAAATGTTAAAAAATATTAGTTGTTTAATTACCTATCTTTCTTCTTTTTATATGTTGTTTTTGTCTCTGCTTCTGCTTTCCTGGCCTCGTGGGAGAGTTTCTGCTCCATGTATTCATCGTACTTGCTCAGGAATTCGTCGGTAGCCTCAAGGTTGCCGCGGGCGCAATCGCTGCCCATCTTCTCTGCCTTGCGCAATATCTCAAGCGCCTTGTTGACCTTCTCGGTATCTATCGTCTCAAGTTCCACAGCCGCGCCAAAGAGGGCTATGCCATACGCATTGGCTGCCTCGGCATCGGTCTTGGTGCGCGCCATATAATCCGGGTTGCTCTCATACAGCTTAACCGCATCGGCATATCTGTGGTCCTGGATAAGGGCGTTTATGCTGTTGAGGCCCTCAGCCACTGCATCGGGCTTGGAGGTATAGTATATGTGTACGTAACCGGAGTTGCGCTGGTCGTGCAGGATGCTGTCCTGAATAGCCTTATAGAGCTTCTTATCGGCCTTAAGCTTGCGCTCGCGCGCCTCGGGGTCGGGTTCGTTGTCAATTATATCAAGTACCTTTGATGCCTGCTCGCCGGTTATGCCACAGCCGCCGTCCGGTACAAGGGCTGCAATCTGGTTGCGGAACCAGGGCCATGCCTCACCCCTTCCCTGCGCCTCCACCTGACTCTCTTCAAGGTCAAGTTCCTGCATTACATATTGCTTGAGGGCGTTTGCACGGCCTTCTCCCAGCCATTTGTTATGCTTCCACTCGCCCTCCACGGAGGCCAGACCAACAATCTGGATAAGTGCCAGGGAGTCGCGCTCATCCGCGATTATCCTGCGGCTGGCATCCAGAATCTCGTCCAGCACCGCGCTGTTGTCTGCAAAATCTTTGTACAGGGTTATGTCGTTGAGCGGGAAGTGGACGTAGCGGATGCTGTCCATGGGAGCGTTTATAATCTCGTCTACCGTGCGGTAGTTGCTCAGCGGGGTGATCCAATGGTCCTTCGCTGCAGAAGAGCTTGCGGCGGTGCTCTCAGGAGCGATATCCTTAACCTGCGCAACCAGCAGCAGCGGACGTATCAGATGTATGGTATCTATCTGGGAGATGACCTCCACCCATTCGTATCTGGGCTGTGCGTTGTATGCCAGGTTCAGCACCAGCTTGGGAACCAGCGCCGGTTTGCTCTCGTTGCCCAGACGGGTGCCGCAGTGGTCGCACTCAAAGCGGTCGTATGCAGCAAGGCCGGCGCCCAGACCCACTTCTGCCTCTACGCGCCAGTGGTCGCTTATCCACCAGGAGTAGCCCACAAAGATACCGGCGCCAAAGAAGTCGCCCTGCAGTCTGTGGGTGGCCACATCGGGATAAAGGCCAAACGGGAAGCGGACGTTGCCCACGTTGTAGTGGGTGTAAATGAGGTTGACGCCTGTATACAGACCGTCGTAAACCTGGTCAAGATAATAGCGGAACTCCGGGGCCACCAGAAAATGCTTCCAGTGCTTGGTATTGTTCACGTATTCCGTATCCCAAAAAAGGAAGCGCGGCCACGATTTGAAGCCGGCGTTCACGCCCACGCTCATCTGTTTTGCAATGGGGTGCTCCAGACCGATATTTAGAGTACCAGATGCATCGTAGATAAGGTTGTTGCGCACCGACAGATCCTGAGCCTTCGCCAGCTGTCCGTTCAGGACAAGCACTGCGAGCAGGGCTACGACCCATTTACAGGTGATATGAAAATACTTTGTCATATCATTTCAACTTGCAAATTTACCACAAAAAATCCCTCTTATATATGTGTATAAGCAAGGTTTTTCCGATTCCGCAACTCTTTCGGATACTAAATCACGACATATTAGGAAACTGGCTCCGAAAATTTTTTCCGATTTAAAAAGAAAAAAAAAAAAAGACCCGCTTTGCCTTCCGGAGCATAAAACCGGAAATAACACTACAATTTGGTGGTTTTCTATTTTTGGCTTAATTTTGGATATTCAGTGCACCGTTGCAATTGATAATAAACTCATATAAAATGAAAAGATTTCTTATGTCAATCGCCGTGCTGGCTATGCTGGGCGGCAGTGCAAGCGCCCAGGGCCTCCTGCAGAGGCTTGGCGACAGGGCCAAGGATGCTATGGAAAGCAACGTGGGCAACAAGGTTGAACAGGGCGTGAACGATGCCATAGACGGTGTCTTCAACAAGAAGATAAAGAAGAACAAGAAGCAGAAAGACCAGGAAGAAGAGAAGAACGATGCTACCTGGACATGCCCTGAATGCGGTGCAGAGAACACCGGCAAGTTCTGCGAGGAGTGCGGCACAAAGCGCCCCGCAGCTGAAGGTGAAGAAGAAGCTGCTCCCGCAAAGGCAGAGAAGCCGGAGAAGAAGGCTGCTGCTCCCAAGAAGCAAGCGGAATCCGCATATGCCAAGAGCGACTTTGTCCCTGGAGATGAGATTATCTTTGACGATGACTTCTCTGGCGAAAAGCTGGGCGAGTTCCCCTCCCAGTGGGATCTGATGGGCGGTTATGCAGAGGTGGGTTCCATCAACGGCCGCAAGGTGATTGCCTTCACGGACGATGGATACGCAGAAATCCAGCCTCTGATGAAGGACCAGCAACACTTCCTGCCGGATGTGTTTACGCTCGAATTTGACGTTTACCTGGAAACTGGAGAAGGGGATGGTTTCAACGACAGCTCACTGGAGTTTGCTTTCGGAAATCCGGACCTTCCCAACTGGAATGGAAGGGTAATTTATGGGGCTTTATGGTTCCGGGCAACGGATGGAGGCGCCTCCATGCACTGGACTGCCCAGAAGCCCAACGGCGGAGATGATATCTTCGGAGAAAAGGACATGTATCTGGATTCGCCCAACACTCCTTTGAAAGACAATGCATGGAATCACATCGCATTCTCCTTCAACAAGCGCGCTTTTAAAGGTTATGTGAACGGGATGAGGGTAATCAATATCCCCAACGCCAAGGTACCTTCCCATTTCTGGTTCGTTCACCAGGGCGCCTACAAGTTTGGCTGCATCTCCAACGTCCGCATTGCCAAGGGCGCAGTGCCTCTGTACGACCGCCTTGCTTCAGACGGCAAGATTGTGACCTATGCCATAACCTTTGAGACCGGCAAGGCAGATCTCAAGCCCGAATCTATGGTAGAGATTAACCGCATCGCCAAGCTTATGAAAGACGATTCGTCCCTCAAGTTCGAGGTGCAGGGTCACTGCGATTCCACAGGCTCAGATAAGGTGAACGATCCGCTGAGCCAGAAGCGCGCAGAGGCCATCGTTGCCGCCCTGGTAGAGCAGGGCATCGCCAAAGAGCGCCTCACTGCCGTTGGTAAAGGTTCCCACGTCCCTATCGCAGACAACAACACCGATGAGGGTCGCGCAAAGAACCGCCGCGTAGAGTTCGTAAAGAAATAACCGTACATGAAACGAATTATGATAATAGCGGCTGCGCTCCTTTCGGGCGCCGCCGCTTTTGCTCAGGGAGCATACGTCTCCACCACGCTGGTCAAGGCCATGGAGGGTGGCAAGTTTTACATGAAGCTCAGCTCCGTTCAGTCCATCTCCGACACCGACCTTCAGCGGGACAAGATGCAGATTTCCGTGGAGGTTGCAAGCCGCGGCGGAGTGTCCATGAGCCGCACCCATACGCAGATGATGGACGGCGTCACGCTCACCACTCCGCAGGCCACCTATATGCTGGACGAGGCCTCCAAGACCTGGTCGGCACGGCCCGGCGGCAGCGGCGCACCATCTTTTGACCGCCTGAAATTTGTGCGCCAGGGCACTTGCAATATCAACGGAGAAGAGGGCTGGTACTTTGACGAGTACACCGCCGATGGCAATACCATAACCTTCTACTACAACTCAGACAAGGTTTCCATCATTGACCTGGGTGCTTCCGACGGCGAGGACCTCGGCCCTATGAGTCTGATATCTTTCAGCACTTTTATCCCAAATAACATGTTCTTCTGCGTTGGCAACGACTGGAAGGAGGGTTCGGCAGGGTCAGTGCCCGGCATGGGAGTTGGCAACACGGACCCCATGGCTATGGCCGGAATAGACCGCTCTGCAATGGAGAAGCAGATCCGCGAAAGCATGAAGGGGCAGGAACTCCCGGAAGGGATGAGTGTAGACGATCTGGTAAACATGGCTATGAGCCAGATGGGCATGGGGGCCGCAAAGAGCAAAGCTGGACAGGTAAAGAAGTCGCTCTACCCCGCTCCGCCCAAATGTTCCAAGCCCTGGACCGACACCGGCACGCAGGAAGAACTTGCCTGCGGCAGTGCTATGCAGAATATCGCCATCACCGGCCGGCAGAGCGTCAGCGCCCCCGTGCTGGCATCGGCCATGAAGCCGGCAAAGCAGCAAAAGAAGTTACGCACAGACAAGAATATCACCCAGGAGGGCGTAAAACTGGCGCTGGAGCAGTTTCTCGCACAGTGCAAGGGCAAGACTGCAGAACAGGTACAGCGCGATGTGGTCAACTACGCCGACAGCGTGGGCTGGGCAATTTTCACCGGCGCCGTGACGGGCGAACTGGCAGAGAGCGCCATTGCCCGCTGCAGCGTGTATCCCCACCCCACCATGCTGAACACCACCGGCACGTTGCTGCTGGAGCTGGGCGACCCCAAATATGCGCTGGAGTATTTTGAGAAATCCTCAGAATATCAGCCCGACTATGCCGACGCCCTGTACGGGCAGATCGAGTGCCATCTGGACATGGGCAACGTGGAAAAGGCCCGCAAGATTGTTCCCAAGATTCTGGAGATGACCCCGAACGGCCTGCAGGACGGCCGCGCATGGCTTTACCGGGCTATGCTGGAGGATAAGAACGACAGCCCCTTCAAGGCGGCCGACTATCTGTTCCAATCGCTCGCTTATGGCTATTTTGACGAGAATTCAGCGCTGCTGCTCAGCTCACTGCTTGCAGAGCTTGACGCGGCGGAACTGGCCGCCTCAGAGCGCGACGGTGACTTCTTGAATCTGGTGGAATCTGTGTTCACCAAAGAGAATCTGGACAACCTCCGCAAGGGCATCACCTGGAGCCGTACGGAGAAATTCGAGAGCGAGAAGGCCGACTTCCTGGCTACCGGCGCCGGTAATCTGGAAAGTAGCTGGCGGCTGAACAAGAATCTGGCAGAGCAGTATGCAAATAAAAGCGAAGCAGCATGGAATAAGGCAGAGGCGGCCCAGGACGGTTCTTTCAGCGTGGGGCTGATTATGGCCATGGGACTCAGCGGCCTGCCGGGCAATGCAGATAAAATCTACGAAACGGCCCGGGCTCTCCCCAGCGTGAGCGGGAACGCGCGCGCACGGGCGACAGCGGCAAATATGAGCCTCCCCGCCGGCCTGGAATCTTTAGCTAAAGACGGATATGCCAAGTTTACCTCAGTTCTGGGAATGAAGTATGGTGTGGACGGCTTCTATATCCCGGACGACCGCGCATTCTGGTGCCTTTGGGCGCTGGAGCGCTATTACAAGTACCGTCTGGACGCCATATCCAACGGTTTTGGCGATTACGACGAGGAGACGAATACCTTCCACGGCGTGCTCTGCTCCGGCTGGAAATCGTGGATATCTGCAGATGTGGCTACCCATAAAAAGTTCAATGATATTGGCGAGGCCATGCAAAAGCGCCACGAGAAAGAGGGCACGGCATTAGCCAAGAAGTGCGCCAATGAATTAGACAAATGGTGCAATGACCACCCCAACGCATCCGATTCTGCATATGCAAGGGCTGAAAGGAGGATTCTCCGCCCCTATCGCATCCTTACCAGCGTGACACAACCCACCGAGGTGCTGGATAATATCTCCGTTCCGCAGGCCACGGAAGAGGAGACCCACTATATGGATTACTACAATAATACCATGCGGCCCATTCTGGTAGAGTGGTGGGCAGATGTATCCAGGCTTGCTCTATACTGCCATGACCCCATTATTGCAAAGTTCTTCTGGTTCCGCACCCTCTCCGACATATACGGGGAATACTGTGCCACTTTTTCATCCAAGGCCCGTGAAGGAGAAAGCCTCTGGCAGACCCGGCAGAATATTCTCAAGGCAGAAGCGCAGATAAAGAATGAAGCATGGCACGATGCAAATGCGGCTGCAAATGAGTATTATCAGGCAAAATTTGACGCCCGCGACGAGAAAGAGTTCCCCCAGAACGCCATCGGCGGACTCAGCGACCTTACGCTTGACATCAACCTGCCCTCCGGCACTCTCCGCATCGGCCTGGTAGACGGCCAACTGGGTATGGACCTGGACACCGAAACCAAGTATTTGGAGAAAGTATGGGCCGATTATGAAAGCCAGATTACCGGCAAACCTGTTAAGACCACCGGACCGGATGCAGGAGCAATCAAGGGCTTCCTGGATAATGTGCTGGGCCACATCAATTCCAATCTGTCCATAAAAGGTGTCATAGAAACCACTCTGGATTATGCCGGATACGGCGAACTGGGCAAGGCGCTCAAGATTGCAAAGCCGCTGGATATCGCCATGAAGGCACGGCAGGGCAAGCTGATTGAGACAACAGAGAGCCAGAAGCACGGCGGATGGGTCCGCGATGGTGCGGGCAACCTCCACCAGCGCAATATCAAGAGCCGCTCTACCGACTTCAACGGCGTATTTAAGCTCACAGACGAGATTCATCAGGCAGGCCGCATCCAGAAACGCAAGATGCTGGCCACCTACAACAGCGGCGGCCTCTTTGGCGTAACCGCCGGCGGTTTCTCCCCCAGACACCGGTAAACACTGCATGGAAGGCGGGATTTTTGACATTCAGCATTTTTGTACCGGGGACGGGCCGGGGATACGCACCACGGTGTTCCTGAAGGGGTGCACCCTGCTTTGCGAGTGGTGTCACAACCCAGAATCGCAGTGTTTCGCCCCTGAGATTCTGCTGAACACACAGCGCTGCATAGGCTGCGGGGCGTGCGATGCCACCTGCGGCAAGGGTTCTCCCAAGACGATTCTGGCCGATGCCGGTGCACGGAAGGCCACCTGCCCGCCCGGTTGCCGGCTGTGCGCCGACGCCTGCCCCACCCTCTGCCTGGAGGTGGCGGGCCGCCGCGTCGGCACAGATGAGATTCTGGAAGAGGTGATGCAGGACGAGGCGTATTACCGCAATTCCGGCGGCGGGATGACGCTCTCCGGCGGCGAGCCTATGGCGCAGCCGCCCTTCTGCCGGGAACTGCTGCGACAGGCCACTGAGCGCGGACTGCACACCGCCGTGGAGACCTCCGGCAACGGCCGCAAAGAGGATTTTCTGGCCGCGGCCCCCTACGTGAACCTCTGGCTATGGGACATCAAGCTGATGGAGCCGACTCTGTATAGGCAGTACACGGGCGGCGACCTGGACACCATGCTGGATAACCTCAACGCCGTGGCCGCCACCGGCGCACAGATCCGATTCCGCGTGCTTTTCGTACCGGAAATCCACTGCACAGATGGCATCGCAGAATCCACCGCCGCCCTACTTCAGAAGTATCCGCAGTACAGCGCGGAGGTAATCCCGTATCATCTTCTGGGCAACGCCAAGCGGGAGAAGCTGGGGCTGGCAGAAAAAAGATTCCGCGAGCCAAGCGCCTCAGAAACGGAGGCCTTTGCCCGCAGAATCGGTATAGCTTAGAATCGTTTTAGCAGATTTGCTGGGTGCGCTGGATAATCATATCCTGCCACTCCTTGCACAGTGTGGTGAAGCGTGCGCTCCAGCCCGCCACACGTACCGGCAGGTTGGGGTACTTCTCCGGATTGCGCTGCGCGTCTATCAGGGTGGCGGTGTCCACCACGTCCACGTGCATGTAGAATCCCTTCTTCTCGCGGAAGGTCTTGAGCAGGCCCATGAGCGCCTTTACGCCGTTCTCCCCTTTCACGGAAGAGGGCAGCACCTTGAGCTCCAGGGTCGCGCCGCTGGGGCAGCGGGTGAAATCCAGCTTGCAGTATGAGTTCAGGGCCGATGTGGGGCCCTTGCGGTCGCTGCCGGGTGTGGGAGAGCAGTTGGTGGCCAGGATATCGCCTATGCGGCTCCCCTCCGGGGTAGCGCGGCGCTGCATGCGCC
This sequence comes from Bacteroidales bacterium, assembly GCA_017962235.1. GTDB lineage: Bacteria > Bacteroidota > Bacteroidia > Bacteroidales > UBA932 > Equibacterium. The sequence continues at coordinate 111,515 of JAGCVS010000013.1, read as the reverse complement.
AGTCAATCTCACGGCCAAAGGTGGATATGCCGCACGGCCTCTTGACCCCTTCACGGTCTTTGCAGCGGCCCACGATTTCTGTGTAATCGTTGTAAACGCGGTTCATCATGGCGTCTGCGGCAGCATCGTCGTTGCCGTAGAAGGTGAAGCGGGTGCGGATGAGCTGGCGGAGCCCTTCGTTCCCCTCCCAGTTCTTGCGGAGGATGCCCACAAAGTCGCCCAGCGACAGGTAGCCCTCTTCATATACGAGCTTCTTGAGCACCAGCAGGCTGTTGGCGGTATCGGAAACGCCGCCGTAGTGGATGCCTATCATGTTGTATTTGGGACCGCCGCCGCGGAAGCAGCGTCCCTTCTCCAGACAGCCGTAGGTGAAGATGGAGGGCAGCGTGCAGGGTGCGTCCACATCCTTCCACCAGGGGTCTATTATCCCCTGCCATACATCCACATCGGCTTCAAGGTTCTTCTTGAATGCGGCGTAGAGGCTCTCAAAGTCGGGGAAATCCACCGGAGTTTCATCGTTCAGATGGAGGGTCTTGCCAAACACCTCCAGCATATCGTTGGCGGCGTATGTGAAAGCGGTCTTGCCGGGGATGATTGCCTCCCAGCAGCCGTCGTTGGTGAATTCGCGCGCCTCTTCCAGAGGATAGCCGAATTTCACCAGACCCTCTATCACGATGTTCTCGCTGTATACGGAGACTATGCCGCCGCCAAAGCGCTGCACCTCCGCAATCCTGCGGATAAGTTTCTCCGGGGTCTTGTCGCCGAGGCGGACAGCTATAGGGAAGTCGCTGATATGCAGCTCTTCTACTATATCCAGCACCAGATAGGTCACTTCATTGGTAACCTCCTTGCCGTCTTTGTCTATGCCGCCCAGGATTATGTTCTGGTAGAACTGGGCATCGCCGCTGTTCACGTAAAAACCGCCAATCCACTCGGTGCCCTTGATCCAGAAGTGAGCCAGGATTTCGCGGGCCTCGTCCAGGGTTAGCACCCCTTTGCGGAGGTCTTCCTTGAGGTAGGGACCCAGCATGCGGTCTATGCGGCCTATGCCGGACCAGTCACCCATCAGGCGGAGGAAGGCATACATGCTCCAGAGTGACTGCACCGCCTCGCGGAAAGAGCGCGGCGCCTCGTCCGGGACGCGTTTGAGGGTATCTATGATGGTCTGGTAAAAGGCCTTGCCTTCTGCCGGCTGCCCGCCCATCATCTGCTCCAGCAGGGCGATGTTGCGCTGCTGCCAGATATCGGCTGCATCCAGGGTGAGCAAAGCCGCTTCGTTCAGTTCGCGACCTTTCTCATCCAGGGTACCGGCTGCCAGACGCTCGCGTATCTGCTTCCTGAGGCCGTTATAGCCCAGTGGGAGGATGCGCTCAAAATCGAGTGTTGTATGGGTCACGCTTTGGGATAACAGAATGGGAATCCTCTCGTGCATGGCCTCCAGCAGGGTTGCGGAGCCAACTATCAGCTCGCCGGGGAGGATGCGCAGCGGGGCGTTCTCTGCAATGCTCTTGGCTGCGGCGGCATATTTCATCTGCGGCGGCAGGGCGGGGTCTATCTGCGGGTTCCAGTCCACCATTTTCATGGTGCGGCCGTTCTCTCCGGAAAGTCCCTTCCACGCCAGCTCGTGCGTAATCTTGCTAAGGCGCTGCGGTACCTCCGGCTGCCATGGAGACTTCCAGCTCTCGTACAGCTCTTTTGCCGCCGTACGGGGCGCCGGACTGCTCTCAGCTGCATCCAGCTCCGACACCTTGAGACCTAGGAACAACCCTCCGAGCCCGTATGTAGAGTATTTCAAAAAATCGGCACGGGACATCTTCCCGCCGGTGTGCGTATTCTGTTTCATGTTACAAAGATATCATTTCCTGTCTTTTTTTTCTATCTTTGAGAACCAATACGCATATAATCATTAACAATAAAGACATGAGCAACGACGTCCAAACTAAAAAAGGCCTCCCGGTACAGATTATTCCGGTGATGCTATGCTTCTTTGCGATGGGATTCGTGGACCTGGTGGGCACCGCCTCAAGTTACGTGATGAAAGAGCACGAACTGAGCAACACAATGGCCAACATCCTCCCTTCCATGGTGTTTGTATGGTTCCTGATTTTTTCCATCCCCACAAGTCTGCTGATGAACCGCATTGGCCGCAAGAACACCGTGATGCTCTCTATGGTGATCACCGTGGTGTCCCTGCTGCTCCCCATATTCAGCAACAGCTTGGCAGTGATGCTGATAGCATTCTCTCTGCTGGGTATCGGCAACGCCATTATGCAGACCTCCCTCAACCCGCTTATCACCAACCTTATCAGCGGCAAGAAGCTGGCCAGCGCCATGACCTTCGGTCAGTTTGTGAAGGCCATCGCATCTTTCATGGCACCCCTTATCATGGGCTGGTGCGCAGCTGCCTCCCCTTCTCTGTTCGGACTGGGCTGGAGGGCACTGTTCCCCATCTACGGTGCCATCGGCATCCTTGCAGCAGTGCTGCTTGCCATCACCGCCATTCCGCGTGAGCAGGTTGCCGGCGAGACCTCTTCTTTCGCCGACTGCTTCAAGTTGCTGGGCGTCGGGTTCGTGCTGCTCTCCTTTATCGGCATCATCTGCCATGTGGGTGTGGACGTCGGCATCAACACCACCGCACCCAGGCTCCTGATGGAGAGGGCAGGCATGCCTCTGGAAGAGGCCGGCTTCGCCACCTCCCTCTACTTTATCTGCCGTACCGCCGGCTGCCTTTTGGGCGCGCTGCTGCTCTCGCTGGTAAGCCACCGCAAGGTATTCCTGGTTAGCGTGCTAATGCTGATTGCAGCCATGGCAGGAATGTTCTTTGGAGAGACCAAGACCGTGCTCTACGGCGCAATCGTACTTGCTGGTATCGGCAACTCAAACCTCTTCTCCATCATCTTCGCACAGTCGCTGCAGGCAGTGCCCGACAAGCAGAACGAGGTTTCCGGCCTGCTTATCATGGGTATTATCGGCGGCGCTATCTTCCCGCCCGTTATGGGTGTGGCTGCGGATGCAATGAACAGTCAGGCAGGCGCAATCGCCGTAATGACCCTTGGCGTGCTGTACCTGTTGTTCTACATGACTAAAATGCGCAAATAACGCGAGTTAAATTACTATATGCGACCATTCTTATCCTTGCCGCAACCTCCTGCGGCAAGGATTTGATTGTTATTAGCGACGATGCGCTTACGCCATCGCCGGCGGTGAAGCGCTTTTTTGACGACACCGCCCTTCCCGCACTCACCATATCGATTTCTGAGAGCGAATGGAACAATCTGCTGGAGGCCTACGACAAGGACAATCACACCCACGAATATGTAAAGTGCCGCACCGTAACTCTGGAGCGCGATGGCGGCACCTTAAAATGTGCCGATGCCGGACTGCGGCTGCGGGGCAACACCTCCCGCCGGCGCCCCGAGGGGCACTCCGGTGACAAGCACAGCCAGGGGGATGTGCGCTGGCGTCGTGTCCACTACGGGCTGCACCTGCACAAGTTCAACGAGGGCGGCAATCTGGCCGGCATACGGCGCATCAACCTAAAGTATGCCAAGGAGGACCCGACCTACATCCGCGAGCATTTCTGCTACGATTTGCTAACCCGATACGGGGTGTGGACGGCGCCGCAGTCATCCTGGTGCCGGCTTTCGCTGCGGGTGGGCGACAGTCCCGCCGTGTACATGGGCGTGTATATGATGACGGAGTCGATAGACCGGCAGTACGTGCGCAACCGCCCCTTGTTTGGCGCCGACGACGGCTTTCTTTGGAAGTGCAACTGGGGCGCCAACCTGCGCGACACCGACAGCCGGCTGTTCCATCTGGACGACGATTCTTCGAAGGAGTATGTATACGACCTCAAGAGCGACGATGCCGCCGACCTGGTGCCTGCCACCGCCCAGCTGAAGGACTTTATAAGCAATCTCCAGCATCTCAAGGGAGACTCGTTCCGCAACTGGATTTCCCGCGTGTGCGACGTGGACCTGCTGCTCAAGATGTACGCCGCCAACGTGGCGCTGGGGCACTGGGACGATTACTGGAACAACAAGAACAACTTCTATCTCTATTTCAACAGCCGCGACCCGTTCAACTACAAGGTGTACATGCTCCCCTATGACTACGACAACACGCTGGGAACCTCCCACAACTGCGGGGTGCAGCACGACTCCGGGCGGCAGGACCCCTACCGCTGGGGCATAGACGAGTGCATCCTTATAAGCAAGATCCTGCAGGTGGCGGAGTTCCGGGACATCTACACGCAGTATCTGCGCGATTTCTCTACTGTGGACAATCCCTGGACGGGCGTTTCTCAGAGTGCGGAACGCATCCGGCAGTGGCAGACGCTGCTGGCCCCCTATGTGCCCAACGACACGGGCGAGGATATGGAAATCCGCGACCGCCCCGCCTCATGGGGCAATCATTCAGAATACCGTCTGCTCTCAGACGATTCCAAAAACTGGTTCCGGGTAAAGGCCGGTTCTATCTCTTCTTATCTGAAATAGTTATTCGCACACCGGGCGGACGGGGTATCCGCGAAAGCGGTCGTAGAAATATGCGTAGTAGAATGCTTCGCTGAAGAAGATATTCATTGCGCACTGCGGGTGATATGGATGGCGGGTGGCAGTCCAGTAGCGGCCGGCGGTGCCGTGATAGTTCAGTTCGTCACCCTCCATATAGCCGGCTGCTGGCAGGAATATGCTGTTGCCGTTTTTCCTGCTTTCAATCCTGTATCCCTGTACGCCGTCGCTTTCAGTCCAGGTCCAGTCGCACTCGTGCACCAGCTCGTTGGCCTCGGTAAAGGTAGGGGTGCGCCAGCCGCCGCCCAGACGCGCCTGCACCACATCGTCTTCCGCATCCAGCTGACGGTTCAGGATAAAGCGTTCGTTGTATTTGACAAAGCCGTAGGGGCCGTCGCCGTTAAAGGCGTATGTGTTCCGGTCGTAGGTCTGTTTCTGTTGTGTCTCGCCCCAGGCAAAATAGTCGCCGCTCTCGTGAGGCGCTGTCGCGCCCAAATTGCAGCTGGCCCATTTCACGCTCAGGCCCATGTCCACCGCCGCGGGCTGTGCCTGTGCGGCTGCGGCCACAAAGAGTGCCGCAGCAATCATTATCGTTCTAAAGGTCCGCATCAAATTGAATTGTCTGGGTAGGCAGGATGTAGTCCGATACTATGGTGACATCGGTGCCGTCGGTTATCTTTTTCACAAACACCAGCCTCTCCTTGCCGGGCAGCAGCCCCTTGAGGGAGGTTTCGCCACGCACGCCGCCCACTGCCACATAAGCGTCGCGATAGATTGGAGCGATGCCGGTATTGGTCACCTTGACGGCCGTCCCGCTACCGTTAACGTACAATCCGGTGAGCTTGAAGTTGTAGCCGCACACCATTCCCGCCTCCTTGAAGCGGTCTGCAGTGCCGTATTTGCTGCCGGGGGCATCGTTGGCAATCATGAAGGTGATGTGATATTTGGAGGCGGCCTTCTCCCAGGTGACGCCGTACATCCCCTCCGGATTCAGGAAGTTGCGCTGGTCGTTATCTGTGTAATAGCTTATCTCGCCGCCGCACGCGCCGGTTTGCCAGCGGGTCCCCTTACCCAGCGCGTTCCAGCACTCCTCGTTGTAGCCTTTCTCGTGCGACTTGTGCATGAAACTGTCGTCAAACATGCCGAATGTGAGGGCCATCAGACTGCTGTTGTCCACTATGGGAGACTTTTCCGCTGCATCTATCGATATCAGCCAGGGTATCTCCAGCGCGGTATTCAGATGGGTCAGGAATTCTGCCTGATATTCTGCGGTGGGGAAGTTTTGGCCAGGCTTGAGGGGAGTGGCATAGATGTGATATTCGCTCCAGTGGCCGAATCCCACCTCAACAAAGGCTATGCGCTGATCCTTTTTGTAAACTTCGTTGAAATCGGTGTAGAACTGCTTGGTGAACCACTGCAGTTCCGCGTTGCTCCAGTCTGCATACCAGGTGGGGCCGTCTTCGGGGTTGTCGTAATATGTCTCGTTGTAATCTTCCAGCGCCTTGATGTAGTCCGGGACGGCGGTGGTGCCGGGCTGGCCGTCCACATCGCGTGAACCGGGGTATTCGTAGCGGAAGCGCACCACCGCCTGATGGTTGCGCGACGCCACGCTGTTCAGCCAGCTGTCAAAGGAGCTCCAGTCGTACTGTATCTTATCGTTTTTCTTTCCCTTTACCACCTTGCAGGGGAGACAGTACGCATACTCAAGGGTAATGGTTTCGCCGTATTTGGCATTGCGGCTGCGGGCATTGTCGCTCCAGAGCACCAGGCCTGTGGAGGGCTGCACGGCATCCACAGAGCGGTGTATGCTCACCGGGGTGTATGTCCCGTCAAGCTCTACTTCTTCCGGATCTTCCGGATTGGGTTTATTATTGATGCGATGGCAGGTGGTGGCCATCAGCGAAATCATCAAAAAAATAAGTATCCTGTTCATATCGGGAACTAATTTAGAAATAATATGGTTAACTTTGATGTATGAAACGGATTATTCTTATTATTTCCTGCCTGCTGGCCTTTATGGTGGCCCGGGCGGACGGACTTCGGATGCCGGGTTTCTTCGGCAACAACATGGTGCTTCAGCAGAAAACTGACGCGAATATCTGGGGTTGGGCCGATGCCGGCGCGACTGTAAAAGTAACGGTATCCTGGAGCAAGGCGCGCTACAAGGCTGTGGCAGGCCAGGATGGCTTCTGGAAGGTGGCTGTGGCCACTCCGGCGGCATCGTTCGAGCCGCAGACCGTGACCGTTGCCAGCGGCAAGGAGAATATTTCTCTGGAGAATCTGCTCATCGGCGAGGTCTGGCTCTGCAGCGGACAGTCCAACATGGAGATGCCCATGGGCGGCTGGCGCTTCCAGCCGATTGAGAACGGCGGCGAGGATATGCGCGACGCGCGCCACTACCCCGGCCTTCGCATGGTCATGATAAAAAAGGCAACTTCTGAGACACCTCTGGAGGATGCCTCCGGCGAGTGGTGGACCACCAGCGGCGGCCATATCGCAGAGTTCAGCGCCACCGCCTTCTACTTTGGCAGGCAGCTTTCAGAAGATTTGGGCGTGCCCGTGGGTCTTGTTGTTCCCTGCTGGGGCGGCACCATGATTGAGTGCTGGATGGACCGCGAGAGCCTGATAAAGGGCGGCATCAAGGCGGAGGATGTGGACAAGGATATCCGTGAGAACAAGGACTCCACCCCCTGGCACACCAGCACGCTGATGTACAATGCGATGATATACCCGCTGCGTCATTACACCATAGACGGTTTCACCTGGTATCAGGGATGCTCCAACGTGGGAGCCATCTATACACAAGACTATGCGCAACTGCAGGCCGCTATGGTAACCAAATGGCGCGAGCTCTTTGGCCGCGGCGACCTCCCCTTCTACTATGTTCAGATTGCCCCCCATCCCTACAGTGCGGAGGGCGACTCGGGTCTGGCAGCGCGTCTTCGCGACCGTCAGAAGGCTGCCGCCACTCTGGTGCCCAACTGCGCGATGATTGGCACCTGCGACTTGGTGTACGAGTTTGAAAAGGGTATCATCCATCCCCGCAAGAAGGCCGAGGTGGGCGAGCGTCTGGCATATCTGGCACTGGAAAACTGGTACGGTTTCAAGGGCTTTGGCAGTGCTTTCCCCGATATGATAAAGGCCACCTTCAGTGGCCCTAATGCGATTGTGTATCTCTCCAACTGCGGCGGCGGAATCCATTCCGACATGGGTTGGGAGTTCAAGGGTGTTCCCGGCTTTGAGGTTGCCGGAGAAGACAAGGTGTGGTATCCCGCCACCATCACCGGCACCGACGGCAACAGCATCGGCTGCACCGCTCCCGAGGTTCCCGAACCCAAGTACGTACGCTACCTGTGGCACGATTTCTCCATCGGCCACCTCTGGAACAGCTACCGCCTCCCCCTGCTCCCGTTCACCTCGGAGTAATATTCTGAATTAAATCAGTATTTATACGTATATGACCCGCTCCCCACTGTGACGCGGGTCATTTTGTTATTCTTATTTGGCAGCCAGATGTCGGCGGTCATGTTGGCGGGGATGGTGACCTTCATCTCTCCGTCCCTGATGGATACCGATATGCTGCCGCGGATGGTGGGGAGGGTCATCTCCGCCCACTCGAGATTGCCGATCTGCGGACGGATTTCCACGTGCGAGAAGCCGGGTTCTACGGGACGGACGCCCATCAGTCCGAACGGGATGGCGTTGCCCGGAGCTGCGCCGGCGATGTGGTTCCAGTCCTGATTGGGCTTGAAACTGTCGTCCCAGGCCTCCAGTGTGATGGTCGTGCCCAGACGCAGACCGTTGAACCAGCCGCGAAGGCTGTCGTTAGTCATAAACCTCAGGGCGGCGCTGCCCCGGCCGGCTGCATAGAGCGATTCCAGGAAGTTGTGGGCGCCAAAGATGCTGCACATCAGGCCGCGGGACTCCACAAAATCTGCAGCCGCAGGAATCTCATCTTCTTCCAGCAGGCCGCACAGAATCGCCATCATATTGGAATGCAGGGAAGCGTGGTCGGTGTTGATACCGTCGCGCACAAGACCCGAGGCGGCATCATAGAAGGCGTTGCGGAAGGCATTGCGAGTTTCTACGGCCTCGGTCTTGAAGCCTGCGGCATCTGCCGCATAGTTGCCCGTAAGCTGGGCATATCCAGTCGCGTTCTCCTTTGCAAGTACGCTAGCGATATCGCCAAGACGCAGCAGAGTGCGGTAATAAAGGGCGTTCACTACCGCATTGAAATCGGTATACACAAAGCCGTCGTCCTCAATTTTGTTGTGCGGCCAGTCCACGATATCGGTGATAGCGCCGGTGCGGTTGATGCTGGCCAGGAACTCCGGCGTCTGTCCCTGCTTTGTGGAAATGAGGCCGTTAGCCTTACGCAGAGCGTCCAGGCTGTGGGCTTTGAGGATATCGTAATTTGCTTTGAGGGCGCGGCTGTCGCCTGTCCACAGATAATCGTTCCAGGCGATTTCTACGGTGTAGAGAATCCACTCGGTGGGCCAGGTGGGCTTCTCCAGCAGCCACTCCAGCGTGCGGCGGTCTATGGAATATTCAGCATCGCCGCCGTAATGACACAGCTGTGCAATGAGCGCGTCGTATTCATACGGAATGCGCTCGCGGTTGCCGTCCACCCAGATTCCGAGGAACGAACACGGCTCCAGGCTGTAGTGGCACAGGTCCCAGATGGCGTTAAGGGTATCGTTGCTGCAGCGGAAGCTGGCAGCGTTTGCATCGAAAGGATAATGATAGCTGATGCGCTTCACGCTCACCGGCTCTACATCGCCTGAAATGGAGCAGAAACGGAACGGCGCCACCACTCCGGCATATTCAGGCAGGGGCACAGCCATTGGGCCGGTGTTGCGGGCATCGCAGTTGGGCTCTACGAGATATGTATGCGTTCCCTCCTTTACTCGCAGGTCAATCTCATCATACACCACGGAACTTACGCGCGGGGTGTGCTCTATGACACCATCCTTGAGCCGTTCGCCGATAATCACCGTTACGTTGTCATCTTTAGCTGCGTTGAGAGTCAGCACCAACTTGCCGAACGCTGCCTTTTTGAAATCGTAAATGCCGTTCACAGGCGTCTCACAGGTCTCTTCTTTGGTAAGCAGAGGATAAGACGGCGTGGCGTACTCCGCCAGTGTTTTATCCGTTTTAAAACGTTTATAAACGCTTTCAGACGTTTTTAAACGTTTACTCATAGAGGAAAGTTTCAACTCCACCGTCCAGCAATACTCCGTGTCCGGCTTGAGCTCCGGCCCCTGATATGGAACGGCCACGCTGGTATCGCTCTCTACCCAGCCGCTGTCCCATACCGGGACGCTCCGTCCCTTCATTTTCTGAGCAGCATAATCTTCCCACTCATAAACACCAATCTTGTATGCCACCTGCCGCGTGTTGTCTCCAACCGAGGGTACCACCCAGGAAAACTGCGGTTTACTGGAAGCTATAAGAGCAATGTCTCCGCTCTCTGCCGGATCTGTCATCTCCATCAAATCGGTTCTAAGGCCGGCTGCCGCAACGTGTCCGGAAGAAACCGGGCGGTTTGCGCACGCGCCGCAGACAAGCAGCGCAAGTATCAGAATAATGTAGTGTCTATGCATACCGCTAAGGTACTAAATAAACCGCAATTTGTTAATTTTGGCACAGTTTTGCATTTATACGGTAAATGTCAACTGTTATATGAAAAGGACAATGATTATCTGCAACATCTTAATAATGGCATTATCAGTAATGTTTTCGTGCGCTGAAGAACCGGAAGATAACAACCAGCCCAAGCAGCGTGAGGATATCGTCCTCACCAAGGTCCAGCAGCAGATCAGCTACAACGCAAACGCATTCACGTTTGATTTTCTGAAGGCTGCATGTAACAAAGAGCAGGCGGGCAAGAACATATTCGTATCTCCGTTCAGCATCCAGATGGCCCTTTCAATGGCGGCCGCAGGCGCTAACGGCGACACTCAGACAGAGATGTACAACGCCCTGGCTTTCAACGATTTCTCAAGAGCGGACGTGAGCGGGTTCTACAGTTTTCTGATTCCGGCGCTGCAGAATGTGGATAACACCACCACCTTTGAGATTGCAAACTCCTTCTGGTCAAAGAAATACATCGTTGTTAAGGACGATTACATAAACAATATCAAAGACAGCTTCTTCGCAGAGGTGCGCACTCTGCCCGACAACGGCAAGCAGGCGGCTGCAGAGATCAACGGCTGGTGCAAAGACCGCACCCGCGGCATGATAGACAAGATTGTGGACGAGATAGACGGCGATGTGATGGCCAGCCTGCTGAACGCCATCTATTTCAAGGGCACCTGGGCAAAACCGTTCGACAAGAACCTGAGCAAGGAAGATAAGTTCACTAACTGGAACGGCAGCACCAAAAAGACGATGTTCATGAACCGCACCTTCAGCAACGCTCGCGTATATAGCGACGAGTATGCAGAGGCCATGAGCATCCCCTACGGCAACGAAGCATTCTCCATGACCATTGTGGTTCCCCGCAGCGGTGTCACTGTAGAGAAGGTTCTGGCCACTCTGGACAGGGACCATTGGGTGCAATACCTGTACGACGGCTACACATACGAGACCCATTTCTCCATGCCCAAGTTTGAGCAGGAATATGCCGCAGAGCAGCTGTGTATAGATATCCTGAAGGACATGGGTATGAAGCTCGCATTCACCGGTGCGGCTGATTTCTCTGCCATGAGCGACACCCCGCTCTGCATAGACGAGGTCCGTCACAAAGCCAAGATCAAGGTAGACGAAGAGGGCACCGAGGCAGCGGCCGTGACCTATGTGGGCATGAAGCTTACCTCCGTGGCGCCCAGCAGCGACATCTTCTACTTCAAGGCAGACCGCCCATTCCTCTATTTCATAAGTGAGCGCAGCACAGGCGCAATCCTGTTTGCCGGCATCAAGCAGTCAATGTAAGGGCTACCCCAGCACCTTCTTTAGATATCCTCCGGTGTAGGATTCTTTGCAGCGGGAGACCTCTTCCGGGGTTCCGGCGCACACTATGTTGCCGCCGGCGGATCCCCCCTCGGGGCCCATGTCCACCAGATAGTCCACGCATTTGAGCACGTCCAGATTGTGCTCTATGATTATCACGGTGTTACCCTGCTCCACAATCTTGTCCAGCACATCCATGAGCCGTTTGATATCGTCAAAATGGAGGCCGGTGGTGGGCTCGTCCAGCAGGTAGAGGGTGCTGCCGGTGCTCTTGCGGCTGAGTTCCGCCGCCAGTTTCACGCGCTGACTTTCGCCGCCGGACAAAGTGGTGGAGGGCTGCCCCAGTTTTACGTATCCCAGCCCCACATCTTCCATCGCTTTCAGCTTGGGGTAAATCATCGGGTGGCTGTGGAAGAACTCGCAGGCCTGTGAGACGGTCATCTCCAACACATCGTTTATGTTCTTCCCCTTGTAGCGCACCGCCAGCGTGTCGGGCTTGTAGCGCTTGCCGCCGCACTCCTTGCAGGTGACGTGAGCGGGGGGCAGGAATCGCATCTCTATCTGTTGCACACCGGCTCCCTTGCAGGTCTCGCAGCGGCCTCCCACGGTGTTGAAGGAGAAGCGGCCCGCCTTGAAGCCGCGTATCTTGGCGTCCGGTGTGGCGCCGAACAGTTCGCGGATGGCTGTGAATACGTTTATGTAAGTGGCGGGATTGCTGCGGGGAGAGCGCCCGATGGGCTGCTGGTCCACCTCAATCACTTTATCGATATTCTCAAGCCCCTCCAGAGTGCTGTACGGCAGCACCGGGTAGCGCGAGCGGTACAGTTTGTTGCTGAGGATGGGCATCAGCGTCTCGCTCACCAGCGACGATTTGCCGCTGCCGGAGACCCCGCTCACCCCTATAAGGCAGCCGAGCGGGAGCTTGAGGGTGACATCCTTCAGGTTGTTACCGCGGGCGCCGGTGAGAGTAAGGAACGCTCCGTTGCCGGGACGCCGCACCGCCGGCACATCTATGGCGCGCCGGCCCAGCAGATAATCCAGCGTGGGGGTCGCGGGCGCCTTTGAAATATCGGCAGGAGAGCCGTTGTAAAGCAGTTCGCCGCCCAGATCTCCCGCTCCGGGGCCGATATCCACCAGCCAGTCAGCCTGCTCCATTATCTCGCGGTCGTGCTCCACCACCAGCACGGAGTTCCCCTCGTCGCGGAGCGTCTTGAGCGAATCTATCAGCTTGTCGTTATCCCTCTGGTGCAGCCCTATGCTGGGCTCGTCCAGAATGTAGAGCACGTTTACCAGCTTGCTGCCAATCTGGGTCGCCAGCCTGATTCGCTGGCTCTCTCCGCCGGAGAGGGTCGCCGTGGGACGGTCCAGCGAGAGGTATCCCAGCCCCACTGCCTTGAGGAACCTTACCCTGTCGCCAATCTCCTTGAGCAGCGCTGCTGCTATCAGGTTCTGCCGCTCCGAGAGCAGCGCCGGCAGCCCCTTGACCCAGTCGTAAAGGGCGTCGATATCCATGGAGGCCACCTCCGCGATGTTCAACCCGGCTATCTTGAAGCAGAGCGATTCCTGTTTCAGGCGCGTCCCGCCGCACACCGGGCATACGGTGGTCTCCATGAACCGCTCTTTGCGGGCCAGCACCTCGTCGCTCTCGTCTCCGGTGGCCATGGTGCGGGGGATGATACCCTCAAAGCTTACCATCTGCTGCTCAGAGCCACTGCCCACCCGGAACAGCTCCTCCGAGCCGTACAGCAGCACACTCATCGCCTCCTCAGGTATATCGCTGATGGGGGCGTTGAGTGAAAAATCGTATTTCTTGGCGATGGCCTCTATTATCTCAAAGACGTTGTTCTTGCGGTACGCGCCCAGCGGTGCGATGCCGCCCGCCGCGATGGAGCGATGCTTGTCAGGGATTATCTTCTCGAAATCCATGCTGACAATCTTCCCCAGACCGCCGCAGTGCGGACACGCCCCCTGCGGAGAATTGAAAGAGAAGGTGTGCGGCGCCGGCACCCCCAGCGACATCCCGGTGTCGGGACATACGAAGTTTTTGCTGAGGAACCGCAGCGGACCTCCGCCGTACGGCATTATGGCGATGCTCCCCTTGCCCTGGTTCAGCGCTGTGGCCACCGACTGCGACACGCGCATCTGGCTCCCATCCCCCGGCAGCAGCTTGTCCACCACCAGATAGATGAAGTGGGTCTTGTATCGGTCCAGCGGCTCTATAGTGGCCAGGTCGCACAGCTGGTCGTCTACCAGTACCTGCGTGTATCCTTTTTTTACAAGGCGTTCGAACAGCTCTTTGTAATGCCCCTTGCGGCCCGACACCAGCGGCGCCAGCAGCAGTATCTTCTGCCCCGCGTATTCGCTCTGTATCAGGTCCACAATCATCGCATCGGTGTAGCGCACCATCTCCTTGCCTGTCGCGGGCGAATAGGCCTGCGCGGCGCGGGCGTACAGCAGGCGGAAGAAGTCGTATATCTCCGTTACCGTGCCGATGGTGGATCGGGGGTTGCGGGCGGTGGTCTTCTGTTCTATCGCCAGTATGGGGCTCAGGCCGCGGATATCGTCTACATCTGGACGCTCCAGCATCCCCATGAACTGCCGCGCATAGGTGTTCAGGGTGTCCACATATCTGCGCTGCCCCTCCGCATAGATGGTATCAAAGGCCAGCGAGCTCTTGCCGCTTCCGCTCACGCCGGTCACAACCACCAGCGCATCCCGCGGAATGGAGAGCGAGATGTTCTTGAGGTTGTGCGCCCTTGCGCCTATGATATCAATTGTATCCATCTACAGGAACGGATTCATATCTATTTCGTCACCGATGGTGGTTTCGTGGCCGTGGCCGGGGAGCAGACGGGTTTCGCGCGGCAGCGGCAGGATCTCCCGCCGGATGCTCTCTATCATCTGGTAATGGTCGCCGCCGGGATGGTCGGTACGCCCCACGGAGCCGCAGAAGATGGTGTCGCCGCAAAACATCAGCTTATCCTGCGGCAAGTAGAGGCACACGCACCCCTGGGTGTGGCCCGGGGTCTCCAGCACCTCGAACTCCAACCCCTGAGGCATCGCCTCTGCGCACCGCAGTATGTCCAGAATCGGCCCCTCATACGGCTCGTACGGCAGCCCCAGCATCTTGCTGAAGTCCACCGAGCCTTCGAACACCGACTGGTCCTTGTGGTGCATATACACCGGCACATCCCATCTTGCGGCGGCATCCTTCAGCCCGAACACGTGGTCAAAATGGCCGTGGGTGAGCAGTATCGCCTTCACCTGCAGCCCTTCCGCCTCCACAAAATCTGCCAGCCGCTGCTGCTCACGCACCGTGATTGCGCCCGGGTCTATTATTACACCCTGGCGCTCATCGTTCCAAACGACGTATGTGCACTCCCTCAGCGGATTGAAGTAAAAAACTTTTATCATACCACAAAATTACAAAGTCTTTTGCTAAATTTGTAAGAATCCATAAAAACTGAGATTATGCACATCGCGATTGCAGGGAACATAGGCAGCGGCAAGACCACTCTCACAAGACTGCTCTGCCAGCATTACAACTGGACCCCGAGGTTTGAACCGGTAGACCACAACCCCTATCTGGCAGATTTCTATGAGGATATGGAGCGCTGGTCGTTCAACCTGCAGATATATTTCCTGAACAAGCGTTTCCGCGATATAGTGGAGATAAGCCGCAGCAGCGATGTGATTGTGCAGGACCGCACCATTTATGAGGATGCGAACATATTCGCCCCCAACCTGCACGACATGGGGCTTATGACCACCCGCGACTTTGAGAATTACAAGGACCTTTTCAGCCTGATGATATCGCTGGTGAAGGCGCCGGACCTGCTCATTTATCTGCGCAGCTCCATCCCCAACGTGGTGGCCAAGATCCAGAAGCGGGGCCGCGAATATGAAAACAGCATCCGCATAGACTATCTCAAGGGTCTGCACGACCGCTACGAGAAGTGGATTGAGAATTATACCGACGGCAAACTGCTTATCCTGGATGTGGATAAGTACGATTTTGAAGAGAATCCTGCCGACCTGAGCACCGTCTGCGACCTGATAGACGCCCAGCTGAACGGCCTTTTCTAGAAGATTACTCCCAGAGCGAAGTCACACATTGCACGGGCGCCGTCGGCGTTCATGGGCTTTATGTATCCGCCCCTGGGGCGCGCATAGAGCGACAGCACGTCCCCGATGCGGAAGGTGTATGTAACCTCCGCGGTGATGCGTGCGTAATAGGCGTGCAGATAGTCGGCCTCATCGTCGTACATAAAGTTGGCGATTACGTCACCTGCAGCCAGCGATGCCGGAGGCGTGTATTTGGTGTTCATCGCAAAGTTGTAGCCGGCGTTAAGGGTTGCCAGCAGCGAATGTGCCTCTGCGAATCTGAAATTCTTACCCACGAAAGCATACGGCAGCAGCGAGAGGGCCTTAAAACTGGTGTTTGTAACGCGGGAGAGATCCATTGAAGATATATCAATTCCCGCCCCCATCATAAAGTTGAAGCAGTTCCCGGCGCCGGTTCCGGTGTATGCCGTATATTTGAGGCCGCCGTCAATCAGGCTGCCCTGCCCCTGTGCGGTGCCGCTGGCGCCGTTCAGCTGATAGAACAGGTTGTAGGTGACATTCAAATCGAGCTTGCGGGATCGGTTCTCGCCAAAGATACCCTGGATGTCGGCTTTGGTCACATAACGGTTCACCGCACCCTTGGCACGGCCGCCGTCGCTCTCTGCCACCTGTGTGGAACCGGTGTCCAGCGATACCTCTGCCAGCCACTCCTTTGCGTCGGCTTTATGATTGTACTGAATCGATGCCCCTTTGCTGTCTGTGCTGTACAGAATTGGAGCCATCCCCAGGTTGCCGCCGGCCCAGCGGGGCATGTAATATCCCAGTCCCTGGAGGAACACCACCTCGATGGATGTTCCGTCGCCGGTGGATACCACGTTGGTGCCCGTCTCCTTGGTGTATCGGGCAGCTATTCCGAGGGTATTATTATCGTCTATCACTACGATTACAGACGGGGAAACCTCGAATCCGGGGGCTGCATAGTCTGATGTCACAGAACCCAGACGCCACGCCTTGCTGTAATCGAAACTGCCCGACAGGGCTATCGAGAACCTGTCGTTCAACATGAGCGGAGACACGGCAGAAAGGGAAGCGGCAGCGCGCATCCGATGCATGGGGAACCTCTCCCTGGTGTTCATCGCCACATAGAAAGGCATGTCCCACCGTACATCGTACATAGAGGTGTTGTACATGCATTGTTCCAGTTCGTCCCTGGAGAAAGTAGCATCGGCCAGCAGTTTGAAGCCGCCCAGGTTGGTGAGCATGTCGCCGGATGCGCCGTATCCGGTCTGCGATTTCGCGTTCCACGAATCGGTAAAGTCTCCCTTGCCGAGATTATATCCAGCAGAGAGATTGCGCCAGGGGGCCATGTCGCCTTTGGCTACGCCGGCCGCGTTGGCAGAGTTGTACCAGAGGTCGCGGGCCTTGTTTAACTGATAGGAAGCCTCGTCGGTCACGGTCTGGGCAGAGAGTCCAGCCACGGCCGTCATCAGGCAAATAACAGAGAGAATTGCCTTTTTCATGTGAACGTTTCTTGCACTTGGAGTGCTAAGGTACGCATTTTGGCGCTCAAATAAAAATGCGACGCACATCCGGGGTTTCCGGACATGCGTCGGCATCTTTGAGCGGGACAAGCCTACTCTGCTGCGGGTGCCTCTGCCTCTGCTGCGGGTGCTTCAGCTGCAGGTGCCTCTGCTGCGGGAGCTGCTTTCTCTGCCTTGGGGGCAGCTTTGCGGCTGCGGCGGGTAGCGGGCTTCTTGGCAGCCTTCTCGGTAGCTGCGAGTGCAGCCTCGTTGAAGTCAACCAGTTCGATGATAGCCATGTCGGCAGCATCACCCTCGCGGAAACCGGTCTTCACGATGCGGGTGTATCCGCCCGGACGGTCGCCGATCTTGGGAGCCACTACGCGGAACAGTTCGCTAACGGCCTCTTTCTGCTTGAGATAGCTGAAAACGGTACGGCGGGAGTGGGTAGAATCGTCCTTGCACTTGGTGATCAGGGGCTCTACGTACATTCTCAGCGCCTTTGCCTTTGCAACTGTGGTCTCAATTCTCTTGTGCATGATAAGCGAGCAAGCCATGTTGGCGAGCATTGCTTTGCGATGGCCGCTTTTACGTCCCAGATGATTAATTGACCTGTTGTGTCTCATATCCTGTTATTCTTTTTTATCAATGTTGTACTTAGAAACGTCCATCCCAAAGCTGAGCTTGAGCTTGTTCTCTACAAGGTAAACCACCTCTGTGAGGGACTTCTTGCCAAAGTTGCGCAGCTTCATCAGCTCCTCTTTCTTATGGGAAACCAGGTCTGCGATGGTCTCGATCTCCACAGCCTTGAGGCAGTTGAGAGCGCGGACGGAAATCTCGAGGTCCTGAAGTTTGGTCATAAGGTGATGACGGGTGCGGAGCGACTCCTCGTCGAGGTTCTTGCTCTCGGGAGCAACGTTCTCTTCAAGGGTGATCTTGTCATCTGAGAACAGCATGAAGTGATAGATGAGTATCTTGGCTGCCTCTTTGAGCGCATCCTTAGGGGAGATGGAACCGTCGGTGGTGATCTCGAGGATCAGGCACTCGTAGTCGGTCTTCTGCTCTACGCGGCAGTCTTCCCTGCGGTAGTTGACATTCTTGATAGGGGTGAATATCGAGTCGATTGCGATTGTACCGAGCGGTGCCTTCTCGTCTTTGTTCTCATCTGAAGGGACATAACCGCGACCCTTGCCAATGGTGAAGTCCATAACGATTTTCACGTCGGGCTCCATTGTGCAGATGTGCAGGTCGGGGTTGAGGACTGTGAAAGATGAAAGGCTCTTGGCCAGGTCAGAAGCAGTGAATTCGGTCTTTCCACTAACAGTTACGGTAGCAGTTTCGCCCTCTTCGGTCTCTATCATTCTCTTCAGACGAATTTGCTTGAGGTTGAGGATGATGTCCACCACGTTCTCAACCACGCCGGGGATAGTGTCAAACTCATGCTTGACACCCTCGATGCGGATGCTGGTGATGGCAAAACCTTCCAGAGATGAGAGCAAAATGCGGCGAAGCGCGTTACCAACGGTGGTCGCATAACCGGGCTCCAGGGGGCGGAACTCAAAGCGGCCGAAGGTATCGGTAGCGTCCAGCATTATGACCTTATCAGGTTTTTGGAATGCTAAAATTGCCATAAATGATTCGGTTTTTTTGTGTTAGTGTTGTTTCACGCTGCTACTTGGAGTACAACTCGACGATCAGCTGCTCGTTGATGGTCTCGGGGATCTCGCTGCGCTCAGGGGTGTTGAGGAACTTGCCTGCGCACTTGTCTGCATCCCACTCAATCCATGAGTACTTGTTAGCGCCGCGGCTCAGGCTGTCCTGAACCACTTCGAGGCTCTTGGAACGCTCGCGTACGCCCACTACGTCACCGGGACGGATAATGGTGGAAGGAATGCTGCAAACTTCACCGTTGCGGGTGATGTGGCAGTGGCTCACCAGCTGACGTGCAGCAGCCCTTGTGGGAGCTATACCCATGCGGTAAACCAGGTTGTCGATGCGGGACTCGAGGAGTATGATGAGGTTCTCACCGGTACGGCCTTTCATCCTTGCAGCCTTCTCGTACATAGAGCTGAACTGACGCTCCAGCAGACCGTAGGTATATTTAACTTTCTGCTTCTCTGCCAGCTGCATGCCGTACTCAGAAGTTTTTTTACGCTTCTTTGCCAGGCCGTGCTGTCCCGGAGGGTAGTTCTTCTTGTCCAGATATTTGTCCGGTCCGTAGATCGGTTCTCCAAATTTACGGGCGATTTTGGTCTTGGGCCCTGTATATCTTGCCATATTCTGATTCGATTTAAAAGATTAAACTTTACGACGACCTTTAGGACGGCAACCGTTGTGCGGCAGCGGAGTTACATCGATAATCTCGGTGACCTCGATACCCTCGCCATGCACGGTGCGGATAGCCGACTCACGGCCTGAACCGGGACCTTTGACATATGCCTTCACCTTTCTCAGACCCAGGTCGTAAGGGACCTTGGCAGCGTCCTGAGCGGCAACCTGAGCTGCGTAAGGGGTGTTCTTCTTGGAACCCCTGAAGCCCATCTTACCAGCAGAAGACCAGCTGATAACCTGACCGGTGGAGTTGGTGATAGTTACGATTACATTGTTGAAAGTTGAAGAGACATGAAGTTGTCCGTAAGCATCAACCTTAACAACTCTCTTTTTGTTTGTTGTTGTCTTTTTAGCCATAATTCAAGTCTCCTATTTAGTAGCTTTCTTCTTGTTAGCGACAGTTTTCTTGCGGCCCTTGCGGGTACGTGCATTGTTCTTGGTGCTCTGTCCGCGAACGGGAAGACCGACACGGTGGCGGATGCCGCGATAGCAACCGATATCCATCAGTCGTTTAATGTTCATCTGAACCGAAGAGCGAAGCTCGCCCTCGATCTTGTACTCCTCAGCGATTTTGCTGCGGATTGCTGCAATCTGGTCGTCGTTCCAGTCCTTAACCTTGATGTTCTCGTCGATGTTGAGCTCAGAGAGAATCTTGGCTGAAGAGCTGCGACCGATACCGTAGATATAGGTGAGACCTATAACTCCGCGCTTGTTTTTTGGTAAGTCAACTCCGGCTATACGTGCCATAATTTATATTACTTTATTGATTATTCGTTAAAAATTATGCTTGACGCATTTTGAATTTCGGATTCTTCTTGCAAATAACATACAAGCGGCCTTTACGCTTAACGATCTTGCAATCGTCACTACGCTTTTTGATGGAAGTCTTAACTTTCATTTTGGTTTGTGTATTTATTGTTATTTATATCTGAAGGAAATTCTTCCTTTGGTCAAATCATACGGAGACATCTCGACTTTAACCTTGTCACCCGGCAATATTTTGATATAGTGCATACGCATCTTACCAGAAATGTGGGCGATTATCACATGGCCGTTGTCAAGTTCGACGCGGAACATCGCATTTGACAGAGCCTCGATGATCGTACCGTCTTTCTCTATTGCTGATTGTTTTGGCATATTCGCTGTTTTCCGTTGTTTGATTAT
Organism: Bacteroidales bacterium; assembly: GCA_017962235.1. Lineage (GTDB taxonomy): Bacteria > Bacteroidota > Bacteroidia > Bacteroidales > UBA932 > Equibacterium. Next base: position 90,973 of record JAGCVS010000013.1, on the reverse strand, counting down.
TATTTAATACCTTCTATATATTCGTAAGTGGTCAACCTTTCAGCAGCTCCCTTGCGCACCACAACCATCATCTCAAAATGAGCCGATTTCTTGTGGTCGGCGGTGTACACGCCCCATCCGTTGTCGTCAAGATATACATCCTTAACGCCCTGATTGATCATGGGCTCGATGCATATCACGGCGCCTTCCGGGAGTTTCACGCCATGGCCGCGGCGTCCGTAGTTGGGCACTTCGGGGCTTTCGTGCAGATTGCGCCCGATTCCGTGCCCCACCAGTTCGCGCACCACCGAATATCCGCGCTCTTCGCAGTAGCTCTGAACGGCATATCCGATGTCGCCAGTACGGGATCCGGCGACGGCGGCCTCGATTCCCTTGAAAAGCGAGCTCTTAGTAGTATCCAGTAAAGCCTGGTCAGCCGCACTAATCTGCCCGCATGCAAAGGTATAGGCCGAGTCTCCGTTATACCCTTTGTATGTGGTACCGCAGTCAATGGAGACGATGTCGCCATCCTTGAGTTCGTAGTCCGAAGGGAACCCGTGGACCACATACTCGTTGACCGAGATACACAGGGTGTAAGGGAATCCGCCGTAACCGAGGAAGCCGGGGGTGGCGCCGTTGTCGCGGATAAATTCCTCCGCAACCGCGTCAAGCTCTTTGGTCTTGACGCCGGGCACGATGTGCTTGCCCACCTCCGCAATCGTGCGCGACACGAGAATTGCATTCTCACGCAGCAGCTCGATTTCTTCTTCTGTCCTTACTCGAATCATCCCTTACGAATACATAAAAGATTGTTACATTCCAGATCTGCCCTGAAGACGTCCTGTCTTCATCAGACCATCGTAGTGGCGCATAAGCAGGTGGCTCTCAATGTGCTGGAGGGTATCCAGTATCACACCCACAAGAATCAGCAGCGAGGTGCCGCCGTAGAAGTGAGCAAACTGGTTGTTGACTCCGAGCAGCTGGGCGAATGCGGGCAGGATAGCCACGATTGCCAGGAAGATAGAGCCGGGAAGCGTAATGCGTGACATTATCGCATCAAGATAGTCAGCGGTCTTCTTGCCAGGCTTCACGCCGGGGATGAAACCACCGTTCTTCTTGAGATCTTCTGCCATGTTGGTAGGGTTGATAGTCACCGCTGTGTAGAAGTAGGTGAATATGATAACCATCAGGGCGAAGATGAAGTTATACCAGAATCCGACGGAGTTGTTGAGCACCGCTGCAAGACCCTTGGTCACGTTGAAACGGGTGAACAGCAGAGGGATGAGCATCATCGCCTGGGCAAATATGATAGGCATTACGCCTGCCGCATTCACCTTCAGGGGGATGTTGTTCTTCACACCGCCGTACATCTTGCCGCCGACCACGCGTTTAGCGTACTGTACGGGCACCTTGCGGACAGCCTGTACCAGTGCGATGGTGGCAACGAACACGAAGAAGAGCACCACGAGCTCAACGATGAACATCAGGATACCGCCGGTGGTCTTTGTGAACTTCTCCATGAGCTCCAGATAGAGAGCCTGAGGGAGACGGGCCACGATACCTATCATGATGATGAGGGAGATACCGTTACCCACGCCGCGGTCTGTGATGCGCTCGCCCAGCCACATTACAAACATGGAACCGCCCAGCAGGATGAGGGTAGCCAGGAAGGCGTACCAGCCGCTGCCCATATTTGCCAGGAACGCGCTTGCGGGAAGCTGTGCGCGCATGTTGGCGATGTAAGCGGGGCCCTGGATGGCGATAATCACGATTGTAAGATACCTGGTATACTGGTTCATTTTTCTGCGGCCGCTCTCACCCTCGCGCTGCAGGCGCTGGAAGAACGGGAACATCACACCCAGAAGCTGGATGACGATGGATGCAGAAATGTACGGCATCACGCCCAGTGCGAACACCGACGCGTTGCCGAAAGCACCACCCGAGAACATGTTCATAAGGCCGAGCAGGCCCTCGGATGATTGACGCTGGAGATTGGTGAGCTGAGAAGCGTCGATACCCGGGATTACGATGTAGCAGCCCAACCTGTAGACTGCAATCAGTAACAGGGTATAGAGAATACGCTTGCGCAGTTCCTCTATCTTCCAGATATTCTTAATTGTCTGAGTAAAACTTGCCATAGCCGTTAGAGAAGTGTTGTTGTGCCCTCCTTAGCCTCAATCTTGGCTACTGCACTCTTGCTGAATGCATGGGCGCTTACGTCCAACTTTGCAGTGAGGTCACCGTTGCCGAGGACCTTCACAGGCATACCTGCGCGTACCAGACCGCCGATGATCATGTCGTCCACAGTGATGGTGGCGGAACCGATCTTCTCGCTGAGTGCCTGGAGTGCAGATACGTTAACAACTGCGAATTCTACTCTTGTGGGGTTCTTGAATCCGTATTTGGGGAGACGACGCTGAATAGGCATCTGACCGCCTTCGAATCCGATTTTGTGGGAATAACCACTGCGAGCCTGGGCACCTTTGTTACCGCGGGTAGCGGTACCGCCGTGTCCTGAACCTTCGCCGCGACCGATGCGTTTGGGTCTCTTGGTAGAACCTTCTGCCGGTTTGAGATTTTGTAATTTCATCGTTGCTTCTCCTTATTTTACTTCTTCAACTTTTACAAGATGACGAACCTTTTCAATCATACCAGCAATTACGGGAGTGAGCTCGACCTCTACAGTCTGGTTCATTCTGTGAATGCCCAGGCTCTGCATGTTGGCCTGCTGACGCTTGGTAGCGCTGGCTATACTTTTAATCTGGGTAACTTTAACTTTTGCCATAGTCTTGGATCTCCTTAACCGTTAAATACCCTGCTCATCGGAATGCCGCGAAGGCCGGCTACCGTGTAAGCGTCGCGCATTTCGCACAGAGCAGCCACGGTGGCTTTTACCAGATTGTGAGGGTTGGATGAACCTTTACTCTTTGCAATCACATCATGTACACCCACTGCCTCGAATACGGCACGCATCGCACCACCGGCCTTCACACCGGTACCGGGAGCTGCGGGTTTCATGAATACACGGGCGCCGCCAAACTTGGCTTCCTGCTCGTGGGGGATAGTCTTCTTGCTCAGAGGGATCTTCACCAGATTCTTCTTTGCATCTTCGATACCCTTGGAAATTGCGGTAGTTACCTCATTGGCTTTTCCAAGGCCATAGCCTACGACACCGTTCTCGTCGCCAACTACGACGATAGCCGCAAAGCTGAAGTGACGGCCGCCCTTGGTGACCTTTGTCACTCTCTGAACCGCTACCAGTCTGTCCTTAAGTTCCAGATCGACGGTTTTAACTTTCTTGGTATTGATATCTGCCATAGCGCTTAGAATTTAAGACCACCCTCGCGGGCAGCGTCTGCCAAACTTTTAACTCTTCCGTGATAGAGATAGCCTCCACGGTCAAAAGAAACCGTGCTGATGCCTTTCTCCAGTGCGCGCTGCGCGATGCAGCCGCCAACCACCTTGGCAGCCTCGATGCCGCTCAGGCCGTTGCATTTCTCTGCAAGTGCCTTCTCCAGCGAAGATGCCGATGCCAGGGTAACGCCCTTGGTGTCGTCAACAACCTGGACGTAGATCTGCTTATTGCTTCTGAACACTACCATACGGGGGCGCTCGGGTGTACCGTTAACGACTTTGCGTATACGGTAGTGGACTCTTTGTCTTCTTTCTTGTTTAGTCATCATAATTCATTCCTCCTGTTATTTGGCAGCGGCAGACTTGCCGGCTTTGCGACGCAGCTGTTCACCTACGAACTTGATACCCTTACCCTTGTAAGGTTCAGGCTTGCGGAGTGAACGTACTTTGTGTGCAACCTGTCCGAGCAATTGCTTATCGCAGCTTTTGAGAACCAGTACAGGGTTGGCACCCTTCTTCACAGCCTCGGCCTCGGCCTTAACCTCCTTGGGAAGCTGGAACTGGATGTCGTGGGAATAACCAAGGCTGAAAGTAAGCATCTGGCCCTGGACATCAACACGATAACCAACACCCACCAATTCCTGTTTTACGGTGAACATCTCGTGGCAGCCAGTCACCATGTTGGCGATCAGTGCGCGGTAGAGACCGTGCATAGAGCGGTGGCGGGGCTGGTCTGTGGGACGAGACAGCGTGAGAACATTCCCCTCAATCTTGACTTCGATGTCGGGATCCACTTTCTGGGACATCTCGCCGTGAGGGCCTTTAACCTTAACCACGTTGTCGTTGGTAACCTCAACGGTTACGCCAGCGGGAAGGTGTACAGGTAATTTTCCTATTCGTGACATTATTCTTAAGTTTTAATTAATAAACATAGCAGAGAACCTCACCGCCTACGTTCATGTCCTTAGCCTCTTTGTCTGTAACGACACCCTTGGAGGTGGAGATGATGGCGATGCCCATTCCGTTGAGCACTCTTGGCATATCATCGCTGCCGGTGTAGCGGCGCAGACCGGGACGGCTTACGCGAACAATCTTCTTGATAGCGGCCTTCTTGGTCTGGGGGTGATACTTGAGCGCGATCTTGATGGTGTTGGCGGGTGTACCCTCAACGACCTTGTACGCGAGAACGTAACCCTTCTCGTGTAATACGCGAACGATCTCGCATTTGAGCTTGGAAGCGGGGATTTCCACGGTCTTGTGGCCCGCAGCGTAAGCATTGCGAATTCTCGTAAGCAAATCTGCAATAGGATCAGTCATATTATTATATCTTTTTATTATTATCTATTGGTTTACCAACTTGCTTTCTTCACTCCCGGAATGAGGCCCTTGGAAGCCATCTCGCGGAACTGAATACGGCTGATACCAAACTGGCGCATATATCCTTTCGGACGGCCGGTAAGAGAACAACGGTTATGCATACGGCAGGGGCTCGAGTTCTTGGGAAGTTTGTCAAGAGCAGCCCAGTCGCCTGCAGCCTTCAAAGCTGCACGTTTCTCTGCATATTTGGCAACTAATTTCGCGCGCTTAACCTCGCGTGCTTTCATTGATTCCTTTGCCATACTCTGTTATTTCTTATTGTTTTTAAACGGTAATCCAAATTCGCGAAGCAGGGCGTGTGCCTCTTCGTCTGTCTTAGCGGTGGTCACAAAGGTGATTTCCATACCCATCATCTTCACGATCTTGTCGATGTCGATTTCGGGGAAGATAATCTGCTCTTTGATACCGAGGGTGTAGTTACCACGGCCGTCAAAGTTCTCTGCGATACCCTTGAAGTCACGGATACGGGGCAGGGAGACTGCGATGAGCCTCTCCAGGAACTCGTACATCTTGTCGCCACGGAGGGTGACCTTAGCGCCGATGGGCATGCCGCGACGGAGCTTGAAGTTGGAAATATCCTTGCGGGATACAGTCTGAACTGCCTTCTGGCCGGTGATGGTGGTGAGCTCCTGCTGAGCTACCTCAACCAGCTTGCGGTCCTGGGTAGCCTGGCCCACACCCTCGTTGAGGGTGATCTTCACCAGACGGGGAACCTGCATTACAGTGGTGTATGAGAACTGCTTCATCAGAGCAGGCACGATGCTCTCGCGATACTGCTTCTGAAGAGTAGGCATGTATGCCTTGGTCTTGGGAGCGGACTTGGCGGGTTTCTCTGCGGGCTTAGCGGCGGGTTTAGCGGCCTTTGCCGGTTTCTCTGCCTTCTCTGCCTTGGGAGCCTCTTCTGCTGCGGGCTTAGCGGCCTTCTTTGCAGCGGGCTTAGCAGCTGCCTTTACTTCTTCGGGCTGAACTGCAGGTGCTTCTTTCTTAGTTGCCATTATTTAATCTCCTCTCCTGATTTTTTAGCGTAGCGTACCAGTTTGCCGTTCTTGCCGGTGCGACGGCCAATCCTTGTGGGACCGCCCTTGACGGGGTCGACAAGCTGCAGATTTGAGATATGTATGCCAGCTTCCTGTTTAATAATACCACCCTGAGGGTGCTGTGCGTTGGGTTTGGTGTGTTTGCTTACCATGTTGATGCCTTCCACGATGGCGCGGTCCTTATCCTTGAGAACCTCGAGCACCTGACCGGTCTTGCCCTTGTCGTTGCCGGCATTCACGTAAACCGTATCACCTTTCTTAATATGTAACTTTTTCATAATCGCGCTAATTAAATAACCTCGGGTGCGAGTGAAACGATTTTCATATAATTCTCACGCAGCTCGCGGGCAACGGGACCGAAGATACGGGTACCCACAACCTCACCGGCCTTAGTGAGCAATACACATGCATTGTCGTCAAAACGGATGTAAGAACCGTCGGGACGGCGAATCTCTTTCTTTGTGCGGACTACGACTGCATTGGAAACGGTACCCTTCTTGGTGTTGCCGCCGGGGATTGCGCTCTTTACAGCCACAACTATCTTGTCGCCGACAGTTGCATAGCGATGGCGGGTACCACCGAGCACGCGGATGCAGAGGACTTCCTTTGCGCCGCTGTTGTCAGCCACTAACAAACGTGTTTCCTGTTGTATCATGATTACTTAACTTTTTCTACGATTTCTACTAATCTCCAGCGTTTGGTCTTACTCAGGGGACGGGTCTCCATGATGCGAACCTTATCGCCTTCGCTGCACTCGTTCTTATCGTCCTGTGCGACGAACTTGGTGGTTTTATTTACGAACTTGCCGTAAATGGGATGTTTCTCTTTGGTCTTGACAGCAACAACGATAGACTTGTCCATTTTGTTGCTTACCACAATCCCGACTCTTTCTTTGCGAAGATTTCTTTCCATAAGTCTATGTTATTGTGCTGATTCGTTTTTCTTTCTCTGCTCGAGAATAGTAATCATACGTGCGATATCGCGGCGTGACTTTGCGATAACGGAAGTGTTGTCCAGAGGAGAGATGACGTGATTCATCTTCATTACAGAAAGATTCTGCTTTTCGGTCTCAATCCTTTCTTCGAGGTCCTTGAGAGCCATCTCGCGAATTTCTTTAGCTTTCATTTCTATTCTCCTTAATTCATTGATTCAACATAATCCCTTCTTACGATGAACTTGCAAGAGATGGGGAGTTTCTGAGCACCGAGCTCCAGAGCCTCTTTTGCAATCTGAGCGGGAACGCCCTCTGCCTCAAAGATGATACGGCCGGGAGTGATGGGGGCAACGAATCCTTCAGGATTACCTTTACCCTTACCCATACGTACCTCAGCGGGTTTCTTAGTGTAAGGCTTGTCGGGGAAAACGCGGATCCAGAGGTTACCTTCACGTTTCATGTGACGTGCGATTGCCTGACGGGCCGCTTCGATCTGCTGACCGGTGAGCCAGCAGCTTTCCAGTGTCTTAAGACCAAATGAACCGAAAGCGAGTTGGTTGCCCCTGCCCGCGTTGCCTTTCATACGGCCTTTCTGCTGCCTTCTAAATTTGGTTTTCTTAGGTTGTAACATTGTCGTGTTATTTAAATAATTGCTAATTTTCTGTCTATCAGCTCCTTAATAGCGCTGGTGGCGGAATTAAGGACTGCAAAGGTATACAAATTCGCGAAACCTGCAAACTTTTTTGCAAAATTTTTACAGATTTGCGACCAAATTTTTTGCACACGATTCAGCTAAATCTCAGCGCTTTACACACCCCTATCCTCCGCCACTTTTGACACTTTGCGACAAAATGTGCATGTCACGTTTTTAGTAAACTAATTATTTTAGTTTAGATTTGCATTGTCTTAACTCATAAAGATGAACACCAAGCTTACAGCAAAAGAAGAGATCATTATGAACCTGCTTTGGGAGCACGGCCCAATGTCGGTTAAGGAGATGATAGATTACTATGATGACCCCAAGCCTCATTTCAATACCGTGTCCACTTTCGTGCGTGCCCTGGAGGCAAGAGGCCTGATTTCTCATAATGACATGGGTAACACGTTCCAGTATTACGCAGCTGTGGATAGAGAAAACTTTAACAAGCAATCGCTTATGTCATTTGTGGATAAGTTTTATTCCAAGCATGCTCTCAATGTGGTTTCGGCTTTGGTCAGTGAAGAAAAGATATCCGTAGAAGAGTTGCGTGAACTGCTTGACAGGATAGAAAAAAGCAAGTAGCGATATGGATTATCTCTTTTATATACTGAAGGCGGCACTAATCCTGGCGGTGTTCTATGTCTGCTGGAGGCTGATACTCAAACGTGAGACCTGCCATAGGGCTAACAGAATCATTCTGTTGTGTATTACCCTGATCTCCTTCTTATTGCCAATATCACTGATTCATATCAACAGTGGCTCAGTGGCAAATATTACCGATAACCCATTCCGTCTGTTTCTGGACAATGTTTCGTTAGTCCGGCATGTTGATGGTGCCCAAATAGCAGATGCAAACGGGATTGCATGGATGGCGAACACGCTGCTATATGTAATAATGGCCATTTATCTGGCAGGCGTGGCATCCATCCTCGTATGGTATGCATTGTCAATATTTCACATCGTTGGGATAAGGAGGCAAGGCAGACGCATTAAGATGCAGGACGGCACGAATGTGGTCGTGACGGACCGGGCAGATATCCCGTTCAACTGGATGAGGTGGGTTTTTATCTCACCTGAGGATTGGCAGCGACAGGATAACTCGATACTATTGCACGAGAAAGCACATCTGGCATTGGGCCACTCTTACGATGTTCTAACCATCGGAGTGGTATCGGCCATGCAATGGTTCAATCCTGCCATCTGGCTGTTACGGAAGGACTTGTTGTTAATCCACGAGTATGAGGCTGATGAGATGGTACTTCAGTCAGACGTTGACCCTCGCACTTATCAGCGTCTGGTCCTTGGCCGGGCAGTTGGTAAGGATCGTCTTATCATGGCCAATGGCTTTAATCATAGCGCAATCAAAACCAGAATCGATATGATGTTAAAGAGCAAATCAGCTAGCAGAGTGGTTGTCCGGGCGCTGGTATTTATCCCCTTGATTCTGGCTTGCCTGTTACTGTCGGCCAACACAGAAGACCGTTCTGCTGCAAAGTTTGAAGAAAACTATATAAAGAATATCGCTTCAGTGGTCAGACCCAATGATGCCCTGCTGCTCGTCGGGGTCAGTACGGTGGTTTATCACGGCCAGGACAGCGTCTTTGTGAATGAGTTGTGGGCTCAGCATAGGCAGGAAATTGAAAAAGACGGTAATATCTATATCATGCCAGGAGCGGCACGTATGTATGCACCGCTTTCCAATGCTATCGTTTATTGTGACGGTGTCAGATATGTAGCCGATGATAATGGACTAGTCTGTGGCATTACCTCCGGTAGGATTAAAAACATTGAACTGGTGGGCAGAGAGGCGACGGAGGCATCACGTTACACGGAGTTCGAAAAACCCAGAAAGATGGCATCATCGTATAAGAAGTACAATGTCATTGTATTTGACTTGGGAGAAATTTTCAATCATTAGTAGGTTACTATGATATCAAATCTATTAACAGTTATTAAGAAGTATGCCTCTTTCAAAGGGGTCGCTTCTAGAAGTGAGTTCTTGAGCTGGGCGCTGTTTCTCGTGGTACTTTTCGCCATTATTCTGGGAATCACGATAATTACCAGGATCCCTTTGTACGCGCTGTTCATCGCCGGCTTATTGCTGTTACTGCCGACGCTGGCTGTAGCTGTCAGGAGAATGCACGATGTCGGACGCTCCGGATGGTGTGTGGTAATATGGCTGCTCGTAGGAATGGGCACTGTCATATACGGTTTCCTCTCAGGATACCTGTTGCAGGGAATGTCACCTGGTTATGACGAGGTCGCACCCTTCGCGAATATCATTATGCCTATACTGACAATAATCTCGCTTGGCCTCAGCATCCTGATACTTATCTGGCTGGCGATGCCCAGCAGAGAATAACGGCCATCCCCCCTGGCCTATCCCATCACCCGAAAAAGCCCGGCGCTTTCCGCGTCGGGCTTCTTTGGCCGTGTACTATTTGACCTTCTTCTTGGCTTTGGGTTTGTCGGGGGCTTTGTTGTCGCCGTAGTCCTTAACCCATACCTGGCGCTCGAAGGCCTGCTCAAGGGAGATCCAGGTCTCGGTGCGCTCTATGCCCTCTATGTTCTGGATGGTGTTAATGAGCACCTTCATGAGGTGTTCGTTGTCAAAGCAGTAAATCTTTATCAGCAAGGCATGGACGCCGGTGACAAAGTTGCACTCTACCACCTCCGGAAGCTTCTTGAGCTCCTGCACCACGTGGTTGTATTCGTTGGCGCTGGAGAGGGCTATACCGATGTATGCACACACGTTCAGGCCAAGGGCCTGGGGCTTTACCAGCAGGCGGCTGCCGGTGATTATGCCCATGGTCTCCATCTTCTTGACTCTCTGATGGATAGCTGCGCCGGAGATGCCGCATTCACGGGAGATCTCCAGATAAGGCATACGTGCATTCTTTACCAGAAACGCAAGTATTTTAAGGTCGGTGGCATCAAGCTGATGTCCTTCAGTATTGATAGGCATAGTAGTTATTTATTTTGATTGTTTATCAGTTCCAGGCACTGCTCTGCAGTGAGGCTCTTGGGGTCGGCCTTCTTGGGTATCTTGTAGTTCTTGCCGCCGTGCTTGATGTACGGCCCGAAGCGGCCGGCGCGGATTTCAATGTCGTGCTCGGGGAATGAGGAGATGAACGCCGCCTCGTCTGCCGCACGCTTCTCGCGGATTACCTGCTCCGCCTCTTCTTCCGTTATCGTGTACGGCGAGAACGCCTTGCCCAGCGAATAGAACTTGCCGCCATGCTTGATGTACGGGCCGAACCGGCCGATGGCGGCGGTGATTTCGCCACCCTCAAAGGTGCCCACCTTGCGCGGCAGATCGAACAGCTTGAGCGCCTCTTCCAGGGAGAGGGTCTCTATCAGCTGCCCCTTCTTCATGCCGGCAAACTGTTTGTCGGGGTCGTCGTTGGCGCCCTTCTGAACGATGGGGCTGTAGCGTCCCATTCGGGCGATGATGGGTTTGCCGCTTTCGGGATCCACACCAATCACGCGCTCTGCGCGGGTGAATTCGTTATCCTCCATTTTCTCCTGCACGGTGGCGTGGAAGGGGGTATAGAACTTGCCGATAACCTTGTTCCAAACCTTGCGTCCCTTGGCGATATCGTCAAAATCCTCCTCTACCTTGGCGGTGAAGTTATAGTCCAGAATCTCGGGGAAGTTGGCTGCCAGATAGTCCGTAACCACTATGCCTATGTTCTCCGGCAGCAGTTTCTTCTTCTCTTTGCCCACGGTCTCCTTTGCGGTGGAAGCGGAAATCTCGCCCCCCTTGAGGGAAAGCACGGTGCAGTTGTATGCTCGTCCGGGAACATCGCCCTTAACAATGTAGCCGCGTTTGAATATCGTGGAGATGGTGGGGGCATAGGTAGACGGGCGCCCGATGCCCAGCTCTTCCAGCTTCTTCACCAGAGTCGCCTCGCTGTAACGCTGGGGGCCCTGGGTAAGCCTTTCGCGCGCCTCTATTTCCAGGCACTGCATGGGCTCTTTGGGGGTGAGTGTCGGCAGCGAAGCGGTCTTGCCCTGCTCCTCCTCATCGTCACGGCCCTCGATATAAACCTTAAGGAAGCCGTCGAAGAGCACCTTCTCCGCCTCCATTATGAATTTTTCTTTGATCTTGTCGCCTTTCACCTCAACGGTGGTGCGCTCTACCTGCGCGTCGGCCATCTGGCTGGCTATGGTGCGCTTCCAGATGAGTTCGTAGAGACGCTTCTCTGCTGCGGAACCCTCTATCTGGGTGTTCTGCAGATATGTCGGACGGATAGCCTCGTGCGCCTCCTGAGCCCCTTTGGACTTGGTTTTGTACTGGCGCGGACGGGAATACTCCGCACCAAAGTTGGCGGTGATATACTGCTTTGCGGTATTGATGGCCAGTGACGACAGGTTAACGGAGTCGGTACGCATGTAGGTGATAAGACCTCGCTCGTAAAGCGACTGTGCGACCTGCATGGTGGCGCTCACGCTGAAGCCCAGCTTGCGGGCCGCCTCCTGCTGCAGCACGCTTGTGGTGAAAGGTGCCGCGGGCGATTTGGTGCCCTTCTTGGTATCGATATGGCCCACTGCAAAGTTGCAGCCGATGCAGTGCGTAAGAAAGGCATGCGCCTCTTCTTTGGTGGCGAATTTTTTATCCAGCACCCCGCGCAGATGGCTGCGGTTGCCCTTTACGGTGAAGGTGCCTTCTACCCTGAAATAAGGACGATAATCGTATGCGGCGATTTCGCGCTCGCGGTCTACAATCAGGCGGACGGCCACCGACTGTACGCGGCCGGCGGAGAGGTTGCCCTGCACTTTGCGCCACAGGATGGGGGAAAGTTCAAAACCCACCAGACGGTCCAGCACACGGCGCGCCTGCTGCGCCATAACCAGGTCCATGTCTATGTTGCGCGGATGCTCCAGCGCCTCCACAATGGCGTTCTTGGTTATCTCGTGAAAGGCGATGCGCTTGGTGTTGCCGGCGCTGAGCCCGAGTGTGTCAAAGATATGCCATGCAATGGCTTCTCCCTCGCGGTCTTCATCGGATGCGAGCCACACCATGGAGGCTTTGTCGGCCGATTTCTTGAGGTCCGCTACCACCTTTTTCTTGTCCGGTGACACCTCGTATTTAGGCTCAAAACCGTGCGCGACGTCAATGCTGTCGTTATTCTTGGTCAAATCGCGGATGTGCCCGTAACTCGACTTCACTACATATCCTTCTCCCAAAAATCTCCCGATAGTCTTTGCTTTTGCCGGGGACTCTACAATTACCAGATTTTCTCCCATGTTGACTCCATTATTAACTTTAAGTGCTCGCAAAGTAAAGGATTTATTTCTACATTTGCCAAAACTTCTGAAATGAAAGATAAAACTCGCAAAACAATTATAAAGTGGTGGTGGATTATTCTGGTCGCACCCTTTGTGTTTGTCGGGTTCTGGCTGCTGCTTGTGGCGCTGTTTGCAAAGATTCCCTCTTTTGAGGAGCTGGAGAACCACAAAAGCAATCTGGCAACCGAGCTTATAAGCTGCGACGGCCGCGTACTTACCACATATCATATCGAAAACCGCACATTTGCAACCTATGAAGAACTGCCGCAGTCTCTGATAGACGCAGCTGTGGCTACTGAAGATGCCCGGTTTTACAATCACTCCGGCATCGACCTCCGCGGTCTGGCGCGTGTGGCGGTGAAGACGCTGGCCATGCGCAACAGCTCCGCCGGCGGCGGCAGTACCATTACCCAGCAGCTGGCAAAGACCCTGTTCCCGCGCAACGAGAGCTATCCCAAGTTCCCCGGCGCCAAGCAGATCCACATGGTGAACATCAAGCTGCGCGAGTGGATAACCGCCCTCAAGCTGGAGCGCAACTACACCAAGAACGAGATTATCACCATGTATATGAATGCCGTATTCTTTGGCTCCAACGCCTACGGCATCAATACCGCGGCCCGCACATTCTTTGACAAGCGGCCGTCTGAACTCACCACAGAAGAGAGCGCCTGCCTGGTGGGCATGATAAACAAGCCCACCCGCTACAATCCCGCCCTCAACTATGAGCAGTCCATGCAGCGCCGCAACCTGATTCTCTCCAGGATGAAGCGCTACGGCTATCTCACCAAACACGAGTGCGACTCGCTGCAGCAGCTGGACATCACCCTAACATACCAGCGCCAGGACCACAACACCGGTCTCGCCCCCTATCTGCGCGACATGCTCCGGCGCACCATGAACGCCAACAAGCCCCGCCGCAGCGATTACCGCGAATATGTAGATTTCCAGGTCGACTCCACTGCTTGGGTAGATGACCCGCTGTTCGGCTGGCTGAACAAGAACCTCAAGCCCGACGGCTCCAAATACAATCTGGACAAGGACGGCCTGCGGATATACACCACCATAGACAGCCGCATGCAGCGCTATGCAGAGGAGGCCATCCGGGAGCACCTGGGCGGCGATCTGCAGCCCACCTTTGACAAGGAGCTGGCCGGCAAGCGCAACCGCCCCTTCAGCAACGATATCCCCGCCAATGTGATAGAGAGCGCGATGAATCAGGCCCGCAAGTGGAGCGACCGCTACGTGGGCATGAAGAAGGCGGGCATCCCGGAGAAAGACATCCTCAAGAGCTTTGACGAGCCGGTCCCCATGACCGTATTCGCATGGAACAAGAAGGGCTACATTGATACCGTGATGACCCCCAACGACTCCCTGCGCTATTACAAGTCTTTCCTGCGCGCGGCGCTGATGGCTGTGGAGCCCAGCACCGGCAAGGTGAAGGCGTACGTGGGCGGCCCCGATTACCGCTATTTCAAATACGACAACGTACGGCAGGGGCGTCGCCAGGTGGGCTCCACCATCAAGCCGTATCTCTATACGCTGGCCATGCAGGAGGGTTACACCCCCTGCGACAGGGTGGTCAACATCCCCTACAGCTTCACCATCGGGAACGATGTCTGGACTCCCAAGAGTACCGATAAATCGGAGTATATCGGCCGCACGGTGACTCTCAAGTGGGGTCTGACCCACTCTTCCAACAACATATCCGCATACCTGATGAAGCAGTTCGGCCCCGAGGCGATGATACAGATGTGCCGCAAGATGGGCATCAGCAGTCATCTGGACCCCGTTTATTCCCTCTGCGTGGGCTCCTGCGACATATCGGTATACGAGATGGTGTCGGCATACAACACCTTCCCTTCGCGCGGCGTATACGTGAACAGTATGTTCGTGGACAAGATAGAGGACAGCCAGGGAAACCTGCTGGCCACCTTCACCACCCGCAAACGGGAGGCGCTGGGTGCGCAGACGGCATACCTGATGGTCAACTTGATGCAGGGCGTGGTTAGTGAAGGCACCGCCGGCCGCATCAAGTGGAAATACGGCATTCAGGGCGCTGCCGGCAAGACCGGTACCACCAACGACCAGTCCGACGGCTGGTTCATAGGATATGTCCCCAAGCTCACCGCAGGCGTCTGGGTGGGCGCAGAAGACCGTCAGGTTCACTTTGAAAGCCTCTTCTACGGCGGCGGCAGCAACATGGCGCTCCCCATCTGGGGCCTGTTCATGCAGAAGGTTATGGCCGACAAGAGCATCGGCATAGCCAACGGAGAGGAGTTTGTGGCACCTCCTGGCTGGAACATGAGTCTGGGCTGCACCGGTGGTGCAGAAGATTTGTCGTCCGGTGTAGGCAGCGGGCAGGAAGAGGACGAATTTTTTGACTAGTAGGGATTTATGAAGAAAAATATTGCTGTAATTTACGGAGGACCCTCTTCTGAGCGTCCGATATCTATACTTAGCGGCAGATATGTCGCCTCTGTTATAGACAGGGAGAAATACAACGTTTACGAGATTCTGTTCAACACAGACAACTGGCAGCTTGTAGAGTGGGAAGGTGAGCAGATGAAGGTGCTGGGCGTTGTGGACAAGGGCGATTTCTCATGTAACGGCGTCAAATACGATGTGGCGTGCATCATGATTCACGGCATCCCCGGCGAGAACGGCCTGCTTCAGGGCTATTTCGAGATGATGGGGATTCCGGTAACCACCTGCTCTTCTTTCTTCTGCACCATCGCCTTCAACAAATATTCCTGCAAGAGGCTGCTGGCCGACACAGGGGTCAAGATGGCAAACGACGTGTATCTGCGCAAGGGCGAGAGCTACGATGCGGATGCGATAGTTGCCAAGCTGGGCCTCCCGCTGTTTGTGAAGCCCTCCGACGGCGGCAGCAGTTTTGGCGTGACAAAGGTGAAGGCGGTTTCGCAGCTGCCCGAGGCGATAGACTACGCCTTCGGCGAGAGCGACACCATCCTCATAGAGAGCGCGATAACCGGTCGCGAAATCACCCAGGCCATCTATATGGACGGCGGCCGTGCCATACCTCTCCCCATAACTGAAATCGTCACCACCAACGAATATTTCGACTATGACGCCAAGTACAACGGCAAGAGCGAGGAGATATGCCCCGCCCCGATACCGGAGAGCCTGGCAGAAGAGGTGACCCGCTGCACCAAAAAGATTTACGCCCACCTGGGAGCCACCGGCCTGATTCGCATAGATTACATAGCCGGCGAAGACGGAGTATACTTCCTGGAGATCAACGCCACCCCCGGCATGACCCGCATGAGTCTGGTGCCCAAGATGGTGCGCGTTGCGGGCTGCGACATGACCAGCTTCATCACCGCCATCATAGAGAACGCCCTTGCAAAATGACGCTCAAGGCACACATAGACAGCATCACCGCATCCCTTGAGGCTCTCTACCCCAGGGAGGAGGCGCACGCCATTGCGGTGCGCACCGTTACCGGGCTGCTGTCGGTGCCGGAATACAAGCATCTGAGCGAACCGGAAACGGAGGTGGATGCTGATAAAGAGGCCCTTCTGGAAGACGCAGCAAAGCGTCTGGCGGCGGGCGAACCCATGCAGTATGTGCTGGGTTACACCTGGTTTGCCGGGCTGCGTATCAGGGTGGGCAGCGGGGTGCTGATTCCCCGCCCCGAAACGGAGCAGCTTTACGAACTTGCGGCCGAGGATTGCGACAATCTGATGTCCGCCAGCGAAGACGACTCTTTCAACATACTGGATATATGCACCGGCAGCGGCGCGCTGGCATACGCCTTTGCCTCGGAGTTTCCAGAGGCGCACGTATACGGCTGCGACATCAGCGACGATGCGCTGCGCTATGCCTCCCGTCAGCGGGTGAAACTGCACGGGGCGCGGCCGGTAATCTTCAAGGCGGACGTAATGCAGGCGCCGCCGGCAGGTCTGCCCAAGTTTGACCTGATTGTGAGCAATCCGCCTTATGTAACTGAGAGCGAGAAGGGGGCAATGCGCCCCAACGTGCTGGACTGGGAGCCGGAGCTGGCGCTGTTTGTGAGCGACGATGACCCGCTGGCATACTATCGTGCCGTAGCTGTCTGGGCCGACGCCCTGCTCAAGGATAACGGCAGCCTCTGGCTGGAGATAAACGAACGCTTTGGCGAGGAGACGGCAGCCCTTTTCACAGGCGCAGCCTTAATACAGGATATAAACGGCAAAGACCGTTTCATAGTAGTAAAAAAGTAGTGGATGGCAGCGAACAAGACAGTTTGGTATTGCACGTCATGTGGCAATGAAAGTCCCAAATGGATGGGGCGCTGTCCGGCGTGCGGCGAGTGTAACACTATGGTGGAAGAGCCCAAGCGGGAGAAAAAAGCCACTTCCGGCGCCCGCAGCAGGGCGTTTGTGGCCACCGCTTCCGATGCCCGTCCGCAGCCGCTGCAGGAGATATCCCTCACCACGGAGAACCGCTTCTCCATCGGCCTTCACGAGGTGGATCGCCTGCTTGGCGGCGGCATGGTGGAGGGTTCCATGATTCTGCTGGGGGGCGAACCCGGCATCGGCAAATCGACCCTTGCGCTGCAGATACCGCTGGTGTGCCCGTCGCTCAAGACGCTCTACGTGTCGGGTGAGGAGAGTCCGCGTCAGATAAAGATGCGCGCCATGCGGCTGGGGGGCGATGCCTCTTCCTGCAGCATCCTCTCTGAGACTATCCTTGAGAATATACTGGACCAGGCGGTGGCTGCGGCTCCCGACCTGCTGGTGATAGATTCCATACAGACCATATACAGCGAGGCGCTGGATTCCTCCGCAGGCAGCGTGTCACAGGTGCGCGAGTGTGCCGCCCGGCTGCTGCGTTACGCCAAGGAGACCGGCACCCCGGTGATTCTCATAGGTCACATCACCAAAGACGGCACCATTGCAGGGCCCAAGGTGCTGGAGCACATCGTGGACGTGGTGCTGCAGTTCGAGGGAGACACCCGCGGGGCATATCGTCTGCTGCGCAGCATAAAGAACCGCTTTGGCAGCACTGCTGAGCTGGCGGTGTTCGAGATGACGGGTGCCGGACTGCGCGAGGTGCTGAATCCTTCCGAGATACTGATTCCGATGCATCAGGACGATTTGAGCGGCATCGCCATCGCCTCCGTAATGGACGGCACGCGCCCCTTCATGATAGAGATCCAGGCGCTGGTGAGCACGGCTGCCTACGGTATGCCGCAGCGCAACGCCAACGGATTCGACGCCCGCCGCATGAACATGCTGCTGGCGGTACTCGAAAAGCGCGCCGGTTTCAAACTGGCCGCCAAGGATGTATTCCTGAACGTGGCGGGCGGTCTCAAGGTCACCGACCCGGCGTGTGACATGGCGGTGGCAGTGGCCATTCTGGCCAGCAATTTTGACATCAGTGTGCCTCTGGACAGCTGTTTCTGCGCAGAAATCGGCCTCAGCGGGGAGCTGCGTCCGGTGAGCCAGATACAGCGCCGCATAGCGGAGGCGGAGAAGATCGGATTCAAGAAGATATACATCTCCTCTTTCAACAAGGAGGGGTCGTTTTCTCAAAATGGCATTGAAGTTGTACCTGTGGCGGATATACCTGCCCTTTGCAGGCTTGTATTCAAATAGATATGACTATGAATCGTACCATATTAATCCGCATTGCGCTGGTTTTTCTCGGCGTTCTGACGGCGTTCCCGTGCGCTTTTGCGCAGAGCCGCCCGCCTCAGAAGGATATCCTGCGGTACGAGATAGATGAGAGGGGGGACACCATTTTTGTGGACGAGATAACCCCCGCCCGCATCCATCCCAAAAAGTATCTGAACAAGCGCGAATGGCGCTCATACGCACGCAGGGTACACAACTTTAGCAAGGCATATCCGTATGCACTGTTCATAGCACAGACCATCCGCGAGACCGACAGTCTGTTTGCCGCACGCAACTACTCGGAGAGAGAGCAGGACAAGTATCTGGCCAGCATTAAAGACGAGCTCCTCAACAACTTTGAACCTATCTTCAAAGAGCTCACGCTGAGTCAGGGCATGATGATGATCCGTCTGGTGGACCGCGAGGTGGGGATGCCCCCGTATTACATAATCAAGAAGTATCTGGGGTCGGTGAACGCCGGTTTCTGGCAGGGGGTGGCCAAACTGTTCAAAGGGGATATCAAGCAGCGCTATGACCCCGAGGGGGAGGATGCCGACCTGGAGCAGCTTTGCATTGCATGGCACTACGGCGAATACGATGAGCTGTACATGTTCCTGTTTGGCAAAAAGCGTCCGGAGATCTTTATCCCGGAGAAGTTCCGCGAACCTTTTTACAAGTCACTGGAAAAGAACAAAGACCGCGGCAAGGCAGCCCGTGAGGCCCGCAAGAAGAGAAGACAGCTTCTGAAAGAATCTATATAAAAATATAAAACACATAACGCTATGAAAAGAACCCTTATGATTTGCCTGATGGCACTTATGGCCATCGCCACCTACGCTCAGGAAGAGACTCCTTCCGTAAGGCTGTTCGCGCACCGCGGCGGCAAGGCGGAGTTTGACGAGAACACCCTCTCTGCTTTCAATGCAGCATACAAGGCGGGCTACCGCAGCTTTGAGTGCGACATCCGCATGACCAAGGACGGCAACCTCGTGGTAATGCACGACAGCTCCCTGGAAGCTTTCCCCAAGATGGAAGGCAATGTAGAGACCACCCTTGCAAAGGACCTCAAGAACCTCCGCGTGGGCAAGAGCAAAATCCTCTTCCTCCCGGAACTTCTGGAGTGGATTGTAAAGAAAGGTGACATTGAGTATTTCGAGTTCGAACTCAAGACAGACGAAGCCCTTTATCCCACCGAGATACTGGAGCCCATGTGCGAATCCCTCTACCACAAGATCATGGCCACCAAGCCGATGGGTTCCACATTCATCATCACCTCTTTTGACCCCCGCCCTCTCATGTTCCTCAGGGATAAGTTCTCCGAGACCAATCTGGCTTACATTACCGCAGAGCCGGTGAACAACGCTACTATCACCAAGGTAAAGGAACTGGGTCTGAAGCGCCTCAATGCAACCATGGCAGGCACCAGCCGCGATGCCGTTGAGAAGGCTCACAACGCTGGTATCGCCGTTGTTCTGTGGCCCTCCGACAACGTTGCAGACATCGCCCTTGGCGTATCCCTGGGCGCCGATGCAGTATGCACCGACATCCCCGTCGCAGCCAAGAAGGCTCTCAAAAACGCACTGCCCTGGGTTAACATAAAGTACTAACCCCACACGGTTGTCAAAAAGAAGCCCGGCGCTGAAAACGCCGGGCTTCTTTTTACATCGGAATCTCTCCCGTGAACGGGATCGGGGTACCGGGGGTGACCCAATCGATGGGGGAGATTGCGGCCACGAAGCCAAGGCCGCCCGTGACATTCTCGGGATAAATCATCGGCTCCGTCATAAAGCCGATGTCGTTGTAAGCGGCAGAGATTGCTTTCAGATAGAGGAATTCGTCAAAGCCCAGCGTGTAAATCTTGTACCGGCGGTCAATGGCGTATGTGTCGCCCTCTTCAAAGGCCTCCCAGAATTCGAGCCAGTTACCGCCGAAATAGTCCCATTTGCTGGCCAGTATCTTGAAGGTGTATTCACCGTCGGCAAACATCTCGTCTGTGAATACGTTGAAGTCGTTGTCGTAGCCAAGCAGTTCGGCAGCCTCCGCCCCCATGGGGTTAAGCACCTTATCCAGAGCTGTGTCCATGTTTACCTTGTGTACATATTCATCTACCACATTGCCGCCGGCATCAAGGTGCTTGTAAACATCTTCCATTATCAGCATGTAGTAGTCCAGTTCACCTTTATGGTCCTTGAAGGTGATGGCGTCCTGTACGCGGTGTTCCTTCTCGCTGTCAAACATATTCTCAACGGTGACCTCCGAAACCTCTACCTTGGTGATTTCACCAACGGCCACTGGCACT
The DNA here is from genome assembly GCA_017962235.1 of Bacteroidales bacterium. Taxonomy (GTDB): domain Bacteria; phylum Bacteroidota; class Bacteroidia; order Bacteroidales; family UBA932; genus Equibacterium. The sequence goes on along the minus strand of JAGCVS010000013.1, from coordinate 70,383 downwards.
TCCGCCACGGCGGTGGCGGTAAGACCCATGGCATGCGCCTTGAACTCCAGCCGGTCGCCGGGTGACAGCTGAGCCTGGAAAGTATACCTGCCGCTCTCTTCCCCGCCTAAACCTTCCATACCTTCTTCCTCTTCTATAACCACATGCGTAACTTTTACCGCCTTGGAATTCAGAGTTACGGTCACTTCTGCCGCCATAGGTTCGCTGCGGCTGAACTTGCTGCAGAAAACGCGCACCGTGTGTTCGGTCTCATCCTGCATTATCTGGGCATTCAGCACCAGCCTGGGCATATTGTCGCTGCTCCAGATTGTTTCAATCTCGTTCTCGCAGGCAGCCAGCGGCATCATCACAGCCGCAATCATCATCGCTTTAATAATAAATCTTCTCATGGCAGCTTAGAATTTACGGGTGTAACTGAATGAAGGCAGGACAGGCAGGATGGTTATCTTGGAAACCTTTATACCCTCTTTCTTGGGAGTCCATGTAACAGGGTCATATTCCACAGTGCGGTCTTTGTATATGAAGTCCGGATTCATGTTGTTGTATACGTTGTATACGCTTATGTTCCAGACCCTTTCTCCGCGCCGCTTCTGGCGGTGGAAGTTGATGCCGAGGTTCAGCGTGTGCGACGGCGGCAGGCGGTAGTTGCCGCGGGATGATACATAATCCACGGTGGAGCTGTATCCGTCCGGCGGGGTAACGGTGAACATGCGGGTGGTGAGGGTGGTGACGCCGCCGGTGAAGAACTTCCAGCTGCCGGAGACATCTATCCTCTTGTTGAACTTGTGATTGAGCACCAGGCTCACGTCGTGCCGGCGGTCGTATTTGAAGGGGAACCAGTCGCCGCGGTTTATGCTGCCGTCGGGGAAGCGCCGCTCGCTCTTGGCCAGCGTATATCCCAGCCATCCGGTGGTGGCGCCGGTCTTTTTCTGGATGAACACCTCCATGCCGTATGCGCGGCCGATACCCATGGCCACCTTGTCTTCCCAGCCGGTGGAGGTGATGATTACCGACATGCCGTCCTTATATTCAAGGATGTTGTTCATGTTCTTGTAATATCCTTCAACCGATATCTCCCAGCCGTGCGGGCCGTCCCAATAGGTGCCCAGCGACCACTGATTGGCCGTCTCGGGCTTGATGTTCTTGGTGATGGGGACCCACAGGTCGGTGGGGAGCGATATATCCGTGGAAGAGAGCAGATGCACATACTGCGACATGCGGGCGTAAGAGGCTTTTACGCTGACACCGCCGCCGATATCCACCCTTCCGGAGAAGCGCGGCTGCAGCGAAGCGTAAGTCTTGCCCTGGGTGTGGAACAGGCTCAGGTGCACGCCCGGATTGAACGACAGCCTTTTCCCTATCACAAAGTCATCTTCTATGTAGAGCGACCCCTCATGCCCCACCAGAGTGCCTCCGGAAGCCATCTTCATGGTGGTATCAATGATGGTCTCCTTGCCCTCCGTCTCTTTCTGTGAGAGAGTTGCCGACTGCGGACGGAAGTTGTGGTAGATATACTCCGCACCGAATTTTACCAGATGCTCCGGAACCGGGTTGTAGTCAAAATCGACCTTGAGATCCACGTCGTTTATGCCGGAATCGTATTTGATTTCCATCTTCTCCAGCGACTCCACATTATTAATCTTGCGCAGATATCGGTAGCCGGCGGAGATATCCATCTCGTAGTGGTTGTATGCCAGTGTGGTGTTGGCAAACAGCTTGCTCCCTATGGCGTGGTTCCACCTGAGGGCCGCCACGCTGTTGCCCCAGTCCAGATTGATCTTGGTGAGGTTGTTGCTCTCTACCAGACCTTCTCCGTAATCGTATTCCTCTTTATCCGTCGTGTTCACCAGGAACCGGTCGCGCCCGTGGTAAATGCTGCCTATCAGGCGGTCGCCATTGTCAAACTTGTGGGTTATCTTGCCGTTAAGGTCGTAGAAATAGTAGTTTGCCGGAATATCGTACAGCTTGAGTATCGGGGTGAACAGGAAGGAGTGCAGCACTCGCCCGCTTATGGAATATGATGTCTTGTCGTAAACGATGGGGCCCTCCAGATGCACGCGGTCTGAGAGCATGCCCACGCTTATCAGGCCGTGGGTCTCCTTCATGTTGCCGTCGTTGGTGCGCACGTCAATCACAGAAGAGAGGCGGCCGCCGTAGCGGGCGGGGAAAGAGCCCTTGAACAGCGTCACCTTCTTCACCGCCTCCGGGGTGAACACAGAGAAGATGCCCATCATGTGGCTCACGCTGTACAGCGGGATATCGTCCAGCAGAATCAGGTTCTCGTCCGGACCGCCGCCGCGCACATATATGCCGGAAGTACCCGTAACGCCGCTCTGCACACCCGGCAGATACTGCAGCGACTTGAGCACGTCCTTCTCTCCGAACAGCGCCGGCATGCTTTCCAGCGCGTACTGCGGCACCTCCAACGCACCGGTGTTGGTGGAGTTGATGCCCGCCTCCTTGCGCGCCGTAACCACCGCCTCTTTGATTTGTGCCGACGGCACCAGGCGGATGTTTATCACTGTATCGCGGCGCAGCATGATGGTTTCCGTCTGCTCTGCATAGCCGATGTAAGACCAGGTGACGGACCGCTCGCCCGCCGGCAGGCTCAGGGTATAGAATCCGTAATTGTTTGCAACGGCACCTACTACAGACGCGGACGGATTGGGGTTGTTATACACCACGCCGGCGCCGATAAGCATCTCGCCGCTGCCGGCATCGGAAATATAGCCGCTCACCGTGACTTTCTGCGGGAATGCGGCGATACTGACACATAAAAGGAATAAAATCGACAAAAATCTCTTCATCACTGTTTCTTTCTACATAAATGGGGCGCGTTCTCCCCCGTCGCTTTATTAAATGCAGGACGGTGCGATTTATAACAGCCGCAGCCGCGCAATCTCCAAATCTTCAGGAGTGGTGATCTTGGTGTTGAAGCGCAGCCCCTCCACCAGGTTAATACGGTAGCCGGCCGCCTCCACCACAGAGGCGTCGTCTGTATAAGAGGGATCGTAAGGGAGTTTGTAGGCTGCCTTTATCACTTCGCTGCGGAACACCTGCGGAGTCTGTATCAGGCGGATGTCGTCCCGCTTGAGCACATAGCTCTCCGGGCCGCTCACCTCGCGCACCGTTTCCACCGGAGGGCATGCCGGCACCGCGTTGCCCAGCTGCTCGCCTGCCTCGAACATCCGCTCCAGGAATTCGGGGGTCACAAAGGGGCGTACGCCGTCGTGGATGGCCACCACCGTATCGTCCGGCAGGTAAGAGAGGGCATTTGCCACGGAATGGAAGCGGGTGATGCCGCCGGAGGGTATCGCGTAGCGTTCCAGAAAGCCGGTGTCGGTGCAATACTGCTTCCAGAAATCCTTCTTCTCCTGATTCACCACAACAATTATCCCCACGGGGAAGGAGAGCTGCTGAAACCGCTCTATGGTGTGGCGCAGGATGGGCTTGCCGCCTATGTTCAGGAACTGCTTGGGAGTGTCTCCCCCCATGCGGGTTCCGCTGCCTGCCGCCACTATTATCGCATATTTTTTACGACCGCCCATCTGACGTATTTTTTATCATTTTTACGGAATACAAATGTAATGTATTTCCCACAATTTGACTAAATTTGTGGGCTATATGATCTTATAGGAAATGGATTCTGTTAAAAAAATTGAAAGTGCTTTAATATCTGTCTTTTACAAAGACGGAATAGACGATATAGCAGCCGCTCTCACCCGCCGCGGGGCAAAGCTGCTCTCCACCGGCGGAACATACGATTACCTCACCTCCAAAGGCTTTGAGGTAGAGAAGGTAGAAGACCTCACCGGATACCCCTCCATCCTGGGCGGCCGCGTGAAGACCCTCCACCCCAAAGTGTTCGGCGGAATACTGGCCCGCCGCGGCAACGAGGGCGACCGCAGCCAGATGACGCAGTACGAGATTCCCTCCATCGACCTGGTGGTGGTGGACCTCTACCCTTTTGACGAATATGTGGCAAAGGGCGCCTCTCACGAAGATATCATTGAGAAGATTGATATCGGCGGCATCTCCCTTATCCGCGCCGCTGCCAAGAATTATCAGGACGTGGTAATAGTCCCGTGCCAGAAGCTGTACGGTAAACTGCTGGAGTGCCTTGAGGCGCACGATGGCGGCACCACCCTCGCAGAGCGCGAGTTCTTTGCAAAGTGGGCGTTTGCCACCAGCAGCAACTATGACACCTCCATCTTCCGCTACCTCAACCGCGACGGCGAGGTGGATGCGTTCGCATTCAACAGCCTGGAGGCGACCCCTCTGCGCTACGGCGAGAACCCCCACCAGAAGGCGGCCTATTACGGCCCCGCAGGGAGCCTCCCCCGCCAGCTGCACGGCAAGGAGATATCCTACAACAACATGCTGGACATAGAGGCGGCGATAGAACTGATAGACGATTTTGACGGCACCGCGCTGGCCATTATCAAACACAACAACGCCTGCGGATGCGCAGTGCGCCCCAGCCTGATGGATGCCTGGAAGGATGCCCTGGCGGGCGACCCGGTGAGCGCATTCGGCGGCATAATCATCACCAACGCCCCCGTGACCGCAGATGTTGCGGAAGAGATCAACAAGATATTCTTCGAGGTGATTATCGCTCCCTCTTATGCCGATGATGCCCTGGAGATTCTCAAGAGCAAGAAGAACCGTATAATCCTGGAGCTCGGCGCTGTGAAGCCCTCTGCCGTGAAGTTCCGCTCCATGCTGGGCGGCGCCCTGGTGCAGGAGCGCGACACCGTGGCTGAGGACGCATCGTTCCTGACCCCCGTTACCAAGCTGCAGCCCACCGCAGAACAGGTGGCCGACCTGCTGTTCGCAAACCGTCTGGTTAAGCACAGCAAGAGCAACGCCATTGTGCTGGCAAAGGGCAACATGCTGCTGGCCAGCGGCATCGGGCAGACCTCCCGCGTGGATGCGCTCAGGCAGGCCATTGCCAAGGCGCAGTCATTCGGATTCGACCTCAACGGCGCCGTGATGGCTTCCGACGCCTTCTTCCCCTTCCCCGACTGCGTGGAAATCGCCTCCCAGGCGGGCATCAAAGCTGTGATTCACCCCGGCGGCAGCATCCGCGACGGCGAGAGCATAGACTTCTGCAACGCCCACGATGTGGCCATGGTGACCACCGGCAAGCGTCATTTCAAACACTAGCAAACAAATAATAATACACACATATGGCATTCAAATTCCTGACTCAAGAACTGGCAATCGACCTCGGCACCGCCAACACCGTCATCTTCATGAACGACAAGAAGGTGATTGACGAGCCCAGCATCGTGGCCATCGACGCCTACACCGACAAGCCCATGGCTGTCGGCACCAGAGCCAAGCTGATGCACGAGCGCACCAACCCCGGCATCAAGACCATCCGCCCCCTGAAGGACGGCGTGATTGCCGACTTTGACGCTGCGGAAATCATGATCCGCGAGCTGATAAAGATGGCCAACTACAAGAAGTCTTTCTTCACCCCCAGTCTCAGGATGATTGTGGGTATCCCCCAGGGTTCCACAGAGGTGGAGAAGCGTGCCGTACGCGACAGCTGCGAGCATGCCGGCGGCCGCGACATCTACATGATTTACGAACCCATGGCATCGGCGCTGGGTATCGGCCTGGACGTCACGGAGCCAAGTGGCAACATGATTGTTGATATCGGCGGCGGTACCACAGAGATTGCAGTAATCTCCCTGGGCGGCATCGTGGCTGCGGAAAGTATCCGCGTGGCGGGTGACATCTTCACCAGCGAGATTCAGCAGTACATGCGCCAGCAGCACAACATTCGCGTGGGTGAAATCACCGCGGAGGACATCAAGATAAAGATCGGCGCTGCGGTATCAGACCTGCCGGAGGAGATTCCGCCCATGATAGTGAAGGGTCCCAACATCATGACCGCACACCCCATCGAGGCGGAGATTACCTCGCAGGAGGTAGCCCACTGCCTGGACAAGCAGCTTTCACGCATAGAGGCGGGCATCCTCACGGTGCTGGAGCAGACTCCGCCCGAGCTGTATTCCGACATTGTGGACAAGGGTATCTTCCTCACCGGCGGCGGTGCCCTGCTCAAGGGTATCGACCAGCGCTTCTCAAAGAAGATCAATATCCCTTTCCACATCTCGGAAGACCCGCTCCGCGCCGTTGCACGCGGCACCTGCGCAGCCCTCAAGAATATCGACAAGTATCCTTTCCTGATGCGGTAGCGGCAGATGGAGTCCCGTTCCAAATCATACAACCTGCTGCTCACAATAGCCCTGTTCGTGGCGTTGGAGGCGGCTGCGATAGTTATGATTGTAAGCAACGGGCTCCTGCAGCGGTATCTGGTGATGGGCGGCATCCGCTCTTCACAGGTTTTTTTCTGGCAGAAGACAGAGAACGTGCGGGACTATCTCCAGCTGAGCAAATACAACCAGGCGCTGCAGCAGGAGAATGCAGAACTCCGTTCCCGTCTGGCCCGGATGGAATATCTCGAGGAGCAGGAGGGGGCGGAAAGCACCCGGGAGGGGCTTTACAACTGGATTCCCGCCAGCATCATCAAGAACAACCCCAACAAGCAGCACAACTACCTCATCCTTAACCGCGGCAGCAAAGACGGGGTCAAGCCCGAGATGGGCGTGGTTACCCACAATGCCATAGTTGGCGTGGTGGGGGCGGTGAGCGACCATTACTGCCAGGTGATATCGTTCCTGAACAACAACCAGAAGGTGAGCGCCCTGATAACGGGCACATCCGACATCGGGCTGCTCAGCTGGGACGGCCTCTCATCCAGCCGGGCCATACTGTCGCACATCCCGCTCGCATCTGCATGCGCGGCTGGCGACACCGTGGTCACAAGCGGCTTCTCCACAATCTATCCGCCCGAGATCCCCGTGGGAGTAATCTCCGGCGAGGGTATCTCCAGCGGAATGTACAAATCTGTGACGGTGGACCTGCTGCAGGATCTGCACTATCTCAAGTATGTGTACATCGTGCAGCGTCACCACCAGGACGAGATAGACATGTTGTCCAACCAGTCAGAAGAGTAACGGCATGCCCTCCAACCTCCGTCAGATAATCATCTACATCGCGTTGCTGATGCTACAAGTCATCATCAACAACTATCTGTATCTGGGGCCGCTGGTATACATCTGCCTGATTCCGCTGCTGGTGGTGTACCTGCCTCTGGACCAGAAGCCGTTCGTGTCGCTGCTGATAGCCTTTGGCCTGGGTCTGGCGGTGGACATCCTTTCAGACGGGGTGCTGGGACTCAACGCCGGCGCCGCCACCCTGGTGGCGCTGATATATAAGCGTCTCTTCTACCCCATCTTCCAGAAAAACACATACAGCAAGCGGTTCATCCCGCCCGTGAGGGAGAGCAACCTCTGGCACCATGTGCTGTATCTGCTGATTATCTACGCGATATACTTCCTGTTCTATATATCCTTCGACGGGCTCGCGCTTTCTACCATCCTGGTATCGTCGGCACGCTATCTTATCTGCGTAGCCGTGAACCTTGTGCTGGCACTTGCAGTAGACGTCACTCTGTTCAACAAGAGCCAATAGCCCGCAATGAATATCTATCCAGGAAAGCGCAATGTCATAATGCTGGTGCTGCTGGTCATCTTTCTGGTGATGGCAGTGCGGTTGTTCGTTATACAGATAGTGGACAAGCGCTACAGCGAGACCGCGGGCAACAACGCCCTCAAATATGTCACCGTATACCCCGCCCGCGGGCGGATTCTGGACCGCAACGGCAATACCATAGTAGAGAACAAGATTACCTACGACATCATGGTCTCCCCCCGGCTGGTGGAGCCCTTTGACACTCTCGCCATCTGCGAAATCTTCAATCTGGAGCCGGAGTTCGTGCACGAGCGCTTCGCGCAGTACCGGGACAACGCCCGCAAGATAGGATACGGCTCCATGCCCTTCCTCAAGCAGGTGAGCAGCGAGCAATACAACGCCTTTGCGGAGAAGGAGTACCTCTTCCCCGGCTTCGATGCCGTGGCCCGCACCGCCAGGATATATCCGGTGAACGCCGGCGGCAACCTCATAGGATATGTATCCGAGGTGGACCGGGATTACATAGAGAAGCACCCCGAATACCGCAGCGGCGATTATGCCGGCAAGACGGGCATGGAGCGGGCATTCGAGAAGCGGCTCTGCGGCGAGAAGGGCTACACCGTATACTACCGCGACGCCCGCGGCCGCATCAAGGGTCATTACGACAACGGCGCGATAGACAAGGCGGCGGTGGCTGGCAGCGACATCATCACCACCATCGACGCCGGCCTGCAGGAATATGGAGAGACGCTGATGCGCAACAAGGTGGGGAGCCTGGTGGCCATAGAGCCCTCCACCGGCGAGATTCTCTCGCTGGTATCCAGCCCCGGTATAGGCGTGAGCCAGCTGGCAGAAATCGGCAAGTATTACAAAGAGATAAGCGAGAACCCCTACAACCCCATGTTCAACCGCACCGTGCAGAGCGCGCAGCCTCCGGGGAGCGTCTTCAAACTGGTGAACGGCCTGATAGGGATGCAGGAGGGGGTTCTGACCCGCGACACATGGTACCCGTGCAACCATGGCTACACCGCCGGCAAGGTGCATGTGGGGTGTCACTACCACGCCTCCCCCATCAACCTACCGCAGTCGGTGGCGATGTCCTGCAACGCCTACTACTGCTACGTGTTGCGCTCCATACTGGAGAACCGCAAGTACGCGAATGTAGAGGAGGCTTTTGAAAAATGGCGCGAATATGTCACCAGCTTCGGCTTCGGACGCAAGCTGGGGAGCGATGTCCCCTACGAGCTCGGGGGCAACGTGCCCACGGTGAACACATACAACAAACTGCACGGCAAGGGGCGCTGGAGAGCCCTCTCTGTGATATCCCTCTCCATCGGACAGGGCGAGCTGGGGTGCACTCCGCTGCAGATTGCCAATCTGGCGGCCACCATTGCCAACCGCGGCTGGTTCTACACCCCGCACATGATTAAGGGCGATGAGACCCATCCGCTGGATTCCGCCTACTGCGTCCGCAACTACCCCCTGGTGGATAAGGAGCACTTTGACGTTATTGTAGAGGGTATGAGCATGTCTGTCTACGGCGACGGCGGCACCTCCCACGTGGCGCAGATTCCGGGCATCCAGATGTGCGGCAAGACCGGCACCGCCCAGAACCCGCACGGCGACGACCACTCCGTGTTCATCTGCTTCGCCCCCAAGGACGACCCTAAGATAGCCGTGGCGGCATACATAGAGAACGGCGGTTTCGGCGCCAGCTGGGCCGCCCCCATAGCATCGCTGCTGGTGGAGAAATACCTCAACGGCGAGATTTCCCCCGCGCGGCAAGATTTGGAGACCCGAGTAAAGAACGGCAACCTGCTGTATAAGGTGCCCGTAAAGAAGAAGAGAAGATGAGAAGGTTACGTTCACATCCATATCTCAAGCTTGACTGGACCCTGATAGTGTGCTATCTGGTTCTGGTGGTCTTTGGCTGGCTGAACATCTACTCTGTACTGCACGGAGAGGGCTCCAACATCTTTGACGTGACCCAGAAATACGGCAAGCACTTTATCTGGATCTGTGTCTCGCTGGTTACGGCGGTAGTGATAATCCGCTGGCTGCCGGCAAATCTGTGGCAGGGCACCGCGTGGCTGCTGTATGGGGCTGTTATATTGCTGCTGATAGCCACCCTGGTGCTGGGTGTGAGCAGTCACGGCAGCCGCAGCTGGATAAAGATAGGCACCTTCCGCCTGCAGCCGGCCGAGTTCTCTAAGATAACCACGTCGCTGGCGCTGGCCACCGTAATGGGCAAGTACGGCTTCAATCTCAAGAGCTTCCCCAACGTGCTCAAGGTGGCGGCAATCCTGCTGCTGCCCATGGCGCTCATCCTGCTGGAAAAAGAGACCGGCTCCGTGCTGGTATACGTCGGCTTTCTGGTGGTACTTTACCGCGAGGGGATGTCGGGCTGGATAATCACCTTCGGCTTCCTCACGGTGCTGGGGTTCATCCTCACCATCGTCACGTCGCCATATCTGGCCATGGTGGTGGCCATCGGTCTGTTCCTGATTATTTTCTTTTTCAAGCAGGAGCAGTATTTCCTGGGCATAATCATCACCGCCGCATCTGTGGCGCTACTGCTGTTGTTAAGGTGGATCCTGTCGCTGGAGAAGGTGGCGGCCGTGAATCCGATGGCGCCCGAGATGTGGCTCGCAATAATCACCGCCGCAGTGTCGGTGGTGTTCATCGTAAGGCTGCTCATCTGGTTCCCCCGCAGGACCTTTGCCCGCAACGCCTTCATCGCCCTGCTGTGCGGCATATCATTCATCGTTTCCGTGGAGTTTTTCTACGGGAAGGTGCTTCAGGACCACCAGCGCAACCGCATAGATGTGTTCCTGGGGCTGGTAGACGACCCCAAGGGTGTCGGTTACAACCTGCATCAGTCCATGGTGGCCATCGGCTCCGGCGGCTTTGCCGGCAAGGGGTTCATGAACGGCACCCAGACCTCCTTGGGCTATGTCCCGGAGCAGGAGACCGACTTCATATTCTGTACCATCGGTGAAGAGTGGGGGCTGCTGGGGGCACTGGCGGTTCTGGCGCTCTATCTGACCATCATCTTCAGGATACTGATTCTGGCAGACCGCACCAAAGACGCCTTTACGCGGGTGTTCGGCTACTGCGTGGCGATGTGCCTGGCGGTGCACGTGGTGATAAACATAGGCATGACGATAGGACTGATGCCGGTAATCGGCATTCCGCTGCCCTTTTTGAGCTACGGCGGCAGCGCGCTGCTGGCCTTCACCGTTATGCTGGCCATCTTTTTAAAACTGGTATTTGACGAACAACGAATATTACACTGATATATGAACTTTTCAGAGAGACACATCGGCCCGAGGGGCAGTCAGCTGGAGCATATGCTGAAAGCGGTGGGAGCTCAGTCGCTTGACCAACTCACCGCCCAGGCCATTCCGCAGGACATTTTGTTGGACTTTCCGCTGGAGCTGGACGCTCCGCTTTGCGAGGAGGAGTACCTTGCCGGCCTGAAGCGGACGGCAGCCAGAAACAAACCCTTCCGGTCGCTGATAGGCATGGGCTGGTATGGCACCGCCACCCCCGCGGTGATAGCGCGCAACATCTTTGAGAATCCCTCCTGGTACACCTCTTACACGCCGTATCAGGCTGAGATTTCGCAGGGAAGGCTGGAGGCGCTTATGGTATACCAGACCATGATTGCCTCCATGACGGGGCTTCCGCTGGCCAACTGTTCCATGCTGGACGATGCCACCGCCGCAGCAGAGGCGATGCGCATGATGTTCAACCTCCGCTCACGCGAAGCTGTGGCCGCCGGCCGCGACGTATTGTTTGTGGACAGCAACATCTTCCCCAACGTCCTCTCTGTGCTGCAGACCCGCGCCGCATCCATGGGTATCGGGCTTGAAATCGGCTCCTGGAAGGAGGCCGTGCTGCCGGCGCGCTGCTTTGGCGCCATAGTTCAGTACCCCGCCGCCAACGGTGAGGTGTGCGACTATGCCCCCTTCTGCGCCGCAGCCCACGAACGTGGAATTCTGGTGGCCGCATACTGCGACCTGCTCTCTCTGGCACTGTTCCGCGAACCCGCCGCATGGGGTGCCGACATCGCAGTGGGCACTGCGCAGCGTTTCGGTCTGCCGATGGGCTTCGGCGGCCCCACCGCCGGCTTCATGGCAACCCGCGACGAATACAAGCGCTTTATCCCCGGCCGCATCATAGGCGCCTCCAAGGACCGTCTGGGCAACACCGCATACCGCCTGGCGCTGCAGACCCGCGAGCAGCACATCAAGCGCGAACGGGCCACATCCAACATCTGCACCGCATCGGCACTGATGGCCATAATGACGGGGATGTTTGCCGTATGGCACGGCCCGGAGGGAATCCGTGAGATAGCCGGCCGCGCGCACAGCTTTGCCCGCAGGGCGGCGCACGCGCTGGAAAAGAACGGCTACATGCTGGCCTGCCGCAACTTCTTTGACACCATAGAGATACACGCTCCCAACGTGGAGGCCATCCGCAGCCGGGCGTTGGAGGCAGGGTTCAACTTCTTCTATCCCGACGGCGAAACGGTGCGCATCAGCTTTGACGAACTCTCTTCGGAGCGCGAGCTGGCGCAGTTGTGCGAAATCTTCCAGATAAAGATGACCGATGCCCCCGCCGCAGCCGATTCCATGCTGCGCGAGAGCCCCATACTGGAGAGCAAGGTATTCAACAGCTACCACAGCGAGACGGCCATGATGCGCTACATCAAGCGTCTGGAGCGCCGCGACATATCGCTCACCCACTCCATGATTCCGCTGGGCAGCTGCACCATGAAGCTCAACGCCGCGGTGGAGATGATGCCCCTCTCTTGGCGCGAATTCGCCGACGTGCACCCCTACGCCCCCGCCGATCAGGTGGCCGGCACCCTGCAGATTATCCGCGAGGTGGAGCACGACCTGGCGGTGGTTGCTGGCATGGATGCCTGCTCGCTGCAACCCAACAGCGGCGCGGCGGGCGAATATGCGGGACTGATAACCATCCGCAACTACTTCAAGAAGACGGGACAGAAACAGCGCCGCGTGATGCTGATTCCCGCCAGCGCCCACGGCACCAACCCCGCTTCCGCAACCATGGCGGGCTTCGACATCAAGACGGTTCCGTTTGATGACAATGGCGACACCTGCGTGGATGCCCTCGCACAGATGGCAGAAGAGGCGGGCGAGAATCTGGCCGGCCTGATGATAACATACCCTTCCACCAACGGCATCTTTGAAGAGAAGATACGTCAGATTGTGGACATAATCCACAACCACGGCGGCCTGGTATACATGGACGGCGCAAACATGAACGCCCAGACGGGTCTCACCAGCCCCGGCTTCATAGGCGCCGACGTCTGCCACCTGAACCTGCACAAGACATTTGCGATGCCTCACGGCGGCGGCGGTCCCGGAGTGGGCCCCATCTGCTGCAAGAAGCCGCTTGCAGACTGCCTGCCCGGCCATCCCACGGTGCCCGAGTGCGGCGGCACAGGCATCACCGCGGTGAGCGCCGCTCCCTACGGCAGCCCTCTGCTGCTGGTTATTACCCACGCCTACATCAAACTGCTGGGCTTCGAGGGGCTGAGGCGCGCCTCCCAGATGGCCATACTCAATGCAAACTACCTTTCCAAGGCGCTGCAGCCGCAGTTCAGCACCCTCTACAGCGGGGAGCGCGGCCGCGTGGCACACGAGTGCATCATCGACCTGCGTCATTTCAAGGCAGAATACGGCGTGGATGCCACCGATGTGGCGAAGCGTCTGATGGACTTTGGCTTCCATGCCCCCACCCTCAGCTTCCCGGTGCACGAGACGCTGATGATTGAACCCACAGAGAGCGAGCCGCTGGAAGAGCTGGACCGCTTTGCAGACGCCATGAAGACCATCTTTGCAGAGTGCGAAGCCATCAAGGCGGGCAGCCTGGATGCGGAAGACAACCCCGTGAAGATGGCGCCCCACACCGCCGTGGAGTGCTGCAGTGACAACTGGAACCACCCCTATGGCAGGGAAGTTGCAGCGTTCCCGCTGGAATGGATAAAAGAGAATAAACTTTGGCCCGCCTCTGCCCGCGTAGACAACGGCTTTGGCGACCGCAACCTGATAGCCACGTTATAAGATATGTTCGATTTTTTATACGTCACATGGGATGTGAATCCCGTCCTGCTGCAGATAGGTCCCCTGACACTGCGCTATTATTCACTGCTGTTCATTGCCGGTTTCCCGCTCGGATACTGGCTGTTCTATAAGTTCTACAAGAGGGAGGGGTTCAACCCCGACCTGCTGGAGCCGCTGCTCTACGCCCTGCTGCTGGGAACCATAGTGGGCGCCCGCCTGGGGCACTGCCTGTTCTACGAGCCGGAATTCTACCTGAAACACCCGGTGGAGATTCTCAAGGTATGGCACGGCGGCCTGGCCAGCCACGGCGGCGCCATAGGCGTACTGCTGGCAATCTTCTGGTATGTGCACCGCTACGGCCGCAAGAACGGGTTTGACACCATGTGGGTGCTGGACCGACTGGCCATAACGATATGCTTTGCCGGCTGCTTCATCCGCCTGGGCAACCTGTTCAACTCAGAGATATTCGGCGGTCCCACCACCCTTCCCTGGGGCTTCAAATATCTCCGTTCCATGCAGTGGGTCTCCGAATACGGCCCGGCAGTTTATCCGCCGGACGGCGTGGCGTGCCACCCCACGCAGATTTATGAGGCGCTCAGCTATCTGCTGCTGGGTTTCTTCCTGCTGTGGATTTATTTCAAGAAGGCAGACAAGGTATACAAGGGCTGGATCTTTGGCGTGTTCCTGATCGTACTGTTTGGCATGCGCTTCCTCATAGAGTTCATCAAGAACGACCAGGTAGGCTTCGAGAACGGCATGCTCTTCAACATGGGGCAGCTGCTCAGCGTCCCCTTCATTGTTGCGGGTATAATCATCCTTGTGCTCAGTTACATAAAAAAGAAACCGACGTTGGTGGAGCCCAAGGTAGAGGAACCCAAGGAGAAAGGGCCGCGCATGTCCCGCGCAAAGCGCAAGGCGGCCGGACTGGAGCAATAACGGATAACTGACAAACACTCGCTTATGCTGATAGAGAGTCCCACCCCCGCCTGGAAAGATTACGAGCTGATAGACTGCGGCGACTTTTGCAAACTGGAACGGTTCGGCAAATATGTCACCATCCGTCCGGAGCCCAAGGCGCTCTGGAAAAAGAGCCTGTCCGATGCCGAATGGATGCGCATGGCCCACACGCAGTTCATCCCCGGCGGCGGCTTTTCCACCGCGGGACAGCAAGACAGCGGTTCCTGGAAGACCCTCAAAAAGATGGACCAGCAGTGGCCCATAGTTTACCAGCCGCTGGGCATCACCCTGCGCATGGGTATGACCTCGTTCAAACACGTGGGGGTGTTCCCGGAGCAGGCCTCCAACTGGGACTTCATCTACAGTAATACCCGTCGTCTTGTCACCTCGAGCGAAGCCGGGAGGTCTAAAGTGAAAGTGCTCAACCTGTTCGCATACACCGGCGCCGCTTCTCTGGCCGCCCGCAAGGCGGGGGCAGATGTCACCCATCTGGATTCGGTGCGTCAGGTGGTCACCTGGGCCCGCCAGAACATGGAACTCAGCGGCATGGACTCCATCCGCTGGGTGGTGGAAGACGCCCTCAAGTTCGTGCGCCGCGAAGCTCGCAGGGGGAACAAATACCAGGGGATAATGCTGGACCCTCCCGCATACGGCCACGGCCCCGACGGCGAGAAATGGAAACTTGACGACTGTCTGTACGAGATGCTCTGCCTGGTGGGCGAGATTCTCGCACCAAAAGACAGCTTCCTGATACTTAACCTGTACGCCAACGGCTACTCTTCCCTGCTGGCCGACACCGCCGTGCGCAGCGCCCTGAACCTTAAAAAGGAGGCCGACGTTGAATGCGGCGAGCTGGTGCTTCGCGACAACTTTGGCAAGGCCCTTCCGTTAAGCGTCTTTTCAAGGGTGAAATTGTAGATTAACAATTAATTACTACATTTGCAGCCCACAATGGTTTTTGGAATAAATTTTAACCAAATATATCATGCAAAACATTTCAAGCTACGACTTCAAAGGCAAACGCGCCATTGTTAGAGTCGATTTTAATGTTCCGTTGAACGAAAAATTCGAAATCACCGACGACACCCGCATCCGCGCCGCTATCCCCACCCTCAAGAAGGTTCTCGAGAAAGGCGGTTCGCTGATTATCATGTCCCACCTGGGCCGTCCCAAGGGCGTTGAAGCTAAGTACTCCCTCAAGCACATCATCGCTGCCGTAGAGGAGAAGCTCGGTGCAAAGATCCAGTTCGCGGATGATTGCATGAAGGCCGATGCACAGGCTGCGGCCCTCAAGCCCGGCGACGTGCTCCTGCTCGAGAACCTCCGCTTCTACGCAGAGGAAGAGGGCAAACCCCGCGGACTCGCAGCAGACGCTACAGATGAAGAGAAGAAGGCTGCCAAGGCTGTTGTAAAGGCCAGCCAGAAAAAGTTTGTGAAGAAGCTCGCTTCTTATGCAGACTGCTACATCAACGATGCATTCGGCACCGCACACCGCGCACACGCTTCCACAGCCCTCATCGCTGAATACTTCCCCAACGACAAGATGTTCGGCTATGTGATGGAAGGTGAGATCAAGGCCATCAACACCGTACTGGAATCTCCCCAGCGTCCCCTCACCGCTATCATCGGCGGCAGCAAGGTATCCTCCAAGATCGGTATCATCTCCCATCTGCTGGACCTGGTGGACAACCTGATTATCGGCGGCGGTATGGTTTATACCTTCAAACTGGCTCTGGGCGGCAAGATTGGCAAGTCCCTCAGCGAAGAGGATCAGAAAGACGTTGCCCTCAACGTGCTCAGTGAGGCTCGCAAGAAAGGTGTGAAGGTTTATCTCTCCGACACCGTTGTGGCAGCTGACGCATTCAGCAACGATGCCAACACCGTTATCTGCCCCTCTGACAATATCCCCGACGAGTACGAGGGTGTGGATGCAGCTCCCGAGACCGTGGCTAAGTTCCGCGAAGTAATCCTCGCCTCAAAGACCGTCCTCTGGAACGGCCCCGTTGGCGTGTTTGAGATGCCCAACTTTGCAAAGGGCACCAACGCCATTGCACAGGCCCTTAAAGAGGCCACCGATAAGGGCGCATTCACCCTTGTGGGCGGCGGCGACAGCGTTGCAGCAGTTACCCAGATGGGTTATGCCGACAAGGTAAGCTACGTATCCACCGGCGGCGGCGCAATGCTCGAATACCTCGAGGGCAAAGTCCTCCCCGGCATCGCAGCTATCCAGGGCTAATCACCAACAAGCATATAAAAAATCAGGACCGTCGGCTGGCGGTCCTGATTTTTTGTTTGGGTTAAGACTAGAGTTCCTTAACCTTGAGGTTGCGATACCAAACGGTGTCGCCGTGGTCCTGGAGGCCGATGTAACCCTCGTGGTTCTCGCCACCTACGTTGAGGATATACTCATAGGACTCGGGCATGTTAGCCTGGGAGAACTTGCTGTTGTTGATCAGCTCCTCCCACTTGGGAGTCCAAAGGTGATATTCTACAACGGGCTCGCCGTTCTGATAGTGAACAACGGTGCCTTCGTAAACCATGATCTTGGCGGTGTTCCACTCACCTGCGGGCTTAGCATTCTGCGGCTTTGCAGGGATGATGTCATACAGGGAAGCACTCTGGCGGTTGCCGTCGCGACCCAGTTTGGCATCGGGGTGACGCTCGTTGTCAAGGATCTGGTACTCGGGGCAGGTCTGATAGATGGAGATGCCGGGAACTTCCTGTGCCAGGAAGAATACACCGGAGTTTGCACCCTCGGAAACCTTCCACTCGAAAGTGAACTCAAAGTTTTTGAACTTCTTGGCTGCGAAGATAATGTCGCCGCCGTCAACTGCACCAGCCTCACCGCGGCCGGAGCCGTTGATCTTGATGCAACCGTCCTCGATGGTCCAGGCACCAGGAACATGGTCGGTAAGATAACCGCGCCAGCCTTCCCAGGTCTCGCCGTCAAAGATTGCCACAGCATCGTCTGCAGCAGCGTCGGCAGCTTTCTTCTTGTTGTTCTTGCAAGCGCTCAGGCTGAGCACCATAAGGCAGATGGCTGCCAATGCAAATATTCTCTTCATAATTCTTAATGGTGTTAATCTTTAAATCTGCGGCATTGCGGGCAGGTCATAACCCTCACGATAGGTGTGCTTGATAAGCTCTGCTGCGAAAGCCTGTGCATTGATAGGATCGGTGTACTTGTCCTCGAATGTCGGGTGACCGTCGTGAACGCTGAAGCCGTCCTTAACTTTGAACTGGATGGTCTCTGCGGGGCTGATGTTGGTGAACTTCATGTTCTTGCCATCCCATGCGAGCTCGCGGTTGAGGCCCTGCAGACGTACTGCGAGGACACCCATAACAACCATCTCGTTCAGAGGGCCTGCAAACTGGAAGTCAGATTTGCAAGGTACGCGGTTCTCCTTGGACTCCTTGCAAGCGCGGATGAAGTCTGCATGGTGGTCCTGGTTCTCAACCTCGCGGGTAACGGAAGCTGCGGGGATGGGTTTGCCGGAGAGCAGCCAAGGGTTAACGCCGTAGCAACCGCAAACGAGAACGTCCTTGGTTCCGTAGAAGATAGCGGCGCCGCCGCTCTGGTTCATGTTCCTGCCGATAGGCCAGCCAGCGGGGAAGTCGGGCTTCAGGCCGCCGTCGTACCAGGTAACCTCAACCTCGGGCATACCAACCTTGGGCATGTTGTCACGAGCGGGGAATTTGAACTTAACGATCTGTGCATTGGGTGCGCAGTCAATCATCAGGTTGGTAGAGCTACCCTGGCAGGAGATGGGTGAACCAAGCTTGAGGGCGTCTACAACGGGCTGCAGGATGTGACAAGCCATATCGCCCAGTGCGCCGGTACCGAAGTCCCACCAGCCACGCCAGTTCCAAGGGTGATAGATGGTGTTGAACGGACGGTACTTTGCAGGACCGATAAAGATATCCCAGTCAAGAGTGTCGGGGATGGGATCTACACCTGCGGGGGTCTCCAGGCCCTGTGGCCAGATGGGACGGTCTGTGAAAGCGTCCACCTTGCGAACCTCACCGATGAGGCCGCTCTGGATTGCCTCGATTACCTGACGGGTAGAGTTCAGGGATGCGCCCTGGTTACCCATCTGGGTTGCAAGACCGTTAGCCTTAGCCAGCTTGGTAAGCAGGCGGGTTTCGTAAACGGTGTGGGTCAGAGGCTTCTCGCAGTATACATGCTTGCCCATTGCAAGGGCAGCTGCTGCGATGCAGGCATGAGTATGGTCTGCGGTACCTACTACCACAGCGTCAAACTCGTTGCCGATCTCATCGAACATCTTACGATAGTCTTTGTACTTCTTTGCATTGGGGAAGCGTGACATCTCGCCGGCAGCATAGTTCCAGTCGCAGTCGCAGAGTGCAACGATGTTCTGGGATGCCATACCGTTGATGTCAGCAGCACCGCGGCCGCCGATACCGACGCCCACGATATTCAGCTTATCGGTAGCTGCAACTTTCTTCTTCTCTTTTTTGGGTTCTGCTGCAGCTGCACTTGTGCTGAACATGGGAGCCGCAACCATAGCTGCGCCTGCTGCCATCGCACTTGTTTGAAGGAAAGACCTTCTTGACATGTTTTTACTCATAATCTTGATTTATTGTTTGTGTATTATTGGATTATTGCTGTCTTAAAGGCGTTTTACGCGGACGTTGCGGATCCACAGACGGTCGCCATGACCCAGGAAGCCGATGTAACCGCTGGTGCGCTTCAGGCCCGGGTGCTCGTTGCCGTCTATGGTGCCGTTCTTGGAAGCCTCCACAATGTCACCCTCGGTGACAACCTGGCCGTTAACGGTCACGCGGATGTAGCTCCCCTTCATGTAAATCTCCTCGCTGTTCCACTCGCCCACAGGTTTGAGGGCATCGCGGTTCTTGGCGGGGATAATGCCGTAGAGCGAGCCGTGGTACTGATAAGGTGCCAGCCAGCCCTTGTAGATGTCGTTGTAGTGATCCAGGATCTGAACCTCATAGCCAACGTATGCAGAGTCGCCCTCGCCGGGAGAACGCACACCCACGCCGTTGTTGGCGCCGGGGGTGAGCTTGAACTCAAAGCGGAAGATGAAATCTGCATATTCGTCGTTGGTATACAGGTCGCCGATCCAGCTGCCGCCGCGGCTGCGGCTCTCAACTGCGATTACACCGTCCTTGACGTTGTAATCCACCTTGTTGCCGTGCCACTTGTGCAGGCTGGTACCGTCGAACAGCATCTCAAAGCCCTCTGCCTCCTCTTCAGGAGTGAGTTTTGAAGGCTCCTGGCTGGGAAGCTCATGGATATAGAGGTCGCGGTATGCGATGCGGCTGCCGTGTGCCTGCAGCTCGATGAACTCCTCAACAGGAATAGGGAGGCTGCGGTCCCAGTAGTTTTCAAGCACGATGTTGTCTACCACCAGGCGGCCGTTCAGCAGAACGGTTACGCGCTCGCCCTGCATCTTGATGTAGAAGCTGTTCCACTCGCCAACCGCGTTGTCTGCGATAACCAGAGGGATGCGCTCTGTCTTCTGGTTATTATACAGACCGCCGCTGCCCACCTGAGCGCCTACCCATACGCGGGCGGTGTCCCATATCTGTACCTGAGGGCAGCTACGCAGATAGATACCTGCATCGCCCTCTCTCTGACCGGGATAAATCTTCCAGTCCAGATACATCTCAAAGTCTTTGTACTTCTTGGTGGTGCAGAGGTTGTCGTATGCGTGGCCCACAAACTCTATGTTGCCGTTCTCCACAACCCAGTTCTCTGCCATAACCTTGTCGGCCTTAGCCTGTGCTGCGGCGAGCTGCTTGGGAGAGAGTTTGTAACGGAGGTAGGGGTTGCCCTCACCCCACTCGTTGGTGGGGATCATGCCCTGCCAGCCGGTGAGGTCCTTGCCGTTGAACATGGATACATAACCGGGGTCGTCCTTGGGAGCAGCAGCCAGATAATTCTCAATGCGCTGCAGATCGTAAGGATAGTCGCGGCCGGTGTCCACGCCCTTGATGCGGTTCATCACCTCTATGATCTGAGGACCGTAGTAGTTGGGGTTGCTGGTGGCAATCTTGCGGATTGCGTTGGCTGCGGGAACCTCGGTTGCCTTGTTGTCCAGATACTTGGCAGCGAACATGATGCCCTGGAATGCGCCGGTGTTGCCTATGCAGTCCAGAATCAGACCCTTCTGCTCATCTTTCCAGACGTTGTCCATAATCTCGCGGTAGCGGAGCAGGCGCTGGGGACCGGGCTCGCCCAGGGTCTCCACCTTAACGATGTACTGGGGAACTGCCATCTCCACAAATGCCTTGTCGCCTGCATTCTTGTTGATGAAGCCTGCTACCTGGGATATGTTGGCCACCTTCAGGATCATGGGCCAGTAGTAGGTCCTGCTCAGCGGGGTCACGATGTTGTTGCGGTTGGTGAGAACTTCCAGCTTCTCAGCGTCTGTCATACCCTCCATTGCCGCCAGGATAGCGTCCTGGATCTTGGCGCGGTTGTCTTCGCTGCTGCTCTCAAGCAGGGAGAAGAGGGTCTGCAGATCTTCGCGCTCTGCCACAGCCGGCAGTGCTGCGAAAGCTGCGTCACCCACACCCTTGGCATCGTCAAACAGGCTGCCCATAACAAGATCCTTGTTGATCTCGGACTCGCGCTGGCCGATAAGGTTCAGGATGGCTGCTTTGCCGGCAGCACCCGCCTTGTCGTAATACGGAGCCACAACGTCGGCAACCTTGCCGGGGAGGCAGCGGAGGCACTGTTCTGCCACAGCCACATCACCCTCGTCGCTGCTGGTGAGCATCTTGGCCATTGCGGGCAGGGCGCAGCCGCAGCCCGATTTGGTGAGTGCCCATGCAGCCTCCTTGCGGATGCGTGCGTCGGGATCTGAAAGATATGACTTGAAGGTCTTGGAGAGAGCCTTGTCTTTCTGCTCACCCAGCCACCAGAGAAGGTCAGCCTTGTTGTCGTTGCTCTTCACCTTGGGAAGGGCTGTCACGATAGCCTCTTTGGCTGCAGCCACATCCTTCACCTTGTTGAGCATATCGAACAGGGTGACATTGTCCACACCCTTCTTGAGGCTCTTTACGATATCCTTCACCTTGGGCTCCGGAGTGGTGCCGGGATCCAGTTCAGAAGAGGTGGTGACATTCTTGCCGTCGTAATTCTCTCCCAGGAAAAGGAGCTGGCGCACAAAAAGCTGCTTGATGGTCTCGTCTTTGGTTTTGTCTGCATAGCCCTTGAATGCCTTCTTTACATTCTCAAGGGTCTCGCCGCCCACCTCGGATGCCTTGGTGGTGATGGCGCTAAGGGCGAACTCAACGGGAACCATAGAGTCGTCCTGCTTCTCCAGCATGTTGTAGAGCAGGTCCATACCCTCCTGGCCGGTGCCCAGAAGCTCGGTTGCAAGCTCGTTGTAGAGCTTCATGTCCTTTGCGGGGAACTTTGCCAGGGCGTCGCCCACTATGGTGCTGGCTTTACGCTGATTGGGCTGTGCCTGAACACCAACGCAGACGAACAGCAGCGCAACTATCAGTAAACTTTTAAGTATCTTTTTCATGTTGATTCCTCCCGATGATTAGAGTTTCCAAGGCGCGCGCATAGGCTGGTAAACCAGACGGTTGGCGGCATCGTCGTTGATGAATTCCTGCTTGTCGGAGTCAAAGTAGAGGGTGCGGCCCAACTGCAGTGCCACTGCACCGATGTTGACCAGGGTGCAGCTGCGGTGGCCGTTGATCTCGTTGAGGGCGAATTTCTTGCGGGTACGTACGCACTCCAGGAAATCGGTCTCCTGAGGCAGCGGATCGGGGAAGTCTGCGAGTTTGTCTTTCCAGCCGGGGATATCGCATACGAAGTTGTTGTATACGTTTCCGTTGGGGCCCTGGATATAAGGGGTCTTGGGATCGCCGAAGTCCTCTCCCCAGAGAACTATCTGGCAGCCGTCTGCATAGGTGTATTTAATCTCACGCCATGTGCCGGCAGCGTCGTAGTGCTGCTGAGGCGCATCGATCTCAACCTTAACGGGGCTCTCGTCATCCTTGCCAAGCAGGTACTGTACGGGGTCGAGATAGTGCTGACCCATATCGCCAAGTCCGCCGGCATCGTAGTCCCAGTAACCGCGGAAGGTGTCGTGGCAGCGGTGCTCGTTGTACGGCTTGTAGGGTGCGGGACCCAGCCACATGTCATAGTCAAAGTACTCGGGGATGGGCTGGGGATCCAGATGCTCCTTACCTACCCAGAAGAACTTCCAGTCGAAACCGGTATGCTTGGAAACGGTGACCTTGAGGGGCCAGCCCAGCAGGCCGCTGTTCACGAGTTTCTTGAGGGGAGCCACCTCGGTGCCGAGACCGTAGAAGGTATCCTCAAAGCGGAACCAGGTATTCAGACGGAAAATGGTGTTGTAGCGCTTCATCGCCTCAACAACCCTCTTGCCCTCGCCGATGGTACGGGTCATGGGTTTTTCGCACCATACATCCTTGCCTGCCTTGGCTGCCTCTATGGACATAATTGCATGCCAGTGAGGCGGGGTGCAGACGTGTACGATGTCCACGTTGGGGTCATGGATAAGGTCCATGAAGTTGTGGTAGCAGGCTACCTGGCCGAATCCGGCCTCTTTGGCCATTCTCTCGCCCCTGTCCAGACGGGTCTGGTCAACATCGCAAACTGCAACCAGGCGGTCGGGCATGTGGAAGTGATGGCCGCGGCCGATGCCGCCGAAGCCGATGATACCCTTTGTGAGCTGGTCGCTGGGAGCGATGTAGCCTTTA
Organism: Bacteroidales bacterium; assembly: GCA_017962235.1. Lineage (GTDB taxonomy): Bacteria > Bacteroidota > Bacteroidia > Bacteroidales > UBA932 > Equibacterium. Next base: position 47,053 of record JAGCVS010000013.1, on the reverse strand, counting down.
CCGCCGAGCACGTGGCGCGGCAAGATGGTGAACGCAGCCACAGCCGCTGTTCCCTTGAGGAATTGTCTTCTGCTTGTCATGTCGTTTTATTGTTATTTAACTGATATAAAATCTGTTAGCTGATATTTCGGCTGGTTTCGCTTCAATATCTGTCAAATTTAAGCATTTTTAATGGAAAAAACACTCATACCATAAAGAAAAAAGAGAGGATTATTTCCTCTCCATTTCTCTTCTCAGGTCCTTCTCCTTGATGGTTTCCCGTTTATCGAACTCCCGCTTGCCGCGGGCCAGCGCAATATCGAGTTTCGCATACCCTTTTTCGCTGATAAAGATGCGCACCGCAACTATGGTCATGCCCTTCTCGCGGGTGGCGCGCTGCAGCCGCCGCAGTTCGCGCTTTGTGAGCAGCAGCTTGCGGTCCCGCTTGGGGTCGTGCCGGTTGTAGCTGCCCCACCAGTATTCCGCAACGTTCATGTTGCGCACATACAGTTCGCCGTTCACAAAGTAGCAGTAGGCGTCCACCAGAGAGGCCTTCCCGGCCCGGATGGACTTGATCTCTGTACCGGAAAGCACGATGCCGGCGGTGAACTTCTCAATGAACTCGTAGTCGAAGGAAGCCCGCCTGTTCTTTATCACCACCGTGCTCTGCGCCTTGCCCATACACTACCGCCTGTTGGAGATCTCCACGTTGGTTATCATCACCTTGCTCAGGTTGTAAGACTCATAATGATGGAAAGCGAGGCATATGCGGCGCCCCACGTAAGCGTCCAGCTCTATTTTGTGGGAGGTGAGCCGGGTTGCGCTGGTGGTAACCTCTTCGCACACTTTTGAGAGCAGCTGCAGAGGCTGACCATCATCATAATCTGCAATGTAAACCTCGTATTTATCGCCCAGATACTGCGGATCCGGGTCATAACCCTTGGCATCCCAGCGCAGCAGGAAGCCGGTTGCGGGAATGGTGACGCGGGGCGATACCAGCCAGTTGTCGGGGCTCAGAATCCTGTCCAGATCTTCCTGATAAGAGCAGGAATAAGCGTATGTCATGCCGGTCTCCGTGTCCTTTATGCGTCTCCATCCAAACCCATCGCCGTCCACATCCAGAGCGGCGTTGTTGTCTCCGTACCAGCCGTTGGTGAAGGTCGCCTCCATAATCAGATCCTCGCTGTCAAAATTCTCATTGATAAGGTATAACAGCTGCGGCTGCTGGGTTACGTATATCTGCAATGTCGCCTTGCCGGCAGTTACGGTTATGATAGCGTCGCGGTATGCATAATCGGCGTTCGGGGCAAGGGTGAACTGAATCTCGACATCCTCGCCAGCCTCTCCCTTGGCGGTCTCCACCACCAGCCAGTCGGCATCGGAGACGGCCTTCCAGGAGGTGTTGCTGTTTATCTTGACTGCTATGGTCTGACGCGCATTGGTATACTCCAGATGGCCGTCGCTGCCGTCTGCCATTTCAAGGTTGGCATCCACCGCAGGCCCGCAGGCACACACCAGCGCCGCCGCGAGCGAAATCATAATCAAATGTATCTGTTTCATAACTGAATGTCCGTTTTGAACCATGCAAATATACTATAAAAATCATACCTTTGCTTTGGTATGTACGACGAATACGACATAGTTTGCGTGTTGGGGCCGACGGCTTCCGGGAAAACCAGGTACGCCGTTGACCTGGCCCGCCGCATGGGCGCGGAGATAATCTCCGCCGATTCGCGGCAGGTATACCGCGGCATGGACATCGGCACCGGCAAGGATCTTGAAGAGTATGGCGATGTCCCCTACCACCTTATCGATATCGTGGATGCGGGCGAAAAATACGACATATTCCGCTACCAGCGCGACTTTGAAAAGGTTTACAAGGACATTCTGGAGCGCGGCCGGCGGGCCATTCTGTGCGGCGGAAGCGGGCTCTACATAGAGGCGGTGTGCTGCGCCTACCACCTGCCCGACGTACCTGCCGACCCTGCCCTGCGCGCCGAGCTGGAGAAGTATGACGACGAGACCCTGATAGCGCGGCTGGCGAGCCTCAAGAAGCTCCACAACCACACCGATTATGACACCCGGCGGCGGCTGATACGCGCCCTGGAGATAGCCATCTGGGAGCAGGAGCACCCGGTGGTGCGCAGCGAATACCTCCCCAAGACCACCAAGTTCATAGGGCTCAACGTCTCCCGCGAAGAGCGGCGCGAGCGCATAGACCGACGTCTGGACGAACGCCTTGCGGCGGGTATGGTAGACGAGGTGAAGGGGCTGCTGGACAAGGGCGTCCCGCCGGAAGACCTGATCTACTACGGACTGGAATACAAGTTCGTGACCCGCTACCTGATTGGCGAGCTCACGTATGAAGAAATGAAAAGCGGCCTTAAGACCGCTATCCATCAGTTTGCGAAACGCCAGATGACCTGGTTCCGCGGTATGGAACGCCGCTGGGGCATCGAGATAGAGTGGGTAGACCCTATACGGTCATAATCTCTTTCTCCTTTGCCTCCAGAACCTCGTCCACTTTCTTTACAAACTTGTCGGTAAGCTTCTGGACCTTCTCTTCGTTGTCTTTCTCAACATCTTCAGGAAGACCCTCTTTCTGAAGCTTCTTGAGAGCGTCCATCGCGTCGCGGCGGGCGTTGCGCACGCTCACCTTGGCGGTCTCGCCCTCCGTGCGGGCCTTCTTCACCAGCTCGCGGCGGCGCTCCTCGGTGAGAGCGGGCACGTTGATGCGGATTACCTCGCCGTTGTTCTGCGGGGTGAAGCCCAGGTTGGCGTCCATGATGGCCTTCTCTATAGCGTGTATCATGCTCTTGTCCCAAGGCTGGATGAGCATGGTCTTGGCATCGGGTGTGGTGATGTTGGACATCTGCGGCAGCGGAGTGGCAGCGCCGTAATAGTTTACTACTACAGATGCGAATACCTCGGGATTGGCCTTGCCTGCACGGTAGGTCTTGAGTTCTTCCTGCAGATGCGACACTGCATCATCCATCTTGAGCTCGGCTAAATCGAGCACTTCATTGGCTTTTTCAATCATATCTGTACTTTTTAGTTATTCATTGCAAACCACCGTGCCCAGGTTCTCCCCGGCCACGATTCCCTCCAGCGTCCCCTCCTGGTTCATGTTGAACACCACGATGGGCATGTTGTTCTCACGGCAGAGGGTGAACGCGGTGGCGTCCATCACTTTCAAATTGTCTGCCAAAGCTTTGTCGTAAGAGAGCCAGCCGTATTTCTGGGCGTTGGGGTTCTTCATGGGGTCGCTGTCGTATACGCCATCTACCTTGGTACCCTTGAGCAGGGCGTCGGCGCCAATCTCGCACGCGCGCAGCGCGGATGCGGAATCGGTAGAGAAGAAGGGGTTGCCTGTGCCGCCCGCAATCAGGGCCACGCCGCCCGCCTCCATGAACTTGACAGCCTCGTCGCGCACATAATACTTGCACATCGGCTCCATCTTGATGCTGGAGAATACCTCCGCCGGAACGCCGGCCGCCTTGATGTAGAGCGACAGGCCAATGGAGTTGATGACGGTGGCAAGCATGCCCATCTGGTCTCCGCGCACCCTTTCGAACCCGGAGGACACGCCGGCCAGGCCGCGGAATATGTTACCGCCGCCCACCACAATCGCAACCTGGGTGCCGCCGCGCACCACCTGCGCTATCTGGCGGGCATACACTGTGAGCTGATTCTCGTCGAGACCTTTACCGGAAGCGCCTGCAAGGGCCTCTCCGCTGAGTTTAAGAAGGATTCTGCCGTATTTCATAGCTTTTTTTTCGATTAAATTAAAACAAAAGTATTCAAAGATTATGTTATTTACAACTTTCGGGTTAACTTTGCATCCGCTTAAGCGAAAAAGAAACAATCTATCATACTATGGCAAAACTCTTCAAATCTTCTATCGGCAAAAAGCTCATCATGAGCGTGACCGGTCTGTTCATGATTCTCTTCCTGACAATGCACATGGTGCTCAATTTCACCAGCGTGTTCAGCGCAGAGACATTCCAGGCAGTCTGCGATTTCATGGCGCTTCCCATTGTAACCATCATGGGTCCGATACTTGCCGCAGGCTTTATCTTCCACATCTGCTATGCTATTATCCTTGAGGTGGGCAACCTTAAGGCGCGCGGCGGCATCAAGAGATATGAAGTTGCCAACAAGGCTGCCACCGACTCCTGGGCTGCACGCAACATGATCTGGCTGGGCCTCATCGTGCTGCTGGGTCTGTGCCTGCACCTCACCGATTTCTGGGCACACATGCAGCTGCTGGATCTCACCGGCGGCCATGCAGAGGATCCCAACATGTTGCTGAGCACCACCTTTGGCAGCATCTGCATCACAGTGCTCTATCTGGTATGGTTCTTAGCTATCTGGATGCACCTCACCCACGGCTTCTGGAGCGCTTTCCAGACAATCGGCTGGAGCGGCGAAAAGTGGCTCAAACGCACCAAAGTAATCGGTATCATCTACGCTACCCTGCTCATGGGCGGCTTTGCAGTCACCGCGATTGTGGCTTGCCTGAAGGCCAACGGCGTGATGTAATTATCTGAGGAAATCCTCAATAACAGAGTCACAGATAAAGAATTTGTCACGGGGGATGCGGTAAGCGTCTCCCGTGTCTTGTAATATGCCGGGGCGCTCTATCAGGGATTTCTCCACACCCTTTGCGGTGCGCAGGCCCAGCATTATCTTCTCGTTGTATACATCCCTCTCATTGAGGGTTTCGCTCCCCCCTGCGGGGAGTTTTCCCGCTTCCAGCGCGCTGCAATACTCCTCTATGGAAGAGGGGTTCCAGCTGCGGATATCGGTGCCGTTGAAAGAGTGTGCAGCTGCCCCCAGGCCAATGTAAGGCTCCCGCACCCAGTATGCGCTGTTGTGCCGGGAATGGCGCCCTGGCAGGCAGAAATTGGATATCTCGTACTGCTCGTAGCCAGCCGCCTCCAGCGCCTGCTGAAGCATGGCGTACTGCCGCGCACAGGTTTCATCTTCCGGTTCTGAATACTGTTCTGCCGCCACCAGTTCCGCCAGCATACTGTCGGCATCTATGCTCATCTGGTAGGCCGATATGTGCTCCGGATGCAGCGCCACCGCCTGTTGCAGGGTGTCGCGCCACTGCGCATCGGTGAGGCCGGGAAAGCCGAATATCAGATCGATGGAGATATTGTCAAATCCGCTCTCGCGGAGTTTTTCAAATGCCTGTATGGCGGTGGCGGCGCTGTGACGCCGGTTCATCCATTTCAGATGCCGGTCGCAGAACGACTGAACCCCCATGCTGATGCGGTTCGCGCCGATGCTTTTGAGCGCCGGCAGCAGACCGCTGCGGGAGGCGACATCCTCCGGATTGACCTCAACGGTGAATTCTTCCACTTCAGAGAGGTCGAACGCCGCGGCAAGAGCGTCCCTCAGATGCGGAAACGCTTCATCCGGCAGCAGCGACGGTGTGCCGCCGCCAAAGTATATCGTCTTTATTGTTTGTCCTTCCTTGAAAAAGTCGCGGCGCATTGAGGCCTCGCGTTCCAACGCCCGCACATAACGCAGCTGCGGCTCCTTTCCGGGGCAGACCTCGGAATAAAAGCCGCAGTAAGTGCAGAAAGAGGCACAGAACGGGATATGGACGTATATCCCGGCCAAGCTATCTCAGGATAAGGTCGGCGCTGCCCAGCTTGCCGTCGGCGCTGTATACGTCAACGGAATAGGTACCCTTGGTATAGCTGCCGTCGCCGGAGAAGTAGATGCTCATCTCCACCTCGCTGCCCTGATAGTCAACTTCGCGGGATGCGCTGCAAACCATCTCCTCGCCGCCGCTGGTAAACATCTTCTGGTCCGCAGAGGTCATCAGGATGCCGTCGGGCCCCTTCACGCGGATATAGATGCGGCGGTAGCCCGTCTTTGCCAGGGCGTTCTCTACCAGGCTGAGGTCGGTGCGCAACTTAACCACACGGCTGCTGCGGTCGGTTTCGCTGCCGCTGCCGTTGATGCCCACCAGGGTTATGCCGCGGGCCTTGACCACGCTCCCCTTCTCAACCTGTTTTGCGTAATTGTCCGTTGTCTCGCGCAGCTCGTCGTATTTCTTGCGGCTGGCGGCGGCGTCTTTCTTGGCGTTGTTGGCCTCCTGACGCAGAGTGTTGTTCAAGTTATTGAGCGAGTCTATCTGAACGATGTAGTGCTTCATTATGGAACGCATTGTGCCCAGCTCGTTCTCATACTTCTTGATGGCGGCACGGTTGGTAGCCTCCGTCTTTTTGAGGCGCTCAATCATCTGGTCTACCTTCTCGCGCTCTACCGCCAGGGAGTCGGTGAGCAGGGTGCTGGAAGTCTGCAACGAATCGTAATCGGACCGCAAGGCAATCATCTGCTCCGTGAGGTCGGCTTTCTCTACCTTAAGCTGGGTTACAATCTTGCTGTTATTTATCCAGATAATCACCAAAGCGATAAGCAGTATCGCAGCCAGCATACCCAGGCCGATTATGATTTTGCGCAATTTCTCTGCAGTTTCCATAATGAATGATTGTTAACTTGACACAAAATTAGTTATTTTTGTGAATGTACAATTGTTAAACCAAACGATAATGCGGTATCTGATTCGTTCTCTCAAGTACTTACTGTACTTTGTAATTATATTCTTCATCTGCATCGGGATAGTGCTCCTGACCTCACATCAGAAGTTCACCTCCCTGCCCGACATGTTCCAGGAGGGGTCGCTGCTGCCCATAGTAATTGTGTTTGTGGGCATCGCGGCGATATATCCCGCCCTCGGCTACCGCAAGGGGCGCCTGAACCTGGACGGCGAATGGCCGGAATACCGCGACTCCGTGATGAAGACCATGGAAGAGGCGGGCTACAACCTTGTGAGCGAAGAGAACGGCAACATGAAGTTCCGCAGCGGGCGTCTGGCAATCCGCCTGACCCGCATGTGGGAGGATGCCATCACCTTTATTGTGAACGATGACACCCCCGGTGTGGTAAAGGTAGACGGCCCCAGCCGCGACACCTTCCGCATTATCAGCAACGTGTATTACAATTACCGGATGAGCCATCCTCAAAGCCAGGAATAGCCATGAAAACCGTAAAGTATTACCCCAGCGTCATGGACGCACAGATGGACCGCTCCCTGCTGGAGGCGGAGGGTATCCGCTGCAACATCCTCAATGAGAATATGCCCTATGCGGGCTATTTTGCCGGCGGCAACTTTGATATAGAGCTGGTAGTGGCGGATGAGGATTACGACCAGGCCTGCGCCATTCTGGCGGCAAAGGAATGTGACATTCCGGAAGAGACCCTGGCAGAAGAGAGCGCCAAGGCGGGAGAAGAATAAACCCGCATTTTTAAGACTTACCCATCTCCTGCAGAATAGAATCTGCAGCGGCGAGTTGTGCGTAGAAATCTGCGCCGTAGGCCGCTATTATGGGTTCTTTGAGGAATTCATACACCTTTATCCCCTCTTTCTTCCCCTTCTCAAAGGCCTCCTTGCACAACGCCCAGTGATGCAGGTTCATGGCCCGGCTTCCGTCCGAGAAAGTGAATTCCCGGATAGGATACAGCCGGCAGGATATCGGTTTTATAAAATCGCACTTGCCGCAAATGTGCGCCCGTTCCACCGCGCACAGGCAGTTGCCGTTCTCAAAAAAGGTAAATGCACACGGGTTGTCTGAGGTCTCGCAAAGGGTCTTGTTGCCGGTGGCCTGCCGCGCCTCCGCCTCCATTTCCATCAGCGGGGTAACCATGTCTCCCTCGCGGTCAATCTCAAAGAAGCCTGTCTTGTCTACACAATCACGCCCCTGCGGCGTCATGATAGGGCTGTACGCCGGCCAGGCGCGCTCCAGCTGCTCCGCCTCCTCTTCTGCCAGCGGTGCGCCGCTCTCCCCAATCACACAGCACGCCCCCTTGCACCGCTCATAATCGCACGCAAAATACTCAGTGAGAATCTCGTCAGAAACCAGTATGTCGTCTATCGCTATCATATTGTGCGCAAATCTACGCAAAAACTGCGGTCTTTGCTATCTTTGCCGCCGCTATGACCAACATCACATTAGAACAAATAGCCGGTGTCGTGCGCCAGGCGGCAAAGCTTATGGTGCGCTCCGGCTTCGAGGTGCACGACAAGGGCACCCGGGAGAATCTGGTAACATCTTCTGACCTGGCGGTGCAGGATTATCTTACGGAGCACCTGGCCGCACTGGTTCCGGGCAGCGGATTCCTCTGCGAAGAAGAAGATTTGAACGATATTGCAGGACACGAATACGTCTGGGTAATCGACCCGATAGACGGCACCGCCAACTACGCCCGCGGCAACGAGAACTGCTGCATAAGCGTAGGACTGATAAAGGGCGGGGAGCAATACATGGGCGTGGTTTACAGCCCCTGGCGGGAAGAGTTGTACTGCGCGCAGAAGGGCTGCTGTGCCTTCTGCAACGGCCGCCCCATCCATGTCTCAGACAGACCGTTTGCAGACGGGCTGCTGTACACCGCCATGAGCACCTACCACAAAGAGTGGTCGCGCATCTGCAGCGACATAATATACGATTTGTACAACAAGTGCAACGACGTGCGCCGCACCGGCTCTGCCGCCGTGGAGCTCTGCCTGACCGCCTCCGGCTATGCCGACCTCTACTTTGAACTGCGGCTGATGCCGTGGGACTACGCCGCCGCCTCCCTTATTCTCACAGAAGCGGGCGGCGCCGTGTGCAGCTTTGACACCGACTTCCCGTCGCTATACGTCCCCTCCATGGTAATTGCTGCCAACTGTGAGTCCAGCTGCCGCCGGATCAAAGAGATAGTCCGCAACCACCTTGACAAGCTGCCGTTTTAACGGCGGCTACCGCAGGCGGAAGGCTAAATATGTAATGGGGAGTCCTTCTGCGAGGAATTTGCTCTCGTAATAGGTCTTGACGTTGAGGATGTCATCCTCCGTAACGCGGCCTGTGCCGTAGATGTCGTTATTGGCCTCAATCAGCTCCAGATTCTGCTCGCGGACCACCTCCAGGGTGTATTCGTGCAGCAGCTGGCTGTCGGTCTTGAGATTCACTATGCCGCCGGGGGTCAGGAAGGCCCTGTAGCGGTCCAGGAACACCGGAGAGGTGAGGCGCCGGTTGGGGCTCTTGGGCTGCGGGTCGGCAAAGGTTATCCAGATTTCAGACACTTCGCCGGGGGCGAAAATAGCCTTTATAAAGTCTATGCGGGTGCGCAGGAAGGCCACGTTGGGCATAGCGTTCTGGGTGGCGAACTTGGCCCCTTTCCAGAGCCGCGCCCCCTTGATGTCCACACCGATATAGTTCACACCGGGATTGCGCTGCGCCAGCGCTATGGTATACTCCCCTTTGCCGCATCCCAGCTCCAGGACTATGGGATTGGTGTTGTGGAACACGTCGTGCCCCCAGTTCCCTTTCAGGGGATGGTCGCCCGCGAGCATCTGCTCTGTGGTGGGCTGTATCAGGCAGGAGAAGGTCTCGTTCTCTGCAAACTTGAAGAGCTTGTTCTTACTCATCGGCTTCGCCTTTATATGAAAAACCAACGGCCCGAATCCGGTTCATGTCGGTTGGGTTGTCTGCGGTAATTATCACGCGCCAGCGCCCCGGAAGGGTGTCGCAGGTTATGCCCCGGCGCCATCCCCACTGGTTGTCCAGCAGGGAGCCGTGCCTCTGGAACCGCACTGCCGCCCTCTCTCCGCCAAGCGCGGCCCTCTGGGAGCCGTTCTGCACCAGCGGGAAAGTGACTTTCTCTTTGAAAGAATCGTAATTGGGAGCTATGACTTCCAGGGAGAGGTTTACCTTCTCTTTGAAAAGCTGCGCCGCATCTATGCTGCATACGATGGCGGTGGAATAGGTGTATCCCTGCTCTATGTCCATGTCAAAGCTGATGCCGTTCTCCAGCTCGGAGGGCTGGTTCACATGCACCAGCGTGAGCCGCTCGTGCGGATTGGAGCATGCTGCAGCAATGCAGAGCAGCAGGGGAAGCAGCAGATATTTACGCCTTGTTTTCATTACGGTGACGGCGGCGGTTGTTACGGTTGCGGCCACCCCGGTCGTTGCGGTTCTCTCGGTTGCCGTTTTCGCTGCGGTTGCCCTCCCGGTCACCGCGGTTTGCGTTCTCGCCATTCCGGTCGGTCTTTTCGCGCTCCTGAGGCTCTTTGCCGGCGCGCTCCCCACGATCGCGATCGCGATCGCGGTCACGGTCACGGTCGCGGTTGCGCCGCTTGCCCGCCTTGTCAAAGCGGGAGATGCTGTCGTCGCCCACCGCGCTCACAAATTCGGGGGTGTCGTCGCCGCCCTTTGCCTTCTCTATCACGGAGTCGCCCTTCTTCCCGTGGCGGTTCAGCTCGCGGATCTGTATCACCTGCTCCGCGCTCAGCGGGAACATGTTGGCCATATTGTTCTTGTCAAAGGAGAACCACATGGTGCCCATCAGCACGTCGGTCTTCACCAGATATGCCAGACCGTCCTTCAGATCGAGCGGTTCGCGGGCATCGGGCAGGTTCTTGCGGGCGTCGATATATGTTGATGCCTCATAGTTGATGCAGCATTTAAGCTTGCTGCACTGTCCGGCGAGCTTCTGCGGATTGAGGGCGAGGTCCTGGCAGCGGGCCGCCGCGGTGGTGATGGACTTGAAATCTGCCATGAACTTGGAGCAGCACAGCGGGCGTCCGCAAACGCCCAGGCCGCCTATGAGACCCGCCTCCTGGCGCGCCCCTATCTGCTTCATCTCTATGCGGATATGGAATTCCTCCGCAAAGTCCTTGATAAGCTGACGGAAGTCCACGCGCTCGTCTGCGATGTAGTAGAAGATGGCCTTGGTACCGTCGCCCTGGAACTCCACGTCGCCGATCTTCATCTCCAGCCCAAGGTTCGCGGCCAGCTGACGGGAGCGGATCATGGTGGCGTGCTCGCGGGCAATCGCCTCCTGCCAGCGCTCTATGTCCAGCGCCTTGGCCTTGCGGTATATCTTCTTGAACTGATAGGTCTCGGGGTTTATCTTGCGACGCATCATCTGCCTCAGCACCACCGCGCCGCAAAGGGTCACGATGCCCAGGTCATGGCCGTTGGTGGCCTCCACAATCACCAGGTCGCCCTCGCGCAGCATCTGCCCCGAATCGTTGCGGTAGATGCCCTTGCGGGTGTTCTTGAAGCGGACTTCGTACAGGTCTTTGTACTTGTCGTCGTCGATGCCCGCCAGCCAGTCAAAGTCTGCCAGCTTGCAGCAGCCGCTGTTGTAGGCCACCCTAAGCGCGCCGGCGTCGTCGCGGTCCACTATACAGCCGCGGGAGCAATCGTGATTCTTATCTTCGTAATCCATCTCAGTCTAAATGTATAAATAAAAGCGGTTCCCCAGGTCGGCGAAAACCAGTTTAGCCGACACGTTGCTCTCTATCATGCGGATGGCGGCATCCAGCGCCGCGGCCGCCTTGCCGTAAAACGGCTCTTTGATACGGGGGACCAGCGTTGCAATGTAATCTTTCTCTTCCTGCCGGGCAAAGGAGATGCCCTCCAGCCCGCGGGAAATCATATACATTTTGCGGATGAAACCCTCTGCGTAGATGCACCACTGGCGCTGCTTGTCCTTGCCCAGCGACGAAATGGCATCGGCGGCGTCCAGCACATCTGTCAGCGACTTTGAAAGCGACGCCTCCAGAAGGTCGCGCAGCAGCTGGTCGCTATGCTCGTCCACCGCACCGTCGCGCTCCACCGGCTGCAGATGGATTATCTGGCAGCGGGAGAGCACTGTGGGGAGCATCTTCTCCGCGCTCTGGGTCACCATCAGAAACAGGGTTCCTGCCGGCGGCTCTTCCAGCAGCTTGAGCAACTTGTTGGCGGCATCGGTAGTCATCTTCTCCGGCTGCCATATCACCATAATCTTGTAGTCCGATTCGTATGGCTGCAGGGAGAGGGTGTCGGCTATTTCGCGCGCCTCGTTCACGGTGATGGCGCCCGCCTTGTTCTCTATTCCCAGCGCATCTGTAAACTCGCGGCTGTCAAAATATGGATTCTCTGTGACCAGTTGCGCAAAGTCGCGCATGAAATAGGCGCTTATGGGGCGCTTTTTCTCCTGCTCCGAGAGCTTGGGTGACGAGTTTACCGGAAATACAAAGTGGATGTCGGGATAGGTGAACTTGGCGTGACGCTGACAGCTGGAGCACTCTCCGCAACTGTCGCCGCCGCTGCGGTGCTTGCAGTTCAGGTATTGCGAAAGGGCTATGGCAAAGGCAATGGCGCCAGTCCCCTCCTGCTCTACCAGCAGCAGGGCATGCCCCAGGCGGTTCTCATCAACCATCTTGGTAAGGCGCGCCTTAATCGCATCGTTGCCATATATGTCCGCAAAACGCATATTAAGGCAAAGTTACTATCATTTCGCAATTTTTGCAATCGAATTGCAGGCGCAGGCGGTTGCCTCCGTTAAGCAGATAAAGTGGCTCTTTGACCTTGGTTGCGGGGTGCAATTTTGGACACAGACCCAGCTCATATTTCACGCAGTAGCGGCTGCGCATCAGCTCTGCATCGGGCTTAGGGGCGATTTCATAGGCATCCTCCACCTGCGAATATCCCATATCCAGCAGCACCCCGCGCGCAAGGTGGTTCGCGCAGTTGGCGGTGTAGGTGGCGGTACCGCACTGACTGCCGCCAGCCTGCTGCGGTAACGGTCCGGACTGTGGACCAATACCCGGTTTTTGGGCCGTTTTTTCAGGTATCCTGCCTTTGTTTGGACCGATACCGGAACGATGTGCCGATATAGCCGCCAGGCGGCCTTCTGTTAATTTCTCAGCAAGTTCGCGGCGCAGGGCGTTCAGGGTGGCTGCGGGATAGAACCGCACCGGCGCCTGAGCCACCGCTTCGCACCTGAAGTCAAAATGGTCCGTACGCTTGCCCAGGTTGCGGCGGATATTGTCGGCTGCCGCCTCCTGCTTGTCTGCCACAGGCGCATTCTGGGGCAGCGGCAGTGTAACGCAGAAACCGTCGACATCGGTGGCGCGGACCTCGTCTTGCCCGAATTCCACACCGACATCTATCTTGCGGCGCGGCATATCGTTCTGTAACTGTCTCTCAAACTTGATATTGTAGTTGCGGTATATCTTGTCGCCCGGGGCGATGCCGGCGGTGTCCTTCACGGTCACCCGGCTGACGGTCACCACATCGGCCCTCATGCCCACAATGCCGTTACCGGTTACGAACACAAGGCCGTCGCCGTTGGACAAAGACCTCGCATCTGTCAAGACAGATGTCTTATCCACTTTCTGCACCGTGCCAATGTATTCTCCAAGGCTCTTGGTGCTCTCCAGACTGTTCCAGGCCTCGCGCCGGCCGTCTATGAAGAACTCCGTGTAGCCGCGGTTGAAAGTCGCATCCGGATTGGGTGTAAAACCGCCTTCCTGCGTGCCGGAAGAGGCCGGCGCATATTCCGGCCTGCGTGAGAATAACTCATCCAGACAGCCGCGGTAGTGCCGGCAGAGATTCTTCACGTAGCTGTCGTTCTTGAGCCGCCCCTCAATCTTGAAAGAGCAGATTCCGGCATCGGCCAGCTCTTCCAGACGGTTGTCCAGCCGATAATCTTTAGGAGAGAGGATGCTCTTTTCTCGTGCCAGTACGCGACCGTCGCTGTCCACCACATCGTAGAAGCTGCGGCACGCCTGGATGCAGGCGCCGCGGTTGGCGCTGCGCCCCGTAAGGTACTGCGACAGGTAGCAGTTGCCACTGTAGCATACGCAGATGGCACCGTGCACAAAGAATTCCAGCTCCGTGCCGGGGATCGCATCGCGGATGGCGCGGATCTGCTCCAGCGAGAGCTGCCGCTCCAGTATCAGCCGTTTGAAGCCCAGCGAAGCCAGCGCCGCCGCCTGCTGCGAGGTGCGGATTGCGCACTGGGTGGAGGCATGCAGCTCTATCGGCGGCAGGTTCAGGCGGGTGATGCCCAGATCCTGCACTATAAGGGCGTCCACCCCCGCCTCATACATCTCCCAAATCATCTTCTCCACCTCCGCCAGCTCGTTTTCAAAGACGATGGTGTTTACGGTGGTGTAGATGCGTGCAGAGAATTTGTGGGCGTAGGCGCACAGGCGGGCTATTTCGCTCACCGGATTGCCGGCCGCGACGCGCGCTCCAAACCCCGGCCCGGCGATATATACGGCATCGGCACCGCAGTCGATGGCCGCGATGCCGATGTCACAGGTCTTAGCAGGAGCTAAAAGCTCAAGCCTTTTTAGTTGCATTTGAACTCCTCTTCTACTTTGTACTTGGCAACTGCACCAAACTTGGGATCTTTGATGATCTGCTTGTAGTATGCGCAAGCTTTAGCGCGATCTTTGCGACCCTCGTAAGAGGTTGCCAGCTGATAGATGATCTGTGCCTTGTCGCTTGCATTGGGAGCGAGTGCAAGATATGCCTCGAATGCGTTGATTGCAACATCGTACTGCTTCAGGTTGAGGGCGCTCACGCCGATAACCTTCTCTGCGTTGGGGGAATCCATTGCCTCTGCAGAACGCTGTGCATTCTCCATTGCACCGCGGTTGTCCTTAGCCTTCTGGCAAGCGACAGCCTTCTTGAGGTAGCAGTTGGAAATCTGCTTCTTGGCATCCTTCTCTACATTGGTACCCTCGCCTGCGGTGGCAGCGTTGGTGAACGCCTCGATAGCGGAGTCAACATCGCCGGCACCTACATAAGACTGACCCAGACGGATCATAGCCTTGGTGTTGGTCTCGTCGGCAGCAACCAGCTCCTTGAAGGTCTCGATTGCACCGGCAAAGTCCTTGGCGTTGATCTGGGCGCCGCCCTTTGCGTTGAGTACCTGAGGAATCAGGCCCTCTGCCTTGGAATAAGCCTCGTCGTTGTTGTTGAATGCAGCAGAAGTCTCGAGGACCTTGCGGCAGTTTTCGATAGCTGTATCAAATTCGCTAGCCTCTGCAGCCTCTTCTGCGAGCTTCATGTAAATCTTGGGGATGATATCCTGACAGTCGTTCACAACATTGCTGGCCTCTTCGCCAAGCGTGTTTGCCATGTCAAGACACTCAAGGAATTTTGGAAGCGATTCTGCAACACTGCCATCGTTCAGCAGGGTGGCAGCCTCGTTGTAAAGGGTTACGGCAGCCTCGATATCCTGGGCCTTTGCAAAACCGAATGTTGCCATTGCGACAACCAAAGTGATAAATATCTTTTTCATAATGTCAGGTAAAATGTTGTTCAATGGGTGTAAATAGCACATAGCGTGCCAAGTGGCACAAAGGTAAAAAAAATGTGCATTTGCCGCAAATCAACCGCGGGTACTAATTTTACGCTTCGCGGAGGCAGAGGCTGCGGGCCAGGGAGATGAGTTTCTGGCGGGCAGGGGTGTCCGGGAAGATGTCCAGGGCGGCCACGGCGCGGGCGGTTTCGCTCTCCAGAACCTTCTGAGCGTATTCGATGCCGCCGTGTTGCTGCACAAAGGGGAGCACGCCGTCGTAGCGGTCGGCCTCTATATCTGCAATCACGGCCGCACGTGCCTGCGGGCCGGCGTTTTCAAACGCCCCCAGCAGTGGCAGGGTTATCTTTCGCTCACGGATGTCCTGCCCGGTGGGCTTGCCAATGGAGAGCGCCGGAGAATAATCCAGAATATCGTCGCGCATCTGGAAAGCGTGCCCCAGATGGCGGGCAAAGCTCTCCACCGCCGCTATCTGTTCTTCTGAAGCCCCTACGCTGCGCGCCCCGCTTTTGGCGGCAGCGCAGAACAGAGACGATGTCTTGTGGGCGATGATGTATATATAATCATCATAAGTGGTGTCCAGCGCCGCAGCCCGCTCTATCTGGAACATCTCCCCCTCTGCCAGATCTCCCAGGCAGACGGTGAAGTAGCGGAAGATTTCGTTGTCGCAGATTTCGAGCAGGGTGGCCACGCCGCGCGACAGCCAGAAGTCGCCCACCAGCACCGACGCCGTGGGGGACATAACCGCGCTGATTGTGGGATGTCCGCGGCGGACGGCGCTCTCGTCCGCCACATCGTCGTGCAGCAGAGTGGCGGTGTGAATCATCTCCGCCGCCACCGCGCAGCGCACCGATGCGTCGTTGCACGCCCCGGCGCACATGCTGGCCGTCAATAAACAGAGCATCGGGCGCAACTGCTTTCCGCTGCGCTCGATGATGTATTCGTTAACTTTATTCAGGATAGGTATCCGGGAGCTGAGCATCTCTGAGAAGAGCCGTTCAAACTTCTGCCAGTCCTCACCCAGAAACGCTTTAATCTCCGATCCCATCTTTAGAAGAAATATGCCATTGAGAACTGGAGGCAGTGGGCGTTGCGGCGGCTTATGCCGGAAATGTCGTCCCTGTAAGAATCCAGGTTCACCACGTCTCCAAAGTTCCAGCTGTAGCAGAGGCTGAGCTGGATGCGGTTCATCAGGTCAATACCGCCGCCCAGGCTCAGGCCGTACTCAAAGCGGTTGGCGTTCTTGGTATACTCGCCCAGGGCGTTGCCCGCCTCGGTGTCGCTTATGGTGTTCTTGAAGTCGTACCCCACAAACGGCGCCACCTGTATGTACGGACGCATCACAATAAGGTCCAGACCCCACTGGATGTTGAGCGGAAGCTCCAGATAGGCCATCTTCCACTGGGTGAATTCGTCTATGCGGGTGCCGCGCACGTTGTATACCAGCTCCGGCTGCAGCTTGAAGTTGTTCCACTGCCCGGTGCGGTATCCAAAACCGATATTGTAGCAGGTGAAGTCGGAGAAAAAGCTGTCTGTGAAGACATCCGACAGCACGCTGGCCACATCCCGGTTGAGGTCCATATTGGAATTGGTGAGTCCCGCCTTGAAGAGGAACCCGCCGCCGGCTGCGGCAGAAGTGCTCACCATAAGGCTAGCACAAAGGGCAGCCGCCCAGCAAACAATCCTTTTCATCTTATAAAAGTGAGTTCAGCTTCTCAACAAAGACACTCTTGGGATTCACCCCCACCAGCCTGTCCACCATCTTGCCATCCTTGAAGAAGATAAAGGTGGGGATATTGCGGATACCCATCTGGGTGGGAAAGTCAGACGCCTCGTCCACGTCGCACTTGGCAACCACTGCCTTGCCTTCGAATTCTGCTGCCAGTTCGTCCACCACGGGTGCCATTGCACGGCAGGGACCGCACCAGGTAGCCCAGAAATCTACCATCACGGGCTTTCCGCCCGCAATTATCTCGGCAAAATTGGAATCGTTGATAATCTGTGCCATAAACATATTGGATTAAATGTGAATACAAATTTAAACTTCTTTTTCGATATTCCACACAAAGGCGCGCACGCCCACCTCTTTGTTGCGCATGTCCAGCTTCTTCACGGTGAGCAGCAGCTCGTCTACCTTATCGTCTTCCACAACTGTGAGCACTGCGGAATTCATCTCGGGCCAGGCGTGGGTGCCGCGGTGGGGCACGCCGGTGGAGGTACCGCGCCCCTGGACATCCTCAAACAGGGTGAAACCGGAAATCCGGAGTTCATCAAGCAGGAACTCCACACGGCCCGTATTGGCCTGGTTGAACACTATAAAAACGGCTTTCATACGTTACTGTTTAATGGGTTCTGCATCTGGGTTGAGCTTCATGAAGATATACTCCTTGCGCTGCTTCTCTTTCATGTCACGCTCTCCATGGCGGCTGAGCACGGCGTAGAATACCGGCACCACAATCAGGGTGATGAAGGTGGATACCAGCAGACCGCCAATCACCACCACGCCCATGGGGTGCCACATCTCGCTACCCTCACCCGTGGAAAGGGCCATGGGGAGCATACCCAGCAGGGTGGTGAGCGCCGTCATGAGTACGGGGCGCAGACGGCTGCGGCCGGACAGCGCGATGGCCTCGCCCAGCTCGTATCCGCGGTCACGCATCAGGTTGATGTAATCCACCAGCACGATACCGTTCTTTACCACGATACCGGTGAGCATGATAAGGCCCAGCGCACCAATGAGGTCAAGGGAGGTCTTGGTTATCAGCAGGGCGATGATTACGCCGGTGATTGCAAACGGAATGGCCAGCATTATGATGGCGGGCTTGCTGAATGATCCAAACTGCGAAGCCATCACCACATAAACCAGCATCAGCACCAGGAACAGCAACAGCGCCATGTTGCCAAAACTCTCCTGCTGCTCTTCGTAATCTCCGGAGAGCACGTAGGTGACGCCGTTGGGCATATTGATGTCCTGCATCACGGTGGTAATCTGCGCTGCCAGCTCGCCCAGCGAAACCTTATACGGCGTTACGCTGATGCTGATATAGCGCTGACGGCTCTTGCGGTCTATCTTGGGCGGCGCAAAGTACTCCTCCACCACCGCCAGTTCGCCCAGCTTCACACGGCCTCCCGCCGGAGTGGGCATGGTGAGGTCCATGATATCTGAGAGGCTGTTGCGGTTCTCTTCCTTGAGACGGAGCACGATGGGATATTCGTCGCCGTCCTCTTTCAAATAGCCCACGGTGAGGCCGCTCACGCGGTTGCGGATGTAGGTGGACACGGCGGAGGAGCTGAGCCCCAGTGACGATACCTTCTCCTTGTCTATCACCACGTTGAGCTCTGGGCGGTCCTTGTCGCGGCCGATCTTGATGTCGCGGGCTCCGGGCACGTTGGCGCGAATGGCCTCGCTCACCTCCTGAGCCACGATGTTGGTGGCGTCAAAGTCATAGCCGTAAACCTCAACATTCACGGTAGAGGCACCGCCACCGCCGCCAAATCCGCTGGAAACCACGCACTGATAGCGCACGATCTCCGGATACTTGGCGATTTCTTCGCGCAGCACCTCCGCAATCTCGAATATGGAGCGCTTGCGGTGATTCTTCTTCACGCACACCACCGTCATGTTGATGGTGTTGTTGGTGGTATTGTTGAAGATGGCCGATGCGCCGCTGGCGTCGTTGGTTCCGGCGGTGGTAGCCACGCGCTCCAGCTCGGGCACCAGCTCGTTGATACGGGCCTCAATGGCGCGGGCGGTGAGCAGCGTCTGCTCTATCTTGGTGCCGTTCTGCAGCTCAATGTTGATGCTGATACGGCTGTTATCGGTCTGCTGCATGAAGTCGGTGCCGATTTTGCCCGTGAATACGAATACCAGCGAGCCCAGGAACAGCAGCAGCGCCACAATCAGGGTGCCCGCCTTGTGCCGCAGGCAGAAGCGGAGCAGGTTCGCGTACCAGTCGTCTACCTTGTCCAGCACGCGCACCACGGTCTTTTCATACCAGTCCTTGTTCTGTTTCTCCTCTACCAGACGTCCCTGCTCGTCTACCGATACCTTGCGCGGCTTGAGCAGCTTGCTGGCCAGCATCGGGGTCAGGGTGATGGCCACCGCGGTGGATGTAGAAACCACAATGGTCACAATCCAGCCCAGCTCCTTGAACAGCATGCCCGCCATGCCCTTGAGCATGGTGAGGGGGATGAATACCGCTGCAATCACCAGCGTGGTGGCGATAACCGATATCCACACCTCGTTGGTGGCGTAGATGGCCGCCTCGCGCGGCGAAGACCCGCGGTCTATATGCTTGGAGATGTTTTCCAGCACCACAATCGCATCGTCCACCACCATACCGATGGCCACCGTGAGCGAGCAGAGCGAGATTATATTGATGGAGCTCCCCACGAACCAGAGGTAGATGAAACCCACAATCAGGGCGATGGGGATGGTGATGCCGATAATGAAGGTGGCGCGCCACTTGCCCAGGAACAGGAACACCACCAGCACCACAAACAGCAGCGCGTACAGGATGGACTCCTCCAGTGAATTGATGGAATCCTCGATTTCTTCAGAAGTATCGAACAACACCCTGATGTCGATGTCGCTGGGGAGGTTATGCTTGATGCTCTCTATCTCCTTGCGGACGTCGCGGCAAATCTTCACGGTATTGGCGCCCGTCTGCTTGGAGATGCGCATGCGCACGCCTTCGCGGCCGTTGATCTTCTCGTCCAGAGAGAGGTCCTTGATGGTGTCGCGTACGGAAGCCACATCCCTCACGAATACCTTCTGCCCGGTGGCGGTTGTGGTAACCACGATATCCTCTATCTCGCGGCTGAGGATATACTCGCTGCGCACCTGCAGGTTGTACTGCTCTTTGGTCATCTTTACCACGCCGCCGCTCACGTTCACGTTGTTGGCGCTCACCGCAGTACCTATGCTCTCCAGCGGGATGCCGAACGCGTCCAGCTTGTTCTGGTCCACATCGATGTAGACATACCTTTCGGGCGCACCGGAAACGGAGATGTTGCCGATGCCGTCCACGCGGTTGAGCTGCGGCACCACCACATCGTTCATAATCTTGTCCAGGCCGGCGTAGCTGTCAGCGGCCGTCACGGAATACACGATTACCGGGGCGGCAGAAGAGTTGAATTTGAAGATGTAGGGGTTAGTACAGCCGGTGGGAAGGTTGTCCTTGAGCATATCCACGTAAGAGCGGATATCGTTCATGGCCTCGTCCATGTCGGCCCCCCACTCCATCTCCAGAAGCACTGTGGAATAGTTATCCTTTGAGGTGGAGGTCAGTCGCTTGAGGTTGTCCACAGAGTTGAGGCTGTTCTCCACCAGCTTGGTGACGTTGGCCTCTACCTCGGAGGCGCTGGCCCCCGGATATGTGGTCATCACCGTAATGTACGGCGGGTCCATCTGGGGGAAGCGGTCCACCGGCAGCTGCAGGAACGCGAACACGCCGATGATCACCACCGCCACATACACCAGTATGGTGGTTACGGGATTGTCAATCGCCGATTTGTAGATACTCATACCGTCCTCCTGCTAATAAGTTTTGGCAACGTTGAGCTTGCACCCGTCCACCAGCTTCTCAGCGCCGGTGGTGACAACCTCGACCCCTTCCTTGACCTCGTCTGAAATCACCTCTATCATATCGTCGAAGCGCTGGCCTATCTGCACAAAAATGCGACGGGCGGTGCCCCCTTCGTTCAGGTAGATGTAGCGGTCGTTGGCGCCGGTGAGCTTCTGTACCGACTGATACGGAATCAGCAGCGCGGTGCTCTGTCCCATTTCCAGCGAAGTGTGCACGTACATACCGGGGCGGAGCTGCTCCTGGCTGTTGGGGATGCGCACCTTCACGTTGAAGGTGTGGGTCGCCGGGTCGATGGTGGGATAAACAATCTCTATCGTTGCGGGGAACACGGTGTCGGGATAGATGTCGGAACGGATATCCACCTTCATCCCCGCCTTCACCTGCGGATAGTAGCTCTCCGGGATGGGCATCAGCGCCTTGAGAGTGTTGATCTGGGTGAGTTCCAGTATCGCCTGTCCGCTGTAAAGCTCGCCGTCCTCATAATTCTTGGCGGAAATCACGCCGCCGAACTGCGCCTTCACAAAGGTGTTCTCTTCCAGAAAGCGGAGGCTCTCCTTGGTCTGGTCGTAGCTCAGACGGGTCTGGTCCAGCGTCTGCTGCGATACCGCGCCGGAAGCCACCAGCGCCTCCAGACGGCTGAGTTCCAGCGCCAGGTTGGCAAAGGTGAGCTTGGTGGTGTTGTACTGCTGCTGGTCCATCCGCACCAGGTTGGCGCCACGTCCCACGCGGCTGCCGACATCCACAAAGATGTGCTCTATGCGGCCCGTAACGCCGGGGGCGACGCTCATCTTCTGGTATCCCTCCAGGGTGGTGGACACATCAATCGTGCGCATCACCTCCACCGGACGGAGCACGGTGGTCTCCACAAGTTCTTCGCGAACTCTATCGCCGGTGTTCTGCTTGCTCTTCTGGGAGCCGTTGCAGGCCACGGCGAGCGCCATGGCGGCGCAAACCAACAGTATCGAACAGTTCTTCATATATCTCATTTCTTATTTATTCAAAAGTTTTTCAAGGGCGATGCGGGCGTTCAGGAACTCCATGATGGACTGCACATAGGCGCTCTGCGCGTTGATGAGCGTGGTGCCGGAAGTGGTGAGGTCCATGGCAGAGGAATACCCCTGCTCGTAACGTTTGGAGATGTTGTCAAATACCCTCTGCGTCACATCCATGTTCTGCCTCTGGGTGTTGTAGGTGTCATATGCCGTGCTCAGGTTGTAGCACAGCTGGCGGTGCTGCACCTTGAGCGATTGCTCGGTGTCGTGCATCGTGTTCTTCTGCTTGTCGTATGCCAGACGCGCCGCCTCCACCTTCTTGGTCTGCTGCAGCGAGGTGAAAAGGGGCACCGACAACGTCGCGCCAATCATGTTGGGCGGCGTCATGTTCATCACGTTGGCATCCTTGCTCAGATACTCCTTGTAGCTGTACTGATGATATGCCGTGAGGCTGGGGAGGCCCGACATAATTGTGGCGTCCAGCTGCTTCTTGCTCAGCTCAGTGTTCTTCTGCATCAGCTGCCAGGTGTAGTTGCGCTCCATGTCAAAATCTTCGCTGAGCAGGTCCAGATAATCGTCTGTGGCCATCAGCTTGTCCAGCGAATCGGTGAGGGCGATTTCAGTGGCGACATCCACGTCCAGCAACAGGCGCAGCGAGTTGTATGTCATCTCCATGGTGCGCTTGCTGCTGGCAATGCTGTTCTCCAGCTGCGCCACCTGCACCGCTATCTGGTCTGCTGCGGTCTGCTCGCTGGCACCCACGTTCACCGATGTCATGGTCATATCATACAGGCGGTGAAGGCAGTCCAGGTTGCGCCCCAGCAGCTCCAGCACCTCTTCCGACACCAGCGCGGAGAGATAGAGCGTCTTCACCTGATTGGTGATTTCCTGCTCGCTCTGCTGCAGCGTGATGTCAGACATCTTGCCGGAGATGTCGCTTATCTGCGCATTCACAATCATAGCGGGGTTCAGCGTCATGCTGGTGCGAAGGCCCAGGGTGATGTACGGAGGCATGGCGATGGTCATGCCGCGCAGGTCCATCTCATATCCCATGAAGTTGGAATAATCGCCGCTGCCGTTTATCTGGGGCAGCATCGCCGCAATCGCGGCCCACTTGTTGGCCTTTGCCACACGGACGTCCAGGGCTGCGTTGGCCAGCGTGTTATTGCGCTCCACAGCCATGTCCATGGCCTGCTGCAGCGACAGCGACAGGCTCTCCTGGGCAGAAACAGTGAAGGCGGCGAGCGACGCTGCAACTGCTATGCATGCGCACACTGCCACCTTCTGTATTTTGATTTTCATATAGCGTTTAAAGATAAAAAACGCTATAACCCTACAAAAAACACGCCACGCGCGCGTGTAAGTGCCGTTTAATCAAAAATATGGCTCAGTTTGTTGTTGATTTCCGTGAAGCGTTTCTCATCGAACTTGAACACAGCACGGTCGTAGGTGTAAAAACCGTTCAGCTCCGTCTCGCAGTCTGTGGTCTGGGTGTAGATTGCGCCGGAGATGTCCATGGCCTTCACGTTGGCGATAATCCTCTCTACATAAGAGATATACTTGTCTGTAAGGGCGTCGCTGTCGCCAAGCTCACGGTAACCCCAGCCGTCGTTCACCCAGGTATGTTCCGGGACGCGCAGACCAAGGCCGCCGAATTCGCCCACAACCACCACATAATCCTTGTGCGGGAGGCTGCGGGGCAGCGGATTCTCAGAATAGTTGTGGAAATCCACGATGTCGCCGCAGGGGTACAGGTTGCCGCCGCTGGCGGGATTCACCAGACGGGTCGGATCCATCAGCTTGGTGCGGGTAGCCACCTCCATGGTATTGAACTGGCCCCAAGCTTCGTTGAAAGGCACCCAGACTATGATGCAGGGGTGGTTGTGCAGCTGGTCCATCTCAGCGCTCCAGTCTTTCCAGTACTGTGCCTGGCTCTCCTCTCCGCGGCGCGGTTCGGGTTCGGGCACCGGCATGAAATCGTCCTGGCCGTCCCACTTGGGGCTGGTGGTGTTGTCGCCGTTGGGCATATCCTGCCAAACCATCACGCCCAGACGGTCGCAGTGGTAATACCAGCGCTCCGGCTCCACCTTCACGTGTTTGCGGATGGTGTTGTAGCCAAGCTCTTTGGTGCGGCGCACGTCAAACTCCAGCGCCTCGTCTGTGGGGGCGGTGTAAAGGCCGTCGGGCCACCAACCCTGGTCCAGGGGGCCAAAGCAGAATACCGGCTTGTCGTTCAGGGCTATGCGCAGCGTGCCGTCGTTGTCGCGGCAGGCAGAAACCTTGCGCATGGCAGCATAGCTCTTAACCTCGTCCACCTTCTTGCCGCTGGCCTTCAGAGCCACCTTCAAATCGTAGAGGAACGGGTCGTCGGGGCTCCAGAGGTGGGGATTCTCTATCTTTATGTTGATGTCTTCGCCCGCCTTGCCGCTGCCTGTGGCAACGGTGCGGCCGCCGTCCAGAACCTTGACCTCAACGGTGCCGGCGCCGGAGCAGGCGGCATTCACGGTGAGGGTGCCCAGGTCCAGATAGGGGGTGATGCGCAGCTTCTCTATGTAATTCTCAGGCACCGGCTCCAGCCAGATGGTCTGCCAGATGCCGGTCACGGAGGTGTACCAGATGCCGCTGGCGTTCACGCGCTGCTTGCCCACCGCATTGAAGTCGGTGTCGGTGCGGTCTATCACGGCCACCTGTATCTCGTTCTCTCCCTGATGCAGGAACTCGGTAATATCGGCGCTGAAGGAGGTGTAGCCGCCCGCATGCTCCGCAGCCACCTCTCCGTTGATGCGGATGGTGCCGTAGCAATCAACTGCGCCGCAGTTCAGAATCACGCGCCCCTTGAGATACTTGGCGGGGATGTCGAACTTGCGGGCGTAAACCAGCAGCGAATCCTCCCCCACCTTGCCGCACACGCCGCTCAGGGCGCTCTCCAGCGGGAACGGAACCAGAATCTTGCCGGAAGAAAGGGCTGTGGTATAGTCCCAGAGTCCGTTCAGGTTCATCCACTCTTTTCTCACCATCTGCGGCCGGGGATATTCCGGCAGAGGGTTAGCCGCATCTATGTCCGCTGCCCACTGGGTGAGGATGTGCTCCCCTGCGGGCTGCCATTCAACTGTCTGTTTCTGGTCTGTGCAAGAGGCTGCAATCGAAACGATTGCAAGTGCCATCAGGAATCTTTTCATATCGGTTTTAATTAGTCCGATAAAGGTACAAAAAATAAAAGACCGGCACCAAGGCCAGTCTTTTATTTTTGAAAAATTACCCGTTCCGCTTAGTCGCTCAGGGAGAAACGGCAGAAACCGGTAACCTTGGCTGCAGCGTCAACGCTCTTGATATGATCTTTAACGCTCACCTTGCCCTCCATTACAAACTCCTGGTTCTCCAGGGTCTGCTCTTTGAAGAACTTGGCCAGACGGCCCTTGGCGATGTTCTGGATCATACCCTCGTTGAGGCTTGCTGCTGCGCTTGCGCCAACGGTAGCGATAATCTCGCGTGCCTGTGCAGCCTGTGCCTCGGTGAGCCAACCCTTGGCGGTGTTGGAAGAGATGTGGTCTTCGCTGTCGCAGTGTGCAGGGTTGATACCTGCTTTCTTGAGAGCGTTGTCCACAGCCTTGCGAACCTGCTCTTCCTTGGTCTTCTCAACAGCGACCTCAAGCTCCTGCTTAACCACGTTCTCGGGAACGCTTGCCTCATCAACAGCAACGGGCTTCATGGAAGTCACCTGCATTGCGATGTGCTTTGCCAGGTCTGCGGGAACCTCCTTGTTGAAACCTACTATAGCGCCGTCTTTGCGGGTAAAGTGGATGTAAGAGCCAATGAACTCTGCATTCATCTTTGCGTAGTAAGCAATCTGGTGCTTCTCGCCGCACTTTGCAGCCTGCTCTGTGATGAACTCAGCAACGGTCTGGCCGTTGGGCATGGGAGCTGCCTCAAGAGTTGCCTTATCTTCAGGGAGAGCTGCCATAGCTGCATCAGCCACAGCCTCTGCAAGAGCCTTGAACTCTGCGGTAGCCGATACGAAGTCGGTCTCGCAGCCAAGAGCCACCAGGATGGCGGTCTTGTTGTCGGGGGTGATGCGTGCAATCACGGCACCCTCGTTGGTCTCGCGGTCGGCGCGCTTAGCTGCAACCAGCTTGCCCTTCTCGCGGATGATTTCCTGTGCGCGGTTAAAGTCGCCTTCAGCCTCTACGAGAGCCTTCTTGCAGTCCATCATGCCGGCACCGGTCATTTTGCGCAACTTTGCAACATCTACTGCTTTAATTTCCATCTCTGAAAGTTTTTGACGGTTAATAATTACTCTGCAGGAGTCTCTGCGGGAGCCTCAGCGGGTTTCTCTGCTGCGGGCTCAGCCTCTTTGCGTGCAGCGCGACGGGGGCGTACCTTCTTTGCAGGTGCCTCAGCCTCGCCTTCGCTCTTCTCTTCTGCCTCTTTGTCCTTGTCCATCTGACGCTCTGCCGTTCCCTCTGCGATTGCTGCGCAAACTGCGTCCATCACGATAGCGATAGACTTTGCAGCGTCGTCGTTTGCCGGAATTACATAATCAATGTTTGTGGGATCGCAACATGTATCAACCATTGCAAATACCGGAATGTTCAAACGATTTGCCTCTTTTACGGCGTTAACCTCTTTCTGGACATCCACAACGAACAGTGCTGAAGGGAGGCGGGCCAGATCCTTGATAGAACCGAGGTTCTTCTCCAGTTTGGCCTTCTGGCGGTCTATCTGCAGGCGCTCGCGCTTAGCGAGAGTGTCATAAGTACCGTCCTCTTTCATCTTGTCGATGGAGGTCATCTTCTTGACGGCCTTGCGGATGGTGGGGAAGTTGGTGAGCATACCGCCTGCCCAGCGCTCAGTTACGTAGGGCATGCCAACTGCTGCTGCCTTCTCTGCCACGATATCCTTGGCCTGTTTCTTTGTAGCAACAAAGAGCACCTTGCGGCCCGTGCGTGCGAGCTGCTTGAGGGCTGCTGCTGCCTCATCTATTTTAACTACAGTCTTATGCAGGTCTATGATGTGGATCCCGTTCTTCTCCATAAAGATGTACGGAGCCATTTTGGGATTCCATTTTCTCTTCATGTGACCGAAGTGAACACCTGCATCAAGCAAGTCTTGGAAATTTGTTCTTGACATTGTTAATAATTGTTTGTGTTTTGTTTTTCTCTTTTCATCAATACGAGAGTAGCAATGAGTATTGGTCTCTCATATTTTCCGCAGCAGTACAAACTATGGGTAGCAAAATAATTGGTCCCGTAATTTTAGAATAGCTGCTGTGCGTAAGTAAATCAGTGTTAATGTTAACGTTTGCTGAACTGGAAACGCTTACGTGCACCAGGCTGACCGGGTTTCTTTCTCTCGACCTCGCGAGCATCGCGGGTCAGGAAGCCGTTAGACTTCAGAACCGGACGATAGGCCTCGGTGTCCACTTTGCAAAGCGCGCGGGCGATTGCAAGGCGGAGTGCCTCTGCCTGACCTTTGATTCCGCCGCCATCAAGATTGGCCTTGATGTCGAAAGAAGCGAGGGTATCGGTAACCTCCAGGGGCTGACGAACGATGTAGCGGAGAGTATCCTCTTTGAAATACTCGTCCATCGGACGGTCGTTGATGGTAATGTTGCCTTTACCGGTGCTAACATAAACGCGAGCAACTGCTGATTTACGTCTTCCAAGGGCGTTAATTACTTCCATGCTTCGTTTTGTTAAATCTCGTTAAGGGTGATTGTTTTGGGATTCTGCGCCTGGTGAGGATGCTCGCTGCCTACATAGAGATGCAGGTTATGGAACTGCTGCTCGCCAAGACGGGTACGGGGGAGCATTCCGCGAACGGCGTGCTCGAGAACGGCCAACGGTTTGCGTGAGAACAAATCCTTGGGAGTGGTGAAGCGCTGGCCTCCGGGATAACCGGTGTGGCGTACGTACACCTTGTCTGTAAGCTTCTTGCCGGTGAGACGCACCTTGTCTGCATTGATAATGATAACATTGTCACCGCAGTCTGCGTTGGGCGTGAAGTTGGGTTTGTTTTTGCCGCGGAGCAAAATTGCAACCCTGCTTGCCAGACGACCAAGGACCTGATCGGTAGCATCAATGATAACCCACTCTTTGGAGGAGTTCTCTTTGTTGACCGACTTGGTTTTGTAACTTAATGTGTCCACAGTCTGTTGATTTAGTGATTAATACTTAATGTTGCGACCCAGCTTTGGTCTGGGGGGCTGCAAAGGTAGATAATTTTTTCAAAGTGGCAAAAATATGTTACTTTAGCCGCCGTGAAGCTCGCAGGAATAGATTTTGGGCCGCGTCCCCTCTTTCTGGCGCCCATGGAAGACGTCACCGACGCCTCTTTCCGCTACATCTGCAAAAAGTTCGGCGCGAGCATGGTCTACACCGAATTTGTATCCAGCGACGCCCTTGTGCGCGACGTCCCCAAATCGCTCGCAAAATTCACCATTTATGACTACGAACACCCCATCGGCATACAGATATACGGCCATATGCCCGATGCGATGGTGGATTCTGCCGTAAAGGTGGAGGCCGCCCGCCCCGACGTCATCGACATCAACTTCGGTTGCCCCGTGAAGAAGATTGCGGGCCGCGGCGCCGGCAGCGGCATGATGCGCGAGCCCGACAAGATGGTGGAGATCACCCGCCGCGTGGTGGAGGCGGTGCACACCCCCGTCACCGTAAAGACGCGCCTGGGGTGGGACAACGACTCCAAGATTATCGTGGAGCTGGCAGAACGGCTGCAGGACGCCGGCATCGCCGCCCTCACCATACACGGCCGAACCCGCGCCCAGATGTACAAGGGAGAGGCTGACTGGACCCTGATTGGCGAGGTGAAGAACAACCCCCGCATGCACATCCCCATAATAGGCAACGGCGACATCCGCACCCCGCAGGATGCCAAGAACGCCTTTGACCGGTACGGCGTGGACGCGGTAATGGTTGGCCGGGCGAGCTTCGGGCACCCCTGGATATTCCGCGAGATGCGGCACTACCTGGACACCGGAGAAGAGCTGCCGCCCCTCTCTGTGGCGGAACGGGTGGCGCTGGCCAAGGACCATCTGGCCAAATCGGTAGAGATCAAGGGCGAACGGCGCGGCGTGTTTGAGATGCGCCGCCACCTGAGCTGCTATTTCAAAGGTCTGGACAATTTCAAGGATACCCGCATGAAACTTGTAACTTTGACCGATATAGACGAACTGTACAAGACCCTCGACTACGTGGGCGAACACTGGCAATAAAGCATGGCTACCATCGGCAACATATTCGCTTTCCCCTATGCACTGGCCCTTTGGCTGCGCAACCGCGCCTGGGACAAAGGGTGGAAGAAGAGCGTGAAGTTCGATAACGTGCGCATCATCTCCGTTGGCAACATAACCGTGGGCGGCACCGGCAAGACCCCCCACGTGGAGATGTTCATACGCGAATACCTCTCGCAGGCGTGCCGCGTGGCGGTGATTTCGCGCGGATACGGGCGCAAGCACCCCCGCACCTGCCGCTTTGTAGAGGCCGACAGCCGCGTGGAAGATGTGGGCGACGAGCCGCTGCAAATCAAGCGCAAGTTCCCCCAGATAAAGGTGATTGTAGACCGCAACCGGGTGCGCGCCGTGAACATGCTCATGGCCCTGCCCTTTGGCGACGTGCCGGAGGTGATTCTGCTGGACGACGGCATGCAGTACCGCCGCCTGACCCCAGACCGGCAGATTACACTTATCAATTATAACAGGCCGATATTCCGCGACAGCCTGCTGCCGTTCGGACGGCTGCGCGACCTGCCGGGGCAGCTGCGCCGCGCCGACACCGTGATCATCACCAAGTGCCCGCCGTATCTCAACGAGTGGGAGAAACAGCAGGCGGTGGAAGCCAACCGCATCAACCCGCATCAGAAGGTCTTCTTTACCACCATTCAGTATTTCGACCCGGAGCCGGTGTTCGAGCAGGGCAACCGGCGCTACCTCTACTCCAAGGAGGCGATACTTTTCACCGGCATCGCCGGCAGCGACCAGCTTCGCATGCACGTGGGGGCGCGCTACCCGCGTCACTATCATATCGAGTTCGGCGACCATCACGCCTTCAGCGCGCACGACATCCGTCAGATAGAGAAGTTCGCCCGCAAGCGGCCTCAGGCCATCATCCTCACAACCGAGAAGGACGCCCAGCGCATCCGCCGCCACCCCGCCGTGCGCGACGCCCTCAAAGAACGCATATTCTACATTCCCATTGAAATCGGCCTCGTAGAAGACGAGACCACAGAAGGACTCTTTTAGACATTATGTGGATTAACATCATAGCCGTGATAATAGCGCTGGCGGGCATCATCGGATGCTTTTTGCCGGTGATTCCCGGGCCGCCGCTCAGCTGGGGCGCCCTGCTGCTGCTCTACTTTTTTGGTAACGGAGAGATGTCCCTGCAATTTTTGCTGATATGGCTGGGCATCACCATAGCTGTCACCATACTGGACTACACCGTACCGGCCCACTTCACCCGCCTCACGGGAGGCTCCAAAGCGGCCGGCCGCGGCTCGCTGGTGGGGCTGCTGGCAGGACTCATCTTCTTCCCGCCCTGGGGTATGATTGCCGGCGCCTTCCTGGGCGCACTCGCCGCCGAGGTCATCATCAACCGCACCGCCATCGCCGACTCCGTAAAGCCCGCCATGGGCTCCTTTGCCGGCTTTCTGTGCGGCACCTTCCTCAAACTCGTGGCCAGCGGCCTGATGATGTGGTACATGTTCCGCTTCTTCAACTAAAGGCGGAGAACAAAAAAGCCGGCATCCCTGCCGGCCTTTCGTCGGGATACCCCGACTCGAACGGGGGACCCCTTGGTCCCAAACCAAGTGCGCTAACCAACTGCGCCACATCCCGAATGAGCGGCAAAGGTAAAAAAATTTGGGGAATCAATAAAAACCCCTACCTTTGCAATCCCTCCGGTGAGGTGGGTGAGTGGCTGAAACCACCAGTTTGCTAAACTGACGTACCCGATTAGGGTACCGGGGGTTCGAATCCCCCCCTCACCGCCGAACACATAAAAACAGCGCCAAGCTTGCTTGAGCGCTGTTTTTCGTTTCGTTCTGCGAGCCCGAATTACTCCACTATTATGCACCAATTGTGTTTGTCCTCGGCGCGGCCGTACTGGATGTCGCGAAGGGCGTTGTAGAGGGCGAGGCTCACGGGGCCTATCTTCTTGCCGTAGTCTATATATTCCTGAGTATCGATGTCATATATGGAGCCGATGGGCGAAATCACGGCTGCGGTACCGCAGGCGCCCGCCTCTTCAAAGGTCTTGAGCTCCTCTACGGTAACAGGGCGCTGCTCCACGTTGAGACCCATGTCGTGAGCCAGGGTGCGGAGGCTGTCGTTGGTCACCGACGGCAGGATGGAGGGCGATGCCGGCGTCACATAGGTGCCGTTCTTTATGCCGAAGAAGTTGGCGGCGCCACACTCCTCAATGAAACGGTGCTGGGCGGCGTCCAGATACATCACGTTGTCGTAGCCCATCTCGTGAGCCTTCTCTCCGGAGAGCAGGCTGGAGGCGTAGTTGCCGCCTGCCTTGATGTCGCCGGTGCCGCGCGGTGCGGCGCGGTCCTGCATACGGTCAATCACCACCTTGATAAGGTGCATGCCCCCCTTGAAATAGGGCCCTACGGGCGATGCAAAGAAGATGATATCCACCTCGGGGCAGCGGTGCACACCAATCGCAATCTGCGACCCGTACATCAGCGGACGCACATAGAGCGAAGCCCCCGACTCGTACGGCGGCACAAAATCGATGTTCTCCTTTACCAGACGCACGCACGCCTCCACAAACACATCGGTGGGCATCGGCTCCAGACACAGCTTGTATGCGGAGCTCTGGAAGCGGCGGGCATTGTCTGCCGCGCGGAACAGGCGCACCTTGCCGTCCACGCCGCGGAAGGCCTTCAGCCCCTCGAACGCCATGATGCCGTAATGCAGGCCCATGGTGGCGATATGCATGTGAATATATTCGTCGTCTGTAATTGCAAGCTGACTCCACTTCTTGCCGTCGAACCGGCACCTGATGTTGGCGTTTGTCTTGATATAATCAAAGCCAAGGTTGTTCCAATCGATTTTAGCTGCCATAGTCTTAATGTTAACGGCGGCTAAGGTAGTATAAAAACTGCGAAATTGTAATGCCGGCCTACTGTTTTTTGATGCGGACTGCCTTCACGAAGTGCGACATAAGGTATCCTATGGCCGCTACGGAGACAAAAATCAACATCAAATCTGTAAGTTGCATGTGCACCGGATAGTACGGAGTGATGAAATTGCCGGGCATGCGCACGATGTGCAGATACTGCTGCGCCAGGCACACCGCCACACCAATAATCACGCCCACAGCGGCGCCCAGCAGCGATATCATCCACCCTTCAGTGGTAAAGATGCGGTTTATCATCTTGTCGTTGGCCCCCATAGAGCGGAGTATCTCTATGTCGCCCTGCTTCTCAATTATAAGCATGGAGAGCGAGCCGAACACGTTGCAGGAGATAATCAGCACCACAAACAGCAGTATGAGGTATATCGCCAGCTTCTCGTATGTCATCATCTTGTACAGCGACTCGTTCTGCTGATATTTGTTGCGGACGGTGAAGCCGCTGCCAAACTGCTCCGCGATATTGTTCTGCAGTTGTTTTGACACGGTACCGCCGGCTGTGAGCGCCTCCGGCTTGAGGCGTATCTCCAGCCGCGAGACCTCTGTGTCGCGCTCCAGAAGGGTGCGCAACGCCTCTATGGGCATGTACACGTACTGCTCGTCAAAATCTTTTTCCAGGGATATGGTGCCGGCGGGGAACACCCTCACCTTCTTGAGGGCCGCCGTGGGGTCGGTGAGAGATACGCGCGCGGTGCGCGACGGGAAATAGACCTCCAGCGGCGTCACAAACTTGGTGTTGATGCGCAGGTTGCGGGCTATGGATGAACCCAGCACCATCTGGTCCAGCTCGCCGTCCTTCAGATCGAAGCTGCCCTGAGAGACATACGCCGCCAGTCCCGTCACCTGCTGATAGAGAGAATCCACGCCGCGGGCGGTGACTATCGCCTCCCTATCGCCATATTTGAGGAACACCGTTTCTTCCAGCACTTCGCACACAGATGCAATCTCCTCGCGCGCAACCAGATAGTCCAGCGTCTGCTCCGAGGGGGTGAATACCTTGCTATCCAGCGGCGCCACCACCACATCTGGGGTGTAACTCTCGAACATCCCCTTCAGAAGGTCGTCAAAGCCGTTGTAGATAGAGAGGATAATGACCAGCGCGGCGCACCCCACGGCGATGCCTGCGGCCGATATAACTGATATTATGTTTATCACGTTATGCGACTTGCGGGCAAACAGATACCGCCTGGCTATGAAGAATGTGGTGTTCAAAACCGGGCGCGGGGGCTACTTCTTGAGAAGCTCTTCTATATGTTCCACGTAGTCCAGACTGTCGTCAAGGAAGAAAACCAGCTCCGGGACAATGCGCAGCTGCTTGCCCACGCGACGGCCAAGCTCTCCGCGCAGGGAACGGGTCTGTTCCCCAATGATTTCCATAACCGCCTCGCTCTTGGTGGAGGGGAATATGCTCACGTAAACCTTGGCCTGGGAAAGGTCCGGGCTGATCTTCACGCCGCTCACGGAGACCAGCGCCCCGTCAAAGGCGGCCATGCCGCGGCCGCGGATAATTTCCGCCATGTCGCGCTTGATTTGCGACGCGACCTTCAGTTGTCTGGTGCTTGCCGGTCCTTCCATAACTATGCGATGTTTATGATATAGTAATTCTTCTTCCCCTTCTGGGCCAGGATGTAGTGACCGTTTACAATGTCGGCCTCCGTAACGCTGCCGTTAGGGTCGGTGAACTTATCCTTGTTGATGGAGATGCCGTTGCCCTGCACCATCTTGCGGGCCTCACCCTTGGAGGGGAGGATATCGGTCTTGACCGCCAGCAGGTCCAGGATGTTGCACGGCAGCTCAGCCTTGGGCAGTGTGTAAGACGGCACATCGCTGAACACAGCCCTGAAGGTGCGTTCGTCCAGCTTGCGCAGTGCCTCCGAGTTGCCGCCAAAGAGCATCTGCGATGCAGCCACTGCGCTTTCGTACGCCTGCTGCCCGTGAACCATAACGGTGATCTCGCGCGCCAGCAGTTTCTGCAGCTCGCGGCGGCCGGGATCCTCGCGGTGGGCGGCGATGGCAGCATCTATGGTCTCGCGGTCCAGCATCGTGAAGATCTTGATGTAGCGCTCCGCATCCTCATCGGACACATTCAACCAGAACTGATAGAACTCGTACGGCGAAGTGCGCTCAGCGTCCAGCCATACGTTGCCCTTCTCGGTCTTGCCGAACTTGGTGCCGTCCGCCTTGCGGATCAGCGGGCAGGTGAGGGCGAATGCCTCGCCTCCGTCCATGCGGCGGATAAGCTCAGTGCCGGTGGTAATGTTGCCCCACTGGTCGCTGCCGCCCAGCTGCAGGATACAGCCGCGGTTCTTCCACAGCCAGTAAAAGTCGTAGCCCTGCATCAGCTGATAGCTGAATTCCGTAAAGGACATACCCTCGCTGGAATCGCGCGAGAGGCGCTTTTTCACGCTGTCCTTGGCCATCATATAGTTCACGGTGATGTGCTTGCCAATGTCGCGGATAAAGTTGATGAACGTGTAATCCTTCATCCAGTCGTAGTTGTTCACCAGCTCCGCCTTGTTGGGCGCGTCGCTCTCAAAGTCCAGGAAGCGGGCCAGCTGCGCCTTGAGACATGCCACGTTGTGCGTCAGGGTTGCCTCGTCCAGAAGGTTGCGCTCCGCGCTCTTCATAGACGGGTCGCCAATCATGCCGGTGGCTCCGCCTACCAGCGCGAACGGCTTGTGTCCGCACGCCTGGAAGTGCTTCAGAATCATCACGCTCACCAGATGGCCAATGTGCAAGCTGTCCGCCGTGGGGTCGATGCCCACATAGGCCGCCTGCGGCCCCTCCATCAGTTTCTCTTCCGTCCCGGGCATGATATCCTGAATCATCCCCCTCCACTTGAGTTCTTCTACAAAGTTTTTCATCAGATTCGTATCAGTTTGAATACAACCTGCAAAGGTACATAAAAATATTGGACAATGCCACGAGGACAACGTGAGGGGTTTCTCTTTGTCTTCGTGGCAGGAGTCGAGGTCTTTGTCAAGATTGATTTACCACCCCAGCACCGATTCTTTGCTCAGGTAGCCCTGGACTTCAGTGGCTGAGAGTTCTTTGCCGTAGGCGTTGTGGCCGGTAACAGCACGGCCGGAGGCGTCTTTGCTGCCGAATTCTCTCCAGCCGGCGGTGGCGGTGGGAACTGAAGGATTGGGGGCGGGGTTGGAATACCAGCCCGCCTCAGCAATCACCGGTGACATCATACAATTGACAAACACCACATTGTCAAAGTAGTCAGTCGAGCCTCCGCTGCGGGCAAGATATACACTGCCGGAAGACACTCCGTCTTCTGCCGTAAGTGAGCAGTTAAGGAAGACAAAACCCTTGTCGGTGGCCTTGGGCACCCGGGCCTGGATTATATAGCCGGCGGCGCGGGAGCGGATTTCGCAATCTTCGAACAGGCACACCTCAGGATAGCCCCAGATGTAATCTACGTGGCCGGCGATTAGGCTGTTATGGACCCACACGCGGCCTTTTGTGAGGAACGTATCCTGCAAGGAGATGAGCGAGCAGTTCTCTATGGTCAGCCTGTGGGTGTTGTTGCCGGAGTTGAAGTAGATGGTCTCCGCCTGGCCCTTCTGCTCTCCGAAACTGTTTTCTATAGTTAGGTTTTCCAGTCGAAGATTGTCGCAGTTTTCCACCAGGAACAGGCCGCGGCCACCCGATGCACCCGTCTTGGCACCGATGGCGGGTTTGGACGTTGCCGCCGCACCGGAACCGCCCTCATAGCTCTCGTTGTTGGGATAAACTATCCTGACGCCGTCGCGGGAATCACCCTTGATGGTAATGTCTTTTTTGTCCCGCAGATAAAGCATCTCGCGGTATGTGCCGTGGGCGACGGATATTGTGGCACCCTCGGCCGCATAGCTCAGCGCCCGCTGGATGGTGCAGAAATCGCCGCTGCCGTCCCCCGCCACGCGGATTGCCGTCTTTGACGGTGCCGGCGCGGTGGTAAAGTCTGCTTTGCTCACACCATCCACTTCTACAGAATACTTCTTGCCGAAGTCCAGCGCCTCGTTGTGAAGGGTAATAATCATTTTATTGCCTTCTACGCGCAACGGCGTGTAGTGGACAATGCGCCAACGGCCGCAGTGCAACGCGTCCATAAAGGTGTTAAAGCTGGTTTCGGCCGTAATCTGCGCCTTTGGAATCATCGCCCCGTCGCTCTCGCGGACGGTGACGGTGGCCATATCGGCCAAATCTATGCGGTCCACCTCTTTGCCGCTTTCGTCCAATACGCGAATAAGGCCGGCAGCGGACAAAACGGGAGATGTGTCATATTCCAGCACTATCGGAGCATCCACGCACACCGTCTCTGCCCCAGGTCCGGGCGGGACATAGGGATCCCCGGCGGTCTTGGCCTCTATCTCGGTGCTGTAGGCAGATGCTATATCGCCGGCAAGCGCACACACGCAAAAGCGGTAGGGCGTCGCTGCTTCCAGCCCCGTGACGGTGACATTGCGCTTGGAGGCGCGCCCCTCCTGTACACTGGCGCCGCCTTTGGTCAGCCGCCAGGCATAGCCGTCGGCACCCTCCACCGGATCCCACTGGAAGGTGAGGGAGGTTTCACCGGAAGAGTGCAACACAACATTTTGCGGCACGCCCAATTCGGTGGGCAGCGGCTCGGGTTGCTTGCCGCAGGCAATCGCAGCCAGCGCCACCGTCAGAGCCACTATAATCCTGCGCATCATTTTCTGAACCAGGCGAGGCTCTTGGCGCAGAGGTCGCTGATGGCCGCCCAGTCGCCAGAGGCGATGGCACTCTTGGGGAAGAGTTTGGAGCCCATACCCACGGCGGTCACGCCGCTGGCGGCCCAGGCACGCAGGTTCTCTTCTTTAGGTTCCACAGCACCGGTGGCCATAATCATTGCCCAGGGCAGCGGAGCCAGCACGTTCTTCACGAACGCAGGGCCGCCGACAGTGCCCGCGGGGAAAATCTTCACCAAGTCGCAGCCGATTTCCATTGCGTGGACGATCTCGGTCACGGTGCCGCAGCCGGGGCTGTAGGGCACGCCACGGCGGCCGGCAAGAGCCGCTACGTCCTCTGCCATACAGGGTGATACCAGAAAATCGGCCCCCATCTGGATATACATCGCCGCGGTGGGAGCATCCAGTATGGTGCCGGCTCCAAAGGCCATTTCGGGGCATTCGCTGCGCACAAATGGCAGCACCGCCTCGAACACCGTGTGGGCTCCGTCGCCGCGGTTGGTGAATTCAAAGGCGCGGATGCCGCCGTCGTAGCAGGCCTTCACCACCTTCTTGGTGATTTCCACATCCGCATTGTAAAATACCGGTACAATGCCGGTGGTGCGGATCAGGTTGATAGTGTCTATCTTGTTGAACTTGGACATATGGTTGATTTATTTGACTCATTTGCAATGAGATTTCTCGACTTCGCCCTGCCGGGCTTCGCTCGAAATGACAGTTACCGCGATACTCTTCCGCTGCCGCCGCCGGCCATAAGGGCTTCGACCTCGGCAACGGAAACTCTGTTATAATCGCCAATAATGGTATGTTTCAGGGCCGATGCCGCCGCAGCAAACTCAATGGCTTTCTGGTCGGAGTCATAGGCCAGCAGGCCGTAGAGCAGGCCGCCCATAAAGGAGTCGCCGCCGCCCACGCGGTCCACGATGTGGGTTATGTCGTAGCGACGGCTCTGCCACAGGGTCTTGCCGTCGTACAAAACGCCTCCCCAGGTGTTGTGGTTGGCGTTGATGGACCCGCGCAGGGTTACCGCCACCTTCTTGCAGCGGGGGAACCTGGCCATAAGCTGCTGCCCTACGCTGATGAAGATGTTCTGGTCTATCTCGCCGCCCGTTTTCTCTGCGTCGAAGCCTTCGGGCTTGATGCCGAACTCCTTCTCGGCATCCTCTTCGTTGCCAAGGATCAGGTCGCAGCCGGCCACCAGGTCGGGCATAACCTCAGATGCGCTCTTGCCGTATTTCCAGAGTTTCTTGCGGTAGTTGAGATCGCAGGAGACCTTCACGCCCATCTCGTTGGCCACGTTGATGGCCTCCAGGCAGGCGTCAGCCGCTCCCTGGCTAAGAGCAGGCGTTATGCCGGTCCAGTGGAACCAGTCGGCTCCCTGAAGCACCTTATGCCAGTCCACCATACCGGGCTGGATCTCGCTGATTGCAGAATGGGCACGGTCATAGACCACCTTGCTGCCGCGGGCCACGGCGCCGGTCTCCAGATAATAGATGCCGACGCGGTCGCCGCCGTAAACTATATCGTCTGTATTCACACCCAGGCCGCGGAGCTCTGCGGTGCACATATCGGCTATGTCATTCTTGGGCAGGCGGGTCACAAAGTGTGCGTCCACGCCATAATTTGCCAGCGACACAGCCACATTAGCCTCGCCGCCGCCAAAGGTCGCATCGAACTGATGCGCCTGGCCAAAACGCAGATAGCCGGGGGTCGAGAGGCGAAGCATCACCTCGCCGAATGTTACAACTTTACTCATATCTTATCTCAAATCTTTTGTTTCACACCAGTCCATATCGTTGTAGTCGTCATTTTCGCCGCACATACCCCAGATGAAAGTGTAGTTGCGGGTAGCGCAGGCGCTGTGGATGCTCCACTGGGGCGATATCACCGCCTGCTCGTTGTGCATCCAGATGTGACGGGTCTGCTGCGGCTCGCCCATAAAGTGGCACACGGCGGCATCCTCGGGCACCTCAAAGTAGAAATAAACCTCCATACGGCGGTCGTGGGTGTGGGCCGGCATAGTGTTCCAGGTGCTGCCCGGAGCCAGTTCGGTCATACCCATCTGCAGCTGGCAGCACGGCACCACCTCCTTGACCAGCAGGCGGTTGATGGTGCGCTCGTTGCTCTCTTCCAGACTTCCCAGATGCATCACCACAGCGTCTTTCTTGCTGACCTGCTTCACGCCGGTCTCCCTGTGAGCCGTTGCGCTGCAGAAATAGAAGTGCGCGGGGTGAGCGGGGTCAACGCTCTTGAAGGTGACATGGCGGTTGCCGCGGCCCACATAGAGCGCCTCTTTGAAGGGAATCCTGTAGGACTCCTCCCCTACCTGCACGATGCCTTCGCCGCCGACATTGATAATGCCCAGCTCGCGGCGCTGGGTGAAGAAGTCGGCCCGCAGGACCTCGGGGGCGCTGAGCAGCAAATCTTCCTTTACCGGCACCGCGCCGCCGCAGATTATGCGGTCGAACATAGAATAGACCATATTGATTTCGTCGGCCACCATCAGGTTTTCTACCAGATATTCGCTGCGGAGCCGCTCTGTATCATAATGCTTGGCGTCTACGTTACTCGACGCCTGACGTACTGTACAATTAAGTTTCATAAGTTATTTGGGTTGTTTACCAATGTAAGCGAGGATTCCTCCGTCTACATACAAAATATGGCCGTTAACGGCGTCCGAGGCGCGGCTGGCCAGGAACACCGCCGGACCTGCCAGCTCATCGGGATCGAGCCAGCGTCCCGCCGGCGTCTTGGCGCAGATGAAACTGTCAAAGGGATGACGGCTGCCGTCGCTCTGCCTTTCACGGAGCGGGGCGGTCTGGGGAGTGGCGATATAGCCGGGGCCCAGGCCGTTGCACTGGATGTTATACTCGCCGTATTCAGAGCAGATGTTGCGGGTCAACATCTTCAATCCGCCCTTGGCAGCGGCGTAGGCGCTCACTGTCTCGCGGCCCAGCTCGCTCATCATAGAACATATGTTGATGATCTTGCCCTCGCGGCGCTCCATCATCTCCGGCACAACGGCGGCAGAGCAGATGTACGGGCCCACCAGGTCCACGTCAATCACCTGCTGGAACTCGGCGCGGCTCATCTTGTGCATAGGGATGCGCTTGATGATTCCGGCATTGTTTACCAGGATGTGGATGGGGCCGACCTCGGCATGGATCTTCTCTACCAAGGCCTTGACGGCCGCCTCGTCGGTGACGTCGCACACATAGCCGTGCACATTGCCGATGCCCGCCTCGCGGTAGGCCTCGAGACCCTTCTGCATAGAGGCTTCGTTGCTGGTGTTGAAAATGATGTTGTCTATTCCTGCCTCAACGAAAGCCTTTGCTATCGCGAAGCCTATGCCGTAGGCGGCGCCGGTAATCCAGGCGTTGCGCCCCTTGAGAGAAAACATTTCGTTCATATTATTGCTCATCTACGACGTTAAACCAATCGTCTGCGCTCTTTATATCGCCCTTGGACCAGCAGGAACCCACCTTGTAGCGCACGGGTTCGCCACTGCCGGTAGCCTTGAGCAGCAGGGAATGGCTGCGGTCCGCAGGGAAGATGCTCATCTGCGCCCCGGGCATAACCACTGCGACGCCCAGCATACCGTCCTCTTTCTCAACGCTCTGGTCGGAAGCTGCCTCCCATATGGCCAGGCGGTCGGACTTATTGTGCTCTGACTCAATGGTCCCGAGTGCCTGGTGGCGGGTAAATCCCGCCGCAATAACCAGCATCGGCACTCCGGAGAAGGTATATACATCCTCCACATCTATGAAATAGGAATCTGCCGCCACCGTCACCTTCTTGTCCAGGGATACCACAATGCCCGAATCAGCCTCCCACTTGGGATAAGAGAGGGTAAAGACCACCGTGTCGTTGCCGTGATACTCCACGCTGCTGGCGCGGTAGTTTGTGGCAGGATAGCACAGCCGCCCGTTGATAAACGGAACCGAAGCACCGCCGCCCAGCGAAACCGCCACCTTGTAGCAGTCTTTGCCGCCGTGATTGTGATGATAATACTCGGGGTCTTTCTGCGCCCCCTTATACCACACGTCGGCCACCAGCTTTCCGGGCATCTTGACCCAGACATCCAGGCCGGGAGAGGTGGGATTGCCCTCCAGCGCCTCGCCGTAGAAACGTCCGGCTATCAGGTTGTTCTCAAATACGAAGTCGTCGGCACGTTCTGGTACGGCACGGGCCATAACTTTTGAGGCGGGTTTGCAGCCTGTCGCCATCAATGCGGCAAAGGCAAACAACAGGAAGATTCTTTTCATCTATTCAAGGACTATCGGTTTATACTTGGGTACCAGCGACTTCATAAGGATCCATGCCAGAAGATAGGCGATACCGCAGAAGCAGAACATCACAAAGTAGCCTGCCGGTTTGCCGGTGAAGCCCAGGAACCGGAACGCTTCGCCCGCATTTTCGGCATAGGTAAACAGGTTGCCGGCAACTTTCTGGATAATCATGGAGCCTACGCCGCCCGCCATTGCACCGATGCCGGTGATGGTGGCGATGGTACTCTTGGGGAACATATCACCCACGGTAGAGAAGAGGTTGGCGCTCCAGGCCTGATGGCCCGCAGCCGCCAGGCCTATCAGGATGGCCGGCCACCAGGGGGAATTGAAATGTACGCCCAGGGGCTGTGCAAACAGCGCTGCCAGCGGGAAGAAGGCGAAGATGAGCATCGCCAGCATACGGCCGGCATAGGGGTTCATCCCCTTCTTGTCCACAAAAATCTTGGGCAGGTAACCGCCGCCTATGGACACTACCGTCACTATCAGATAAAGGGTGAAAATCAGCGCCTGGCCCAGGCCGGAAGTTGCGGGGGCGTGGAACTGGTTGCTGAAGTAGCTCGGCGCCCAGAACAGGAAGAACCACCATACGCCGTCGGTGAAAAACTTGCCCACGATGAACGCCCAGGTCTGACGGTATGAAAAGCACTTGAGGAAGGGGATTGCCTTCTCTTTTGCAGCAGCCTCAGCCGCAGCCGCCTTCTCGGCTGCCTCCTCAGCGTCGTCTTGATGGATATACTCCAGCTCCGCAGCATTCACCTTCTTGCTCTTCTCGGGCTTGTCGTACATAAAGGCCCAGAAGAACATCCAGATGAAGCCCAGGCCGCCGATAATGATGAAGGCCATCTCCCAGCCAAGTTTCACAGCCAGCGGCGGGATAATCAGCGGGGCGGCAAGCGCGCCCACCGAGGCACCGGCATTGAAGATGGAGGTGGCGAAAGCGCGGTCCTTCTTGGGGAAATATTCCGCCGTAACCTTGATGGCGGCGGGGAAGTTGCCCGCCTCACCGAGGGCCAATAT
This sequence comes from Bacteroidales bacterium, assembly GCA_017962235.1. Classification (GTDB taxonomy): domain Bacteria; phylum Bacteroidota; class Bacteroidia; order Bacteroidales; family UBA932; genus Equibacterium. The sequence goes on along the minus strand of JAGCVS010000013.1, from coordinate 5,172 downwards.
GCCGCGGCATAGCAGGAACAGATATACCGATGTGGTTGAGACTGCCAGCGCTATCTTGCTGCCCGCCTCGACAGCGCGCATAGCCGCTACGCTGTCCAGACCAACGATGCCGGCTGTGGCCCAGCCGCAGAGGGCGTGCAGGCAGGCGCCTGCGCTCCACACTCCGATGGCGATCAGGTAACCCTTCTTGGTCCCCATCCAATCCACAAACTTGCCCGCAAACAGGCAGCAGATGGCATAGAAGATAGAGAAGAAGCTGGTGATGGTACCGTAGTTGGCATCGGTCCAGTGGAATTCGGGCTTGATGAACTCCTCGTAGGTGAGCGAAAGCACCTGACGGTCCAGATAGTTCACCGTGGTGGCCACAAACAGCAGGCTGCAGATCCACCAGCGCCAGTTGGTCATAAGTTTCTTTTGAGTACTCATTTTTATTTGCATTTTAGATTTCTCCACTCGTTTCGCTCAGGCGAAATGTCAGGGCTGTGTCATTTCGAGCGAAGCCCGAAGGGCGGAGTCGAGAAATCTCTTATTCATTACAAAATACTTTTTACGGCTGCGCGCATACCCTCTTTCTGGATCAGCGCGAGATCGGCAGTGAGCGCCTCGGTAAGGCCGGGGATGGCGTTGAGGTCCTCACCCCAGATGAAGTCGTCTGCCAGAACGCCGCGCGCCACACGGGCGACATCGCCGGTAGCCCAGAGTTCCTGTAACAAAGATACGATTTTAGGGTCATCGTTGGGCACAATTTCGTCTTCGCCGCGTTTGCCGCCCTTATAGTAGGTGCAGATGGCCGCCAGACCCAGCACGATACCCTTGGGCAGAGTGCCCTTGCGCTCCAGATAGGTCTTGAGGCCGGGCAGGTCGCGGGTCTTGAACTTGGGGAAGGAGTTGAGCATAATGCTGGTCACAAAGTGCTTCACAAACGGATTGCGGAAGCGCTCCATAACGTCGTCGGCAAACTTCTCGAGCTCTTCGCGGGGCAGATTCAGGGTGGGCAGCAGCTCCTCGTGCATCACCTTGTGCACAAACGGACCTATTTCGGGATCCTCGCAACACTCCTTCACGGTGTTCAGGCCGCTCAGGTAGCCCACGGGGCTGAGCACGGTGTGAGGACCGTTCAGCAGGGTCACCTTGCGCTCGTGGTAAGGCGCCTCGCTGGGCACGAACAGCACGTGCAGGCCCGCCTTGTCTGCAGGGAATTCCTTTGCAATTTCGGCCGGAGCCTCAATCACCCAAAGGTGGAAAATCTCAGCCTTGTCCAGCAGGTTGTCTTTGTAGCCGACCCTTTCGCAGAGCTGCTCGGCGGTGTCGCGGGGATAACCCGGCACGATGCGGTCCACCAGGGTGGAATAGACTCCGCAGGTCGTCTCAAACCAGTCACGGAAGCCTTCGCCCAGGTTCCAGAGGTCGATATACTGGCGGATGCACTCTTTCAGGTGCTTGCCGTTTTCGAAAATCAGCTCGCAGGGGAATATGATGAAGCCTTTGCTCTTGTCGCCCTTGAAGAATTCGTAGCGATGATAGAGCAGCTGGGTCAGTTTGCCGGGATAGGAACTTGCCGGGGCGTCTGTCAGCTTGCAGGCGGGGTCAAAGGCGATGCCCGCCTCGGTAGTGTTGGATATCACGAAGCGCATCCGGGGCTGCTCTGCCAGCTTCATATAGGCATCAAAATCGGTGTAGGGGTTAAGGCCGCGGCTCACCACGTCTATAAGGTCCACACTGTCCACCGGTTTGCCCTCCTGGAGGCCCTGCAGATTCAGGTGGTAGAGGCCGTCCTGGTCGTTGAGCCAATCCACCATACCCTTCTCTATCGGCTGCACTATTACCACCGAACCGTCAAAATCGGTCTTCTGGTTGGTTTTCCATATGATCCATTCTATAAAGGCTCTCAAGAAGTTACCCTCTCCAAACTGGATTATTTTTTCTGTGTATTTCTTGGCCTGGGGGGCCGTAGTGCGGTTAAGCTTTTCCATATTTATATTTCTCTATAAAGTTACTCCTTGTTTAAAGATGGCTATCTCGTGGTAGCCGTTTTTCTCGTTGTTCACCTTCTGCCCGCTGGCCACGGCCAGCACATAGTCGGTGAAACGTCCGGCAACAGCCTCCATGGGCTCGTCCTGGGCCAAGGCGCCGGCGTTGAAATCTATCCAGCGCGGCTTGCCCTGGGCAAGCAGGGTGTTGGTGGCAATTTTCATTGTGGGGACAAAACTGCCAAACGGAGTGCCGCGGCCGGTGGTGAAAAGCACTATCTGGCAGCCGCTCGCCGCAAGTGCGGTGGATGCCACCAGGTCGTTGCCGGGAGCGCTCAGCAGATTCAGCCCTTTCACTGAGAGCCTTTCGCCGTAGCGAAGCACGCCGCGGACAATGCTCTTGCCGCACTTTTGGGTGCAGCCCAGCGACTTCTCTTCAAGGGTCGATATGCCGCCCGCCTTGTTGCCCGGCGAAGGGTTTTCATATACCGGCATCCCCTGCTTTATGAAATACTCCTTGAAATCGTTTATCAGGGAGACTGTTTTTTCAAAGGTTGCCGCATCCTGGCAGCGGTTCATCAAGATGGTTTCGGCTCCGAACATCTCCGGAACCTCGGTCAGGACGGTTGTGCCGCCCTGGGCCACAATCCAGTCGGAAAAGACACCCAGCAGGGGATTTGCGGTGATGCCGCTAAGGCCGTCGCTGCCGCCGCACTTGAGACCCACGCGCAGCTCGCTCACCGGAACATCTTCGCGGCAGTCCTTGCTGCACACTGCATAAATCTCGCGCAGGCACTTCAGGCCATACTCTATCTCGTCCCCGACCGTCTGTGTCACGAACATATTCACGCGGCTATCGTCCACAGGTCCGACCAGTTCGCGGAACGCCTCCAGCTGGTTGTTTTCGCAGCCGAGACTCACCACCAGCACACCGCCCGCATTGGGATGGTGCACCATATCGGCCAGGATGGTCCTGGTATTCTCGTGGTCGGCGCCCAGCTGGCTGCAGCCGTAGTTGTGCGGGAAGGCTATGATATCTACCGGCTCAGCAGACGCAGGACAAGTTTGCGACGCGGAGATTCTTCCTAAATTCTTATCTCCGCAGAGCAAAGCTTGTCCGGAGTCAGAGCCGGCAATTTCTGCCCTGAAGCGTTCCACCAGCTCCTGGCAGATGCCGTTCACGCAGCCCACCGTGGGGATGACCCAAATCTGGTTGCGGATACCCACCTGACCGTCGGCGCGGCGATAACCCTTGAAGGTGCGCCTTTGCCCGGCGGCGGGAATCTCTGCCAGGGCGGGATTGTAACTGTACTCGAGCAGTCCCTCCAGATTGGTCTTGACTGTGGCGTGGTCCACCATAGAGCCCGCCGGAGCGTCTGCCGTCACGTGCCCTATCGGGTAACCGTATTTAATCACATTGTCTCCCGCACGGAGCCCCTCCAGGACCACCTTGTGGCCCCGGGGGACATCCTGCAGAAGGGTTATGCCCTCTACAACGTCGCCGCGGCGCAGGTCTTCCAGCGCCACCGCCACATTGTCGTCGGGATTGATTTTGATGTACTTCATCAGAAGTTGAAATAGTTTTTAGCGTTGTTATAGGAGATATCCTCTACCATCTTGCCTATGAAGTCCAGCTCCGAAGCGGGGAGTTTGCCCTGCTCCACGTCGCGGCCCAGCACGTCGCACAGTATGCGGCGGAAATACTCGTGACGAGGATAGGAGATGAAACTGCGGCTGTCGGTGAGCATACCCACAAAGCGGCTCAAAAGGCCCAGGTTGCTCAGCGAATCCAGCTGGCGGCGCATTCCGACCTCCTGGTCCAGGAACCACCAGCCGCTGCCGAACTGCATCTTGCCGGGCACCGTGCCGTCGTTGAAGGTGTAGGCCATTGTCATCAGCACGGCATTGTCCTTGGGATTCAGGCAGTAGAGGATGGTCTTGGCCAGACGGTCCGCCTTGGTCAGGCGGTCGAAGAACCGGTGGCCGGCGGCGGCCATATCCAGGTCGTGGATGGCGTCGTAGCCGGTGTCGGGACCTACCGCCTCGAACATCTTGGTGTTGTTGTTGCGGATGGCGCCCACGTGGAACTGCTGTGCCCAGCCAGCTTCGGCGTCCATCACAGCCTGGTCAAAGAGGAACGCGCTGCGGAACTTCTCCAGCTCCTTGGGGCTGGGAGCTTTGCCCAGCAGCACCTTCTTGAAGATGATCTCTATCTCCAGCTCGGTGTAATCCGCCGCGTAGAAGGTCTCCAGACCGTGATCGGAGAGCTTGCAGCCCATAGAGGCGAAGAAGTCGTGACGCTTCTTAAGCGCCTCCTGGAGATCTGCATAAGAGTCTATCTCCATTCCGGCAGCCTCGCCCAGCTGCTTCAGATAGGCCTTGTAGGCGGCGGGGTTCTCTATGGCCATAGCCTTGTCGGGCCTCCAGGCGGGAATTACCTTGGTGCCGAAGGGCTTGGCAGCTATCATCTTGTGCCAGCGCAGGTCGTCGGCGGGGTCGTCTGTGGTGCAGACAACCTCAACGTTGAACTTGCGTATCAGCGCCTGTCCGCGGTACTCTTCGGTGGCCAGCTTTGCATTGCACTCCTCAAAGATCTCTCGGGCCGTCTTGGGGCTCAGGAGTTTGTCTATTCCAAACACGCGGCTCAGCTCCAGATGAGTCCAGTGGTAGAGGGGGTTTCGCATAGTGTAGGGCACAGTCTCGGCCCACTTCTCGAAGGTCTCCCAGGCGGTATGCTTGCCGCCTGTCAGGTAGTCTTCGCTCACACCGTTGCCCCTCATAGCGCGCCACTTGTAGTGGTCGCCGTAGTGGCCGTCCACCAGCCAAAGCTGCGTGATGTCCCGGAACTGGATGTTCTCTGCTATCTGCTGCGGCACCAGGTGGCAGTGATAGTCTATTATCGGCATTTTGGCTGCGTGTGAGTGATACAGCTCCCTGGCCGTATCACTCTGCAGCATAAAGTTTTCGTTGATGAAACTCATTTCTGTCAAGGCTTGTATTGGAACTTGTAGAAACGGATGCCGGCCTTGGGATAAATCAGGACATCTCCTGCCACAATATCGAACTCTTTATCTTCCGGGGCATCGACACTCTTGGTCTGCTCCGTGCCGGTGGCATCAACCACCACATATTCACGGGCATTGCCTGCACTTGCAGAGCCGGCAGTAACGATGAGGGTTCCGTCGGCGGGAGCCGTAAACGA
>JAGCVS010000012.1 GCA_017962235.1 Bacteroidales bacterium | reverse complement strand
GAAGGAATAGCCGCGGAAACGGCCGGCGCTTTGCGCCGTGGGGGTTTTAGGGGGCAGAGCCCCCTAGTAAAATAAGTGGTCCAAGGGACCACAAAAAAAGACAGCTGACGCTGTCTTTTGTTCTGGTCCCAGCAGGGCATGATCCTGCGACCCCCTGATTATGAGTCAGATGCTCTAACCAACTGAGCTATGGGACCGTTTCCGGTGCAAATATATGCAAACTATCCGGAAAATAGTGTGTGTCGTTCTCTTTTAGACCGATTAGTTGACCTTGATCTCTACGTCAACACCACTGGGCAACTCGAGGCGCATGAGCGCGTCGATAGTCTTGGGGTTGGAGGAGTAAATGTCCACCAGACGGCAGAAAGAGCTGAGTGAGAACTGTTCGCGAGCTTTCTTGTTCACGAAAGTAGAGCGGTTGACAGTGAAGATTTTCTTGTCTGTAGGCAGGGGGATAGGTCCGCTTACCACAGCGCCTGTGCTCTTGACTGTCTTTACGAGCTGGTCGGTGGATTTGTCCACCAACGCGTGGTCGTAAGATTTAAGTTTGATTCTGATTTTTTGACTCATTATATAACTGTTTTTTGAATTTTATTCACCAATAAATTTGCGTCCAAGACGTTCCACCACTTCGCGTGCGATGTTGGTGGGTACCTCTTCATAATGACTGAACTCCATGGAACTGGTGGCGCGGCCGCTGGACAGGGTCCTGAGCACAGTGACATAGCCAAACTGCTCTGCCAGGGGCACCAGCACCTTCAGGATGCGGGCGTTGCCCTTTGAATCCATGTCCTGGATCTGGCCGCGGCGACGGTTCAAATCGCCCTGGATATCGCCCATGTATTCTTCCGGGGTCACCACTTCGAGCTTCATGATGGGCTCCAGCAGCACCGGCTGGCACTTTAACAGTGCGTTGCGGAATGCCAGGTGAGCACAAATCTCGAACGATAGTGAGTCGGAATCCACCGGGTGGTAAGCGCCGTCCAGAAGACGTACCTTGAGGGACATCATCTGGTAACCGGCAAGCACACCGTTGGACATAGACGACTTCAAGCCCTTTTCCACAGCAGGGATAAACTCCTTGGGAATATTGCCGCCCTTGACCTCGTCGATAAACTGCAGCCCGGTAACGCCCTCGTCTGCCGGAGAGAACTCCGCCACGATGTCGGCAAATTTGCCGCGGCCGCCGGTCTGCTTGCTGAAGGTCTCGTGGATCTGGTAAGAGCCGCGAATCGCCTCTTTGTAGTTGACCTGCGGGGCGCCCTGGTTTATCTCCACGCCGAATTCACGGCGCAGACGGTCTATGATAATGTCAAGGTGAAGCTCACCCATGCCGCTGATGATGGTCTGCCCCGTTTCGGCATCGGACTCAACGGAGAAGGTCGGGTCCTCTTCCTGAAGCTTTGACAGCGCCAACTCCAGCTTGTCAATGTCGCTCTGGGTCTTGGGCTCCACTGCGACCCCGATGACGGGCTCCGGGAACACCATTGACTCCAGCACGACGGGTTTGTCTTCGACGCAAATTGTATCACCGGTGCGCAGCTCCTTGAACCCCACTGCGGCGCAGATGTCGCCTGCCTCCACATAATCTATGGGATTCTGCTTGTTGCTGTGCATCTGATACAGACGTGCAACGCGTTCTTTCTTGTCTGTGCGGGTATTGAGCACATAGGAACCTGAATCCAGGTGTCCCGAATATGCTCTCAGGAAGGCAAGACGGCCCACAAACGGGTCGGTGGCGATTTTGAACACAAGGGCGCAGAACGGATCGTTCACGCTGGGCTTGCGCTCCACCTCGTTACCCGTCTTGGGATTGGTACCAACCACGCTGCCCACATCCAGCGGACTGGGCAGGTAGCGCACCACTGCATCCAGCAGGAACTGGATGCCCTTGTTCTTGAACGACGAACCGCAGCAGGTAGGCACCACCGACATATTGATGGTGGCCTTGCGCAGCGCTGCGATTATCTCCGCCTCCGTTATGGTGGCGGGGTCGTCAAAGAACTTGGTCATGATGGCGTCGTCGGTCTCGGCCGCCGTTTCCAGCAGCTTGTTCCTCCACTCTTCGGCATCGGCCTTCATATCGGCGGGGATATCCTTTATCTCGTAATTCACGAGCTCGGTACCATTATCGTAATAAATAGCCTTCATTGCGATAAGGTCCACAATCCCTTCGAAATTGTCCTCAGCCCCGATGGGGAGGCAGACCGGCACCGCATGGGCGCCCAGCTTGGTGTGAATCTCTTCCACCACTGCCAGAAAATCGGCTCCGGTGCGGTCCATCTTGTTGACATACGCGATCTTGGGGACGTGGTACTTGTCTGCTTGACGCCATACCGTCTCCGATTGCGGCTGAACACGGCCTACCGCGCAGAACGTTGCTATGGTGCCGTCAAGCACCCTCAGCGAACGCTCCACTTCTACGGTAAAATCTACATGGCCGGGAGTGTCTATCAGGTTAATCTGATATTTCTCCCCGTCGTGGTTCCAGAATGCAGTTGTAGCGGCAGACGTAATCGTGATGCCGCGCTCCTGCTCCTGAACCATCCAGTCCATGGTGGCAGCGCCGTCGTGCACTTCCCCGATCTTGTGAGTCTTACCTGTATAATACAGTATACGCTCGCTGGTCGTGGTTTTGCCGGCGTCGATGTGAGCCATTATACCGATGTTCCTCGTGTATGTCAGGTCTCTTGCCATCTAACCCCTCACAGAAAAGAATTAGAAGCGGAAGTGAGCAAATGCCTTGTTGGCCTCTGCCATCTTGTGCATATCCTCCTTACGCTTGAATGCGGCACCTTCGTTGTTGTAAGCCGCAATTATCTCGGCACATAACTTTTCGGCCATTGAGTGACCGGAACGCTTACGGGCGTAGAGTACCATATTCTTCATGGAGATGGAGATTTTGCGTTCAGGTCGGATCTCTGTAGGAACCTGGAAGTTCGCACCACCTACGCGGCGGCTCTTGACCTCGATCTGGGGAGTAATGTTCTCCAGGGCCTGCTTCCAGACTTCTATAGGAGCCTTGTCAGAATCTTTCATCTTCTCGCCTACCATGTCAATGGCATCGTAAAAAATAGAATACGCGATACTCTTCTTCCCCTGCAACATAAGGTTGTTGACAAAACGTGTTACAAGCACGTCATTGTACTTCGGATCAGGAAGTAGAATCCTCTTTCTAGGCTTCGTTTTTCTCATTTTTCAACAGAATTAATTAATGTGGATGATTACTTTTTGGCTTTTTTGGGCCTCTTGGTGCCATAGAGGGAACGTCCCTGCAGACGACCGTCTACACCAGCGGTATCCAAAGCGCCTCTGAGAATGTGGTAACGTACACCGGGAAGGTCTTTTACACGACCGCCGCGAACCAGCACGATGCTGTGCTCCTGGAGGTTGTGGCCCTCACCGGGGATGTATGCATTGACCTCTTTCTGGTTGGTGAGACGTACACGGGCAACCTTACGCATTGCTGAGTTAGGTTTCTTGGGCGTAGTGGTGTAAACACGTACGCAAACGCCTCGCCTCTGAGGGCATGCATCCAGCGCGCGAGATTTGCTTTTCTCTACGATAACCTCGCGACCTTTGCGAACTAATTGTTGAATTGTTGGCATAAAAAGTTATTAATCTTTTATTTAAGTAAATAAGCCGCTTTTTTGCGGGCTGCAAAGATAGCAATATTTTTAAGAATATCAACACGTTTTGCACAAAAAGTGAGGCACCCTGAGCCCGTTTGATTATCTTTGTTTCCGATATGGATATCACCCCCATCGCACACATCCGCTCCCCCTTCCCGGAGAAGTTCGGAATCCCCCGTCAGAGCGGTCTGGCAGAGGATTGCACCGCCACCGTAGAGTTCGAATCTGAGTTCCGTTCCGCAGAGGCGGTGCGCGGACTGGAGGATTTCTCCCACATCTGGTTGATCTGGGGCTTCAGCGAGGCGAAGTGGGACGGCGCATTCACCGTCCGCCCGCCGCGCCTGGGCGGCAATACCCGCATCGGCGTATTCGCCTCCCGGTCGCCATATCGCCCCAACGGCATCGGAATGTCTGCGGTGCGTCTTCTGAAGGTCGATATGACTGCCGACCACGGCCCGGTGCTGCATGTGGCGGGCGCCGACCTGCTGGACGGCACGCCCATCTACGATATCAAGCCATACATCCCCTATGCCGACTGCATTCCGGAGGCCGCCGACGGCTATACCGGCCCCACCAAGGGGCACCGGCTGAAGGTGGAATTCGCGCCGGGCGTGACGGATGGTCTGGACCCCGCAGCCGTGGAACAGATCCGGCAGCTGCTGGAGCTGGACCCGCGCGTCTCCTACGACAGCGACCCTCAGAAGGTCTGGGGCATGTGCTACGGCCAGTGGAACATCCGCTTCACCGTGGCCGGTGACACCGCCCGCGTAGTGGAAATCTCCCCGCTTTTCACTATCTTTGCAGAGCAAAAACGATAGAACGATGTATTCCCTAAAAGAGCAGGAAGCCATAATAGAGAGCGCCATCTGCAGCCTGAGGTTCGTGAAGGAGCCTGCGGGACTGTACGAACCGCTGGAGTATATGATGTCCATAGGCGGCAAGCGGCTGCGTCCGCGCCTGTGCCTGGCCACATATAACCTTTACAGCGACGAAATTGGCGACAATATCCTCTCCCCCGCACTGGCGTTGGAGATATTCCACAACTTCACCCTGTTGCACGACGACATAATGGATCGCGCCGACACCCGCCGCGGCCAGCCCACCGTATGCAAAAAGTGGAACGACAACGTGGCTATTCTCTCCGGCGACGTGATGTGCATCCTGGCCTACAAGTATCTGGCGGCATGCCCCGCCGACAAACTGCCCCAGGTTCAGGCGCTGTTCACCCGGATGGGCGCCGAGGTGTGCGAAGGGCAGCAGTACGACATGGAGTTCGAGACCCAGCCGATAGTGACCGGCGAGGAATACATCAACATGATAGGTCTCAAGACCGCCGCCCTGCTGGCATGTTCCGCCAAGATGGGCGCGATAATCGCCGGCGCTCCTGAAGAGCAGGCGGCAGCCCTCTACGACTTTGCATGGCAGATAGGTCTCGCCTTCCAGATATCGGACGATTATCTGGACACCTTCGGTGACCCGCACGTGTTCGGCAAGAAGATTGGCGGTGACATCATGGCCGGCAAGAAGACATGGCTGCTGGTGGAGGCCATTCGCCGCGCCGCCGGAGAAGAACGCAAGCGCCTGAACGCCATCATGGCGATGCCAGACAATCAGGCAGAGCAGAAGATTGCCGCGATGCAGCAGCTCTACATCGATCTGGGAGTGAAGCAGGACGCCGTAAAGGCCATTGAAGAATATCACGAAAAAGCCATGGAGTGCCTCTCCGGCAAGGGGTTCACCGCAGAACAGCTGGAGTTGTTGAAAGAGTTTTCTGCATCTCTTGTTCATAGGGAGGACTAAGATGGACAATCTTGAGATCATGGCCCCGGCGGGCAACTTCGAGTGCCTGCAAGCCGCCATCCAGGGCGGTGCCGATTCAGTATACTTTGGCGTGGGCAACCTCAACATGCGCTCCCACTCTGCCAACAACTTTGCGATGGAAGACTTGCAGCAGGTGTGCGACATCTGCCGCGAGGCTGGCATCAAGAGCTATCTCACCGTAAACATCACCTTTTACGACGAGGACCTGGAACCGATGCGGCAGCTGCTGCAGGCGGCAAAGAAGGCGGGCGTCACAGCCGTGATCGCCTCCGACATGGCGGCCATCATGGAAGCCCGCAAGTTGGGCATCGAGGTGCATATCTCCACCCAGCTCTCCATCTCCAACATAGAAAGCCTGCGCTTTTACGCACAGTTTGCCGATGTGATTGTGCTGGCACGCGAACTCACCCTGCCCCAAGTGAAGGCGATTCACGAGGCGATAGTCCGCGAAGGCATCAAGGGACCCGGCGGGGAACTTGTCCGGCTGGAGATGTTCTGCCACGGTGCGCTGTGCATGGCCGTCTCGGGCAAGTGCTACCTCTCCCTGCACGCCCACAACGCCTCCGCCAACCGCGGCAGCTGCTATCAGGTGTGCCGCCGCAGCTATATCGTCACCGATAAGGACGACGGCAACGAGCTGGAAATAGACAACAAGTATATAATGTCGCCCAAGGACCTCTGCACCATAGAGTTCATGGACCGCATAATCGATGCCGGCGTTACTGTGTTCAAGATAGAGGGACGCGCCCGCAGCGGCGAATATGTAAAGACCGCCGCCCGTGCCTACCGCGATGCCGCCGACGCCGTTCAGGCGGGCAGCTACAGCGCGGAGCTGGGCACACAGCTCAAGGCCCGCCTGGCCACCGTGTTCAACCGCGGCTTCTGGGACGGCTACTACCTGGGCGCCAAGATGGGCGAATGGAGCGATGTATACGGCAACAAGGCGACCCGCACCAAGAAGTTTATAGGCAAAATAACCAACTGGTTCGAGAAATTGGGCGTGGCGGAGGTACAGATAGAGACCGGTGAACTCTCGGTTGGCGACCCGGTGATAATAAGCGGCCCCACCACAGGCGTTATCGAGTTTGAAATCCCGGAGATCCGCGTTGACCTCAAACCAGTGCAGACCGCGCACAAAGGCGATTTGTGCTCCATCCCCTGCTCTACCAAACTGCGCCGCAGCGATAAAATCTTCTTATTCCAGCAAGCATGAAACCCGTCAAGATAGTTTTCGCAACCGCGAACCGCAATAAAGTGATAGAAATCGCCGGCAAACTGGGCGACGGATACCATATCGTAACCCCAGCCGAACTGGGATGGGAAGAGGATATCCCGGAAACGCACGAGACCATCCCGGAGAATGCCGTGGAGAAAGCCCAGTTTATTTGGGACAAGTTCCACAAGAGCTGCTTTGCAGACGATACCGGGTTGGAAGTAGATTATCTTCACGGTGCCCCCGGCGTCTATTCTGCACGCTACGCCGGAGAGCCCAAGAACCCAGCGCAGAATGTGGTGAAACTGCTCAAGGAGCTGGAGGGAGTGCCGTTTGAACAGCGCACAGCCCGCTTCCGCTGCGTAATCGCCCTGATAGAAGATGGCCGGCTGCACACCTTTGAAGGAATCTGCGAGGGACACATCTCTCTGGAGCCGATGGGTCAGCTTGGCTTTGGCTACGACCCTGTGTTTATCCCGGAAGGTAAAGATGTAACCATGGCAATGATGTCGCTGGAGGATAAGAACGCCATCTCCCACCGCGGCCGGGCCGTGGAGAAACTCATCGCCTATCTGAACAAGTAACCGTATGCCGGCCAGCCGCGAATCCAGAATAATTGTGCTCCATCTCACCAAGTACGGCGACCGTTCGCTGGTGGTGCAGGCTCTGGACAGCGAAAAAGGGCGCACCGGCTTCTTTCTGCGAGGCGCCGGCAAGGGGCGTGGCGGTCAGGGCTCCTTCCACAGCCTGAGCGTGCTGGACATTGTTTCTGCCCGCCACAAAGGCGACCTGGAATACATCACGGAATTCGAGCGGGCCTTCTTTCAGGACAGCCTCCGCACCGACCCGTACAAGAGCGCCATCGCCCTGTTCATAAGCGAACTGCTGTACCGCAGCGTGCAGGAGGGAGCCATGGACCCCGCCATGTTCGATTTCCTCTCAGAAGAGATTCTGGCGCTGGAGACGGCGCAGGGGAGCGTGGCCAACTTCCACCTGAAATTTCTGGTGGATTTCTGCCGGGCGCTGGGATTCCAGCCCAAGGACAATTATTCTGACCGCACCCCGCTCTTTGTCCCTGTCACCGCTGAATTCACCGCCCCCGATGCCCTGGCGCAGACATTTTCTGCAGAGGAATCCCTGCTGCTGCACCAACTGCTGTGCAGCGACCTGCCGCAGGCTCTCACCATAAAGCTCTCCCGCGAACGCCGCGGCGCCTTTGCACAAAAAATGGTAGAATACTTATCCTACCATCTCTCGTTAAATCTGAATATCCGTTCGCTGAAAGTTCTGCACGAACTCTTCTGCTAAGCGATACCGTCCAGAATCAGCTCGTAATCTATCTGCTTCTGCTCCATGGAGGCGCGCAGCACGCGGACGCGCACCCTGTCGCCAAGGGTGAAAGCGCGGTGTGACAGACGCCCCACGATGCGGTATTTCTCCTCGTCAAAGCTGAAATAATCCTCTTTGATGGTTTTCAGGGAGACCATTCCCTCTACCTTGGTGGGCTCTATCTCCACGTACATGCCCCATTCCGTTAGGCCGCTCACGGTGCCTTCGAACTCCTGCCCTATCTTATCCTGCATGAACTCGGTGAGCTTGTACTTTATGCTGGCGCGCTCAGCGTCGGTGGCAATCTGCTCGCGGGCGGATGAATACTGACACCAGGTCTCATAGGTGCCCTTGTCGGGCATCTTCTCCAGCTTGTGTCCGGAGTAGAACGCCTCCAGATACTTGGCCAGCAGGCGGTGCACCATCAAATCGGGATAACGGCGGATAGGGCTGGTGAAGTGGGTGTAATACGGGAATGCCAGACCGTAGTGCCCCACGTTATCGGTAGAATAGCAGGCGCGGGCCATGGCCCTCAGCGCCATCATCTCTATCGCATTCGCCGCCGCAGAGCCCTTGGCATCCTTGAGCAGCGCATTCAGGCTCTTGGTGGCCTGCTTGGTGGTTTCTATGGAACCCATCTTGAGCCCGAAGTTGCCCGCAAAGCTGCGCAGGTGTCCCAGTTTTTCTGCATTGGGCGCCTCGTGGATACGGTAAACCATGGTGGGCTGCTTGTAGCCCGCCTTCTTGGCCACGAACTCCGCCACGTTGCGGTTGGCCAGCAGCATGAACTCTTCGATAAGGAAGTTGCTCTCTTTGCTCACCTTCTGATATACATTCACCGGGCGGCCGGCATCGTCTATTTCCACCTTCATCTCGGGCCGCTCAAAGTTGATGGCACCCTTGTCAAAGCGGTTCTTGCGCAGTATCTGAGCCAGCGAATGGAGTGTCATTATCTCCTCTTTCAGAGGGCCGTCGCCCCCCTCTATCATCGCCTGGACCTGCTCATAATCGAACCGTTCGTCTGAATTGATAATGGTGCGGCCAAACCAGACCTCCTTCACATTGGCCTTCGCGTCCATCTCAAAGATGGCGGAGAAGCAGAGCTTGTCTTCATGCGGGCGGAGGGAGCACAGGTTGTTGGAGAGCTTCTCCGGCAGCATGGGGATGGTGCGGTCCACCAGGTAGACGCTGGTAGCGCGGTTGTAGGCCTCCTTGTCCACCGTGTCGCCGGGGCGGACGTAGAAAGAGACATCTGCTATGTGCACGCCCACCTCGTAGTTGCCGTTGTCCAGCTTGAGGAAAGAGAGGGCGTCGTCAAAGTCTTTGGCGTCGGCGGGATCTATGGTGAATGTGGTCACGCCGCGATAATCCTTGCGGCGGGCAATCTCGGCTTCGGTTATGTTCTCCTTGATCTTGGAGGCGGCCTCTTCTACCTCAGGTTCAAAGCGGTACGGCAGGTTGTATTCCGCCAGAATGGCGTGCATCTCGGTGTCATTTTCGCCCGGCGCGCCCAGCACGTCCACAATCTTGCCCAGCGGTTCCGCGCTCTTGCGGGGCCAGTCGGTTACCAGCACCGCCACCTTCATCCCGCTGGCCGCCTTCTTGCCGCCGATGGTGGGCAGTTGCTCGCCGTCTTCTATCGGTATACGGATGTCGTACGGCATGCGCGGGCTCTCTACAATGGCCCAGACTTGCCGGCCACGCACCATCAGCACGCCGATGTGAGGCTTGGGGGAGCGCTCCACTATGCGCACCACCTCCCCTTCGCGGCGCAGGCCCGTCTTGTGCTTGCTTGCCACCACGCGCACCCTGTCGCCGTTTAGGGCTCCGCGCAACTTGGCGGGCTTCACAAAGATATCCTCCTGCTGCCCCTCGATTGTGACGAATCCCAGCCCGTCGCGGGTCAGGCTCACCACCCCTTCATATTCCTCTACGCTCTTGCTGCGGCGCTCTTTCACACTGAATCTCACTGGCGCTCTGCCCTTTGTATTTTTCTTGGCTACAACTTTCTTTTTGCTATTCTTTTTACCCATTTTTTGAAGTATCTTTGTGGGATGTAGGCATCGATTATTATCAGTGCAAATTTAACAATTATTAAAGATATTAAAACGATTTAGAGCCCGAAGGGCGTTGGGTAAGTCCCTTCCCCGAGGGAAGGGATTTAGGGATGGGGATACGTAATAACGTGCGGTGGGCGATGATTGGTTGTGATAGTATAATGTTAGCTTTTCAGATAATGCTCAATTAATGATATAAGGTTATGAATAAGAAGGTATTATTAATGATTTTGGACGGTTGGGGCGAAGGCAAGAAAGACCACAGCAATGCGATTTATACCCAGGGTCAGCCGCACATCGACGCCCTGCGTGCAAAATATCCGTTCTCTCATTTGAGCGCCTGCGGCGAAGACGTGGGCCTGCCGGACGGCCAGATGGGCAACAGCGAGGTGGGTCACCTCAACATCGGCGGCGGCCGCATAGTTTATCAGGACCTGGTTAAGATAAACATGGCCTGCCGCGAACACAAGCTGCTGGCAAACAAAGAGATTGCCGCTGCATACGATTATGTTAAGCGCACTGGCTGCGCCCTGCACTTCATGGGCCTCACCAGCCACGGCGGCGTGCACAGTTCGCTGAATCATCTTTATGAGTTTCTGGCTGTGGCAAAGCAGGAGGGGCTGGACAAGGTTTATGTCCACTGTCTGATGGACGGCCGCGACTGCGACCCCCGTAGCGGAAAGGGGTTTGTGGAAGAACTGGAGCAGAAGATGGCGGCAACCACCGGCAAGGTGGCTTCCGTTATCGGCCGCTACTATACCATGGACCGCGACAAACGCTGGGAACGCGTCAAGGAGGGCTACGACCTGATAGTGAACGGCGTGGGCAAGAAAGCCACCAGCGCCGTGCAGGCCATCCAAGAGTCTTATGACGAAGGCGTTACAGACGAATTCATCAAGCCGATCTGTGTGACAGACGCAGCCGGCAACCCCGTGGCCACCATCAAGAAGGGCGACGCCGTAATCTTCTTCAATTTCCGCAACGACCGCGCCCGCGAAATCACCAACGTCCTCACCCAGCAAGACATGCCGGAGGCTGGCATGCACACCATCCCCCTGTATTACTGCTGCCTGACCCCTTACGACGACAAGTTCACCGGCCTGCATATTCTCTTTGACAAGGAGAACGTACAGAAGACCCTTGGTGAGACTGTGGCAGAAGCGGGCCTGAGCCAGCTGCGCATCGCGGAGACCGAGAAATACGCCCACGTGACCTTCTTCTTCAACGGCGGCCGCGAAGCCCCGTTCCAGAACGAAGACCGCATACTTATCAACTCCCCCAAGGTTGCAACTTACGACCTGCAGCCCGAGATGAGCGCCCCTGAAGTGGCGGAAGCCCTGATGGCAGACCTCAAGACAGAGAAGCACCAGATGGTGATTCTGAACTTTGCCAACGGCGACATGGTGGGCCACACCGGCGTATACGATGCCATCTGCAAGGCTGTCAAGACTATAGACGAACTCACCGGAAAGGTTGTGGAAGTTGCCCGCGAGCATGGCTACAGCGTGCTGATCACCGCCGACCACGGCAACGCAGACAATGCGGTGAACCCCGACGGCAGCCCCAACACCGCCCACTCTCTCAACAAGGTGCAATTCGTGGTTGTTGACGACGACGTGAAGGGCGTGAAAGACGGCCGCCTGGCCGACATCGCCCCCACCATGCTGACCCTTATGGGCATACCGCAGCCCGCAGAAATGACCGGAGAATCCCTCATCAGCTTCTAACCGACCTGCCCGACGCCCATGTCTTTCGTACACCTTCACGTCCATACGCAGTACTCCATCCTTGACGGTTTCAGCGAAATCGGCAAGTTGTTCGATGCCGCAGAGGCAGACGGACAAACCGCCCTCGCCATAACCGACCACGGCAACATGTACGGCGCAAAGGAGTTCCTGAAGGTGGCGTCAAAACATCCTTCCGTAAAGCCGATAGTGGGCTGCGAGATGTATGTGGCGCGCAGCGGAGACCGCTTCAAACACGCCGGCGGCAAGGAAGAGCAGGGTGCGCACCACCTCATCCTCCTGGCCAAGAATCTAACCGGCTATCATAATCTGCTCAAGCTCAGCTCGCTTTCTTACATAGAGGGCATGTATTACAAGCCTCGCATAGACCACGATCTGCTTGAGAAATATCACGAAGGTCTCATCTGCAGCAGCGCATGCCTGGCGGGCGAGGTGCCCCGCGCCATCTACGCGCAGGACTTCAAGAAAGCGGAGGAGCTAATAGAGTGGTATCACGACCTGTTTGGAGACGATTATTACCTGGAGGTGATGCGCCACGAGACCAAGATTCCCGGCGGCGACAAGAAGGTCTTCATACAGCAGCAGATGGTCAACGAGAAGATTTTCGAGCTGGCCGCAAAGCACGGCGTGAAGGTGATTGCCACCAACGACGTCCACTTTGTATCTGCCGAGGACGGCCCTTCTCACGACCGTCTCATCTGCCTTGTGACCAACGAGTTCTATGACTCGCCGGACCGCCTGCGCTACACCCAGCAGGAGTATCTCAAGAGTCAGGCGGAGATGGCGGAGCTGTTCGCAGACCACCCGGAGGTGGTGGAGAACACGCTGGAGGTGGCGGGCAAAGTTGAGGCCTACACCATCGACTCCGACCCCATCCTCCCCAAGTTCGAGCTGCCGCAGGAGTTCCTGGACAATGTCGACTCCTACCTTGAGAAATACAAGCCCATCATAGACGAGGGGCGCGCAGACAAGAAGGGTCGCGTACGTGGCGAGGAGTTCAACCGTTCCGTGGCCTACCTGTGCGAGCTGTGCTACAAAGGGGCCGCAATCCGCTACGGGGAGCTCACAGAAGAGATTACGGAGCGTATAGAGTTCGAGTTGAAGACCATCTCCAAGATGGGCTTCCCCGACTACTTCCTCATAGTAAACGATTTCATCTCCGCCGCCCGCAAGATGGGCATCTGGGTGGGCCCGGGACGTGGCAGCGCCGCCGGCAGCGTGGTGGCCTACTGCCTGTGGATCACCAACGTGGACCCCATGAAATACGATTTGCTGTTCGAGCGATTCCTCAACCCGGACCGTATTTCCATGCCCGATATCGACATCGACTTTGACTTTGAAGGGCGCGGAGAGGTGTATCGATATGTGGAGCGCCGCTACGGCAAGGACCACGTCTCTCACGTGGTCACCTTCGGTACCATGGCCGCCAAAAGCGCCATACGCGACGTGGGGCGTATAGAGCACCTGCTGCCGGAGCAGACCAACGCCATGGCCAAGCTCATCCCGGACCGCGACTTTGAGATTACCAGCACCGACCCGGAGGACAACACCAAGAAGACCGTCCGCAAAATCAAGATAAACATCCCCAACTGCATCCGGTACGTCCCGGAGTTTAAGCAGGTGTACAAAGACGCCTCTCCGGAGCTCAAGGAGGTAATCGACTATGCCGGCAAGCTGGAGGGAAGCATCCGCCAGACGGGCGTGCATGCCTGCGCCACCATTATCGGCCGCGAAGACCTTTCCAACTTCATCCCGCTGAGCACGGTGATGGACAAGGACTCCAACGAACGCCTGCTGGTGAGCCAGTACGAAGGCTCTTTCATAGAGGATGTCGGCATGCTCAAGATGGACTTCCTAGGGCTTCGCACCCTAAGTATAGAGAAGGAGTGCGTGGAGAACATCCGCCTGCGGCACGGCATAGACCTGGACATAGAGAAGATTCCGCTGGACGACAAGAAGACCTTTGAACTGTTCGGGCGCGGCGACACCATCGCGGTGTTCCAGTTCGAGTCGGCGGGCATGCAGAAGTACCTGCGCGAGCTCAAGCCCACGCAGCTGGAGGACATCATTGCCATGAACGCCCTCTACCGCCCCGGCCCGATGGATTACATTCCCGATTTCATCGACCGCAAGCAGGGGCGCAAACCCATCACCTACGATATCCCGGTGATGGAGAAATATCTGAAGGACACCTACGGCATCACCGTATATCAGGAGCAGGTCATGCTGCTCAGCCGCCTGCTGGCCGGCTTCACCCGCGGCCAGAGCGATACCCTGCGCAAGGCGATGGGCAAGAAAATCAAGGCCAAGCTGGACGAATTGCACCCGATGTTCCTGGAGGGGGGCGAGAGGAACGGCTACGACCACGCCACCCTGGAGAAGATCTGGGCCGACTGGGAGAAGTTCGCCTCCTACGCCTTCAACAAGTCGCACGCCACCTGCTATGCCTGGATTGCATATCAGACCGGCTATCTAAAGGCGCACTATCCGGCAG
Source organism: Bacteroidales bacterium (assembly GCA_017962235.1). Classification (GTDB taxonomy): domain Bacteria; phylum Bacteroidota; class Bacteroidia; order Bacteroidales; family UBA932; genus Equibacterium. The sequence continues at coordinate 152,917 of JAGCVS010000012.1, read as the reverse complement.
AGTTCATGGCGGCCAACATGAGCTGCAACCTGAACAACGGCGACGAAATCACCAAGCTGATGGACGACTGCCGCAAGAACAAGATCCAGGTGCTGGGCCCCGACATCAACGAGAGCCGCACCCGCTTCACGGTGAACCAGAAGGGGGCCATCCGCTTTGGTATGGCGGGCGTCAAGGGTGTGGGTCCCAACGTGATAGACGAGATTATAAAGATTCGCGAGAAGGACGGCCCGTTCCGCGACTTCTTCGACTTCATAGAGCGCGTCCCCAACACGGTGCTCAACCGCAAGGTGCTGGAGTGCCTGATAATGGCCGGCGCGTTTGACAGCTTCAAGGAGGCAACCCGCAGCCAGTATTTCGCACTCACGGACAAGGGCGAACCCTTCATCGACTCGGTTATCCGCTACGCCGCCAAATATCACACCGACGCCATCGCCAACGGCAATTCGCTGTTCGGCGAGATGGCGGAGATAAAGCCCATCCGGCCCGAATTCCCCATCGTTTCAGAAGAGAACCGGCTGGAGATTCTCAAGAACGAGAAGGATGTGGTGGGCATGTACCTCAGCTCGCATCCGCTGGACATGTACCGCTTTGAGGTGGACAACTTTGCCAACTGCACCGTGAGCCATTTGGAAGAGGTCAAATCGGAGATGACGCTGCAGGACAAGATGGTGCGCGAGGGGCATCTCAAACTGGCCGATTCTGTGCTCAACAAGCAGTATATCGTGGCCGGCATAGTTACGGAATACGAATCCAAGGTCACCAAGAGCAACCGTCCGTTCTGCAAGTTCACAATAGAGGATTTCTCGGGTTCGTTCGAGTTCGCGCTGTTTGGCAAGGACTATGAGAACTACATGCAGTACACCAACGTGAACACGCCGCTGCTGATAACATGTGTCACGGAACAACGCTACGACCGCCCCTCCGACAGCCAGAAGAAAGAGGGGGCCGACCGCGCCCTGGTATATCAGCTCCGCATCAAGGACATCTCCCTGCTAAGCAACCTCAAGGACACCCGCGTGAAAGAATTCCACGTGAGCATCCCCGTGGAGAAGCTAACTCCTGAATTCCAGAAAGATTTTGCCAAGGTCTGCAAAAAGAATCACGGCCACGCCCGCCTCTACGTCCGCATCTTCGACGACGCCAAAAAGCGCGAGGTGGAATTCTTCTCCCGCAAATTCATGGTCAGCCCCGAGCCCGGCCTGATTGACTTCCTTTCCGCCAACGGAATAGAGTATCACATCTGATCCCAACCGTCATGAAAACCTCAACCTTTGCTAAAATACTCGGCATATTAGCGATATGCGCTGTTCCGGTTCTCACTTCCTGCGACAAAGTAGATGACAAGATTTATACTGAAGACCAGCTTGGCGTAGCGGTAGAATGGGTAACCAGCGGCTGGGACGAGGTTGTGAACGAAACCGATGCCAAGGTGAAGCTGATAACCACCTTCCCGTATGAACTTGTCAATACAGAAGACCCGCATGCCATAACAACCGTTCTCAAGGCTGGAGACACCGCAAAGTTCGATATCGGAGCCTTCTACCCCGGCGTTTCCATAATGGAGTGCACCTCGGCCACCATTATCCTGCGCGACGGCTCTCAAATTGAGTGCACAAAACAATCAGACGGCAAAACCTGGGACAACACCTGGTCTGAGCGCTTCTTCACCAACTACCAGTCGCGGCCCGAATCAGAAATAGTCCTCATAGACAACCGCCGCGTCCGCCACAACCTCACCGTCCACACCTTCCATATAGACAACACCCTCATCGACCTCTGGCGCTCCGGTAATCAGGAATAAACTACCGGTACTTATTCTCCTCTTCCAGCATGCCGAGGTATGAGTAGTAGCGGTCGGGGGAGATGGTGCCCGCGTCCACGGCGGCCTTTACGGCGCAGCCGGGTTCGTGGGTGTGGGTGCAGGGGGAGAAGCGGCAGTTGTCCATCACCTTGAGCATCTCGGGGAAATAGGTGCTGAGTTCCTCCTTCTTGAAATCTACCAAGCCAAATCCGCGGATGCCGGGGGAATCTATCACAAATCCGCCGGAGGCGATTGGATACATCTCATAGAAGGTGGTGGTGTGGCGCCCCTGCAGGTGGGCGGAGGAGATTTCCGCAGTACGAATCAGCTCCAGAGAGGGGTCCAGGGCCTTTATCAGCGAGGATTTGCCCACGCCGGAGGTGCCGCTGAACAGATTTACCTTGCCCGCAAGGCGCTCGCGGAGCGCATCTACATTCTCTCCGGTGATGGCGGAGACTTCCAGGATGTCGTATCCCGCCCCTTCATATATGCCACGGAAGGCGGCGGACATCTCTTCCAGCGCTTCGTCGTACAGGTCGCGCTTGTTTATCAGTATCGTTACAGGTACGCCGTAGGCCTCGCAGGTCACCAGAAATCGGTCTACAAAGGCCAGTTTGGTCTCCGGAAAGGCCATCGTCACAATCAGATATGCATGGTCCAGATTGGCGGCGATTATGTGCGCTTCGCGCGACAGGTTGGCGCTGCGGCGGATGATGTAGTTCTTGCGCGGATGGATGGCGGTGATGGCGCCCATTTCGTCTTCAAATATGTAATCCACCACATCGCCCACTGCGACCGGATTGGTGGCGGTGGAGCCCTTCAGCCGGACCTTTCCGCGAAGCACGGCGGGAAAAAGATTCCACTCGGGCAGCTGCGACAGCAGATAGTGGCTCCCGGTGTGTTTTACCACAACCGCCTGACCTTTGGGTGGTATCTTTACCTCTTCTGTCATTCGATGACCACCGCTTTGCGCTCCTGGCGCGTCTGGATAATTATGACGACAATGGCTGCGACGATGAGCGCGGAGCCGCCGATGATGCCGGCCGCTGAAGGGCCCAGTAATGTGTGGTTATTCTCAGCAATGAAGAACAACGGGGAACCGGCAAAGCCGTTTACTGCGCCGTGGCCTATGATGGCGGGCCAGCAGTTGCCAGCCTTGACGCTCCAATAAGTGAGCAGTGTACCTAAAACAATGCAGAACAGACACATCATGGCGATGCCGGTCCACGGAGCCCCGGCATAATCGGTGCCGTAATTGTGCCCCATGGCGATTATGGGCGCATGCCAGAGGCCCCAGATGAAGCCGCCGATGAGTACCGCCGGCAGGAATTTCATCTTGCCCAGCAGTTTGGGCATCATATAACCCCGCCAACCCCATTCCTCGCCAAAACAGGTGACGATATTGAGAATTGGAGACAGCAGAATTGCGGCAAACAATCCTGTGAGGATGTTGGTTTTCATCTGCTCCGGGGTCATGGTAACACCAAGTTCGGCATTCTGCTGAATGATGTATGTGTGTGCGGAGTCAAACCGCCCCGGGAATATCAGGAAATAGGCCACCGCGCCCAGAGACATCAGTACGGCCGGCAAGAACCAAGCTATGAAATAGTACCTGGTGCGGCCCTTGCCAAAATTGAGCGTAAGTTGTGAATTTTTGAACCCTTCTTTTGTAAAAAGACGCGTGAGAAGCACACACAGCGCCGGGAAGAACATCATGGCTGCCACAACTAGCTGCGGTATTAGGCCTGTGCCATAACCTTGCTCCGCTACGATGGGCTTCACTACCAAAAAGTCATACGTCCATGTTAGTGCAAACGTAAGCACAAGATAAATAATCAGTCTATTTGTCTCTTTCATAGAGGCAAAGTTACCCATTTTTGCTTAATTTTGAGAAATAATCGATATCGTCATGAAACACCTCAGAGTTTTAGTCCTTTTTGCAGTAATCGCCCTTGTGGCAGGCTGTACAGCCAAAGAGAAAAAGCAGACAATCGCCCTGTTCGGAGGGTCGTTCAGCGTAATAGCCGCCTCCGACATCGCCACAGATTACTGGGCGGATCAACTGAACGCCAAAATCACCAAATACGGCGTGGGCGGCGCCGGCTTTTCCAACAAGACGCAGTGGGACGGCCAGCACATCCAGTGGCAGGTAGATTCTGCCTGCGCGCCTGAGGCACCGGTATACGATACCTACATCCTGTGGGCCTCTACCAACGATTTCAATCAGGTGAACGAGCTCTCCGGCGACCCGTGGGACTATACTGAATTTGACGGGTTTGATGAGACAAAACTCGAAACCCAATGCGGCGGCATTAACTACGCTATCAAGCGAATCCGGGAGAAAGCACCCAAGGCGAAGATACTTTTCATGACCTCCACCAAGTGCTTCACCCGCATTGGCGCCGGCACCAATCCTGCATACAGCGGAGAGGAGACCGGCATGAACGAATTCGTGGCCAAGCAGATACTTTGCTGCCAAATTGCGGGCGTACCATATCTGGACCAGTTCATGCTGCCGCCGTTTAATGAGAGCAACTTTGCGGAGTATTGCGAAAGCGACAATCTGCACCTCAACGAGAAAGGATATGAAGCGCTGCGCGACCTTCAGGTTAAGTTTATAAAGGGCGGTGAGACCATCCGCGGCGGGCAGATTCTCCTTGCCGGACATTCCGATTATGACTGCGCAAATTACGGCGCGTATGCCGGCTCCAACGCAGCAACTGCAGAAGATCCGGAAGTTGTTCTTTTCGGTGACTCCATCACATACAACTGGGCGCGATTCCATCCGGAGTGGCTGGCGGAGCATAATTTTGCCGGTCGCGGCATAAGCGGACAAACCACCATACAGGCACTGGCCCGCTTCCGTCGCGATGTGGTGGACCTGCATCCCAAATATGTCGCCATTCTGTACGGCACCAACGATGTCGCAGAGAATCTGGGGAACATCACCCTTGAAGATGTGGCGGGCAATATAGCATCCATGGCAGAAATCGCTCAGGCAAACGGCATCACGCCGGTGCTCTGCACGCTGGTTCCCGCAGCCCGCTACGGCTGGCGCCCGCAACTGGGCGAACAGTCGCGAAACGTGGTGGCGCTGAACAAGTTGATACGCAACATCGCCGCACAGAAAAACCTGCTGCTGTGCGACTACTGGACAGCGATGAACAACGGCCAGGGCGGACTCTCTGCAGAACTCTCCGGTGACGGCGTGCATCCTTATCCCGACGCTTACAACATCATGGAAGCTGAGCTGCTGAAGACTCTGGGAATGGATTAAATCCTATTCCATTTCGTCTAGCACCTTTACACTCAGTATCCACAAAGTTAATAGTAAATTTGCATCAATTAATTGGTATTTATGGCAAGCAACGCAGATTTCGTACAGTACATCGTGGACCAGTGCTCCGGCGCCGGAGAGATTGCCGTGAAAAAGATGATGGGAGACTACTGCATCTACTGCGACGGCATCCTCTTTGGCCTTATCTGCGATAACAACCTGTTTATCAAACCGACTTATCAGGGCGCGTCCCATCTGAAAGAGGTGGTGATGCGCTCCCCCTATCCCGGAGCCAAGGAACACTTCTTTATCACCGATGTTGATGACAGCGATTATTTGGTGGCCATTATAAAAGCGACGATACCCGCCCTATAATTGTACCTTTACCGTGATATGAAAAAGCATCGATTTGCAGTCCGCCGCAGGGCCTTTGTTATTTGGCAGAAGCTTGGCTATCTGCCCTGGTCAAAGAAGAAGGCCAAATCCCGCAAGGGGGATTTCTATAAAGGAGCCTTCGACTCCATCCCCTTCCTAAACGACGATGCGAAGCGTACCTTTGTTCATCTCCTGCTGCGCCCTGGTTATATGATCCGGGACTACATCAAGGGGCAGCACGAACAGTATCTTGCCCCACTGACCTCCCTAATCATCTTCTATGCTTTTTTCGCCCTTATCTCCTCGATAGTCAACCCCGACTATTCAAGCTACCATAATGAAGCAAGGGGGGATGCAAAGTCCATCAGGGATTCAGTTATGGTGGAGTTGGCGGCAGAGAACGAACATGCTAACTCCTTATTGTTGGATATCAACACACTGGAAGTGACCACAAAGGCCCATAAGGTGTTGGGGCTTATCAACCTTTTGGACCTGGACCGGCATCCCGAGAGGGTCGACACCCCGGCAAAGGCTTCGCTGGCAGCATTTGAGGGCGCCTTGAGAAGCCAAGGTGTCTACCTGTTCCTGGGCCAATTCCTGCTGCTCTGGTGTGCGATGTGCTTCGCGCTGAGGAAAAAGGGAATGAGCAAATCCGCCTGTGCCGCCGCCACCGCCTATATCCTCTGCCAGTTCTGCTTCTTCATGTTTTTCTCTCTGTTCTTTTCCAGTAAGGGCAAAGGCGAAATTGGTATTGGCCTTATGGCTATCCTCCTCACCATTGACTATTCCCAACTCTTTGGTATCAACTGGAAAAACGGCCTTAAGCTCACCGTCAAGACCGGTCTCTGGTACGTCCTCGCTTTACTATTCCTTATAGCCCTTCTAATCGCTGCCATCAGCCTCTACATCCTCCTCGCCGGCAACTAGAAATTCGTTTTACCTTTACTTCACATTGTAGGTGTGGATGGAAAGGCCCTGGGCTGAGGGCAGGTAGTTGATGCCCCACCAGCAAATCTGGAGGCATATGAAACTTATCAGCAGGATTGCACAGGCAGTCTGCCATTCTGATGGTTTTGCCTTGCGCAGGTGCAGGTATACCAAGTAGCATAGCCATGTGGCGGCCGCCCAGGTCTCCTTTGGGTCCCATGCCCAATAGGTGCCCCATGCCTCCTTTGCCCACAGTGCTCCGAAAAGCATTCCGAAAGTCAAAAACGCTAGCCCCACATATACCAGATTGTCCGTCAGATTAATTTCCTTCTCAGTTGTCTTGTCATTCTTGATGAGCATATACACCGCCATGATTGTCGCGGCCCCCAGCAAGGCATAGGAGAACATATACACAATCACGTGCGGAGCGAACCAGGGGCTCTGGAGCGCCGGCATAAGCGTTTTGGAATGTATCTCGGGCTTGAATAGATTGATGCAGATGAAAACCAGCGCCAGCAGCGTACTGAAGCTCAAAATCCATTTGTAGCGCCAGCGACTGTAAACGATGATGCCGGCAACCGGCAGGAAGAACGAATACCACAGGCGGGTCTCCCCCATCGTGCGCAGCGGCGGCCGCTCCAGCGAAATCCACATCCCAATGATGAAAGCAAAGAACACGGCAATGCCGGCAAGCGTGCAGGCATACACCAGCGCCTTGCGCTCTTTCCAGGCGAAGAAGGCGCCTGCCGCCCACAGCAGCACGGCCCCCAGTGCAAACCATATAAACGAATCCCAACTCATTCTCTTATAGGTTTAGGGGCCATAAAAAGCATTAGGCAAAGTGCGCCGGCAATCATCATAAAGATGCCGATGTACACCCAAAGTATCCATGGGTCACACACTAGCTGGAATGTGCTGTAGGGGCTCTCGGCCCCGCTTTTCACATCGTATCCGTACTGATATATTTTCCAGCCGTTCACTTTAAGCGGCTTGTTAACTTCTACTGTTCCGCGAACGGTTTTTCCGTCTGCCGTGTAAACGGTAATATCAGACGCAAAACGCTTGGGCGTGCCGTCGTCATACTCCTCCAGGGTGAACTTGTGCAGTTCGATGGTAAGGCCCGGTTCGTGTAGCGCTCCTGACTCATCCACTGCGCGCCATTCAGGTTCGCCCGTAAAGGACGTCAGCCGCAGGCTTTGCGTATCGGCGCTTCCCAGCGTAGCGGAAACGATTGCCACAACTACTCCAAGGTGATTCAGAATGAACGGTATTTCCTTCACTTTCCACCGCAGCAGATGATTCAGCGCAGCCAAGGCGGAAATAATCATCATCCAGGTCCATATAAGCACGAACGGCCAGAAGCGCAGCATCTGGCTCAACCAGGGCACCCCGCCCATGCGCACCTGCGGCGTAAGGCCCATAATCATCGTCAGAGCCGCAGCGTACACCAAACAAGGCACGGCCGCGCCAGCGTGCATCATCCATTCAAACGCATAAACTTTCCGCCGCAGGACAAACATAATGCCGATGGCGGCCAGCAGCAGAATCAGCACAATCAAGTTAACCGGCCATGCAAAAAGTTCCCAACGGATGGGGCCCAGCACCACCTGTAGCAGCACTCCCGTAAAAAGAAGGCCCCCACCTATGAGGAAACCCACCTTCATATTCCAGAGTTTGAGCCTGCCAAGAAATGCCATAGACAATAGAAAGTACTGATTTTCACAAATGTAACTTTTTTTTGTATATTTACAACGATATGGACTACACTGCACACTATCAAAGTCCTCTTGGAGGAATCACCCTGGCCAGCGATGGCGACGCCATAGTCGGACTCTGGTTCGACGGCCAGAAATTCTTTGCAGACACGCTTGAAGAAGAGCATCAGGAGAAAGATCTTCCTGTTTTCCAGGATGCATTCCGCTGGCTCGATCTGTATTTTCACGGCGAAATCCCAGATTTCACCCTGCCGTTGAACCTCCGCGGTACTCATTTCCGTCGCCAGGTGTGGCAGGCTCTCCTCACGATTCCATACGGCCAGATGGTGACCTACGGCGACCTTGCAAAAAGAATTGCAATCCAGAGGGGCGTTGCGCACATGTCCTCAAGGGCAATCGGTGGTGCAGTGGGACATAACCCTATCGCAATAGTCATACCTTGCCACCGCGTAGTGGGAAGCGACGACACCCTGACCGGCTATGCAGCAGGCCTTGAAAAGAAAACAAAGTTGCTGGAGCTTGAGGGCACCAGCAGCGGCGTATGGAAAAAATACAAGACCCGGGAAAAAACCAGGAAGCGGGCCCAATAATTTTGGCTACAAAATTTTCTTGTAGGGGGCGATCATCTTGGGGCTGCCGTTGATGACGAGTAACCGGAATTTCAGTAAATTTGCGCCAGTCAATCGGAATTCATGGTCAAGTTCAACAGAATTATTTCGTTACTGATATTGTTTTTTGTCGTTTCGGCGTGCAGCTTTTTCGGGGGCAACCAGAAAACACCGGGCGGCTATGTGCGACATTGCGTCAGAATGCTTGACCGAGAGGCGCTGTATGCCGACAGCCATACAGGCAGTTCTGGCGAAGCCACTCTGTTATGCTTCCGCGGGCTGGATAACGTACGTACATTTGGAATGCCCACGGCCGGATATGCCAGCGCAAACGTCACCAAATTCCTCTCAGATGGATACTTGCTCGTGATTACTACCTCCTGCGATGTGGCAAGAACGGGAGAGGTTTTCTGCGCAGACCCCATCGAACCGGACGTCAGGACGGATACCCCATTAGAGGATGCCGCTGCGTGGGTTAGATCCATGATCCAAAAAGAGACCGACTAAGACAGAAGAATTGGTCGAACAGGTTTCGAGGAAAAGAATCAGATTAATTCGGGTTTACCAGTTCCGGTTGTTGGATGCTCCTGCAGTTCCTCCAACAGCTTGCCTGCTTTTTTAAAAGCGGCAGGTTCTGACTTTTTCAACTTCGACAAATCATCAAGTGCTTGAGGGGCAAATACCAGTATATACATTTATAGCTTTGCCAATAAAGAATCCAACACCATTTACGTACTCAACCGTATGGATCTGATAAGGTAGAAGACGGGAAAGATTTCAAGTCGGCCGATAAACATCTCTACCATTCCGGTGACTTTGAGAATGCTGGGGAAAGAGGCGTAATTTGACATCGACCCAACATCTCCGAAGCCGGGTCCCACATTGCCGACACATGCTACAGATGCCGTTACGCCGGTTGTAAAATCCAGCCCGGCAGCGATATTGATTGCAGCAAATATGACCACTATCAGCAAGTAGCAGAATATGTATCCGAAAGCATCGCTCACCTGCGAATCAGCCCTCATCCGTCCGTCTATCCTGATAACCTGGACGATATTTGGCGATATGGCTTGTTCCACTTTTCGGTGAATACCTTTAACCGCCAGTATGACCCGGTCTATTTTGATGCCGCCCGAAGTGGAGCCAGAGCATCCACATATAAGCGAACAAAGTATCAGGATTACCATGCTGAGCTGTGGCCACATGGTGGTATCCCTGGTTGCAAATCCTGTCGTGGTGGAGATAGACGCCACCTGGAAGGAAGCATCCCTCAAGGCATCCGCGAACGATACATATTGTCCGCTGAACATCAAATCCAAGGTGACGATTATAATTGCCAGTAGCACCAGCGACAGAAATACTTTTATAGTCTCTGATTTCCAGAGATTATGCGGCCGCCCTTTGATAAAGGCGATGAACAATATGCCAAAGTTGATGCCTGCTGCAATCATTGCGAAAGTCAGGACAATCTCTGCGGCCGGGTTGGCGTAGGCGGCAATACTCTCCCCTCGTATACAAAAGCCACACGTACTGCAGGCCGACATGGCGTTGGTAACGGCGTCGAACCACCCCATTCCGGTTAGCTTCAGCGCACAAAAAGAGGCAGCAGTCAATGCTATGTAGGTAATCAGCATCCTGCTGGCAAAACTCTCACTGGGCTCACCGGCAAAGGGCTCTCGGGCAACGCTGGATATCTCTGCGCGAGACAATGTAGAACGGTCACGGCCACCCGCTATTATCATAGAGAAGAGTGTTACGATACCGACGCCGCCCACCCATGCCGTTGATATACGCCAGAACTGGAGTCCTCTGGGCAGTGTATCTATATCGTTCAAGATAGATGCACCTGTGGTGGTAAACCCGGAAACACTCTCAAAAAGAGCGTTGACAGGGCTGAATTCACCACCATAAAACAGGAATGGAAGCATCCCGAATATGCACGCCGCAAGCCAGGCCCCTACAACAATGCAATTGCCCTCTTTGAATCTTAACTTATATCTCCTCTTTCTTACAAAGATAAGCGGAAAGACACCCACAAGACCTGTAATAAAAGAAGCATATAGAAGCGGAAACACACTGTCATCTCCCGGGGTGCACAAGGCTATTATGCATGAGACAACCATCAATGTCGATGACAGTAGCAGGGCAACGCCGATATACCATGAGATAACTCGCCAGTTCATTGCTTTTGGTTTAAACATGGGCAAAGGTATTTTGCCGCATGCCATTTATCAATACAATAATTTTTATCTTTGCATTGATAGAATCAATCAAGATATCCGTATGACACTTCAGCAACTGCGTTATATCGTTGCCATTGACCAGTACAGGCACTTTGGCCGGGCGGCCGAGGCATGCAACCTAACCCAGTCTACTTTAAGCCTTATGGTCAAAAAGATGGAAGAGGAGCTGGACGTAAAGATATTTGACCGGGAAGCACACCCGGTGGCAGCCACAGAGATTGGCCGCAAAATAATAGACCAGGCAAAGGTGGTGCTGTATAATGTGGACCAAATATCGGAACTGACATGCTCTGAGAAAGACATACTCTCCGGCCCGCTGAAAGTGGCACTTATCTCCACCGTGGCACCTGTTCTGGTTCCCGGATTATTCAAGTATTTGGGCAAGCATTATCCTGCCATTTCTCTCAACGCAGAAGAGATGCTAACCGACACAATCAAAGATAAGCTGCATAAGGCAGAGGTGGACATGGGCATTCTATCAGGACCGGTTCGCGATCCAGATTTGCTGGAGATACCGCTTTATCATGAACGCTTCTACGCTTACCTGTCCCCACAGCACCCTGCCTGCGCCAGAGATTTCATAACGATGCGCAGCTTGGCCGGCGAGCCAATCTGGATGATAAAGGACGGCCTCCGGCTATTGGACACAACAGAGATCAAACAAGAAGAGGCCAGCTATGATAAATATTTCGAAGGTGGCCGGGTGGGTGTCTTGATACAACTGGTGAACGACAACGGCGGGATGACCATTATCCCGGAGACACATACTAAGCTGATCCTTTACAGCCAGCAGACATGCCTCCGCCCAATAGTGGACCCTGAATTAAAGAGAACGGTATCACTCGTTATCCGGAACGATTATATTCACGAGGCCAAGGTGAACGCAGTTGTAAAAGCCATCGGAAGCATCATCCCCGCCGAACTGCAGGAAAGCATCGTCCGCAAAGGGCACTTGAAACTCTGACCCCTCTAGGAAAACTCCTTACCGGTCGGCAGGCGGCACGTGGTTAAGATGCGCTCTTGGTGTTATAATAATTCTTTGGTTATTAATTATTTAGATATAGTGGGGATCCCCCATGACAAACCCCGAAAACGGTGATCCAAACAGTGACCGACTAAAACTGAAGGGTACTATCGTTGATTTTATCTGATGCGGAAAGGGAGATTTTTTCACTTTTTTCAAAATATCGCTTGCGATATAAAAATAAATTTTTACATTTGCATCGTGAACGATATAAACAACAACTAAATATTCAAACATCATGGACTTTAAAAACACTATCCAAATCTCTCAGATGATTATCAACGAACTTACCGGCAGCGCTTTCGTACATAAGATGCAGGGACAACTCTTCAAGAGCCAGGGCTTCACGAAACTGGGCGAAAAGTACATCGGCCACTACAACGAGGAAATGACCTGGGTGGAGAAATATACCGACCGTCTTCTGGACCTCGGCGTCGTTCCTGAAGTGAAGGTATGCAGCGAGACTAAACTTATAGAAGACCCCAAGGCCTACATCGAGGCAGACCACAAACTGCAGAAAGAAGGCGTTGAAACTCTTTACAAGGCTATGCCCGCCCTTGCCGGAGACCCCACCACCTATGACCTCACCAAAGCATATCTTCTGGACGAAGAAGAGGACCAGTACTGGGACGAGGAGCAGCTTGACCTCATCGAGAAGATCGGCTATCAGAACTGGCTCGTAAAGCAGCTGTAATATGGCTAAGATCTACGATTTCAAGGCTCTGACAAACAAAGGCGCCGAACTGGATTTCGCACAGTTCGAAGGTAAGGTGCTTCTGATTGTAAACACCGCGTCCAAGTGCGGTTTCACCCCTCAATACGACGGGTTGGAGGCGCTCTATCAGAAGTATAAGGACCAGGGGCTGTCCATCGTGGGCTTCCCTTGCGACCAGTTTGCCCATCAGGAGCCCGGCAGCGACGAGGAGATTGCCGAGTTCTGCCGCATCAATCACGGAGTGACCTTCCAGCTGATGAAGAAAATCGACGTGAACGGTCCCGATGAGGCCCCGGTATACACTTATCTCAAATCCGTTGCTCCTTCGGAAGAATATAAAGGCCTCAAGGGCAAAGCTACCCGCACTATGCTGAAGGGCCTGAGTAAAACCGCCAAGAAGGATAGCGACATCCTTTGGAACTTCACCAAATTCCTGATCAACCGCGACGGCACCATCGTTAAGCGCTTTGCGCCCGTGGCAGAACCCGCTTCGTTTGAGAAGGACATTGAAGAAATGTTATGATCGAAGAGAAGTTCAAACTGGAAAACCAACTCTGCTTCAGACTTTACACGGCTTCGAGACTGCTCACCCAGGCGTATCATCCGCTGCTGGGTGAGCACGGTCTCACATATCCTCAGTATTTAGTACTTTTGGTGCTGTGGGAGAAAGATGCGCAGCCGGTAAACGATATAGCCAAGCGTTTGCTTCTGGAAACCAATACCGTCACGCCACTTCTCAAACGAATGGAGGCCGAAGGCATTGTAACCCGCAGCAAAGGCAAAGAGGACGCTCGGCAGATGATTGTAAGGCTTACCAAGAAGGGTCACGACCTTCAGAAGAAGCTGACTGATGTTCCGGATACTGTGGGTAATGCCGTCATCTGCGAGAACGTAACGCCGGAAACCGTCCCGGGTCTTTTCGGAATGCTGGACGATATCATCAAACAACTCAAACAATAACTAAAACCCAACATCGTGAAAGAAAAAGTATTACAAGCCATGCGCGAATTCGGCGCACCCGTGAATGCCGGCAAGATTGCAGAAATCACCGGCCTCGACCGCAAAGAGGTAGACAAGGCCTTTGCCGAACTCAAGAAGGAAGGCGCCATTGTCTCTCCCGTCCGCTGCAAGTGGGAGCCCGCAAAGTAATAACGGCACATCCAAGGAAACTCTGAAAATAGGGTTGTCAGCAACAATAAGATAAATCGGAACTCAATGACGAAAAATCACATAATTTCAATCCTGTCCGCCCTTGCTATTGGCCTCATCGGCTGCCAGTCCCAGCCCGATTACTGCACCGTGAAGGGCTCCATCCAAGGTGTAAATGATGGGGCCGAACTTGAATTGCAGGATGCATGGAACAAATACAAGGTTGTCGCAACCACCACTGTTGACAATGGGACCTTTGAGTTTCATCCCGGCTTCAAGGCTCCAACCCACGTATACCTGTATGCCAAGAATCCCCAAGATGTCTATGCCAATCCTTATGACTGGAGCCAATTGAAGGATTTCTTCCTGGAGCCAGGTACCATTATTGTGAATATCCACGCCGATGATACGACGGATATGTGCATAGGCGCGACAGGAACGGTCCTGAATGACACATATCATAGAATCCAGACTGCAGATGATGATGCCAAAGAAGCCCTTTGGGAAGAAGCGATTGGTGATGAACAAACGAATCTCCTGACCTTGATATATGCTGACAGGGAATCTGGTGATCTTACCAGGGCATCGGAGATACTTAACCGTTTATCCCCGGACATGGCCAAGGCCTATAAGAAGTATATCGCAAGCATGAGGAAAAGGTGGGTCCGTCGGGCAAAAGCGGAAGAACGCAGGGAAAATGCCGCCAAAGAAAGCGTGAATCTCATTCATCGGCATTATATCGATATTGATTATCCTGATGTGAATGACAAACATGTCAGCCTGAGTTCAGTAGTTGACAATCCGGCAAACCGCTATGTCATTCTGGATTTCTGGGCAACCTGGTGCGGTCCATGCATACAATCTATTCCTATGCTTAAGGAGGCGTATGACCATTATCATGACAAGGGGCTGGAAATCTACAGTGTTTCCCTGGATTCCAAAACCAAGGAGTGGAAATCCTTCGTTGCGGAGAATGCGATGACTTGGGTCAATGTTTTGGGCAAGGACCACAAGGCAGGCAGGGATTATGGCGTCGAGTACATCCCATCCGTCTTCCTGATTGATTGCAAGACCGGGGAAATCCTTGTCTGCGACGGACATCCTGACCTTGAGTCCATTCTTTCCGATCTCCTTCCATAACTGTACCTTGTACTTCGTTTATTAGATCAGATAAATCGGGTTTTTCGGCGAAACTCTATCTCGAGTTTCGCCTTTTTGCCGATATCGGCAAAAAATTAACTATCTTTATGGTCAGTTTTCACTAGATAATTGCCGATAAAGATGGAAATCATATCTGTCAGCCAATTTGCTCAGCAACATGATCTCTCTGAGCGCACTGTCAGAAACTGGTGTGCTTCAGGAAAGATTAACGGGGCTGTTCTTGTAGGAAAGACATGGAACATTCCTGCCGATGCCCCGTTGCCTCGGAAAGGCAAGCTTAAAACAAGCCCCTTGCTTAAAAGACTCCGGGAAGAGAAAGATAGTAAGATCCGCGGTGGTATCTATCATCGTACCCAAATTGACCTCACGTATAACTCCAATCATATAGAAGGGAGTCGCCTGACACATGAACAGACCAGGTATATCTTCGAGACGAACACTATCGGCATTACTGATGAGAGTATTAATATCGATGATATTGTCGAGACCACCAACCACTTCCGTTGCATCGACCTTATCATAGACCATGCAGAGGAAAAGCTCTCCGAGCCTCTTATTAAAGAGATTCATAGAGTGCTAAAGACAGGAACCTCCGATAGTGGCAAGTCGTGGTTCAACGTCGGAGATTACAAGAGGTTGCCTAATGAGGTTGGCGGGAATGCCACCTGCCCTCCGGAAGAAGTCCACGTGCGTATTAAAGACCTGCTTAAGGCATACAACGCAAAGACCTCCAAGTCGTTGGAAGACATTATTGACCTCCACCAAAAGTTTGAGGCCATCCATCCATTCCAGGATGGAAACGGCAGGGTGGGAAGACTGGTCATGTTCAAGGAGTGCCTGGCGTACGGGATTGTACCTTTTATTATTACTGAAGAACTCAAACTTTTCTATTACAGAGGTCTTAGAGAGTGGGGGCATATTAATGGATACCTAACGGACACCTGCCTTTCGGCGCAGGACAACTATAAAGCGTTACTTGATTACTTCAAGATTAAGTATTAATTACTTAGATAAATCGAGATTTACCGGGGCATATAGTTTGCAGTAGATTTGCTATGTTTTCACCGTTAAAATGTATAGAAACCAAATAACTAACACAACCATTATCATGAGACGCTTACTTCTATGTCTTCTTTGCACGGTAAGTTTATCCGCATATGCACAACATACTGTTGTCGTCAATCCTGACGGCACTCACTCCATCGCCATTAATAACGGCAATACTTCAACAATAGTTAATCCTAACGGGACTCATTCCACCGCCATACATAACGGCAATAGCACAATTATAGTCAATCCCGATGGAACTCATTCCACTGCCGTACATAACGGAAACAGTACGACTTTAGTCAATCCCGATGGGACTCACACCGTCGTGATAGATAACGAAAATAGCGCGACGAAAGTTAATCCGTGGTGGAAAAGATGGCGAACTCTCAAATCTAAAGACAAAAAGAAATAATCCAATAAATTCGGATTTATCGGCGTTAATATTTTGTTTGGCGCTTTTAATGATAAAACAGGAAGCCAAAGTACATCCGTGGGCCATGAGGGAGTAATTTTTATTCGCTCAAAGCGCAGAGGTAATCGACCTTCATGGTTAGGTGCATCGAACCGAGACCGGAATAGAAGGAAGCGATGAATTCGGCCGGAATGCCGTCAATGAATTTGAGGGCAATGCCGAGGCACGACATGCACTTATTCCCTTGATTGTAATGATAACACCTGGAATACCCCAGAGGGCAGCAGCAATAAAATAGAGACAGTTCCTGTTCATACCGAGCTTTTCACCATGCAAAGTTCGGTATAAGAGTCGGGATATTTTAGGCTGGGATGGGAAGGAATTAGGTTTATCCTTGCATCTTCTTTCGGAAAGCAGATGGTGTCAGACCTGTCTCTTTCTTGAAATGGCGCGAAAAATAGGACTGATCTTCTATGCCCACAGCGGCGGCGATGTCGATGACCGGCTCCCTGGTTTCAGCCAGAAGGCGCTTAGCCCGCTGGATGCGGACGATGTCTATCCAGGCACCCACGCTGCGCCCCGTTGCTTTCTTCACCAAGCGGCTCAGGTAGTTCTCGCTGATACCTATTTCAGATGCATAGGATGCGATGGTTCCCGGCATCTGATTAGGATTGAAAACCGACTCCAGAAACTGGCTCACGGCTGCCGGAAATGCGGCTTCCCGTACAGGTTTGATGCGCGACAAAAGAAGGTCCAAGCCTTTCTCGACGAACACCCGGTCGCCTTTCTCAAAAGATGTAGCCAGCATATTGAAGAGTTCGCCTATAAAGGCTCCCTCATCGAACCAGAACCCCTGGTGAAGCGGCTCGGAGAGGAATCTAAGAGACTTTGTATCGGACAGGATGGATGGAGCAAAACCGCCCGTGTAGCCCACGGCATTCCGGTAGAAGCGGATAGCGAATGGGCTTTGCTGCGGTATTAGCAGAATCTGCCCCGGTTGACAGAGAAAGGGCGTTCCGTCAACTTCTACGAGAACTTCTCCGGATATTACATAGATAAAGCCGATGAGTGGAAGACACGCTTCGGGTGCTTCAGCGGGTTTGACATACCCCGAAGTATCCATCCTCCGAATGAAGAAGAATGTAGATGAGTAATCCGCTTCCGGATTCCAGTGGGCTTTCTGGTGCATTTGAGCGGGAGACACCTTTTACAACAATGCCTCAATTTCGGGCACTATCTGCTCCGGAGTAACGACAGGTTCAAAACGGGCTACGACGCGCCCCTTTCGGTCAATGAGGAACTTGGTGAAATTCCACTTAATATCCGGGTTGGAAGCGTAATCAGGATCGGCCTTGGAAAGCATTCCGTCCATGAATTTCCCGGTTTCGCTGTCGCCGAATCCGGCGAAAGGTTTCTCGGAATACAGCCACTTGAATACCTCGTTTGCAGTCTCGCCGTTCACGTCGGACTTGGCCATGAGCGGGAAGGTGACACCGTGGTTCAGGCGACAGAATTCTTCGATTTCCGCATTGGTCCCGGGTTCCTGATGGCCGAACTGATCGCAGGGGAAGCCGATGACAACGAAGCCCTTGGGGGCGTACTTCTGATAAAGCGCTTCCAGCCCGTCGTACTGCGGGGTAAAGCCACACTTGGAGGCGGTGTTTACAATCAGGAGGACATCTCCCTTGTACTGTGAGAAGTTCAGCAACTCGCCGCTACCCGTCTCTGCGGTGAAGTCATAGATGGTGGTCTTATTGCTTGTACAGGCAATGGCGCAAATGGTGGCCAGGATGGTGAGTATCTTGTTCATAGATGCGAAGTTACGCAGAATAAACTGCTTTATCAAATCCTCTTATTGAGTACACTATAGCATCCTTTGTGCTTCACGGGTTATCTATAGTTAAATAGCCGTGAAACGGGAATTAACATCATCCTTCCTTCTGTGACCGAGATAGCTCCAAAACAGGGCCATCTCCATCATTCCTGAAAAATCCGATTTATCTAATACTAAAACATAAGAATACTATCTTTGATGATTCTATAAATCGAAATTCATCGGCCTGTTTCCATATTTCCCAAGAAACTCCGTCGGCGCAATTCCCGTCACCTTCTTGAAGAGGTCGATTTTACCCATTAAGATTCTGTTACAATTGACTCTGCGGCTTGAGTGAGTCGGAGTGTGTAAGTATATTTGCGCCGAAATTTCAGATATATGCTTATCGCTTTGAAACTCCTGGGCTCGATTGCCCTTTTGATGTTCGGTATGAAGATGATGAGCGAGGCCTTGCAGAAGATGGCAGGTCCGCAGCTCCGTCATTTGCTGGGCGCCATGACAACCAACCGTTTTTCCGGTGTGGCTACCGGCGCACTGGTTACGGTGGCTGTACAGTCTTCTGCGGCGACCACGGTGATGACGGTATCGTTTGTGAACGCGGCGCTATTGACCCTGTCGCAGGCCATTTCTGTGATTATGGGGGCGAACATCGGCACTACGATGAGCGCCTGGATTATGTCGGCAGGCTTTTCCTTCAATATCATCAATGTAGTATGGCCAGCGTTTGTGATTGGCATCGTCTTGATACAGCTCGGGAAACATCGTTATGTGGGAGACTTT
Organism: Bacteroidales bacterium; assembly: GCA_017962235.1. Lineage (GTDB taxonomy): Bacteria > Bacteroidota > Bacteroidia > Bacteroidales > UBA932 > Equibacterium. The sequence continues at coordinate 133,843 of JAGCVS010000012.1, read as the reverse complement.
CTGTTCGGCTTAAGTTTTTTGCTGTTCTCACTGGGAATGCTCAAGGCGACTGGAGTGGAGATGGATCTGGCCAGTAAACCGGCTGTGGTTGAATTCTTCTCGAGTTTCAAGACCAATTACGGCACTATCTTGCTGTTCCTGCTGATAGGTACAATCCTCACCGCCATGGTTCAGAGTTCCGCTGCGCTGATGGCAATCACGATGGTGCTATGTGCCACGGGCGCAATTTCTATATATCAGGGTATCGCCCTGGTTATGGGTGAGAACATCGGCACCACAGTTACGGCCAATCTGGCTGCCCTAAGCGCGAATACACAGGCCAGGCGGACCGCTTTCGCCCACCTGCTGTTTAACGTTTTCGGCGTAATCTGGGTGCTTATACTGTTCTTCCCCTTTGTCCGTATGGTCTGCGGCATCGTGCGCCTCGATCCGACGGCTTCTGAGCAGAATCCTACCCAACTTTCTTTTGCACTGGCGACGTTCCACACGTGCTTCAATGTGATTAATACCGCTATCCTGATATGGTTCATCCCTCAGATGGAGAAACTGGTGTGCAGGATTATCAAGCCCAGAAAGTCGGACGAAGAGGATGAATTCGGCCTGAAGTATATCCGCGGCGGAATTATGAAAACGCCGGAGATCTCCGTGCTGCAGGCACAGAAGGAGATTGTGGTTTTCGGCGAGAAGACTCAGCATATGTTCTCTCTTGTCAGGGAGTTGTATGAAACGAAGGACGATCAGGCCTTCACTAAGCTTTTCGAACGCATAGAGAAAGGCGAGGAAGGGAGCGACCGTATGGAGAATGAGATTGGCCGTTACCTCGGCGACCTTGGGTCTGCACATCTGTCCGATGATACAAAGGAGAAGATACGGGCGATGCTGCGTCAGATAGGCGAGCTGGAGTCGGTGGGTGACAGCTGTTTCAACCTGGCCCGCATATTGAGGCGCAAGCGTAGCAACAAGATAGAGTTTACTGCCCAGCAGGAAGAGGGGATACAGAAGATGTTTGGCCTTGTGGATGGTGCCCTTTCGCGGATGAATGCCATTCTTGCCGGCCGCAAGGAAGACTTCAGCATAGCCGAATCCGAGGAGATTGAGCTTAGGATAAATGCCTGCCGCAATGCTCTCAAGCAGCAGAATATAGACGATCTGGATGCCAACCTGTACGGGTATGACAAGGGCACCGTGTTTGCTGATTTGATAAGCGAATGCGAAAAGACGGGGGACTACATTATCAATGTGGTTGAAGCCCGTCTGGGCGCCGCACGCAACGGTATCCGTTTTTATGGAATACAGATGGACACAGATGCAAAGAGGGTAACCGTGGACGGCGAAGAGGTCGCTTTCACCAAAACAGAATACGAACTGTTGAAACTCTTCCTTGAGAACCGCGGCAAAGTATTCTCGCGTGAGCAATTGCTATCGGAAGTCTGGCCGGATGATGTGATTGTGACACCCCGCACCGTGGATGTGAACATCACGCGCATCCGCAAGAAGATTGGCCCATACGCAGAAGCTCTGACAGCACGCGCCGGATTCGGGTACTCATTTCAGGAATAGTCAGTGTATAATCATTGAGAAAAACGAATACATTTGCTTTCTGAAGTTTTTGGCCGTCATATTAACCTTCTTTCTGTCGCTCATTTTGGGGGGATAAAAGAAAGCCACCGTCAGGTGGCCGGCGCTCTGCGCCGCGGGGGTTTTAGGGGGCAGAGCCCCCTTAAAAATAGGGGCCGGACGGCTCCGGGTGCCAAAAAAGCGCCCGAAAGGACGCTTTTTTGTGTACCACCAGCCGGAACAGCCTCGAACTCTCTTTGATGTAAAATTTCTCGAAGATTTGGACAAATTGTGGGGACTGCGAGAATGGATTCCAGACCCTTGTAATCCTTCAACTTGGTGGAAACCGGAGTAGTTTCTCCACCTCGCTGAAATCTACTATTTTCAGCCGAAACTCCCCTAGACTGTAAGTTGCCATTGTAAGCCGGGGCTCTTACTACCCCTAACCACAGGTGTAATAAGGCATACCATTGTGGTATGAATAAAACCCAGGCCAGTTTTTGCATCTTTCCAAATTCGGCAACCTAGTGTCCTAAAAAACAGGATTGTTGAGGTATTCAAACAATCCTCTGTATAAAATTTACCTATTTTTCGTCGTTTTTAAAGAGTAATAGGTATTTATAGTATCAAAAGTTTATAAAGATATGGAAACGAATACCCACAAAAGAACAAGCCGGGAGATGCCGGAGTACGTTAAAGAAAAATTGAGGAACAATTCCAACCTCCACAAACCGAAAAGCCCTGAGACAAGGGCGAAGATGTCCGCCGGGCAAAGACGAGCATGGGCAGCGATTCCGCCCAAGCGGGGCAGTACGGTTGATGCTGGCGGCACAACAATCGAAGATATTATGTTGGAAGTTATCACAGACGATGAAAACCAGCGATAAACAAAGTTTCGTTATGTACGGCTCTTTTCTGGAAGCCGCTGAAAACCTTGAACCAGACAAATTCAAGGAATGCATTCTGAAGATGCGTGACTTTGCCCTTTATGGCGAAGATGTCTCGTCCTCCGATCCGGTGGTGAACATAATTCTTACGATGGCAAAGCCTAACCTCAACGCAGCCGCTATCCGATACCAACAAAGCGTCAAAAATGGTGACAAAGGAAAGGAGCATGGTTGAAAGGGAGGACGTCCCCGTAAAGGAGAAAGCCGCGAAGCGTATCTGGAAAGGAAGGCAGAGAGAATTGCACATAGGCTTGCAGAAACCCCTAAAAAACCCCTTAATGAGGATGTCAATGACAATCAAGATGAAAAAGACAAATATAATTGGAATGATACTGGGCTCCTGTCACCTGCACCGCTTCAATCGCCAAGAGCGATTTCGGCGCCTTCGGTGTCAAACTCCTGCCGGAGTTCGAGTAACACCATTGAGATATCTTTTTCTGGTGTTGGTGACAACATAGTATTTCAATCCGAGCATGCAGCCTGGATAGCCCAACAGGTTCAGGGGATGTCAAAAGAGGAACTCTGTGACAGATACGAACACGATATCGATAAGATTGCCCTCACCAGAGTAAAAACGGGTAAGAGACTACATTATGAAGGCGCCCTGGCGCTTGAAGCAGCATTTGTAACTCAACGCTACGACCAGTTACCAACGTTAGCAGAAGCCAAAGAAGTCGTCGTCAGAGATGTCGCTCTGGCAATGCAGCAAATCCAAGAAGCACAACTTAGCCCCCAGCAGGAGATAACGCCTGTCGAGGATGATGAAGAAACCCAGCCGTTTTGATCCAGCAAAGAGTATCAATCTAGAATCGTATCAGAATAATCTTTTTTTGATGCTGGCCGTAGCCGCCGGGCTGTATCAAGACAACCTAAAATATTAAAGTTACTATCTCGTTATTAGTACATATTGATTATCTTTGGGGAAAGCATTTGAACTACTATCAATTATGAATCGTTGTTATCTAGTCGCAGCTCTTCTTCTATTTGTAATGAGTTCTTGTGGAGTATCTCGTCATAGCACGAAGATTACTGATGTTGATGAACAGGTTGCCATATTGAAAGTGCACTATCCTCAATTGTATGAATACTACACAGACGGCTACTTGGGTATTTCGTCTATTGAGGCGCAACCTAAGGAAGATGGTTCAACGCATTATGATGTAAACTACTTCTTTAAGAGAAAATATGTTAAAGATTATTCTCAGCAAATGGAGTTGTTAAAAACGAATTTTCCTGAAATCTATAATCTATATACTCAAGGGAAAATTGTTCTCAATGAAATGTATGAGTATATTAATGAAGATGACGGAATCGTTCATGTCAATATTGGCTACAAGCTCCATTAGTCCCTTTTTATCAAATAGTGATAAGGTGATACATCAAATAACGATGTGTCACTTTATTTGTGTTAGATAGCAATTGAAACATACAACATTGCGTTTTTGCTCCAATACAATATTTGTTTCGCCACGAAAGCCCCGGCCCCGGGGCTTTGGTTTATCAGATGGACCTAGGCTTTACTGTTAGTGCCTTCTTACCAACAATGCTATCAAACTCCTCCCTGCTATTGATGCGATAAATCCTGCCTTTGACAGATACAAAGCCTTCGATAGCGTCATTATCCTCGAAGAGGCTCTTGATGGAGACATCAAGGGCCTTTGCTATTTTTTCCAGAGTCGTTAGCCGGGGGTTACTGGACAGCGTCCGTGACAATGCAGATTCTTCCACGCCCATTTCCTTCGCCAGCCGTTTGTGGCTCCATCTGCGTTCAGCACACAAAAGATCAACGTTCCTATTCAAGGTTTCCAGAGTGTTCATATCCATTTGTTTATCCAAAGGTAGGAAAAATAACCTATATGTCAAGATTTTAAGGCACATGATTGATTTATAAATTAATTTGGTATATTATTAACCTTTATGTATATTTGTATTGGGATTCATTGATACAAACGTTAATTATAAAGATCAAAACTGGTTGTATGGAAAGGATCAAAACCTGTATTTATGCTCGAGTTAGTACCAAAGGACAAGAATATGACCGCCAGCTGGCAGAGTTGAGGGCGTATGCCGAAAGAATGGGATACGAGGTGGTCAGAGAATTTTCGGAGAAGATCAGCGGCGCAAAGAAAGTGGAGGAGCGCGAAGCTCTGGTAGAACTGCTCTCCTATGTTGAGGTTCATCCAGTAGATAAGGTGCTCATCTACGAGTGCAGCCGTCTGTCACGCCGTGCTGTTGATTTCCTCTCTGTAATAGAAACCCTCTCCGCACATAACGTCAGCGTTTATATCCACCAGAACGGGTTGGAGACGCTCCTGTCCAACGGAGCACCCAACCCGATTGCGCAACTTGTACTTGGCATCTTAGCCCAGTTCAACTCAATGGAACGCTCACTCATCCGCAGCAGAATGGAAAGCGGTTATAACCACTTCCGCAGCCTTGGCGGCCAGGTAGGCAGAAAAGCGGGCTGGCGCAAATCTGCCGAGCAGATGAGGCTGGACTATCCCAATGAGATTAAACTGCTTAAAAAGGGGCTTTCTTTGCGCAACGTGCAGGCAATAACCCATACGAGCATCAATACATTGCGAAAATTGAAGATGATGTCATCGCTTTGACCGGGTCGAGTGCCAGAAAAGAAAGAAGTCAAATCAAAAATGTATATTTGGTTGCGACTATAAATAATATTTAGGCGGGCGCGCCCAATATACACGCAACTTTGTTATCTATTAAAAAATGTAATGAAATTTTAACCATTGATGATTTTAGACTGCCAGACGAGCAGGTGAAGAACCTACGCAACTTCTTATATAGCGTAGCACACTTACAGATTGAGAGCGAAAACCTTATGGAGGGTCTGCAATGACAAATGTTATATTATACTGCAGGGTCAGTACCGATGAGCAGCGGGAAGGTAGCTCCCTCGAAGTGCAGGAGCAATACCTGCGAGCATACTGCGCAAACCAGAACCTCAACATCATTGACGTATATCGTGAAGATTTCTCCGCCAAGGACTTCAGCTTGCAGCGGCCCGAGATGAAGAAGATTTACGATTACTGCCGTAAGCACAAAGGGCAAGTGTCCAAAGTCCTGTTTTTACGCTGGGACAGGTACGCACGAAATGTTGAATTTGCCTTTGCATACAAAAGGAAATTCTATGACGAGTTAGGCGTAGAGATAAACGCCATAGAATCACCGATTGACTTCTCCGGCACCGAATGGTCAATGCTGCTCTCCATGTACTGCGGAGCAGCGCATACCGAAGATGTTAAGATAGCCCGTAGAACCAAAGAGGGCATTCACGGCTCATTGCTGAAAGGGAAATGCACTCATAAGGCACCTCGCGGCTACAAGAATTTACGCGCATCCAAGCATGACTGCTGGGTTGAAGTTGACGAACCCAAAGCAGAGCGCATACGCCAATTATTTAAGGAGGTTGCAAAGGGACTTGAAGCGCCTACTTGCATAAAGCGTCGTATCTACCCCAATCTCCCTGATTCTTCTTTGTTTGACTTGCTCAAGAACCGCTTCTATGTGGGTGACATTGTTGTTCCCGCATACAACGGCGAGCCGGAACAAATTGTCCCGGGCCAGCATGAAGCTCTTATTGACCGGGCGACATTTGATGCGGTTCAGGATGCTCTCGCAGGCAAGAAAAAAAAAACACCAAAACTGGGACGCACAGCTAATCCAGACTTATATCTCCGGAAGTATCTGATTTGTCCTGTCTGCGGACATGCCTTAACCGGCGCAACAAGCACGGGCAACGGAGGCCAATACACTTATTACTTCTGTTGCCATGACCATAAACACCTCAACGTGCGGGCAGAGGATGTCAATAACGGATTTGTCAAGTACGTTTCAAATCTTAAACCAAATAAGGCGGTACTGAACCTCTATTCAGCAATCTTGGAGGATATACGCGGCGATGCGGTTAGGGGCAATCGCGCAAAGGCAGACAAGTTGCAGGAACAACTCGCTACTATAAACAAGCGAATTGACACCTTGGCTGATAAATATTTGGATGGCGAGCTATCATTAGCTGAGAAACTACGGCTTACAGAGCGTTTACAAGCTCAAGCAAGCGACCTAGACCGCCAGATTAAAACCCTGCGTCTTAGTGCCGACTTGAAGATTAAACCAAAACTCACATACGCCGTAAATGTCATTGAAAACCTTGGAACTTTCTTTGAATCAGCACCATACGAGACAAAAATTAGGTTGCTTGGTTCGATATTTCCCGAAAAAGTGGTTTTTGACGGAAAAAAATATCGAACCAACGCCTACAACTCAATGCTCGATATAATATATCAGGAAACCAGGCAGTTACGCGGAGAGAATAAAAAAATCTCCTCAAAAAATGAGGAGAATTCGGTTGGGTACCCGGAGCCGGGGTCGAACCGGCACAGCCTCGCGGCCACTGGTGTTTGAGACCAGCGCGTCTACCGATTCCGCCATCCGGGCATTGAAACTAAGCGGCCGGGCCGCCGGTAGATCTCCCACTGGAAGTGCCTGCAAAGGTATGCCATTTTTCTGAAATTACAAATCGCCTGCTTACTGCTCCCAATGGTGAAGAAAATCTTCCATTGGCAGCAAAAACGGCCTATTTTGCTCCCAATGGCAACAAAATAACGCCATTGGGAGCAGGCCCCCTTAATTAATAGGAAAATCGGGCCAGAAGCGGTTGATGCAATCGGTGTCGTCTACATCTATCAGCCCCTCGCAGATCTTGCGGGCGGCCAGCAGCGACATAGCAAGGCGATAGTCGCCGTGAGAGCTTACTCGCTCCCCTTTCAGCGTCTTGCCAAAATAGCCTTTGACATAGATGTCGTCGTTTTCAAGGGTGATTTCCGCCCCAAGACAGGAGAATTCATCCACATAGAACTGTTCTTTGCCGCCCAGCAACCGCACGCCGTGGATGCAACTCTCTCCCTCACAGCGCAGCGCCAGCAGAATAAGCGGTCCCAACAAATCGGGATTCGGAGCGATATCGCACTCGAACGCCGCCATAACTGTGCGCATGGCAGAGTAGTAGCAGATATTGTCGCCATAATACTTCATTTCCGGGTCGGTGTAACGCTCTACATCGGCACCGGCCGTTTCCAGCACATCCAGAATAAAATTGTCGGGCTGGAGCGACTTGACCACCATGTTGTCAGTGCCGCTCTCGCCGGAAATCGCCCCCATCACCAGCCAGAGCGCTGCCGCAGCCCAGTCGTTCTCTATCTCCATCCTTCCGGGCAGGAAGTTCTGCCGGCCCGATATAGAGAATGTCACGCTCTTGCCATCTTCCGCGGTCACCTCATTGTATTTCACCCCCATGCGCGAGACGACGTCGGCGGTGATTTGCATGTGCGGCAGGGCCGACATGTCGCGCACCTTAAGCACGACCTCGCCCTCTTCTACAAACGGGAGCGCCATCACCAGTCCGGAGGCGAACTGCGAGCTTGCAGGCGACACTATGTTGTAGACACCAGGATTGAGCGGTCCCTGCACGAATACAGGCAGGCGGCCCAGCGAGAAATCTATGAATACCCCGCGGCGGGTGAGTTCCGGGCAACCTTTGGAGAACCTCTTCTGCATGAGACTGCCGCGGCCGGTTATCATCACCATTTTGCGCGAGAGGGCCGCCAGCGGGATGCATATCCTGCACAGAAGCCCGCAGCCGCCCACATCCAGGATGTCCCTTTTTACCTGAAGACCGTTGGTGCGAATGTCCTGATTACCGGTGATGGTGAGGGAATTAGCCTTTCTATCATAGACGACCTTGGCAAAGAGCTGCTTTGCCACCTCCATGGCGTCGATGATATCATCGCAGAGGGTGATGTTGTCCAGCACGGTGACCCCCTTGGTGAGCGCTGCCGCCACAATAGCACGGATGGCGATGCTCTTTGCACACGGCGGCTCAACATCGCCGTGCACCACATAATCTGATTTGGAGAAGAAGTCGCTGAACAGCGGCTGTCCCTCTGCGGTGGGGAGGCGGCGGCGCGGCGCACAGTACATCAGCGGCGCCCCGCACTTGAACGCATCGTGGCGGGACTGTTCCCCCTCCTGCCCCATGGCGAACGCTATCAGGCGCGACGCCTCAAAGCGGTCGTAGAGCGCCAGCACGCGCCCGCTCTCCAGAGCATGATGGGCGGTGGTGACTATCTTGGCGATATCGGCGCCCAGCGCGTAACAGCGGGAGGCGACGGCCGCCAGAGTATCGGTGGAATCGGTGCCGAAGGCATTGTGATAAGAGAGGATGACCCTGCAGCCGTAATTCATGGCCAGATTCACCAGCCACCTGAGCTCCGCGCGGGGGAAATCCATATCCACATCGATATAATCTGCTCCGGCGATAATCGCTGTGCTCAGCAGCCGCACCGCCATATCCACCTCGGAAGGTTCGGGTTCGCCGTCGTCCGGATCCAGGTCAAGGGTATCCACCTCGGAGGGGTCCTTTATGCGATATGTGGCCACCACGGGGCACTCCCCGCGGTTTGCCATGAAATACTTGATGTCGTCGGGATCAAAGATGAGGTCGTCCAAACGCAGCTCCACCGCGTGCGGACCGATGCCGGCATTTGCCCACGCGAGGCAATATTCGACATCCATCTGACACAGCGAGCAGCAGAGCAGACCCATCGGTTACTTAGCCTCCAGCCACTTGTCTATCGCCGTATAGAGCTGATTGTCGTAGCGCAGATTCACTACAGACGACCCTTTCTGGAAATAGTATTTTACTGCAATATCTGACTCTATGAGGGGCTTTACCTCTTCCTTCACCAGGCGGAGGGCATCGGCCTTGCTGATATCCAGCTTTGCCTTGAGCGCCTCTATCTCTGCGCGGCAGGTATCGTAGGTCCCCTCGTATTGGGCGGCCTCTATGAGTTTTGCCATCTCGGCCTCGCTGCCGCTGCGCCAGTCAAAGGTCTTGTTCTCGCAGAAACGGACAAATTCTTCGTATTCCTCATCTGTGAGGGTGAATTCGCTTGCAGGAGCAATGCTCTCATGCCGACTGAAATAATCGATGGCGTAATCACCAATTATGTCACCGTACACAAGCGAATAGGTGGGACGGCTGTAGCGCCTGTTCTCCACAACGATGTCGGGGGTGATGCCGCCGCCGTCTTTCACAGTGCGGCCGCCGGCCGTCTTGAACTCATGCGTAAGCGAATCGGGGATTGCTCCCACGCTGCCGTCTTCGTTGCGGTGGCTGTAGTCGATAGCCTGTACGCACCGTCCGCTGGGGGTGTAATACTTGCCGGTGGTCACCTTGAGGGAACCATTGAAAGCGGTGGGGCGCACCGACTGGATGAGGCCCTTGCCAAATGAACGGGTACCGCCGATGGTGCCGCGGTCCAGATCCTGGAAGGCGCCCGCCACAATCTCGCTGGCGGAGGCGCTGCCGCTGTTAATCATCACCAGTACCGGGATCTCGGTGTCAATCGGGTCGGTCTGGGTGTGATATTCCATGTTGGTGCCGCGTGCGCGACCCTTTGAAGATACCACCAGCGTCCCCTTGGGCACAAACAGCGACATCAACTTGATGGCCTCGTCCATAAGGCCGCCGCCGTTGCCGCGCAAATCTATCACGAGACGCTTGGCGCCAGCTTTCTTGAGCTCCTGCACCACGCTGCGCAGCTCTGTGGTCATGCCTGCGGTGAAGCCGGTAATGTTTACATAGCCGATATCGTCTTTGAGGATGCAATAGTTCTGTATGCTGGAGATATGTATCTTCTCACGCTTTACAACTATGGTCTCCGGGGCCTTGGTGCGCCCTTTTATCACCTGGAATTCCACCTTGCTGCCGGGCTGCCCCTTCATGCGGTCAGAACTCTGCTGGGAGGTCTCGCCGTAGGTGCTCTTGCCGTCTATGGCAATTATGCTGTCGCCGGGCTGCAGACCCGCCTTAACCGCCGGACTGTCTGGGTAAGGCTCGGTAATGAGCACAGCCTCTCCGGGACGCTTCTTTATCAGCGAGCCGATACCGCCGTAAATGCCGGTGGTCATCAGCTGCAAATCGTCATCGTCCTCTTCAGGATAATACACCGTGTAGGGGTCAATGGAGTTCAGCATGGCGCTGATGCCGGTGTTTATCAGCTTGTCAAACTGGAGCGTGTCCACATAGTTGGCAGAGAGCTGTTTGAGTATCGAATTCTGTATGTCAAGCGACTTGGCAAGTTCAAAGTTTGCACTCTGTGCCGCAGCCGACAGCGAGCTAATCGCCAGAAAAAGTATTACAAGCGTCCTTTTCATTTATATGTCATTTTTGCACGAGGTGCAAATCAGCAAAGATGATACCAAGTTAAGCCTTAACGATATAGTCCACAATCCAAGCGCCGACCTCCTTGGTGCCGTATTTGGCACCGCCGGCCACCTGTATTTCGGGCGTACGGACGTTCGCGTCCAGGGATGCGGCCACCGCACGGCGGATAAGCGCCCCCTCTTCCTTGAGGTCGAAATACTCGAACAGCATGGCTGCGGAGAGGATCTGCGCGAGCGGATTGGCTATGTTGAGCCCCTTGGCTGCGGGCCAGCTGCCGTGGACGGGCTCGAATACGGGAGTATGCTCTCCGGTGGAAGCGCTGGGCAGAAGCCCCATGCTGCCGGTGATGCAGCTTCCTTCGTCTGTAAGGATGTCTCCAAAGGTATTCTCCGTTACCATAACGTCGAAGAACTTGGGCTCCTGAATCATGCGCATGGAAGCGTTGTCCACATACATGAAATCGGTGGTGACATCGGGATACTGAGGCGCCATCTCCTGCGCCACCTTGCGCCACAGACGACTGGAAGCCAGCACGTTGGCCTTATCCACAACGGTGAGGTGACGGTTGCGGCGGCGGGCATACTCGTAACCCACCTTGAGGATGCGCTCTATCTCGCCACGGGTGTAATAGTTGGTGTCGTACGCCTTCTCGTCGTCCTGATATTTCTCGCCAAAATACATGCCGCCGGTGAGTTCGCGGATGCAGATAAAATCGGCGCCGCGCACCAGTTCGTCTTTCAACGGAGAGTTGTGCACCAGACAGTCAAAGGTCTCTATGGGGCGGATGTTGGCGTACAGGCCCAGCTTCTTGCGCATTGCCAGCAGACCCTGCTCCGGACGCACCTTGGCGGTAGGGTTGTTGTCAAAACGAGGGTCGCCCACCGCAGAGAACAGCACCGCGTCGGCCTCCATGCAAATCTGGAAAGTCTCCTCCGGAAAGGGGTCGCCCACCTTGTCTATCGCATCGGCACCGCAAAGCGCCTCTTTGAAAGAGACCTCGTGACCGAACTTTGCACACACGGCGCGCATCACGTCAACTCCAACCTTGGAAATCTCGGGACCGATACCGTCGCCGGGAAGAACCGCTATCTTAAGTTTCATTGTACTATTATGTTAAGCATTTTCATTGTCGCCTTTATGGCCGCCTCCACCTGGTCGGCGTCCAGGCCGCGGGTGTGTATGGTGCGGCCGTTGTAATCCCAGTCTATGCGGGTCTGCACCAGGGCGTCGGTACGGCCTCCGGGAGGGATGGATACGGAATAGTCGCTCAGCCAGGGGAATTCCAGCTTCAGATGGTCGCGGAAGATGTGCCGCACGGCGCGCACAAAGGCGTCGTACTGGCCGTCACCGCTCGCCTGCTCCTGATAAACCTTACCCTTGACCTCCATCTTCACGATTGCGGTGGGCTTGAGGCCATGGGCTGTGCTCACCATGTAGCTGAGCAGCTTCACGTTCTCCTGCGCAAGGTCGTGCCCCAGCACGTCGCTCACGATGAACGGCAAATCGTCCGGAGTCACCGTCTCTTTCTTGTCGCCAAGTTCAATTATTCTGTCGGTGACGCGGCGGGTCTGCTCCGGAGTGAGGTCCAGATGCATGTTCTCCAGGTTCTTGAGTATGTTGGCCTTGCCGCTGGTCTTGCCCAGGGCATATTCCCGCTTGCGGCCGAAGCGCTCCGGCAGCAGGTCGTTGCAATAGAGGTTGTTCTTCTTGTCGCCGTCGGCATGCACGCCCGCAACCTGGGTGAACACGTTGTCTCCCACAATGGGACGGTTGGCGGGGATGGGGGTGCAGGAATAGCTGGACACCAGGCGGCTGAGTTCGTGCAGGCGGCTCTCGTCCACCCCTGTCTCTACTTCCGCCATGTCCGCCAGCACCGCCTGGACGCTTGCCAGCGGGGCGTTGCCAGCCCTTTCTCCAAGGCCGTTCACGCACGTGTGCGCCCCGCGGCAGCCCGCCTTCACAGCAGCCAGGGTATTGGCCACCGCCAGGTCGTAATCGTTATGGGCGTGGAAATCGAAATGGATCTCCGGGAAACGGCTCACCATCTGACCGACATATTCGGTGACCTTTGCGGGAGAGAGCACGCCCAGCGTGTCGGGCAACATGAAGCGGCGGATGCCGCACCCTTTGAGCGCCTCCACAAGGAAGAATACATACTCCGGGGAGTTTTTCATGCCGTTGCTCCAGTCTTCCAGGTACAGATTTACCTCCAAGCCTTTGCCGCGGGCATATTCTATCGCTGCGCGGACCTGCTCAAAGTGCTCCTCAGGGGTCTTGCCAAGCTGCTCGCGGCAATGCCGCTCGCTTCCTTTGGCGAGGAGGTTCATCACCTTTGCGCCGCAGCCGGCAATCCAGTCTGCAGAGGTGGTGCCGTCCACAAAGCCCAGCACCTCAACGCGCTCCAGACAGCCGTTCTTCCCGGCCCAGGAGCAGATTTCAGCAACGGAGTCGCGCTCCCCCTCGGACACGCGGGCAGAGGCGATCTCTATGCGGTCTACCTTTGCGTTCTGGAGCAGGAAGCGGGCTATGAGCAGCTTCTCGTGCGGCACAAAGTTGACGCCGCTGGTCTGCTCACCATCCCTCAACGTGGTGTCCATTATTTCGATATGTCGCATAGCTTCAGGCATTTGCTTTTTCCCAGGCCTCTATCTTATCCTTGCTCTCAAGCAGGAAATCGATATCGTCCAGGCCGTTCATCAGACAATATTTCTTATACCCGTTCAGGTCAAAGTGCTCGCTGCGGCCGGTGGCCATGTTGGTGACGGTCTGTGCGGGTACATCCACCGTAACTTCAGTGGCGGGGTCGGTCTTGATGCTTGCGAACAGCTCCGCAAGGAACTCCTCGCTCACCATTACCGGCAGCATAAAGTTGTTGAGCTCGTTGTTGCGGTGGATATCGGCAAAGAAGCTCGATATCACCACGCGGAAGCCGTAACCGGCAATTGCCCACGCGGCGTGCTCGCGGCTGCTGCCGCTGCCAAAGTTCTTGCCCGCAACCAGTATGCAGCCGCTGTAGCGGGGGTCGTTGAGCACGAAATCGGGGTTAGGGGTGCCGTCCTTACGGTAGCGCCAGTCGCAGAAAAGATTGTCGCCAAAGAACTTTTCGTCGCGGGTGGTCGCCTTCAAAAAGCGGGCGGGGATTATCTGGTCGGTGTCCACATTCTCCAGCGGGAGGGGAACACAGGTGCTCTTGATTATGTCAAACTTCTGTTTCATGGCGGCTTACATTAAGGTTCTGGGGTCGGTGATAACGCCGGTCACGGCTGCTGCCGCGGCGGTCAGCGGGCTGGCCAGCACGGTGCGTGCGCCGGGGCCCTGACGCCCCTCAAAGTTGCGGTTGGAGGTGGATACTGCCAGCTTCCCTGCTGGAATCTTGTCGTCGTTCATGGCCAGACAGGCGCTGCATCCGGGCTGACGGATCTCAAAGCCGCCCGCCTCCAGAATCTTGTCCAAACCCTCCTCCTCTATCTGCTGTTTGACCATCCAGGAGCCGGGAACCAGCCAGCAAACCACGCCGGGAGCTTTCTTGCGGCCCGCCGCGATGCTGGCAAACGCCCTGAAATCTTCTATACGGCCGTTGGTGCAGCTGCCGCAGAACACGTAGTCTACCTTCTTGCCCAGCAGCTGGTCGCCCGGCTCAAAGCCCATATAGTTCAGCGAGCGCAGGAACGAAGCCCGGCCGCTTTCCGGGACGCTGTCCAAAGCGGGAATGGTATCTGTGATACCCATGCCCATGCCGGGGTTGGTACCGTATGTAACCATGGGGGTGATGTCTGCTGCATCGTATACGATTTCGCGGTCAAACACAGCGTCGCTGCCGCTTTTCAGCGTCTTCCAATAGGCCACCGCCTTATCCCAATCGGCCCCCTTGGGAGCATTCTCGCGCCCCTTCAGGTACTCGAAAGTGGTCTCGTCCGGAGCAATGAAGCCGCCGCGCGCTCCCATCTCAATCGAGAGGTTGCAGAGGGTCAGACGCCCCTCCATGCTGAGGTCGCGCACCGCACTACCGGCATACTCCACAAAGTAGCCTGTAGCACCGCTGGTGGTCATCTTGCTCATGATATACAGCGCCACATCCTTGGCGGTTACGCCGCGCCCCAGTTGCCCCTCTACGCTGATGCGCATGCTCTTGGGCTTCTGCTGCAGGATGCACTGCGACGCCATAACCATCTCCACCTCGGAAGTGCCGATACCGAAGGCTACGGCGCCCATTGCGCCGTGGGTGGAGGTATGCGAATCGCCGCACACGATGGTCATGCCTGGCAGCGAAAGGCCGCGCTCCGGACCCACCACGTGGATGATGCCGTTGCGCTTGTCCATCATCCCGAAGTGCGTCAGGCCGAATTCCGCCGCATTTGCGGCCAGCGTATCCACCTGCTTCTTTGAAACGGGGTCTGCGATGGGCTTGTCCTGGTCGTGAGTAGGGGTGTTATGGTCAGGCATGCAGACAATCTGCTGGGGGCGAAGGGGTTTGATGCCCCGCTCGCGCATGCCGTCAAACGCCTGCGGCGTGGTTACTTCATGGCAGTAAAGCCGGTCTATATAGAGCTGTGTGGGGCCGTCGGGCACAATCTGCACCACATGGGCGTCCCAAATCTTGTCGAAAAGTGTGTTCATGGCGCAAAGATTCAAAATTTTGAGCATTAAACCTATATTTATTTTTTATATTTGTATGATACACCAACCAATAATTGCTATGACAGTACAATTTCTGCTGAATTACGATACAGTGTGGGGCGAAAGCCTGGTGCTGTGCACCTCCAAAGCCAGATACCCCATGAAATATGCCTGGAACGGCACGTGGGAAGTTACCCTGAAAGAAGGCCAGATTGGCAACGGCGACTGCTACACTTACATACTGATGCGCGGCGGCGAGCCTGTACGCTACGAGTGGCGCACCCATCAGTTCGCGGCGCCGGCAAAGGCTGGTGCGGTAACCGTACGCGATTTGTGGTGCGACCGCCCTGCGGACAGCGCCTTCTGGAGCGCCGCCTTCAAGGATATCATCTTCCAGCGCGCGCCGGAAAAACCCGCAGCTTTGAAGGGCAACCTGCTGCTCAAAGCCCCTCTGGCCAGCATCCGCCCCGGGCAGAAACTGGCCGTGACCGGCAGCAGCAAGGCGCTGGGCGCATGGAAGAAGGCCGTGCCGATGGATGGCAGCCGCTTCCCCTGGTGGCAGATAGCCATAGATGCCAAAGAGCCCTTCGAATACAAATATGTGCTCACCGACGGTGAAACGGGCGAAATCCTGTTCTGGGAGCAGGAACCCAACCGCAGCTGCGCCGCCCCCGCCGCCAAATCGGTTCTGGTTAAGGAGGATGTGCGGCCGTCGTTTGCCGCAGCCCCATACCGCGGCGCCGGAGTCGCCATTCCGGTGTTCTCCATCCGCACAGAGGAGAGCTTTGGCGTGGGCGAATTCCACGACATCAAGAAGATGGTGGACTGGGCCGTGGCCACCGGGCAGAACTTTATCCAGCTGCTGCCGGTGAACGACACCAGCATGACAGGCACCTGGCAAGACTCTTACCCGTACAACGCCGTCAGCTCGTTTGCGCTGCATCCTCAGTTCATTCACCTGCCCGCCGCAGGGGTTAAGCAGACCAAGGCGGTAAAGGAGCTCCAGGCAGAGCTGAATGCCCTCCCCAAGGTAGATTACGAGAAGGTAAACAAGGCCAAGATGCGCCTGCTCAAGGAGGTATTCCAGGCTCAGGAACCCAAGCTGGTGGCCGATGCAAAGTATCAGGCATTTCTCAAGGAGAACGACCTCTGGCTGCTCCCGTACGCCGTTTTCTGCTGCCTGAGGGACGCCAACGGCACCGTGGACTGGCGCAAATGGGGCAAGGAGGCAAAATATACCCGCAAGAAAGCCGACAAATACGCTGCGGAACACCCCTCACAGGTGGCTTTCTGGTGCTGGCTGCAGTATCTGCTGGACATCCAGCTTAAGGATGCCGTGGCATATGCCCACAGCCATCGCGTGGCCATCAAGGGCGACCTCCCCATCGGCGTGAGCCCCGTGAGTGCCGATGCCTGGACCAACCCCGACCTGTTCAACCTGGACATGCAGGCGGGTGCACCGCCGGATGCCTTCAGCGCCGACGGGCAGAACTGGGGCTTCCCCACCTACAACTGGGACCGCATGGCGCAGGACGGCTTCGCATGGTGGCGGGCCCGCCTCAAGAAGATGAGCGAATACTTTGACGCGTACCGCATAGACCACATCCTGGGCTTCTTCCGCATATGGGAGATTCCCGCACAGTACAAGAGCGGCCTGATGGGTCACTTTGCACCCGCCCTCCCCTACAGCGAAGACGAGCTCCGGGGCAAGGGATTCGACGTTTCGGGCGGCGCTTACGTAACCCCCGGCGAGAGCGAGACCGACGTACTGTTTGTGGAGGATCCTCGCCAGAAAGGGTTCTGGCACCCCCGCATCAGCGCCCAGTTCACAGCCGCTTATGAAAAGTTGGAACCCTGGCAGAAAGACAGCTTCAACGTCCTTTATAACGATTTCTTCTACCATCGTCACGATGATTTCTGGCGCGATAGCGCAATGAAGAAGCTCCCCAGCCTGATACGCTCCACCGACATGCTCTCCTGCGGCGAAGATCTGGGCATGATTCCAGGGTGCGTGGCCTCCGTGATGGACGAACTCAACATCCTCAGCCTGGAGATCCAGCGCATGCCCAAGGACCCTTCAGAGGACTTTGCAGACCCCGCGAAGTACCCCTACTACTGCGTCTGCGCCACCGGTACCCACGACACCAGCCCGCTCAGGGCATGGTGGGAAGAGGACCGCGCCCTCACCCAGCGCTATTTCAACACCATGATGCACTGCGACGGCGATGCCCCCTACTTCTGCGAGAGCTGGGCGGCGGAGAAGATTGTCCGCAGCCATCTGGCTTCCCCCGCGATGCTGGCTATTCTGCCGCTGCAGGACTGGCTGGCCACCGACGCCGAGGTCCGCTATGCGGGCGACCCCGCCGACGAGCGCATCAACATCCCCGCCAATCCCCGCCACTACTGGCGCTGGCGCATGCACCTGACTGTGGAACAGCTGGTTGCAGACAAAACCCTCTGTGAGCGCATCAGGGCGATGATTTCAGATGCGTCGCGAGGCGTATATCATTAATTATTTGGAAGTTTCATCTATTTGCTTTAACTTCGTCAGCTTTTTTCACCGAAAAATGAAAAATCGTAACTTAAGTAATAGACAGCTCTTCAATCTGAATTTCGGCTATTTCGGGGTTCAGATTGCATACGCGCTGCAGAGTGCAAACATCTCGCGCATATTCGCCACGCTGGGCGCCGACCCACATCAGCTCAGCTTCTTCTGGATATTGCCGCCGCTGATGGGTATGATTGTGCAGCCGCTCATAGGCAAGTGGAGCGACCGAACCTGGTGCAAGATGGGCCGCCGCAAACCGTATCTGCTGGTGGGCGCCATCATCGCCGTGCTGGTTATGGCTTTCCTGCCCAACGCCGGCAGCCTGCACTTCTCCACCCGGCTGTTCCTGGGTCTGAACATGGCCATGTGGTTCGGTCTGTTCTCCCTCATCTTCCTGGATACCAGCATCAACGTGGCCATGCAGCCCTTCAAGATGATGGTGGGCGACATGGTTAACGAAGAGCAGAAGGCCAAGGCCTATTCCATCCAGAGCTTCCTGTGCAACGCCGGCAGTCTGGTGGGGTACCTGCTCCCCATCTTCCTCACCTGGATAGGCATCGCCAACCAGGCTCCGGAGGGGGTGGTACCGCCGTCCGTGGTGGTATCGTTCTATGCAGGCGCCGCCATACTGATTCTGTGCGTGCTGTACACCTTCATGAATGTCAAGGAGATGCCGCCGGCAGAATATGCAGAATTCCACGGCATTGACACCGCAAAGGCAGAGGAGAAGAAAGAGGGGCTCATCGCTCTGTTGTTCAAGGCTCCCAAGGTGTTCTGGACGGTGGGTCTGGTGCAGTTCTTCTGCTGGGCCGCCTTCCTCTACATGTGGACCTACACCAACGGCACCCTGGCGTTCAACTGCTGGGGCGGCGAAACCGACACCGCATCGGCAGCTTATCAGGCAGCCGGCAACTGGGTGGGCGTGGTGTTCGCCGTACAGGCTGTGGGATCCATCCTGTGGGCGCTGATGCTCCCCCGCTTCAAGAACCTCAAGACCGCCTATATTGTGAGCCTGCTGATAGGCGCCATCGGCTTTATAGGCGTAGCCTTTATCCAGGACAAGTATCTGGCATGCGCAGCATACTTCCTGATTGGCGCGGCTTGGGCTGCGATGCTGGCACTTCCCTTCACCCTTCTCACCAACGCGCTGGAGGGAAATCCTTATATGGGATCATATCTGGGCCTGTTCAACGGCACCATCTGCCTGCCGCAGATAGTTGCCGCCGCCACCGGCGGTCTGGTGCTGAAGGCAGTGGGCGGTGCCCAGAGCACCATGCTGATAATGGCGGGCGTCTACCTGATTATCGGCGCAGCCGCAGTGCTGCTTGTTAAAGTGAAGAAAAATACCAATCAATAATAGTTTAACCAATCAACCTCTGATGAAAAGATTTCTAACCGCAGTTGCTGTTGTCCTCCTCGCAGGATGGATGTTCAGCACCCCTGCATCCGCTCAGAACGGATATCAGGTTAAAGGAGTCGTAGTCGATGCTCTCGGCCCCGTTTACGGCGCTACTGTGATGGAGAAAGGCACCACCAACGGCGTCTCCACCGGCATGGACGGCGATTTTATTCTTAAGGTCAGCGGGGAGACAGCTGTGGTGGAAGTTAGCTGCATAGGCTATTCCACTCAGACTTTTGCTGCAAACGCAGTCCCCGAAACCATAACTCTGGCAGAGGATACCGAATTCCTTGACGAAGTAGTGGTCATCGGTTACGGTTCCCAGACCAAGAAGGAGGTCACCGGTAGCGTGGCTTCCCTCAAACCCGACGACTTTAACCAGGGCTCCGTGGCCAACCCCATGGGTCTGCTCCAGGGTAAGGTGGCCGGCCTGAACGTGATCAAGAACGGCGGTGACGACCCCGCACAGAACAGCTACAACGTGCAGTTGCGCGGTGTCGGCTCCCTGAACGGTTCCACCGAGCCCCTGTACGTCATAGACGGCGTGCCGGGCGGCAACCTCTCTTCCGTTAACCCCGCCGACATCGAGTCCATCGACATCCTCAAGGATGGTTCCGCAGCAGCAATCTACGGTACCCGTGCAAACGCCGGTGTCATCCTGATCACCACCCGCCGCGGTAACAAAGACGGCGCGTTCTCCGCAGAATACAACGGCAGCGCCAGCGTGGGCTTCATTGCAAATGTGCCCCGCGTGCTCACCGCAGCCGAATATCGCGAAATGATGGTCAACAACCCCCGCGGCAAGCTTGGCACCGACTTTGGCGCCGACACCGACTGGATCAAGGCCATCTCCCGCAACCCCGTGTCCCACACCCACAACGTTTCCATCACCGGCGGCACACAGAGCTTCAACTACCGTGCTTCCGTAGGTTACCGCAACCTCCAGGGTATCGCTAAGAAATCTGACTTTGACGAGCTCCAGGGCCGCTTTGCAGCAGACCAGAAGGCGCTCAACGACAAGCTGCAGATTTCCTACGACTTCTCTTACACCCGCGGGTTCAAGGACTGGGCTAACTACGACAACTTCAATCAGGCTATCCGTTCCAACCCCACGATGCCCATCTATTCAGAAGATGACAAATTCGTGAAATACGGCGGATACTACGAGTCCGACAACTTCTACACCCGCAACCCGGTGAGCGACATTGACCAGACCACCAACCAGCAGAAGGACCAGAACATGATTGGCAGCGTACGCGCCACTCTGGACATCATGCCGGGTCTGAAGTTCACCACCGCTTACTCCCTGCAGGAGACCTCCACCTGGAACGGCAAGTACCAGAAAAGCACCCTGCGCGAGGTATCCGGCCGCGACGGTGTCGCAAGCCAGAGCTACTCTGCGGTTACCCAGCAGGTTGTAGAGAACACCCTCAACTACATGGGCAGCAAGGGCCGTCACAACTATCAGTTCCTGCTCGGCCAGAGCTACCAGACCAATCTCAGCCAGGGCTTCTCTGCAAACAACTCTATATTCCCTCTGGACAGACTTCTGTTCAACAATCTCGGTCTTGGCGAAGGCAAGCTCTCCGGCAAGAGCGACGAGGCTAACCAGAGCAGTTACAAATACAAAGACAAACTCGCATCGTTCTTTGTTCGTGCAATGTACAACTACGACGGCAAGTACTTCCTCTCTGCCAGCACCCGTCTGGAGGGCAGCTCCAAGTTTGGCAGCCAGGCCAACCCTATCCTGGGTCCCTGGGGTCTCTTCCCTTCACTCTCCGCAAGCTGGATTATCTCAGAAGAGGATTTCATGAAGAATGTCACCTGGCTGGACGAACTCAAGTTGCGTGCCGGCTACGGTGTTACCGGTAACATGCCCGGCAGCTCCTACCTCTATCTGATGCTGGTAGGTCCCGGCAGCGACTACCTCTTCTCCGACGGTCAGTTTATCCGCCCCTGGGGTCCTCAGACAAACGTGAACGAGCACATCCGCTGGGAGGAGAAACGCGAGACCAACGTCGGTATCGACTTCGCAATGCTGGAAGGCCGCATCTGGGGTAATCTGGACGGCTACTTCCGCAACACCACCAACCTTCTTTACGAATACGACGTGCCCCTGACCGGCGGCAACGTATCCGCAAAGAAGTGGGATAACTACGGTCAGATCCACAACTACGGCCTGGAATTCAACATCAACGGCATTATCAAGAAGACCCGCGACTTCAACTGGACTGCAGGCCTCAACGCTGCATGGAACCGCAACCGCGTGGTTCGCATCACCGGCGAACAGTACGGTGAGAAAGACGCAGCCGGCAACCATATCGCCGCTTTCCAGAACACCGGTTACATCTCTTCCGGCGACGGCGAGACCGGTAACTATGTAATGCGTCTGGTAGAGGGCGAGGCTGTGGGCAACTACTACGGTCTGAAATACGCCACCATCAAGGACGACGGCACCTGGCTGTTCTTCACCCCCGCCGGCGGTGTTACCAGCGACCCCTCCGATGCTGACAAGCAGGTACTGGGCAACGCATTCCCGCTGGTTACCCTCGGTTTCTACACCAACCTCCGCTACAAGAACTTTGACCTGGGCCTCAACTTCCGCGGCCAGATCGGCGGCCTCTACTTCAACGAGACCCGCTACTTCTACGAGAATACCCGCGGTACTGAGAACGTGCTCCTGAGCTCCTTCAGCGGCGAGGCAGAGAAACTCACCCACTGGATTTCCGACCCCAACAACGGCAAGGCATCCCTGCGCCGCTTCTCCGATTTCTATCTGGAGGATGCGACTTACGTGAAGCTGAACGACGTTACCTTCGGTTGGACTCCTGAACTCAAGGGTACCCTTGCAGAGTATGTAAAGGCATGCCGCGTTTACATCAATGCACAGAACCTGTTCACCATTACCGGCTACAAGGGACACGACCCGTCCACTGTAAGCCTCTCAGGACTTGCTCCCGGCTTTGACGGCCGTTCTTACTATCCTACACAGAGAACCATTGCTCTGGGTGTCAACATCAACTTCTAAAGTAAAGAGCGTATGAAAAAGATATTCAATATTGCAATAGCACTGCTCGGCTTCGCAGCCGTTGCCTGCACCGACCTTTCTCCGGAAGTTTATACAGATGTCCGCAAGGAAGACTACTTCAAGACTCCCGCTCAGTTCTCTACACTGATTGCAAACGCATACTCACAGCTGGCCGGCGAATACGGCTATGTATATCGTGAGGGCTTCTGGAGCCTCCAGGAATACACCTCTGACGAGGTTGTAATCCCCACCCGCGGTACCGACTGGTACGACAACGGCGTCCCCATCAAGATGCACACCCACACCTGGGAGAGCGACACCCGCGACATCAACAACGGCTGGAGCTTTGCATACGGCGGTGTAACCAAGTGCAACACCGTGATTGACAACATCCACTCCATTGCAGGCGAAGACGAATCAACTTACTCCGATGCTGCCAAGGCAGGTCTGGCAGAGGCCAAGATCCTGCGCGCGTTCTATCACCTGCTGGCCATGGATGTATACGGCAACGTACACATCGACGACGGCAAGCATGTGGATGAGAACGGCAACGTGGTTCAACAGACCCGCAAGCAGGTATACGACTGGATTGAGGCCGAACTGCTGGAGAATGCAGAGAAGGTGGACAACTCCGTCCGCTACGGCTCCATGACCCGTCCCGTGGCTTACATGATTCTGGCAAAGCTCTACCTCAACGCAGAGGTCTACACCGGCAAGGCCGAGTGGGCAAAGGCAGAAGAATACTGTGACAAGATTATTGAAGGCGGCTACGGCTATGACCTCAACGATGACTACTTCGCAACATTTGCCACCAACAACACCAGCAACAAGGAGATCATCTTCCCCATCGTATTCGACTCCGTGTATGCCAACGGCAACATGTTCCACCTGATCACCAACCATTACGCTATGCGCGATGTGTTCGGTTTCACCACCGACTGCTGGAACGGTCCCTGCACCCTGGCATCTTTCTACAATCTTTACGACGAGAAGGATATCCGCCGCAACCAGTGGTTCGTTGGCCCCGTGTACAACACCACCACCGACTGGAAGACCCTGGTTTACAACCGCGCATCCTGGACCGGCGATGTTGTTGAATGGGACCATGCCGACAGCCACTTCCAGGTTATTATCACTCCTAATGTTACCACCATACAGGATCCCTCCGCCGCCAACTCCTGCGAAGGCGCCCGCTTTATCAAATTCCAGTTTGAGAACGGCATCGCACACCACGCAGACAGCGACTTCCCCATCTATCGTTATGCAGACGTGCTGCTCATGAAGGCAGAGGCACGCATGCGCCTCAAAGGCGGTGTTGCAGACGATGTGGCACTGGAGTGCGTCAACAAGGTGCACCGCCGTGCAGGCCTGAAGGACTACACCGCTGCAGAGCTCACCCTGCCCGAGCTTCTCAATGAGCGCGGCCGCGAGCTTGCATGGGAGGGCCATCGCCGCGACGACCAGATCCGCTTTGGCACTTACGGTGGCTCATGGGAGTTCAAGGATGCCAGCGACAAGAACCATCAGCTGTTCCCCATCCCCAACTGGGTAAGGGACGGCGCGCCCGGCGTCTACGCTCAGAATCCCGGATACGGCAACTAATAACTAATATCATCATATTAACCAATCAACATTTTTAACAATCGTTTTTTAAAATGAAAAGATTCTTTTACGCAATTTGCGCAGTGGCAATGGCTTTCATTCTGACAGCCTGCCCCAAGAAAGATCCCGTCAACTTTGACGACCTCGTAGAGGACGGCGTTTACGTTTACGGCGATGCTACCGGCTTTGATAAGGTTGGTGACGTGCTCCGTATGGCAAACGGTATCAACGAGAAAAAGGATCAGACTCTCCGCGACGGTATGTTTGAGAAATATATCGTTCTCGAGGGTGGCAAGGAGTTCTCCCTGGTATGGGTTACCGGTGGCGAGCAGGTTCTTTACGGTGCAACTCTCGCAGAGTTCACCCCCGCAGAGCTCTCTGGTATCTATGAGGACAACCCTGCTACAGCTATCCTCAAGGGTAAACTTGAGATTGGCGAAAACGCTCCCAAGATGAAGGTTGCAAAAACCGGTCTGTATCACATCGTGCTTGACCTCAACAAGAACAACGACCTCGACAACGCTCTGATTCTGGTGGCTCCCGCAAACTTTGGCGTTCGCGGCGGTATGAACGGATGGGGCTTTACCGAGATGGCTGCCACAACCCCTTCTAACGACGGTATGACTTTCAGCATTGACAATGCTGCACTGGTAAACGGTCTTGAGTTCAAATTCGCTTACGGCGGAGCTTGGAAAATAACCCTTGACAGTGAAGGTGAGATCAAGGCTAATACCAACCTTGGTCAGAACAGTATGCCCGGCGGAGACAACTTTGTAGTTGAAAAACCTGGTGAGTACAACATCTCCCTCACTTTCAAACTTGCTGCCGGCGACTTGAAGAACAGCTTCTCCTACAAGATTGACCTTGCTAAGGAAGTCGAAATCACCGCTCCCGAGCATATGTATATGATCGGTAACCAGTGGGGTGGATGGGACTGGAACAGCGAGGGCATAGTTGAGCTCTCCGGCATCCCTTCAGCTCCCGGCTACTTCTGGTGCACCCGCTATTTCAATGCTGCAGACGGCTTCAAGTTCTGCGCTCTCAAGGAATGGAGCGGCGACTTTACCGGTGAAGGCACTGTAGGTTACACCATCCACGACGGCAACTGCTGGGTAGAGGAAGACGGCTTCTACACCGTATTCGTAAACGGTAACGACAAGGTCGTAGAGATCATGCCCGCTGAAGTTTACGGTATCGGCGACGCTTGGGGTGCAGATGCATGGGACTTCAACGCTCCTGACGTTGTTAAGTTCGAGGCTGACGGTAAGGTATTCAAGGCTACCACCACCGCCAACAGCGCTGCTGTACGTCTCGCTTCCAAGGTGACTCCTTCCGCACCCATCGAAGGTGTTACAACCGGTAACGGCTGGATTGACTGGTGGAAGACAGAGTTCGTATACTTCGACGGCAAGATCGCTTACCGTGGTGCTGGCAATGACCAGGAGAGAGTAGCTGTTGAGGAAGGTAAGGAAATCGTCATCGATTTCAACGCAGGCACCGTAACCGTTGGCGCTCCCTTCGTGGCCGCTATCACCATCGACGGTGACATGAGCGACTGGGCTGACGTAAACGATCAGGTGGCCAGCACAAAGGAGACTCCCGTATACGCTCTCTTCAAAGTGACCAACGACTCCAAGTACATCTACTTCTACAGCAAGCGTGACAACCGTTCCGCTATCTGGAACCGCGGCGGCTATATCTACTATGATATCGATGCCGACAACAACCCCGCTACCGGTGTTGCTAAGGAGATTGAAGGTCTCGAGATGTGGCTCTACTTCTTCCCGTTTGATGCCAATGCAATTGCTACTGACATCGGAAGCGGCAGCGCATATCCTTCATCTGATGTATTCAACAGCTTCACGTTTGCCGGTGCAATTGCCGACGACTTTGTTGAGATTGAGGCTCGCCTCCCTCTCGCTGACGCACAGGTTAAGAGCGGCGACGTAATCGCTGTTTACAGCTGGAGCAACAAGAGCGGTGACGACCTTAAGAAGACCCCGATTGTTTACACTGTTAAATAATTGAGATTCTTCAATGCAAGAAGAGCCCCGGGTGATAATCCGGGGCTCTTTTCTTTGATATTTGCGGGGTTTGTGCTAATTTTGGAAGTTAACGCAAAAACTTGTGTATGAAGAGACTATTCTTGGCCTTGGCACTGCTGCCGCTGCTTGCGGCCGCCTGTGAAAAGCAACCCATACCCGATGAGGATATTTCCGTCCCCATATACGCCGCAGGCGAGAAACAGGGCCACATTACATATCAGCTGCTGATATACAGCTTTGCCGACAGCGACGGCGACGGCATTGGCGATTTTAACGGCATCCGCCAGCATCTGGATTATCTGGATGCACTGGGCGTATCGGCTATCTGGCTCTCCCCCGCCCACCCCGCCGATTCGTATCACGGATACGATGTTACGGATTATGCCGCCGTCAACCCCAAATACGGCACCGAAGCCGATTTCAAGGCCCTTATAGACGCCGCCCATGCCAAGGATATCAAGATTTACATGGACTATGTGCTGAACCACACCGGCAAGGGGAACCCCTGGTTCACAGATGCGCTCTCATCCGAGTCCAGCCCGTACCGGGACTGGTTCTTCATCTGCGACAATCCCTCTTCGCAGTGGCGCAGCTACCCTATGCTGAGCGGTTATTCTTATAACCAGGGGGAGTGGCACGCCACCACCGGCGGTGCTCCGCGCCTGGTTGTCAGCTCCACAATCGATGCCGTTGCCAGCGGCAACGCCTCCTGGAACCTCTGGATGTGGCCCGTCGGCAAGGAAGGCAAGGAGGTCAAGTTTGCCGATAAGGGGAACGGGACCTATCGCCTCGTGGCCGATGTGAACGGCACAACGGGTATCCTTGTACGCAAGTATTCCAACTGGGACGCCGGCTCCAAGTTCGGTGCCCGGGAGCAGGACGCCACCCTTAAAGAGGGGGTTCCCATGAGCCTTGCCGCAGACGGCGGCGACATCTTCTTCACCGGCAACGGCCGCTATAGTTTTGAGCTCTCCAACGTCAACACCAAGACCGTGTATTACATGGGTGCGTTTGGCAGCTGGATGCCCGACATCAATTACGGCAGTGCTTCAGAAGCTGAGAAAAGCGCCGTATTCGAGGCCCTCGCCACAACCGTGGACAAGTGGATCGGGCTGGGGATAGACGGCCTTCGCCTGGATGCAGTGAAGCACATATACGGGGGCATGAACTCCTTCAACAACGCCAACAACGTGACTTTCCTCAAGAAGTGGTACGACCGCTGCAACGCCACTTACCGTAAGACCCATTCTGGAGACTTCTACATGGTTGCCGAGTGTTGGATGGACGCCAACTCGGTGGCGCAGTATTATAAAGCGCTCCCCGCCAACTTCGAGTTCGACTTCTGGGAGCGGCTCAGATGGGTGCTGAACCAGCGCATCGGCTGCTATTTCTGCAAGGATCTGACCGCCTACAGGCGGGCCTATACCGCACAGCGCAGCGACGCGATTGCCGCCACCAAGCTCACCAACCACGACGAAACCCGCGCCGCAACTGTGTTGGGACGCGACGCCGCCAAACTCAAACAGGCCGCGGCGTTCCTGCTGAGCGCAGAGGGCCAGCCCTACATCTATCAGGGCGAGGAGCTGGGCTACTGGGGCAAGGACGGTGACGAAGGCGGGCGCGACGAACTGGTGCGCACCCCTATCGTGTGGGAGACATCCTCCACCGCCGCCACCGGCGACCTTGGCGGACACATAGATTATGACCTGGTGACCGACTCCATCTCCGTGAAGAAGCAGGAAGAAGACGCCGGCAGTCTGTTGCACACCTATTTCAAGTGGACCAAGGCCCGCAACAGCTGCAAGGCGCTGGCATCCGGCAAGATGTCGGCACACCCAAAATATAACGACGGCAACACCGCAGACAACACCATCGCCGCATGGTACATGACCGCCGCAAGCGGAGAAAAGGCGCTGGTGCTGCACAACGTGGGCAGCGAAGAGAAGACCCTTGACCTTTCCGGGGACAAGCTGGACAACCAGGTGGTGTCGCTGGGTGATGTCAAGGTAGCCGGCAGTGCCGTGACCCTTGGTGCTTCATCGTCGGTAGTTTTCATGCAATAACTCATCATTATGAAAAAGATAATCATCGTTATCGCGGCCGTCGCCGCACTTTTCTCCTGCACCCCCAAGCAGGAGGCTGCCCACCATCCTGAGTGGACCTATAACTCTGTGATATATGAGGTTAACATCCGCCAGTACTCCCCGGAGGGGACTTTTGCGGGCGTTCAGGCACAGCTGCCCCGCCTCAAAGAGCTTGGCGTGGACATCCTCTGGCTGATGCCCATGTATCAGATTGGCGTGGAGGGCCGCAAAGGTACCTTGGGTTCATATTACGCCATCAGCGACTATTGCAAGGTGAACCCCGAATTCGGCACCATGGAAGATTTTGACAACCTGCTGGCCGCAGCGCACGAGCTGGGCTTCAAGGTGATTCTGGACTGGGTGGCAAACCAGACCGCTCCGGACCACATCTGGATGGAGTCCAAGCCGGCGGAGTTCTACGAGCGCGACTCGCTGGGCAACGCCACCTGGGAGTATGACTGGACCGACACCCGCAGCCTGAACTACGACTGCAAGGAGGTCTGGGAGGCACAGGTAGAGTGCATGCGCTTCTGGCTGGACAAGGGTGTGGACGGCTTCCGCTGCGATGCCGCGGGCGAGATGCCGGCGGAGTTCTGGCAGAGCGTGATGCCCGGCCTGAACGCAGATTATCCCGAGGCCTACTTCCTGGCAGAGGCGGAGCGCCCCAACCTGGCCAATCCCGACAGCTGCTTTGACGCCACCTACGCGTGGGAACTGCACCACATGCTGAACGATATCGCCGCCGGGCAGAAGGATTTCTCCGAGCTGCGCGCATATCTGCAGCGCGACGAGCAGAATTATCCCGCATCCGCATACCGCATGACCTTTACGAGCAACCACGACGAGAACTCCTGGCAGGGGACCGAATTCGAGCGTATGGGCGACTGCGCAAACGCCTGCGAAGTGCTCTGCTTCACCCTCCCCAAGAGCCAGCCGCTGGTTTACACGGGGCAGGAGATCGGTCTCAGCCGCCGTCTGCAGTTCTTTGAGAAGGACCCCATAGAGGACTGGAGCGACAACGGGTTCACAGACTTCTTCAAGAAGCTGGTGGAACTCAAGCACAACAACCCCGCCCTGGCTGCAGGTGAACGGGGCGGCTCATACCTTGATATCCCCCAGAACGGCGATGGGATATACGCATTCAGCCGCACAAAGGGCAAGAACAGTGTGATTGTGGCCGTGAATATGGGTACGGAAGCCGCTCACGTGGCGCTCCCTCTGGATGGAGAGTACACCAACCTGTTCACCGGAGAAACCCTCTCCGGCACCTATCTGGCCCCGCTGGATGCCGCAGGATATCTTGTCTTATATAAATAGGTATACCCTGTTCCGATACAACAGCCGCCGGGAATTTGCCCCGGTGGCTGTTTTTGTTGAAAAACATGTTGATAATTTGGAAAATAGTTGTATCTTTGCAGCCCCGCAAAAAATGCGGAAACTTTTACAACTAATTTATTTACACCAAATTATCTACAATGCCTGGATTAATTGGAAAGAAAGTCGGAATGACTTCCGTATTCGATGCAAACGGTATGAACGTACCTTGCACCGTAATTGAGGCTGGTCCGTGTGTTGTTACGCAAATTCGTACGGTAGAGAAAGATGGTTATGCCGCCGTGCAGCTTGCCTATGACGAAATCTCAGAGAAACACACCAGCAAGGCTCTTAAGGGCCACTTTGAAAAGGCAGGAACCACTCCCAAGCGCAAATTGGTGGAATTCAAGTCTTTTGACATTGATTCCCTCAAGTTGGGAGACACCATCACCGTCGCAGATCTCGAATCTGTAGAATGGGTCGACGTTACCGGTACCTCTAAGGGTAGAGGTTTCCAGGGCGTAGTCAAGCGCCACGGATTCGCCGGTGTTGGCGGACAGACTCACGGTCAGCACAACAGGCTTCGCAAACCCGGTTCACTGGGTGCATCGTCCTGGCCTAGCCGTGTCTTCCCCGGTATGAGAATGGGTGGTCACATGGGATGCGACCGCGTGAAAGTTCTCAACCTTCAGGTTGTCAAAGTGATACCTGAAAACAATCTCATCGTAGTTAAAGGCTCTGTTCCCGGAGCTAAAGGTTCTTATGTAACATTGGAGGCTTAACGTTATGAAACTGGCAGTTTACAAAATCGACGGCTCCGCTTCCGGTAAGGAAGTCGTTCTGGATGACGCAATCTTCGCCATCGAGCCCAACGACCATGCTATTTATCTTGACGTGAAGCAGTACCTTGCAAACCAGCGTCAGGGAACTCACAAGAGCAAAGATCGCAGCGAAATCGCTCACAGTACCAAGAAGATGGGTCGCCAGAAAGGCGGCGGCGGTGCACGTCACGGTAGCATCAAGTCCGGTACTTACGTAGGCGGTGGCCGTATCTTCGGTCCCCAGCCCCGCGATTATCGTTTCAAACTCAACAAAAAGCTCAAACAGCTTGCACGCAACTCCGCCTTCACTTACAAGGCACAGGAGGAGGCTATCACCATGGTTGAGCCTTTTGCACTGGACGCACCCAAGACCAAGGATTTCATCAAGATCCTGGACAATCTCAAGGCTAACGGCCGCAAGACTCTGGTGGTCCTTCCCGAAAACTCGAACAATATTTACTTATCGTCTCGCAACCTTCCTGAGGTGAAAGTCATCACCGTAGACGAAATCAACACCTACGCCATCATGAATGCAAATCATCTGGTAATGGTAGACGGCGTCCAGGATATCCTTGCCGAAAGACAAAAATAATCGAAAGCAATGGGAATACTGATAAAGCCAATCGTAACCGAGAAAATGACGGCTCAAGGCGATAAGTTGAACCGTTACGGTTTTATTGTTGACCGCGATGCTAACAAGGTTGAAATCAAGCAGGCGGTCGAGCAGACCTACAACGTTTCTGTACTGAGTGTCAATACAGCAAACTACCACGGCAAGAAGAAAAGCCGTTACACCAAGGCCGGTATGCTCACCGGTCGCGCAAATCACTATAAGAAAGCTTATGTGACTCTGGCGCAGGACGACAAGATAGATTTCTACAGTAACATCTAAAGATCCGGAGATTATGGCAGTACGTAAATTCAAACCGGCAACCCCGGGTCAGAGAAACAAGGTGATCAGCACCTTTGAAGAAATCACTTGCACCACTCCCGAAAAGTCCCTGCTCAAGCCCCTCCGCAAATCCGGCGGCCGCAACAATCAGGGTAAGATGACCATGCGCTATCTGGGCGGCGGACACAAGCAGATGTACCGCGTCATCGACTTTTTGCGCGACAAGGACAAATACACCGCAACCGTAAAGACCATCGAGTACGACCCCAACCGCACTGCACGCATTGCGCTGGTAGTTTATGAAGATGGTGAAAAACGTTATATCATCGCTCCTAACGGCATCAAGGTCGGCCAGGTTATCGCCTCCGGCAGTGGTGTCGCCCCTGAAATAGGTAACACTCTTCCGCTTGCAGAAATTCCGCTCGGAACTTTGGTACACTGCATCGAGCTCCGTCCCGGTCAGGGCGCCGCTATGGCCCGCTCCGCCGGCACCTACGCTCAGCTCACCGCACGTGAAGGCAACCACGCCATCCTCCGTCTCCCTTCGGGTGAGACCCGCATGGTGCTGGTAAGCTGCCGCGCTACCGTGGGTACGGTGTCCAACGCCGATCACAACCTGGAGTCTCACGGAAAGGCGGGCCGCGTACGCTGGATGGGTCGCCGTCCTCGCAACCGCGGTGTCGTAATGAACCCTGTAGATCACCCGATGGGTGGTGGTGAAGGCCGTGCATCCGGTGGTCACCCTCGTTCTCGCAAGGGTCTCATCGCCAAGGGTTACAAGACCCGTAATCCTAAGAAGAACTCCAACAAGTTTATCATTGAAAGGAAAAAGAAATAATAACGGAATAAATCTTAGGCAATTATGAGTCGTTCACTTAGAAAAGGCCCGTACATTCAGGAAGCTCTCGAGAAGAGGGTCATCGCTATGAATGAAGGGACAATGAAAAAAGAAGTAATCAAGACCTGGTCACGTTCCAGCATGATTTCTCCCGATTTCGTGGGTCACACCATCGCAGTGCACAACGGAAATAAGTATATTCCGGTGTACGTCACTGAGAACATGGTTGGTCACAAGCTCGGCGAGTTTGCTCCGACGCGTACATTCAGGGGTCACAGTGGTAATCGTTAATAAATAATTACTATGGGAGCTCGAAAAAGAGAAATGGCCGAAAGGCAGAAAGAGATAAAGAATCGTACAGCTGTCGCAAAGCTGAACGATGTTCCCACCTCGCCCCGCAAGATGCGTCTGGTAGCAGACATCATCCGCGGCAAGGAGGTCAATAACGCTTTGGATATTCTCAAGTATTCAAAGAAGGAGCCCGCTACAAGGCTCTCTAAGCTCGTGCGCAGCGCCATCGCTAACTGGGAAGCCAAGAACGAGGACAACCGCAAGGAGCTTGAAAACGGCAATGTTTACATCCAGACCATCATGGTTGGCGAAGGCCGCACCCTGAAGCGTATCCGCACCGCCCCCCAGGGCCGTGCAGCACGCATCCGCAAGCGCAGCAACCACGTCACCATCGTGCTGGCAACCAAGAATCAAACCGTAAAGGAGGAGGCATAATATGGGACAGAAAACTAACCCTATCAGCAACCGTATAGGTATCACCCGTGGTTGGGACTCCAACTGGTGCGGTAATTATCCGGAGCGCATCAAAGACGATGCACGCATCCGCGAGTATCTGGACGCACGTCTGCAGAAGGCTTCTGTAAGCCGTATCGTTATCGAGCGTACGATGAAGGTGATTACCATCTCCATCCACACCGCAAGACCCGGTATCATAGTGGGTAAGAACGGTGCAGAGCTCGAGACCCTCAAGGGCGAGGTAAAGAAGATCTGCGGAAAGGATGTACAGATCAACATTTACGAGGTTAAGCGTCCCGAAGCTGACGCCAACATCGTTGCCAACAACATCGCACGCCAGATTGAGGGCCGCGTATCATATCGCCGCGCCATCAAGATGGCCGTCGCTTCCACAATGCGCGCCGGCGCCGAGGGTATCAAGATCCTCATCAGCGGCCGCGTGGGTGGTGCCGAGATGGCCCGCAACGAACTCTACAAGGAAGGCCGTACCCCTCTGCACACTTTCCGTGCAGACATCGACTATGCACTTGCAGAGGCTCACACCAAAGTTGGTGTGCTGGGCATCAAGGTTTGGATCTGCAACGGTGAGGTCTATGGCAAACGTGACCTCAGCCCCAACGCAGGCGTAGCAGCTGCTTCCAACGCAGGTGAGCGCCGCGGTGGCGGAGAGCGCCGCGAACGTCGCGGTGGCCGTGACGACCGTCGTGGCGGTGAGCGCCGCGGTGGCGAGCGCCGTGGTCGTCGTAACGACGCTGAATAAGCCATTGCCGTCACTCACACGCCCGGTGTCATTCTGAGCGCACGCCCAGTGTCATTCCGAGCGTAGTCGAGGAATCTCAAAACGAAAGAGCCGGCTCCTTACGGGGTCGGCTCTTTTGTATATGGGGCTCTGTACATATTACCCGCCCGTTGGCGGTTGCAGCCTGGGCATAAAAAAACCCGCCGCAAGGCGGGTTCTTTTCGTAACCGTGGATATAATTACTCGGCAGGAGTCTCCTCAGCGGGAACCGCGATGGTGTTTGCAGGGAGGGCGGGTTCGCCTTCTGCGGGAGCGGTCTGCTGAATCTGGTTCTCAATGCTGGAAGCGGCGCCCTTGCTTGCCTTGGGGGTGAAGAAGGTTGCCACAATGCAGAGCACCAGCACGATGCCGGCCAGCCACCAGGTGGTCTTCTCCAGGAAATCGGCTGTCTGACGCACGCCAAAGGTGGTGTTGCCGGCAGCAAAGTTAGCTGCGAGGCCGCCTCCCTTGGAGTTCTGCACAAGCACGATGAGGGTCAGAAGCACGCTGGCCACCACGATGATTACGGAAATTGTGATATAAATTGCTTGCATATTGTTGAATATTATTTGTTTCTGTCTCGTTTAGGGGGTGCAAAGTAAGCACATTTTTCGCGATATAGCAAAATAATCTACCACTGCGCCACCGACGCGTTGAATATATCCTCCACCAGTGTCTCTATGATATCGTCGCACAGCGCCGCCTCCACCTCGTCCAGCGAGAGGTCGGCGTCGTAATCCTGATATGCGGCAAAACTTTTCTTCTCAAAACTCTCCTCCGGGTGCTTGTAGTTCTCGAAAGATGCGCGGCAGGTCACCGTGAGGCGGTTCTGCGCCGCAGTCTCGTCTTTGGAGATACCCTGCGCCTTAACGTCGTAAGATTCCACCGTGACCACCAGCAGCAAGTCGCCGTCCATCTCCACCTGCTCCAGGCTGGTAAGCTTCTTGAACTTGTCCTTGAGCGCCTCGGAGAGGTCGTTGGCCAGCGCGGGGTTCACCTTCATGGCGTTGTTGGTCACCGGCTCTATGGTGATGGTGTGCACGTCGGGGCGGATGGAGGTACCGGAAAAGGAGTAAATCCCGCATCCGTTCACGCATACCACCGCCAGCATCAGCGCCAGAAGTATATTAATGCGTTTTGTCATAAGCCCAGATCTTTGATTTTACGGTAAAGGGTGCGCTCCGATATGCCCAGCTCCGCGGCCGCCTCCTTGCGGTTGCCGTGGTGCTTCTCCAGCGCGCGCACTATCAGTTCCGACTTCTTGTCGTTTATGGAGAGGTTCTGATCTTCTTCCTCCACCGGTTCGGCGTGGTGCCAGACCTCCTGCACCGGCTGCTCTTCCACCGCCTCCGGCTCGTATGCATGCACCTCGGCGGCATCGCTGCTCTCCACGTTCAGGTTAGAGTGCTGCGGGATGAACTTGCCGGCGGCGGGTGCCCCCTGCCCCAGCGCGTCCATGCGCGACTTTAGTGCCTCGATGTCCTGCTTGAGCTGCATTATCATCTTGAAGATGATGTCGCGGTCGCTCATGTAATCTGCGGCTGCACTGCCGGCCAGCGCGGGCAGCGAAGTGTTCAGATCGTTCTGCAGATATTTCTCAAGGGTGCGGCTCTCAATTATGCGGTCGGTCTCCATCACGGAGATACGCTCCGCCACGCTCTTGAGCTCACGTACGTTGCCTGGCCAGCCGTAAGCCTCCAGCTTCTCCACCGCATCGGCGGTGAGGCGGATGGCCGGCATCATATATTTGTTTGCAAAGTCCAGCGCGAACTTGCGGAACAGCTTGTGGATGTCCTCCTTGCGGTCGCGCAGCGCCGGCATGCGGATGGGCACCGTGTTCAGGCGGAAGTACAGATCCTCGCGGAAGCGGCCCGACTCTATGGCGCGCCTTAAGTCGATATTGGTGGCTGCCACCACCCGCACGTTGGTCTTCTGAATCTTTGACGACCCCACTTTCATGAATTCGCCCGTCTGCAGCACGCGCAGCAGGCGCACCTGGGTGGAGAGGGGCAGCTCCGCCACCTCGTCCAGGAAGAGGGTGCCGCCGTCCGCCTCCTCAAAATAGCCCTTGCGCATCTCGTTGGCGCCGGTGAAGGCACCCTTCTCGTGCCCGAACAGCTCGGAGTCTATGGTACCTTCCGGAATCGCGCCGCAGTTGATGGAGAGATATACGTTGTGTTTGCGGGGGCTGTTGTAGTGGATAATCTGGGGTATGAACTCCTTGCCCACGCCGCTCTCGCCCGTAACCAGCACGGAGAGGTCGGTCTTGGCCACCTGCAGGGCAATGCCGATGGCACTGTCCAGGGCGGCCGAATCGCCTATAATTCCAAACCTCTGTTTTATGGATTCAAAGTTCATAGGGGCGAAATTACAATTTTTTCTCCACTTATTTTTTATAATTACTATATTTGCCCCAAATCGACGTAAAAATCAAAAACTATATCAAAAAACAACCATGAAGAAAGTTTTATTTATCGCTATGGCCTGCCTTGCTGTTATGTCCTGCAACAAGGTCTCCAAGATGGCCGACCTCGCCGACCAGGTAAAAATCGAGTGCAACCCCGAGGTTCTCGAAGTAATCGCAGACAACATCGACGCTGATGTTACCGTTACTTTCCCCGCTAAGTATTTCCACAAGAAAGCCATCCTCGAGGTGGTTCCCGTTATGAAGTTCGCTGGCCAGGAAGTAGCAGGCGAGCCTTTCGTATACCAGGGTGAGAAAGTTACCGACAACTTCAAGACCGTGGGCAAGGACGGCGCAAGCATCACAGAGCACGTTCACTTCAACTATGTGAAGGGCATGGAGAAATCCGAGCTCGTTGGCCGCGCAACCGTTAAGTACAAAAAGAAATCCTGGGCATTCCCCGAGGACATCAAGATTGCAGACGGTGCAAACACCACTTACAAGCTCGCTAAGAAGAGCGGCGCTTACGAGGCTGCTGCCGACAACTATCAGGATGTTATTCCCGAGGAGGTTGAGGCTCAGATCCTTTATCTTGTAAACAGCGCTGACGTACGTTCCAGCCAGCTCTCTTCCGAGTCCATCAAGGAATACAAGACCGGCGTTCAGGACGTGATGAACGACAGCCGCCGCACCATCACCGGCACCGACATCATCGCTTACGCATCTCCCGAGGGTACCATCAAGCGCAACAACCAGCTGTCCGACCAGCGTGCATCTTCTGCACAGAAGGCATTCGGCAAGGTTGCTAAGAAACTTGAGACCGGTGAAGTTGCTACCCGCAGCATCGGTGAGGACTGGGAAGGCTTCCAGGAGCTGGTAAACAACTCCAACATTGAAGACAAGGACCTCATTCTCCGCGTCCTCTCCATGTACAGCGATCCCGACGTCCGCGAGCGTGAGATCAAGAACATGTCCAGCGTATACGGCACCCTTGCAAAGGATGTCCTCCCTGAACTTCGTCGTGCACGTTTCGTGACCAACGTAGAGTTCCAGAACTACACCCCCGAAGAGCTCAAGGCTCTGGTAGAGGATAACATCGACGCTCTTGACGAGGAGGCTCTGCTCCGCACCGCTACCCTCGTAGACGACGCTAACGCTAAGCTGGACATCTACAAACAGGCAATCAAGAAGTTCGACAGCGACCGCGCTAAGATCAACTCCGCTTGCATCCTGCTTGACCAGGGCAAGAACGAGCAGGCTGAGGCTATGCTCAAGAAGGTCAACGACCGCTCCATCGAGGGTCTGGACAACCTGCGTGGTGTTCTGGCACTCCGCGACGGTGAGCTCAACAAGGCTGCCGAGTTCTTCGCAAAGGACAACGGCAAGGCTGGCAAGGCTAACCTCGCAGCTATCGATATCCAGAAGGGTGACTATGCAGCAGCTGCCAAGAAGCTCGCCGGCACCGGTGACGCTAACGAGGCTCTCGCATACATCCTGAACGGCGACCTCGCAAAGGCTTCTTCCCTGCTGAAGGGTCAGGATTGCGAGTACGCTGCATACCTCCGCGCAATCATCGCTGCACGCCAGGGCAAAGCAGCCGAGGCTAAGGCAGAACTTGCAAAAATCAAAAATTGCAAGGAACTCAAGGAGCGCGCAGAGAATGATATCGAATTCGCCAAGATCAAATAAAGTTTAAAATTATAACCAGCGAAAAAGGTCAACTTATTTAGTTGGCCTTTTTTGTTGCCCCCAGACGCATGTAACTTATTTTTTCTTTGTTACAAAAAATACGGTACCTTTGCGGCTCAACCTTTTGCAGATGCTGCGGCACATATTCACATACGATAAAGTTTTCCAACTGGAGGCGGGCGGTTCGCTGGACGGCCTTACAATTTGTTACCACACCAGTTGCGAGAGGCGCGAAGGCCGCCCCGTTATATGGATATGCCATGCCCTCACCGCCAATTCCAATCCGGAGGAGTGGTGGGACACCCTTGTGGGAAAGGGGCTGCTGTTTGACACGGAGAAGTATTACATCGTGTGTGCCAACATCATTGGCAGCTGCTACGGCTCCACCGGCCCCACCAACTATGCCAAGGCACCGCTGAGAAACTTCCCGCTGGTTACAATCCGTGACCTGGTGCGGGCACACGACCTGCTGCGGGAGCATCTGTGCATAGACAAGGTGGATTTTCTGGTGGGAGGCAGCAACGGCGGCTTCCAGTCTGTAGAATGGGCGGCGACGTTCCCGGACCGCATCAAAAATCTCTGCCTGATTGCCACCAGCGCCATTGTGAGCCCGTGGTGCACCGCCACCCTGGAGGCACAGCGCATGGCCATCAAGGCCGACCCCACTTTTGATGCTTCGAAGGACGCCCGCGGCGGAATGGCGGGGCTGGCGGCGGCGCGCTCCATGGCCCTTATCACTTATCGTAATTATGAGGGTTACGGGCGCACGCAGGCAGAGGCGAATCCCGATTTTCTGATAGCCAACCGCGCCGTGACATATCAGCAGTATCAGGGGCAGAAGCTCTGCAGCCGGTTCGACGCTTATTCATATTACTACCTTACGCTGGGGGTCGATACCCACAACGTGGGGCGCAGGCGCGGCGGTGTGGACAAGGCCCTGAAGGGCATCACCGCCAAGACGCTCTGCATTGCCATAGACAGCGATATCCTGTTCCCGGTGAGCGAGAGCCGCCGCCTGGCAGAGGGGATTCCGGGGGCCAGCCTGGAGGTGATTACTTCCGACTTTGGCCACGACGGCTTCCTGCTGGAGAGCGAACAGATCACAAAATGTATCAATAAACATTTCGACTTATGCAAGTTTTAAAGTTTGGAGGTTCTTCCGTATCCAACGCCGCCAACATGAGCAAGGTGGTGGAGATTGTTACCAAGGCCGTGAGCAACGACAAGACCATTCTTGTGGCTTCTGCCATAAGCAAGGCTACCGACACCCTCATAATGGCGGGACGAATGGCCGAGAGCGGTGACGAAGGATACAAGGGGATTCTGGCCGACCTCGAGAAGAGGCACCACGAGATTATCTCCGAACTTCTCCCGCAGTATTTCCAGAACGATATTGACAAGGAGATCAGCGACAAGTTTGTGCAGCTCACCGGCATCTGCGACGGCATCTTCCGCATCGGCGAGCTCACGGACCGCTCCCTGGACCTGGTTATGAGCTTTGGCGAGCTTCTCTCCACACGCATCCTGGCGGCCAAGTTCACCTCGATGGGCGTGGGCTGCAAATGGGTAGATTCCCGCGACATCATCAAGACCCGCCGCGACCTGGCGCAGAATGTGGTTGACACCGAGGCTACCAACCGCAACGCGCAGGAGTACTTTGGCGGCAGCAACTCCAAGCTGTACGTGATGCCCGGCTTCATCGCTTCGGACGAACAAGGGCACACCACCACCCTTGGGCGCGGTGGCAGCGACTATTCCGCATCCATCCTGGCGGCGGCAATCGGCGCCCGCAGGCTTGAAATCTGGACCGACGTGTGCGGCATGATGACAGCTGACCCCCATATTGTGCCCGAGGCCAAGACCATAGAGCACATCTCCTACCGCGAGGCGCTGGAGCTCTCGCACTTCGGTGCAAAGGTGGTCTATCCTCCTACAATCCAGCCGGTTGTGGGCAACAACATCCCCATCCTGGTAAAGAATACCTTTGATCCCGACGGCAAGGGAACCCTCATAGAGAGCAACCCTCCCGAGACTGCCGGCGCCATAAAGGGCATCTCCAACAGCGACAAACTGGCCATCCTCTCCATGGAGGGGAGCGGCATGGTGGGCGTGCCGGGCTACTCCAGCCGCCTGTTCGACGTGCTGGCCAAGAACGACATAAACATCATCCTCATCACCCAGGCCTCGTCTGTCCACACCATGCTGGTGGTGATAGATGAGAAGGACGCGCCGCTGGCAAAGAAGGCGGTGGACGAGGTGTTCGCGTATGAAATCAGCCTCAAGAAGCTGGAGCCGCTCAAGATAGAACGCGGCTATTCCATCATCTCGCTGGTGGGCGATGATATGAAGAATCAGTCGGGCGTCACCGGACGCATGTTCGACGCCCTCGGCGGCGAAGGGATTACCATCCGCGCCATCGCCCAGGGCTCGTCGGAACGCAACATATCGGCCGTAATCCGCACGGAGGATATCAACGAGGCGGTGCGCGCCATCCATGACGAGTTCTTCAGCGAGTATCAGCATACCCTCAACCTGTTCATCGCCGGCTACGGCAATGTGGGCGGGCAGCTGATAAACGTGATCAAGGAGAACGGCATCGCCATAAACATAGTGGGCATCTGCAACCTCAACGGCAAGTTCTTCTGCAAGAACGGCCTCGACCCGGACGGGATTGCTCCCGCGTTCGCGGCTCTGGACCGCAGCGTGCGCATCAACACCGGCGACTTTATTGACGAAGCCATAAAGATGGCCCTCCCGAATTCCGTGTTCGTGGACTGCACCTCCGACATCGGCATCGCTACCCACTACCCCTCCATACTGGCGGCCGGCATCAGCGTGGTGACCTGCAACAAGATTGCCAACTCGCTGGATATGAACCTCTACCGTCAAATCCGCCGCTGCGCTGAAGAGGGCAAGGCATCGTTCTATTACGACACCAACGTGGGTGCGGCGCTGCCCGTTATCCACACCCTCAAGCAGATGGTGAGCAGCGGTGACACCGTAGAGCATATCGATGCCATAGTCTCCGGCACACTGAACTACATCTTCAGCGAATATTGCCAGCCCAGATGTAAGGATACCTTCGCCACCATAGTGCGCCGCGCCAAGGAGCTCGGCTTCGCGGAGCCCGACCCCCGCACCGACCTGCAGGGCATCGACGTGATGCGCAAGGCCATTATCCTGGCCCGCGAGACGGGTGCGGAGGTTGAGGCAGACCAGATAGACATCAAGGGTTTCCTGCCGGAAGAGTGCCTCAAGGGGAGCGTGGAAGACTTCTTCGCAGCCCTCGCGCGCAACGAGGAGTATTTCTCCGGTCTGCGCAACGATGCCATGGCCAAGGGCGGCAAGCTCCGCTACATGGCGGAGATCGAGGGAGACAAGGTGGTCATCGGTCTGAAATGCATCACCTCTGAGCATCCCTTCTTCAGCTATGAGGGCACCGATTCGGCGGTATCCATCGCCACCAAGTTCTACCCTTACCCCGTGGTTATCAAGGGTGCAGGCGCCGGGGCTCGCATCACCGCCGGCGGCGTTTACGGAAATATTTGTCTTTGCAGAAAGTAAATCGTCATGAAAACATACAGAGTTGCAGTTGTAGGTGCCACCGGACTGGTAGGCAGCAAAATGATAGAGGTCCTTGGAGAGGAGAACTTCCCCGTGGGAGAACTGATTCCGTGCGCATCTGAGCGCTCGGTGGGCAAGAAGGTGAGCTTCGGCGGCCGAGAGTGGACTGTAGTCTCGCTCGCAGACGGCGTTGCCGCCAGGCCCGACATCGCCATATTCTCTGCCGGCGGAAGCGTCTCCGCAGAGTGGGCGCCCAAGTTCGCCGAGGTCGGCTGCCGCGTGGTGGACAATTCGTCGCAGTGGCGCATGGACCCCACCAAGAAGCTGGTGGTGCCCGAGATTAACGGCGATGTGCTCACCAAAGACGATATGATTATCGCCAACCCCAACTGCTCCACCATACAGATGGTGCTGGCGCTGGCCCCGCTGCACAGGCGCTGGAAGATCAAGCGCGTGGTGGTTTCCACCTACCAGAGCGTGACCGGCAGCGGCATGAAGGGAATCCACCAGATGCTGCGCGAACGGGGCGACGCGAGCGCAAGACAGCTGCCCGACGCCTATCCGCACCAGATCGACCGCAACATACTGCCCCACATCGACGTCTTTTTGGACAACGGCTACACCAAAGAGGAGATGAAGATGACCAACGAGACGGTGAAGATATTCGGCGACCCCGGCATCAAGGTTACCGCCACCACCGTGCGCGTCCCCGTGACGGGCGGCCACAGCGAGGCGGTGAACGTGGAGTTCGAGAACGATTATGACCTGGACGAGGTCAAGGCGATATTTGCGGAAGGCAAGGCGCCCGGCTGCGTGCTGCGCGACGATCCGGCGCACAACATCTACCCCATGCCGCTGGAGGCCTTTGGCCACAACGAGGTTTACGTGGGGCGCCTGCGCCGCGACTTCTCCGCTCCGAACTGTCTGAATATGTGGGTCGTCGCAGACAACCTGCGCATCGGCGCCGCCACAAATGCGGTCCACATTGCACAGTACTTGATTCGAAACATACTGAAATAGTCCAAATCGGAGGGTATTTTCTTTCTTTTATTGTAAATAAATCTTAACTTTGGCGGTTGCATATTGGGTATTATGCACCTGTTAACCGGACAATATTAAGATTTATACAATATGAAATTATCATCATTTTGTACGAACCTGCTGATTTTCGTGCTTTTGCTGGCTTTGGGCGGCGTTAACCCCGCTTTTGCCAACAGCGATCTTCAGGGTCGCACAATCACCGTTACCGTCACCGACCGACAGGGTCCCGTGCCGGGCGCGAACGTCGTGGTAGCCGGACGCCAGATTGGCGGTTCTACCGATGCCGACGGCGTTATCACCCTCGCCAAAGTTCCTGCAAATGCGGTTCTCGAGGTCTCCTTTGTGGGTTATGTCACCAAGAAGGTCACCGTGGGCAACAAGTCCAAGATTACCGTATATCTGGAAGAGGACAAGCAGAAGCTGGAAGAATCGGTGGTTGTGGCTTACGGTCACCAGACCAAGATTACCATGACCGGTGCCATAGAGCAGGTGGGTCACGAAGAACTCATCGAGACTCAGGTCCCCAACTTCGCCAACTCCCTGGCAGGCCGTGTGGCAGGTCTTACCACCATCCAGAACAGTGGTCAGCCCGGTCGTGACGATGTCACCGTTTACCTCCGCGGCCAGGGTACCGCATCGGACAACACCCCGCTGCTGCTGATTGACGGTGTGCCCAGCGACGGTCAGGCCGATAAGCTTGGTATGCTGGACGTGAACGAGGTGGCTTCGGTTACCGTGCTCAAGGATGCCGCTTCCACCGCAATCTTCGGTACCCGCGGTGCAAACGGTGTGATCCTGATCACCACCCGCCGCGGTGACGCCGGCAAGACCATCCTCAGCGCACAGGTCACCACCAGTATGGCCTCCCTCCACTTCCCCTGGACAAGGGTCAACTCCTGGGAGCACGCCGCACTGCGTAACCAGGCCCGCGCCAACGACGGTCAGGGTCCCGACTTCACCGATTATCAGATTGCAAAATTCCGCGAGCAGAGCGGTGACCCCTTCTTCCCCAACCGCGACATGTACAAGGAGTCCATCGCCAAGTTCGCCCCCACGGAGCGTATCTCCCTCAACATCTCGGGCGGTAGCAAGAAGACCCGCTACTTTACCAACGCCAACATCATCTACCAGGAAGGTAACACCAAGATCCTCCCCCGCAAGGTGCTCGGCTACAACGCCCAGTTTGATATGTTGAGGTACACCATCCGTAACAACTTTGACTTCAACCTCAACGAGAGGCTCAAGATATCCCTTACCCTCTCTATTTACTATCAGCGTACCAACGAGCCCGCTGCCGGTACCGGCGTGTTCGGCACCGCACTGGGTACCCCTCCCACCAACCCGGGTCCCCTCACCGTCGCCGGCTATCTCGATTCCGAGGGCAACGAGGTGCCTGCAGGCGTTGTCGTGGCAAGGCAGAACTCCTCCTCAACATCTGCATGGGCAATCGTGAACCGCTCCGGTTACTATTGTAACACCAACTTCAGCCTCCTGTCACAGGCAACCGTAGAATACGACCTGAGCAAACTCATCAAGGGTCTCACCGTTTCCGCCAACGTCGCTTACAACGACTTTGCGGGCGGCGCGCTCTCCGGCTACCTGCAGGGCTACGACGCGTACTCTTACTATCAGGCAAAGACCCCCGGCGAGAAATCATACTACATCGCCACCGTGCGCAACACCAACGAGACCTTTGCAATCGGTACCCGCCAGTGCTACGGCAACCAGATGCTGCAGATTCACCTGCGCGCGAACTACTATCAGCACTTTGGCAACCACTCCGTATCGGCCATGGTATTTGCTCAGAGCGAGACCAAGATGAGTAACACCATGAACAAGCTCTACGCGGTTCGTACCTCCCTACCGTACAAATACGCAGGTATCTCCGGCCGTGTTACCTGGGACTACAAGACCAAGTATCTGGCAGAGTTGGACATGGGTTACAACGGCAGTGAGCAGTTCTCGCCCAACAACCGTTTCGGTTTCTTCCCCGCATTCTCCGCAGGATGGGTTGTGAGCAACGAGGACTTTTTCAAGAACAGCATCCACTTCTTTGACGTGTTCAAGTTCCGCGCTTCCATCGGTCTGGTAGGTAACGACCGCCTGGGCAGCGAGCGCTTCATGTACTATACCACCGTGAACAAGGGCGACGCCGGTCTGGTGGGCACCCTGTTCAACGGCAAGGGCGTGGCCATCTCCTACCTCGGTAACACCGATATCAGCTGGGAGACGGTGCTCAAGCAGAACTATGCGATTGACTTCGCCTTCCTGAAGAACTTCACCGGTAAGGTGGATGTCTTCTTCGAGAACTGCAACAACCGCCTCTACCTCCCCGCATCCATGCCTAACGCCAGCGGTATCGCCTCTGCCAGCATCCCCCGCCAGAACATCGGTATAACCAGCAACAAGGGCTTCGAGATTGAGATGAACTGGGCCAAGGAGTTCAGCAAGAAGTTCAAGATGAGCGCCGGCGGCCAGTTCTCATACGCCCGTTCCAGGATTGATTACTGCGACGAGGTCCTGCTGGACGAAAGCTACGCATATCGCAAGCGTACAGAGGGCTTCATGCAGGGTCAGAACTGGGGCTACCCCATAGACTACGAGAACTCTGTTGACCACCTTGGTTACATCACCACCCAGGAAGAACTTGACAGGGCCATCGAGATGTACGACATCGGCACCCCCCGTCTGGGTGACTTCCTGTACAAGGATGTGAACGGCGACGGTCATATAGACGACCGCGACCTCTCCCCCATCAAGCACAGCTCCG
This sequence comes from Bacteroidales bacterium, assembly GCA_017962235.1. GTDB lineage: Bacteria > Bacteroidota > Bacteroidia > Bacteroidales > UBA932 > Equibacterium. Next base: position 88,910 of record JAGCVS010000012.1, on the reverse strand, counting down.
TGCCCGAGATAAGCTTCGGTTTCAACATCTCGTTCCAGTACAGACGCTGGGGCGTATCGGCACAGTTCAGCGGCATGGGTCTGGTATCCGCTTACCGTATGGGTCTTGGTGTTTCCGAGCTTGAGAACGCCGGTACCTATACAGACTACCACCTGCAGGCATGGACCAAAGAGCGCTGGGAGGATCCCACAGAGCGCAGGAAAATCGCTTATCCCGCCCTCTCCACCCACGCCAGCACCTCTCTTACTGCGAACGACTTCTTTATCAACAACCGTTCTTACTGCAGGCTCAAGAACCTCCAGGTATCCTACTCGATACCTCCGAACAAGTTGTTCCGTACCCTGGGCGTTGCCAGCGGCAACATTATCGCCTATGGTAACAACATCTTTATCATAGACAACCAGAGAGTGAAGGCTGTGGATGCCGAAACCGGCGGTCAGTCAATATCCTACCCTCTGAACCGTACTTATACTCTGGCTCTCAACATCAAATTCTAATCGGATATGGCTATGAAAAACAAATTATTCTTTGCATTTGTGACCCTGGCCCTGGCGCTCAGCTCCTGCCAGAAGGTATCTGACTGGATGGAGAAGCAGGACACCGGAGACCTTCAGTACGATGATATCTGGAAAGAAGAAAACTATGTGGAAGGTTGGCTGAACAACTGTTTCACCGGCCTGTTCGGCCCCGGATGGGCATTCGGCGGCGAACCGGCATGGTGCCTCACAGACGAGGGCTGGAGCTCTTATGACGCCAGCGGCACCACCTCCCACCGCGTATACGACGGTAACTTCTCTACCGCAAGCTGGCCCGGCGGCCGCGCCCTTTACGGCGGCCTGCTGTACCTGATACGCAACATCAACATATTCATGCACTACATCGTCATTCCGGATACACCTGTGAAAGACGAACCTTCCCGCCAGCGCATGCTTGCAGATGCGTATGTGCTCCGCGCCTATTATATGTTCTCCCTCTTCAAGGAATACGGCCCGCTGTACCTCTACAATGAAGACGGTGTGGATCCTGAGGACGGACATCCGGAGTATCTGCGTTATACCACAGAGCTCACAGATTCTTACGTGAACCTGCGTAGGGTGCCCGCAGAGGATTATATCCGCTGGATTATTGCAGACTGCGACCGCGGCCTGGCGATAGAGGAACTCCCCTGGCGCTGCGAGCAGAGCAACGAGGCTGCCCGCATGACCCGCGCCATAGCGTGGACCCTCAAGGCAACCGCCCTGATGTGGCTGGCCAGCCCGCTGTTCAACGACGGCAAAGATTACTGGGAAGAGGCTTACCAGATGAACAAGACCACGCTGGCCCTGCTCCGCGAGCACGGTTTCGCACTTCACACCAAGTGCACCAACACCAGCGTATACGGCGAGGGCCCCGGAAACGCATTCCGTCAGTATCATACCGACGGTTCCCTTTCATGGACCAGCCCCACCCCTTCCGACACCGAGACGATTTATGCAGTGGGCGGTTCTTCTGGCGCATACGGCAACAACTATATCGGCTCCCGTCACACTTACTGCTCCGCATGCGGCACATGCCCCACACAGGAGATGGTGGACTGCTATGAGACGATAGACGGCGTGCCGGTGCTCGACCTGGCAAACCCTTATGCAGACGAATATCACCTGCAGCCCAACTTCAACCCCGAGAATACGCTGTACAACGACCAGCACCCTTACGAAAACCGCGACCCCCGCTTTGAGGAATGCGTCATGCACCACGGTACGCCGTACGTATGGGACAAGTCTTACGTGATGGATATCAGCGCAGAGGGGCGCAACTACCGCAGTACCCTCCCTACCGACATCGGCCAGAGCCGAACCGGTTACTACTACTGCAAGACGATACCGCCGAACTGCACCCTCAACGCCCTCACTTCCGGTCCCGGCCTTCGCGCATACAAGATGTCAGAGTTGATTCTCAACTATGCAGAGTGCGCGCTTGAGGCAGGTCATCTGGAGGAGGCTCGCGAAGCTGTGAACGAGATTCGCGACCGCGTGGGAATGCCCGCTCTGCCCGCTTCCCTGGCCACCGATAAGGAGAAGCTCCGCCTGCGCCTGTACAACGAGCGCCGCGTAGAGCTCGCCTTTGAAGAGGTACGTTACTACGACCTTCGCCGCCGCTGCCGTCCGGACGAGGAGATTCCCGGCATCAAGTATGCCACCGGTATCGACGTGACCTACGCCGGCGACTGGTCTGCAGCAACCTATACCCGTGTGCTTATCCGTGAAGAGGAGCGCCACGGCTACGAGGCTAAGTGCAAACTCTCTCCCCTGCCCAAGGGGGAGGTTTCCAACCTCAAGGTTATCACCGGAGTCAACTTCCAGAATTACGGATGGGAATAGTCACACAGTAAATATTTAAGCTATGCGAATTATATACAGAATCACCCTTTCGTTGATGCTCCTCCTTACCGGTGCCGTATATCTGGCAGCGCAGGAAAGGATGATAATCAGCATCAAGGGTACGGTTACAGACGAATTCGGCAATCCCCTGTACGATGCGCTGATGGTGAGCTCCAACAGAGCCAACCAGTACATCACCAACCCCGACGGCTCGTACGACTTCCAGATCAGGGACGGAAGTACCTATGTGACTGTAACCTATCCCGGCTACCACAGTCAGGATGTAACCGTCAGCGACATTCTCAACGGCAAGAACGGCATCGTGCTCAAGCGCAGCGCCCAGTATGAAGATGAGATGGTGGACCTCGTGCACCACAAGATGCGCAAGAACCTGATTACCGGCAGCGTGTCCACCGTGAGCGGTACTGAACTCCGCAGAACCCCCACCCTGCGCATGCAGGAGTCCCTCATGGGCCGTCTGGTGGGTCTGGGTTCCATAGAGCGTCAGTCCAACCCCTCCATGTTCCCGGAGGAGGGCGCAGGATTCGAGAGCTACTATGACTTCAGCATCCGCGGTATCCACACCTTCAACAGCCCCCGCGACATAACCATTATGGTGGACGGCATCCGCTACGAAGGATACGACGGCCACATCTTCACATACTTCAACCCGCGTGAAATCGAGTCGGTATCGGTTATCCGAGACGCCGCTTCGCTGGCGCTCTACGGCATAATCGGCGGTGACGGTGTGCTGAGCATCACCACCCGGCGCGGCCAGCAGGGCGAACCGCGAATCACGGTTGCCTACGACCACTCCCTGCGCGGCATGGACACCGAGCGCTATACCCCCTCACTGATTTACGACAGCGAGATTCCCAAGATTTACGGTGACGCCGGCGTAACCAACAACTACGCATACACCTTTGCCCGCCTGCGCAACGAGGCCTGCATCAACGACGGCCTCAATCCGGAATACAGCCAGCGCGCCCTGGACTACTACGCAACCGGTATCTGGCCCAGCCACAACTATTACGACGAGTTTGTAAAGCGCTACTCCACCATGGACAAGCTTTACCTCTCCATCGGAGGCGGCAGCGAGTACGTACAGTATATGTGTAACTTCCAGTGGCTCCACACCGGGCCGCTGTACAATCAGCCCGAATACAAGGATATCACCTACAAGATGAATCCCGCCAGCGCCGACTACTTCCACGTAGCTTCCAACCTGGATTCAAAGCTGAACTACTTCATCTCCGCAACCTTTACCCTGAGGGCCGACTTCAAGATAGAGAACGGTCTGGGGAGTGCTCCCAGCGACCGTATGAGGGTCCGCTATTCAGATATGATCAAGCACGTGATGATCACTCCGCCCACGATGACCTCGCTGTATGCACCCGAGGGCACGTTCGTAGACGGCAGGGACATCTCCTACATGCCTCTGTTCAGCGACCGCGGCCGTATGGGCGGTATCTGGGGCACCGTATACGAGGTTAACCCCTACGCAGAGCTGACCCACTCCGGACGTACCATGAAATACGCCACCTTCGTGCACATGGACGCCAAGGTCAACTTTGACTTTGGAATGATAACCCCCGGCCTGGGAGGCCAGCTGGGCTTCTCTTTCAAGGGCGGCGGTGACAAGGATATCGACTACACCATCAGCTATACCAAGTATCAGGCAACCTCCCCCAGCCTGACCAACTTCCGCCAGTTCGGAGGCGAGTTTGATACCAACGGTTATTCCAAGTACTACTCATTCTGCTACAGCTATGAGTACTTTGGCAAGGCGTTCTACAACCGCACCTTCGGCGACCATGGCGTGAATGCCGTGTTCATGGGCAACCACCGCGAAATGGTGACCCGCGACGTGGGCGGTATGAACAACATCCCCTTCCGTAGCGAGATATTCGGCCTCAACGCCAACTATGCTTATAAGGACAGATACATTGTGAACGGTACTCTGGGTTACTCCGGCAGCGACGCCTTCCCCATGAGCACAGTGTTTGGCGGTACCCGCTTCAACTTCACTCCCGGTATCGGTCTGGCATGGGTGGCTTCCAAGGAAGAGTGGCTCAGGAACAACCCGGTTGTCTCCTACCTCAAATTCCGCGGCAGCTACGGCAAGGCAGCCCGCAGCAACTTTACCACCATCCGCTTCGTGTACAAAGACAACACCAGCACCTCCACGTGGGACCAGAGCCGTCAGGGTAACGACAATCTGGAGCCCGAATTCGTGAAGGGTGTGGATGCCGGTCTGGACCTGACCCTGTTTAACTGCCTGACCTTCGCAGGATCTGTGTTCAAGGAGAAGGTAGACAACGCATACATGGAATCCACCAAGTATGTCCCCACCTTCCAGGGTGTTTCGCTGGGTAACTACCCCGCCACCAACACCGGTAAGTTCGAGAACAAGGGCTACGAGCTCTCACTGCAGTTCAACAAGCAAATCACCAAAGACTTCACTTTCTGGGCCGGAGCCTCAACCTGGTACAACGAGAACAAAATCGTATACATGGGTGAGATGGAGAGAGACGATTCCTACTATTGGCCCAACGGCACTCCTTACGTAAGCGAGGGTTACTCTGTAGGTCAGTACATGGGTTACCGTTTTGATGTTCCCGAAGGCGAGACCTGGAAACTTGCCGACGGCAGCCTCAACCCCCACGTCCTCTTCCAGAGCCAGGAAGAGATTGATGCCTGCGGCATCGATTACTCCCAGCTCGGCGTTGTCCGTCCCGGCGACTTCAAATACAAGGACCTCAACGGTGACGGCGTGCTCAACTACAAGGACCAGGACAAGTACGACTACTCCAGACTCCCCCGTCAGTTCTTCAACGCCAACATCGGCTTCCGCTTCAAACGCTTTGAGGTGAACGCCCTGTTCTATGGCGCAAACAAGTATGTGACCCCCATCGGAGACGAATTCTTTGTGGGTTATAACTACGACGGTTTCTTCTTTGACATGCACGAGCATGCATGGACAGCAGAGAAGGCGGCTGCCGGCGAGTACATCAACGCCCCCGCCCTTTCCATGTCGGGTACCGTGAGCCACGTGACCAACGAATACAACCTGGTGGACGCCAGCTTCCTCAAGCTCAAGAACGCGGAGATTGCATACAACCTCCCGGAGAAGCTCTGCAGAAAGGTATACACCCAGGACATCCGGATCGCTCTCCAGGGACAGAACCTGCTCAAGTGGGACCACATGCCCAGCAAATATATCGACCCCGAATGCGGTTATCTGGGATTGTACCAGCCCATGCGGGTATTCAACCTTGCGCTTAACGTAACATTCTAAAAGGGACTATATTATGAAAAAGCTATACAAAATACTTATCGCAGCGTTCTCTGCACTCGTAATATTACCCTCTTGCGCCCAGCTGCTGGAACCGGAGCCCTACGGCCTGGTGGACCTGGACCTGGTGTGGACAAAATACAACTACACCTCCTCTCTGGTAAACACCATCGGCAACTGCTCCGAGTACCGTTCCACTCTGGACTACGCCCCTCTCGGCGACGAAGCACAGCATGTGAACGACCGTACCGGCGGCTTGTACTATAGCTGGTACAACGTCGATTTCCTCAACGGGAACTACCCCATGAGCTCCGGATACGACTCATACTACAACAACCTGCGCACCATCGCATTCTATCTTACAAACAATTATAAGATAAGCTTTACCAATGTCGATAAGCTGGAGCTGGAGTATTGGGAGGTAAAGGCGCACCTGTTCCGCGCATGGCACTATTTCATGCTCATGAAGCGCTTTGGACAGGCCGTTATCTTCACCGAATGCTACAACCCCAACGAGACCTTTGAGAATGTAAAGCTCAGCAACGTAGAGCAGATTGCAGACTTCATCATAGAAGAGTTGGACTGGTGCCTCGGCGCCACTGAAAACGAGTCATCTCCCTACACCTACCGTTGGAAACCGGGCAGCTACAGCATCAACCGCGGATGGGCTTGGGTGCTCAAGGCCCGCACCGCGATGTTTGCAGCCAGCCCTCTCTACTACCAAGAGGGGAGCAAGTACACTTGGGAGTATGCCTATCAGATAAACAAGGAGGCTGTGGAGCAGCTCCGCGCCCATGGCTACAAGCTGTTTGACGAGAAGCCCAAGAACAACTACGCTCTCAACTGCTACGACTACTACCACATCTACCCCAGCGACCCCGCCCGCAACGTGGACAACGAGACCATATTCGGCAACGGCGGCAGCCTGAAGATGTGGCAAAGCTACGCCCTCCCCATCAACAAGGGCCGCAGCTCCTGCGGTATCTGCCCCACTCAGGAGCTTGTGGACTGCTACGAGACCATAGACGGCGAGCCCATCCTGGATCTGGAGAAACCTTATCTTGACGAGGAGCACCTGCAGCCCAACTACAACAAGAACAACAAGATGTACGACCCGGAGAATCCGTACGAAAACCGCGATCCCCGCTTCTACGGCTCCATCTTCTACAACAATGCGCCCCGCTACTGGAACAGCCCCAACGGCTTGCGCGTACAGACCTATGTGGGTGGCAACTGCGGTATCTCGGACGATGCCAACTCGCTGTACTACACCCGTACCGGTTACTACATCCGCAAGTTCGCGTGCGACCGTTCCAGCGACGAGAACGGTACCTTTGACGGCCGCGTGCACAATGCGCGTCTGGCGGAAATGTACCTCAACCTGGCAGAGTGCGCCTGCGAAGCGGGCCATCTGGATGTAGCCAACGACTACACCAACCTCGTGCGCGAGCGCGTGGGCATGCCCGCCCTCCCCGACGGTCTCACCCAGGACCAGCTGCGTCTGCGTATCCGCAATGAGCGCCGCGTGGAGCTGGCATTCGAGAACATCCGCTGGGATGACGTCCGCCGCTGGAAGATCATAGACCAGACAGAGGAGCACGTTACCGGTATGCGCATCACCAAAGACAACGCTACGGGCAAGTTCAACTACACCCGCTTCAGCCTTGGTACCCGCACCAACAAGGGTCACTACAAGTATCTGCTCTACCCCATGAGCGAGCTCGAGGTGCAGAAGATGCTCTACCTCACCGGCGACAACTGGCAGACCCCCGGCTGGGAATAGGATTCCGCCCTACAGAAAACAGAAACGCTCCGACATTCCTGCCGGAGCGTTTTGTTTGTGCGCAAATCAAACTACTATAGAGCCAAAAGTTTTATGAACGTAGAACCGGCGAGAACTGCCAGGGCAACCAGGGCCACAGCCCAGATGATTACCAGTATCAGACCGGGACGCCACTTGGGCGACTTGAGGTTGAATGTAAGCAGGATGCCATAATAAATGGCGATGATGCACGGGATGGCATACACTATAGCTGCCACAATCCATGTGGATATGCTCAGCGAGCTCAGGGCGGCCACGTCAATCTCCTGCGTGAGCTCTGCCCATGCCTCCGAAAATTCCGGAATCAGGCCTGCCAGCGACGGCAGCGAGAAGAAGAACGCTCCGCCGGCAAGTGCGCTGAGGCCGGAGGTGAACAATATTATGCCAAGGATGACGCCCAGCACGCGGCCGGCGGTGCGCCCCGCAGGGGCGGACTCTTCACTGTGCGCATAGGCATACTGCTGTCCGATGCCGGCGGCGGAAATCTGCTCCCCGCGCATCTCGCACTGCTTCTGCACCGTGTCGGCCAGCGGCATCGCAATCCAGCATACAATGTAGAGTAACGGCAGCAGGAATATCACCTCACCCCAAATCAGAAGTCCGATTTCTGCCAGCAGTATCACCAGCCTGATGAGCGAAACATCCCAGTGGAGATAGGCCGCAAGGCCGCTGCACACGCCGCCTATAATCTTCCCCTCCGGGTTGCGGTACAGCCGCTTGGGTGCCCTTGGCGCCTTGGCGCCGGCGGGGGCCTCTTCGCCGCCCTCAATCGCCGCGGGGCTGCCCAGGATGCCGATTGCATAGCGGGCGTCGGCAGCCGTAACCACATTCTCCAGGCCGCAGCGTTCTGCCAGCAGTTCGCCCATCCGCTCTTCAATATCCTCCACAATCTCCTTCCCCTCCGCGTTCACGCTGTAGTAGCTCCGGATGCTCTCCAGATACTTGTCTATTATCTCATAGGACTCCTCGTCCACACTGAACGCGAAGCCTCCGATGTTAACTTGCAGTGTCTTTTTCATGGCCGTCAGCTTTTAATCTTCTCTATGGTGGTGATTATGTCGTTCCACGCCTCGTCCATCTGGGCGAGCTGCTCGCGACCCTTGTCTGTAATTGAGTAGTACTTGCGGGGCGGCCCCTGTGTGGACTCTTCCCAGCGGTATGTGAGCAAACCCTGGTTCTTCTGTCTGATGAGCAGCGGATACAGCGTCCCTTCAACCACAATCATATTGACCTCCTTGAGACGGGCGATAAGGCTGCTGGCATAGGCGTCCTCCTTTGCCAGAAGGCAGAGGATGCAGTATTCCAGCACCCCTTTGCGCATCTGAGAGCGCGCATTTTCAGTAATGTTTTCCATGACTATTCCTCCTTATTTGCCGTTGGTGAATTTGGAGAGATTCTCATAAGTGGGCGCCAGACCGCGCAGCTCGCACTTCTCTGTGGGAGTGTTTGCCTTGGGGGCGATTATCCAGAGCACCACATAAATCCAGAAGCCGCAGCTGGCGCACAGGAACAGCACCACGAACAGCACCCGGATGAGGGTTACATCAATGTTGAAGTAAGCGGCGATACCGCTGCACACACCGCCTATAGAGCGATGGTCCATGTCGCGGTAGAACTTGTGGGTGGCGGGCTCACCCTCTGCGCGGGGTGCGCTTTGAGTGGTTCCGGCCTTGAACTGGGAGCCGTCGGGCATGCCGATGCGGCCGATTACATCCTCTATCAACTCGATATTTACGGCGCGCCCCTCCCCCTTCACAGAGGCGGAAAGCAGCTCCGCGATGCGGTTTTCAAGGTCGTTCATCACCTCGCCGTTGTCCGGACCGGGGTTGAGCTTTGCCCTGAAAGCGGCCAGATAAGCGTCAAGACGTGCATAAGCGTCTTCGTCGATAATGAAGTTTGTGCTGCCGATTGCAGCCGATACAGTCTTTTTCATTGCTGTGACGATTAGTATTTGTTACCGCAAAGATATAACAATTTTTTAATACCTTGTATCACAAAGTACCAAAAATAAAAAAATAATTTTCGTTTACAGCTTCAAAACGGCCATGAACGCACTCTGGGGCACCTCTACGTTGCCCACCTGACGCATGCGTTTCTTGCCCTGTTTCTGTTTTTCCAGAAGTTTACGCTTGCGGGTGATATCGCCGCCGTAGCACTTGGCGGTGACATCCTTGCGTACCTGCTTCACCGTTTCGCGGGCGATGATCTTGGCGCCGATGGCGGCCTGGATGGCGATATCGAACTGCTGACGCGGAATCAGGTCCTTGAGCTTCTCGCATATGCGGCGGCCGAACTCGTACGCGTGGTCGCGGTGAATCAGGCTGGAGAGGGCGTCCACCTGCTCTCCGTTGAGCAGGATATCGAGCTTTACAAGGTCGGCGTCGCGATAACCGATAATGTGATAATCGAAGGATGCGTAGCCCTTGGATATGGACTTGAGGCGGTCGTAAAAATCAAACACAATCTCCGCCAGAGGCATGTCGTAATTGAGCTCCACGCGGTCTGCGGTAATGAAGTGCTGGCTCACCAGCGTGCCGCGCTTGTCCAGGCAGAGCTTCATGATGGGGCCAAAGAAATCGCTGCGCGAGATTATCTGCGCACGGATGTACGGCTCCTCTATATGGTCTATTATGTTCACCACCGGCAGCCCGGAGGGGTTGTGCACCTGCACCACCTCGCGCTGCGTTGTGTATACATTATAGGAGACGTTGGGGACAGTGGTAATCACGTCCATGTCAAACTCGCGGAACAGCCGCTCCTGAACGATTTCCATGTGCAGCAGCCCCAGGAAGCCGCAGCGGAAGCCGAACCCCAGCGCCAGCGAGCTCTCCGGCTCGAACACCAGCGAGGCGTCGTTCAGCTGCAGTTTCTCCAGCGAAGAGCGCAGCTGCTCGTATTCATCCGCCTCCACCGGATATACGCCCGCGAACAGCATCGGCTTGACCTCCTCAAAGCCGGCGATGGCCTTGTCGCAGGGGCGCTCTATGTGGGTGATGGTGTCGCCCACCTTCACCTCAACGGCGTTCTTGATGCCGGAGATGATGTAGCCCACACTGCCGCATTCGATGGTCTTGCGCGGCACCAGCTTCATCTTCAGTACGCCCACCTCGTCTGCAACATATTCGCAGCCGGTGTTGAAGAATTTCACCTTGTCGCCCGTGGAGATGCTGCCGTTCACCACCTTGAAGTATGCGATAATGCCGCGGAAGGGGTTGAACACGCTGTCAAATATCAGCGCCTGCAGCGGCGCGTCAGGGTCGCCCTTGGGGGCAGGAATCTTATCCACAATGGCGTCCAGCACCTCTTTCACCCCTTCTCCCGTCTTGGCGCTCACCAGCAGCACATCCTCCGGCTCGCAGCCCAGCAGGTCCACAATCTGGTCGCGCACCACCTCCGGCTGCGCCGCATCCATGTCAATCTTGTTGATTACGGGGATGATTTCCAGGTTGTGGTCTATCGCCAGATAGAGGTTGGATATGGTCTGCGCTTGGATGCCCTGGGTTGCATCCACCACCAGCAGCGCCCCTTCGCAGGAGGCGATGGCACGGGAGACTTCGTAAGAGAAATCCACGTGGCCGGGGGTGTCAATCAGGTTCAGGACATACTTTTCGCCATCCTTCTCATAATCCATCTGTATGGCGTGGCTCTTTATGGTTATGCCCTTCTCCTTTTCCAGATCCATGGAGTCCAGCACCTGATTCTCCATATCGCGCTGGTCCAGAGTCTTGGTGAACTCCAGCATGCGGTCGGCCAGTGTGCTCTTGCCGTGGTCGATGTGCGCTATGATACAGAAATCGCGAATATTTTTCATTCTCAAGGGTGCTAAACCGCTACAAATATACGGCATTTTTCGTTATTTTTGTGTGATGTATCCGTCGCGGTGCAGCGGCGGGAAAAAACAACCGGCAAATAAGCAAAAAACAACTTATATGAACAGAATCGCTACAATGAATCTCGCGGCGGACAATATCCGTATCCTGGCCGCATCTATGGTAGAAAAAGCTAATTCAGGCCACCCGGGCGGTGCCATGGGCGGAGCCGATTTTATCAACGTGCTCTTCTCAGAGTTCCTGGTTTACGACCCCGAGAATCCCCGTTGGGAGAGCCGTGACCGCTTTTTCCTGGATCCCGGACACATGTCCCCCATGCTCTACTCCACCCTGGCCCTCACCGGCAAGTTCAAACTCAAAGAGCTTGAGGCATTCCGCCAGTGGGGCAGCCCCACTCCCGGCCACCCGGAAGTTTGCGTGGAGCGCGGCATAGAGAACACCTCCGGCCCTCTGGGTCAGGGTCACACCTTCGCAGTGGGCGCAGCTATCGCAGCCAAGTTTTTGGCAGCTCGCCTGGGCAAGGAGGTCATGAACCAGACCATATATGCCTACATTTCTGACGGCGGCATACAGGAAGAGATTTCTCAGGGCGCAGGGCGTCTGGCAGGCCACCTGAAGCTGGACAACCTCATCATGTTCTACGACAGCAACGACATCCAGCTCTCTACCGAGGTTAAGGATGTTACCAGCGAAGATGTAGCAAAGAAATATCAGGCTTGGGGCTGGAAGGTATTCGAGATTAACGGCAACGATGTTCAGCAGATACGCCGCGCGCTGAAGAAGGCGCAGGCCGTGACCGACGCCCCGACCCTCATCATCGGCCACACCGTGATGGGCAAGGGTGCCCGCAAGGCAGACGGCAGCAGCTATGAGAACTGTTGCGCTACCCACGGCGCACCACTTGGCGGAGACGCTTACATCAACACCATCAAGAATCTGGGCGGCGACCCGGAGAACCCCTTCAAGGTATTCCCCAACGTGAAGAGGCTCTACAACCGCCGTCGCAAAGAGCTGCTCGCAATCGTTGCGGAGCGCAAGGCGATCAAGGCAAAATGGGCAAAGGCTAACCCGGATAAGGCTGCCAAGCTGGAGAAATGGTTCAGCGGCGCAGCGCCCGAGGTTAACTGGGCGGCCATTCAGCAGAAGGCGGGCGCAGCCACCCGCGCAGCCAGCAGCACCGTTCTGGGCGCACTCGCAGAGCAGGTAGAGAACATGATTGTTTCATCTGCAGACCTTAGCAACTCAGACAAGACCGACGGCTTCCTGAAGAAGACCCACGCCTTCACTGCAGGCGACTTCTCCGGCGCATTCCTGCAGGCCGGTGTGGCAGAGCTCACCATGGCTTGCTGCTGCCTGGGTATGGCACTGCACGGCGGCGTGATACCCGCATGCGGCACCTTCTTCGTATTCTCAGACTACATGAAGCCCGCCATCCGTATGGCTGCCCTCATGGAGACCCCCGTGAAGTTCATCTGGACCCACGATGCATTCCGCGTTGGTGAGGACGGCCCTACCCACGAGCCCGTGGAGCAGGAGGCACAGATCCGCCTGATGGAGAAACTGAAAAACCACCACGGCAAGAACTCCGCACTGGTGCTCCGTCCCGCAGACGTAGAGGAGACCACCCAGGCTTGGAAGCTCGCTATGGAGAATACCGAGACCCCTACCTGTCTGATTCTCTCCCGCCAGAACATCACCAACCTCCCGGAGGGCAACGACTACAGCCAGGTTGCCAAGGGCGCATACGTTGTAGCCGGCAGCGACCAGCGCTACGACGTGATTATGGTAGCCTCCGGCAGTGAGGTATCCACCCTGGTGGCTGGCGCAGAACTGCTCCGCAAGGACGGCGTGAAGGTGCGCATCGTTTCCGCTCCTTCAGAGGGTCTGTTCCGCAGCCAGAGCAAGTCATACCAGCAGAGCGTACTCCCCGCAGGCAAGAAGGTATTCGGTCTCACCGCCGGTCTCCCCGTGAACCTCGAGGGTCTGGTTGGCGCAAACGGCAAGGTATTCGGCCTGGAGAGCTTCGGCTTCTCAGCTCCCTACAAGGTGCTGGACCAGAAGCTGGGCTTCACCCCGGAGAACGTTTACGCTCAGGTAAAAGCTATGTTATAAGTAAAACGGCGCGGTGAGAGCCGCGTAGTCTGCTGACCCCACAGTGAGGGTCGCGATATCTGCCCGCAGGGCCGCCATTGGACTCAGTTCCAGCATCAGGCGCTTTGCGGGCAGATTTTCTGCTGTCTTCACAAAGCACTGACGGCTGATACCCCAGCCCGCCACCGTGGCCTCATAGATGAACTTCTTCCCCTGCTCCACCGGGAGAATCAGGCTCAGCCGGCCATCTGGTTTTAGAAGACGACGGGTGGCGGAGAGCAGGTCGGCGCGGGATAGGGTGTCGGTGCGGCGGGCGGCGTCGCGGCTTTCGCTGCCTGAAGTGGGGCTGGCATCGTAATAAGGTGGATTGCAGAAGATATGGTCGTAGCCGCCCGCCGCAGCATCGGCTGCACGGCCGGATAACTCATCTGCAAAATCTTGAAGAGAAACCTGACGAATGTTAAGATGTGCCGCCCACGGCGATGCCGCAAAATTGGCGGCACTGTCCGCCACCGCCCCGGCATCTATGTCCACAGCATCGATACGATAATCGGCGACGCCCTCATCGGAGAGCTTCTGCGCCGCCATCAGCGCCAGTATGCCGCACCCGCAGCCGGCGTCCAGCAGACGCTCCGCCCCATCAACATCCATCCACGCCCCTAACAACACCGAATCAGCACCAATCTTCATGGCGCTGCGGTCATCATTCAAGGAGAATTGTTTAAAGCGGAATGTCATTTCGAGCGGAGCGCAGCGAAGTCGAGGAATCTCCCGCTCTTTAAATGAATAAACCGTCACGCATCTCTAAGGTCCGGTCACTCATCGCCGCCAGATCCTTGTCGTGGGTCACGATGACGATAGTGATGCCGTACTTGTCGCGCAGCGTAAAGAACATTTTGTGGAGTTCCGCGCGGGTCACGCTGTCCAGATTGCCGCTGGGCTCATCTGCCAGCAGTATGGATGGGGAATTGATAAGGGCGCGGGCCACAGCCACGCGCTGCTGCTCGCCACCGCTCATCTCGGAGGGCTTGTGGGTCATGCGTGCCGACACCCCAAGGTCCTCGAACAGGCCGCGGGCCCGCTCGCGCACCGCCGCATCGCACTTGCCGCCAATCATGGCCGGCAGCAACACATTCTCCATTGCGGTGAACTCTGGCAGCAGGTGGTGGAACTGGAACACGAACCCTATCTTGCGGTTGCGGAAGGCAGCCAGCTGCTTCTCGCCCAGCGAGAAGATATCGGTACCGTCTATCAGAACGCGGCCGGCGTCGGGGCGCGACAGCGACCCGAGTATCGACAAGAGGGTGCTCTTCCCCGCACCGCTGGCCCCCACTATACTCACCACCTCGCGGTCACGGGCAGAAAAATCGATACCCTTAAGAACCTTAAGGGTACCGAATGATTTTTCTATGCCTGTAGCTTGTATCAAAGCTGTAGAACTATCAGAAGGATTATTCCTCCTCTTTCTGGGACTCTTCGTATTCCTTGAGGAGCTTCTCCTGAACGTCCATGGGTACCTGCTGGTACTCGATGAAGGTCATGGTGAAGGTTCCGCGGCCGGAAGTGATGGAGCTCAGAGTGGTGGAGTAACGGTAGAGTTCTGCCAGAGGCACGCGTGCACGGAGTACCTGGAAGCCCTTCTCGGCACCCATACCCTCGATAATACCGCGGCGGTTCTGGATATCGCTCATAACGTCGCCGGTGCAGTCGCCGGGAACCATGATCTCAACCATGTAGATGGGTTCCAGAAGCTTGGGACCAGCCTTCTTGAAGGCATTCTTGAAGGCGTTGCGACCCGCAATGATGAAGGCGATTTCCTTGGAGTCTACCGGGTGCATCTTACCGTCGTAGATATAAACGCGGATGTCGCGTGCATAAGAACCGGTCAGAGGACCCTCCTCCATCTTCTGCATGATACCCTTCTTGATTGCGGGCATGAAGCCTGCATCGATGGCACCGCCCACAACGCAGTTCACGAACTCGAACTTGCCGCCCCAGTCCAAAGAAGCCTCTTCCTTACCCTTGATGGTAAGCTGAGTGTCCTTGCCGTCAATTTTGAAGCGACCTGTAGGTTCAACCCCCTCTACGATGGGCTCTATAAGCATTACAACGCGGCCGTACTGACCTGCACCACCCGACTGTTTCTTGTGGGTGTACTCTGCGGTAGCCACCTTGGTGATGGTCTCGCGGTACGGGATCTTGGGAGCGAAGAACTCGATGTCGATCTTATAATCGTTGTTCAGATGCCACTTGAGAATGTTGATGTGCTGCTCGCCCATGCAGTTGATAATTGTCTGACGGAGCTCCTTGGAGTATTCCACGCGGAGGGTGGGATCCTCTGCAGCTGCGCGGTTAAGTGCCTCGCCAAGTTTCTCATCATCCTTCTCATCCAGAGCCTTGATGGCTGCGCGGTATTTTGCCGGCGGGAACTCGATGGGCGGGAATGCCACGTCGTAACCGGGGGTGTTCAGGGTCTGGTTGGTCTTCACAGCTTTCAGCTTAACCGTACAACCCATGTCACCTGCTACCAGCTCGGTAACTTTCTCTTTCTTCTTGCCTGCAACTGCGTAGAGAGTGGTGATGCGCTCTTTGCCGCCGTTGTCCATGTTTACGAAGTCCTGACCCTCAGCAATCTTGCCCGATACTACCTTGAAGTAGGTAACGTCGCCAAGGTGCTGTTCCAGGGCGGTCTTGTAAACGAACAGGGAGGTCTTGCCGGAAGCATCCTCCTTGGGAGCCGGAGCCACCTCGGTGAGGAATTCGAGCATGCGCTTAACGCCCATGTCCTTCTTGCCGGAGATGCAGAATACGGGGTAGAACTCGCCCTTTACAAAACCGGTGTTGAGACCTGCGTGAAGCTCCTCTTCTGTGAGCTCGCCTGCCTCAAAGAATTTCTCCATCAGCGCTTCGTCGCTTTCTGCTGCCATCTCCACGATAGCGGAGTGCATCTCCTCTGCGCGGTCTGCCAGGTCTGCGGGAATGTCGCACTCCTCGGTTTTGCCGTCTTCGCCGGAGAACTTGTACATCTTCATCTTGAGGGCGTCCACAACAGCGTTGAACTCCATGCCGGGGTTAACGGGGAACTGTACGGGAACTGCCTTTGCGCCGAATGCCTGATGCAGGCTGTCCAGGGTGTTGTCCCAGTTAGCCTTCTCAGTCTCAATCTGGTTTACTGCGATCAGGACGGGTTTCTTGTACTGCTCTGCATAGCGGCCGTGAATCTCGGTACCAACCTCAACGCCGGCGCCTGCGTTAACCACCATGATGGCGGAATCGCAAACGTTCAGACCCAGGATTGCACCCTCGATAAAGTCGTCTGCACCCGCAGCATCAATAAAATTGAGCTTGTGGTCTGCGAACTCTGCGTAGAACGGGGTGGAATAGATGGAACGCTGGAACAGCTGCTCTACCTCGGTGTTGTCGGATACGGTGTTTTTGCCTTCGATGGTCCCGCGACGGTCAATGACGCCACCTTCAAACATGATGGTTTCGGCAAGGGTGGTCTTACCGCAGCGGGTACCGCCTAAGAGTACGACGTTGCGAATTTTGTCTGTGGAGTAATTTTTCATTTCGGTTTATATTATTTCTTGATTATTCCTTTCTGATATTGTGGAATTAAGCGTGCAAAGCTAATAAATTATATTCATTTCGTCAACAAGCCTGCCACAGCCGCCAAACTTGTCCATAATGAACAGCACGTAGCGGATGTCCACACATATACAACGCTGTAAATCAGGCTCAAAGATAATGTCACCCGACATCGACTCCCAGTTGCCGTCAAATGCCAGGCCAATCAGGTTGCCGTCGCCGTCCATCACCGGACTGCCGCTGTTGCCGCCCGTAATGTCGCCAGTCATGATGAAACATGCCGGCAGGCTGCCGTCGCTGCGGGCATAGCGGCCAAAGTCATGCGCCTTGTAAAGCTCTTTCAGACGCGCCGGCACCACGAACTCCCAGTTGTCGGGATCCTCCTTCTCCATCACCCCCTTCAGCGTGGTGAAATAATCGTAGCGAACGCCGTTCTTGGGCGAATAAGCCTTCACGGTGCCGTATGTCAGACGCATGGTAAAGTTGGCATCGGGATACATCGGCTCCCCCTTCTTCATCTCAAGCTGACCGGCGATGTAAGCTTTTTTGCCAGCCTGCAGCCTCTCCCCGGCACGGCCGGCATCCTTGGCGCGGGCCATATACAGGTCCATTACGGCATTGCTCAGCTGCGCGGCGGGGTCATTCTCCACCCTTGCGGCGGCATCGGGCTGCGCCAGCACTGCGTCCAGCTTCTCTTTGGATGCGAAGGCCGATATCTCAAAAAGATCTTCTACAAAGGCGGCGACATCGCCGTTGTGCTGCTCCACCACCGCCTTGTAAAGCATCGGGATGGTGGCCAGACCCACGCTGTCTCGATAAATATCTATCATGCGCACCGCCACCTTCTTATCGGTGGACGGCGAATAATCTTTGTAGAAGCGCTCCATACGCGCCCCCATGGCCGGGTCATCCATTGCAGAGGCCACAGTGCCCGCAATCTGCCCTATCTCGATTCTGGAGAGAGTCTCGCGCAGGTAGAGCATCATCCTGCGGGCGTCGGCACGCTCCGCGACACCGGCCGCCACATCGTTCAGCGCACTGCCGTACTTCTTGCCGCGGCACTTTTTCTTGCCGACCCAGTCCATGAACTCTGCCTCGTTCTGCGCACGGCGGTTCTCCACATCCAGCTTGCCAAACGCCTCGTTCATACCAATCCACTTCTTCCAGCCGTTGGTAGAGCCGCTATATTTGCTGGCGTACTGTATCTTCACCGCGGGGTCAGCCAGCATATCCTCCAGCAGTATCTTCTGACGCTCGCCGCGGCAGAAAATGCACACCGCGTTGGTCAAGTCGCGCTGCTCCGCCACCTCGCGGCTGGTCATAAAGCGGTTGGTGGTGCCCGGATAACCCATAATCATGGAGAAATCGCCCTCCTGAACCCCCTTGAGGGAGACTCTCAGGGCGCGGCGGGGATTGTATGGAACATTCTCCGGAGAGTACGCCGCGGGATTGTTGTCCTTATCGGCATAAATGCGGAACACGGAGAAATCGCAGGTGTGGCGGGGCCACATCCAGTTATCTGTATCGGCACCGAACTTGCCAATAGAGGATGGCGGCGCCCCCACAAAGCGGATGTCGTTGAACCGCTTGTAACCAATCAGATAGTACGCATTCCCGCCAAAGAAAGGGACCACGGTGGCGCTGATGTGCTTGTCGGCAGCTGTCAGCGGCGCGGTGAGTTTGGCGGAGATCTCTGCAAACGCCTTGTCAAATACCTCGCCTTCCAGGCCTCGGGTCGCCTTGTTCACCTTGTCGGTGACATCGGTAAAGCTGTCCAGGAAGGTCACGGAAAGCCCTTCCACCGGGAGTTCCTCCCCCATTGTCATAGCCCAGTAGCCGTCCAGCAGATAGTTGTGCTCCACGCTGCTCAGGCTCTGGATGGAGCTGTAGCCGCAGTGGTGGTTGGTGAGCAGCAGCCCCTGGCTGGAGACCACCTCTCCGGTGCATCCGCCGCCGAATATCACCACCGCATCTTTCAGCGAGGTATGGTTGATGCTGTAGATTTCATCCGCGGTAAGGCGGCAGCCCATCTCCTGCATGGTTTTGATGTTCATCTTCTCCAGCAGCGGGAGCAGCCACATCCCTTCGTCGGCCGCAGCGCACAGCGACACCAGGGCCGCCAGCATTATTGTAAGTGTCCTTTTCATGTTAAAAGATGATGGAAATCGCGGTGCCGACAATCACCACCGGCGCCACATATTTGATTATGAAGAATAATATCGATGCCAGCGTGCGGTTCACTCGGATGGTGCCGCCCGCGGTGATTTCGTCCAAAAAGGCCTCCTTGCCCACACACCAGCCTATGCAGACCACTGTGAGCAGGCCGCCCGTGGTCATCAGGAAGTTGGAGGATAGATAGTCAAACTGGTCGAATATGTTCATCCCGGCAATGGTCACGCCCCGCAGCACCCCCTGCGAAAGGGAGCAGACGCTGCCGGTGGCGGTGAGCACCAGCGCCACTATTATCGCCGAGGTGCGGCGGCTCTTGCCGGTGATGCTCATCAGCGACGATGTTATAACCTCGAACAGCGATACTGCAGAGGATACTGCCGCCAGGAACAGCGCAAAGAAGAACAGAGCTGAGCAGACGCCGCCCAGCGGCATCTGGGTGAAGATCTGCGGCAGGGTCACAAACACCAGTCCGGCCCCCTGTGTGGGATTCACGCCGAATGCAAACACCGCCGGCATGATCGCGCATCCCGCCATCACCGCAAAGAAGGTATCGCTCACGGAGATTACTGCGGCGTTCTTGGTAAGGTTGCTGCTCTTGGGGGTATACGCGCCGTAGGTTATCATCATGCAGGCGCCCAGGCTCAGGGAGAAAAAGCTCTGCCCCAGCGCCTCCAGAATGCTCTTGAAGGTCAGTGAAGAAAAATCGGGGTTGAAGAGGTACGCGATGCCCACCTTGGCCCCGGGCAGGGTCACGCTGCGGATGCCAATCAATATTATCAGCACAAACAGCATGGGCATCATCAGCTTGGAGGTCTTCTCAATCCCCTTCTGCACCCCCAGGATGATGATAATTATAGTCAGCAGGATAAAGAGTATGCTGTATGCGATGGGGGCGGTGCTGTCTGTCATGAAGCCGGTGAACAGGGCGCCGCTGTCTATCTGCGCGCCGCGGTGGAACTGCATCACGCACGATAGCAGCAGATACTTGATGGTCCAGCCGCCCACTACCACGTAGAACGACATAATCATGAAGCAGGTTATCATACCCATGATGCCCGCCGCGCCCCATGCCTTGCGGCCCGTCACGTTGCGGTAGGCCTCTGCCGGAGCACCTCCGCCCCGACGGCCAATCACGCTCTCTGCCAATAAAATGGGAGTGCTGATAACCAGCGTAATAATCAGATAGACGATAATGAAGGCGGCCCCGCCGTTCTGCCCCACCAAATAGGGGAAGCGCCACAGGTTGCCCAGGCCGATGGCGGAACCCACTGCGGCCGCCACCATGCCAAAATTGCTTGAAAAGCCCTCCTTACGCCCCGGTTCTGTCATATACCTTGAATTCGAATTCCAGTCCGCTCACCACATCGGTCATCGTTTCGCTGGCGCTCACCAGCTTCCAATCCTCGGGGTTGATAAAAGGGAAGAATGTGTCGGCATCCTTCACCACGGTGTGCACGAGGGTCAGGTAGAGCCGGCCCGCCAGCGGCATCGCCTCTGCATAGAGCCGGCCGCCGCCCATAATGAACGCTTCGCCGCCCGCCATCTCCAGCGCCGCCTGCAGGTTTGGCGCAACTTCAGCGCCTTCCGCCTTCGCCATGGTGCTGCTAACCACAATGTTCTTGCGGTTCTTGAGCGGACGGCAGCCGATGGACTCCCAAGTCCGCCGCCCCATTATCACGGTGTGGCCGGTAGTGGTCTCCTTGAAATATTTCAGGTCGGCCGCTATGTGCCACGGCATGTCGCCGCCACGGCCAATCGCCAGGTTGTCGCTTACTGCAACTATAATGCTTGTCATAGGCCTCTAAACTGCTACCGGGGCCTTGATTGCTGGCCACGGGTCGTATCCTTCCAATGTAAAATCTTCGTATTTGAAAGAGAAGATGTCCTTCACGTCGGGGTTGATGTGCATGGTGGGCAGCGGACGGGGCTCGCGCTCCAGCTGGGTCGCCACCTGCTCGAAGTGGTTGCGGTATATATGCACGTCGCCAAAGGTGTGCACAAAGTCGCCGGGGGTGTACCCGCAGCACTGCGCCATCATCATGGTGAGCAGCGCGTAAGAGGCGATGTTGAAGGGGACTCCCAGGAACACGTCGGCGCTGCGTTGGTACAGCTGGCAGCTCAGCCGGCCGTTTGCGACATAGAATTGGAACAGACTGTGGCAAGGGGGGAGCGCCATCTTGTCCACCTCTGCCACGTTCCACGCAGAGACAATGTGGCGGCGGCTGTCGGGATTGTGCCGCAGCGACTCCTGCACATTGGCCAGCTGGTCTATGTGGCTACCGTCAGGGGTGGGCCAGCTGCGCCACTGATGGCCGTACACCGGCCCCAGGTCGCCGTTCTCGTCCGCCCATTCGTCCCAGATGGATACCTTGTTGTCGTGCAGGTACTTGATGTTGGTGTCGCCCGCAATGAACCACAGCAGCTCGTGGATAATGGAGCGCAGGTGCACCTTCTTGGTGGTGAGCAGCGGGAAGCCGTCGGCCAGATTGAAGCGCATCTGATAGCCGAACACGCTCTGCGTGCCCACGCCGGTGCGGTCGCTCTTCATAACGCCATTGGTGCGGATATGCCGTAGTAGGTCAAGGTATTGTTTCATGGGAGTCGCGATGTGTTATTCGTACAAATATAATGGTTTTCCCTCAAAAAGTTTCTTTAAGACACGCGACGACGGGGAGGTGGTCGCTGGCACCGCCGTTATACCTCGGGCCCACGTTGGTGCGGCGCGGCTTGAAGCCCAGAAACTCCTTGTCCTCCTCCAACAGAAAAGCGGGCTTGTAGATATCCACCGCCTCGATTAGGGCCGCCGCAGCGGGGGATGCCAGCAGCTGGTCTATCATCTCCCATTTCCCCTTGAAGCGGATGGTGCCTCCGGGGAGGTTTTCTGTGAGATTTATCAGGTTTTGGCGCTGTGTTAGGGCTGTGATTGTGGGGGCGGACGGGGTGTCATTGAAATCGCCCATAAGTATGATTTTCGCAGCAGGTTCCGCTGCCAGCAGCGAGTCCAGATTATGCTCCAGCGCGTCGCACACCGCCCGCCGCTTTGCTTCCGACGCCTTGGCGCCGCTGTACTTGCTGGGCCAATGGTTCACATAGAGGTGGAGGGTGTCGGAAGGCCGGCTGCCGCCGGACGGGGCGGCGGTCTGTGCTGCGTTTTGCTCTGCGGAGCCATCTGTGGCTGAGGCGTTGCTACCGCCTCCTTCCGGTCCCGCCGCCCCGCCACCAAACACCACCCTGGCGTACAGTATCTCGCGGGTGGCGAAGCCTCTCACCGTGATAAAGCCATAGTCCAGCACTCTCACCCTGGCCGGGTCGTACAGCAGCGCCACATCTATCCCGCGGGGGTCGGGGCTGTCGCGATGGATATACCGGTAGCGTACCTTTGCCAGCGGGGTGTCCTCCACCAACCGCTTCAACACCAGCGCGTTCTCCTCCTCGCACAGCCCCACCAGCGCCGGCAGTTCGCCGCCAAAACACTCCGCAGAGGCGATGATAGTCCTGGCTATCAGGTTTCGCTTGGTAGTCTCCTTGCGCCGCGTCCAGCGATACTCGCCGCAGGGGGTAAAGGGATCGTCTGCCGTAACCGGGTCGTTGTACGTGTCAAAATAGTTCTCGAGATTCCAACAAAATATCTGGGCGCTAAGCCCCATCGTCGCCATCAGAATGGCCGTCCATACTGCACATATCCTTCTCATGCCGCCAAGTTACCC
Source organism: Bacteroidales bacterium (assembly GCA_017962235.1). Classification (GTDB taxonomy): domain Bacteria; phylum Bacteroidota; class Bacteroidia; order Bacteroidales; family UBA932; genus Equibacterium. The sequence goes on along the minus strand of JAGCVS010000012.1, from coordinate 66,045 downwards.
ATTTTTTCTTATATTTGTCATTCGTTTAAAAAATAGCGGCAGATGTCACTCAAATGCGGAATCGTAGGACTGCCAAACGTGGGCAAGTCAACACTTTTCAACTGTATCAGCTCTTCCAAGGCACAGAGCGCCAACTTCCCGTTCTGCACCATAGAGCCCAACATTGGCAGCTGCAATGTGCCCGACGAGCGCCTTGGCGTGCTTGAGAACCTGGTACATCCGCGCCGCGTGGTACCCGCCACCGTGGAGATTGTGGACATTGCCGGCCTGGTGCGCGGCGCCAGCAAGGGCGAAGGGCTCGGCAACCAGTTCCTGGCCAACATCCGCGAGACCGACGCCATTTTGCACGTGCTCCGCTGTTTTGACGACGACAACATCACCCACGTAGACGGCGCCGTGGACCCGGTGCGCGACAAGGAGGTCGTTGACCTGGAGCTCCAGATAAAAGACTTGGAGACCGTCTCCAACCGCATGGAGAAGGTGCGCAAGCAGGCCAGCGTTGGCGGCGACAAAACCGCCAAGAAGGCGCTGGAGATGCTGGAGAAATACAAGGCGGTGCTGGAGCAGGGGCGCAACGCCCGCGAAGTGATTCCGGAGAACCAGGATGAGGAGAAGCTCGCTAAAGAGTTCTGCTTACTCACCTGCAAGCCTGTGCTTTACGTCTGCAATGTAGATGAAAACTCCGCCGCCACCGGCAATGCCTACACCGCCGCCGTGGCGGAGGCCATCAAGAACGAGGATGCCGGCATGATGATTATCGCCGCCAAGATTGAGAGCGAAATCGCTGAGCTGGAGAGCTACGATGAGCGTCAGATGTTTTTGGAAGAGATCGGGCTGGAGCGCAGCGGCGTGGAGCGCCTGATTCAGGCGGCATACGACCTGCTGGGCCTGCAGACCTATTTCACCGTGGGCGAACCTGAAGTGCGCGCCTGGACCATCCGCAAGGGGGACAAGGCACCCCGCGCAGCGGGCGTGATCCACACCGATTTTGAGCGGGGCTTCATCCGCGCCGAGGTGATTAAATACGACGATTTCATATCCTTGGGCAGCGAGTCGGCCTGCCGCGCCGCCGGCAAGCTGGGCAGCGAAGGGAAGGAATATGTGGTGCAAGACGGCGACATAATGCACTTTTTATTCAACGTATAAACCTAACTATCAACAACATATGTACAGAACACATACTTGTGGTGAATTGAGACTGAGCGACGCCGGCAAAACCGTGAAGCTGGCCGGCTGGGTGCAGCGCATCCGCAAAATGGGCGGCATGAGCTTCATAGATCTGCGCGACCGCTACGGCATCACGCAGCTGGTGGTGGACGATGCCTCCAGCGATGCAGTCAAGGATAATCTGGCCAAACTGGGCCGCGAAGCGGTTATTCAGGCAGTGGGCAAGGTAGCCGAGCGCCAGAGCAAGAACGCCAAGATCGACACCGGAGACATAGAGATAATCCTCTCTGAGATAAACATCCTGAACCTCTCCGCCACCCCGCCCTTCACAATTGAAGACAACAGCGACGGCGGCGAGGAGCTGCGCGCCAAATACCGCTATCTGGATTTGCGGCGCACCCCGCTCAAGAACGCGCTGACCCTCCGCCACAAGATTGCTCACGAAGTGCGCAACTATCTTGACACACAGGGCTTTATGGAGATAGAAACGCCGTACCTGATTAAGAGTACGCCGGAGGGAGCCCGCGACTTTGTGGTGCCCAGCCGCATGAATCCCGGCGAGTTCTACGCCCTGCCCCAGAGTCCCCAGACCTTCAAGCAGCTGCTCATGGTGGCGGGTTACGACCGCTACTTCCAGATTGTGCGCTGCTTCCGCGACGAGGACCTGCGCGCCGACCGTCAGCCTGAGTTCACCCAGATAGACTGCGAGATGAGCTTTGTGGAGCAGGAGGATGTGCTGAACACCTTCGAGGGGATGATGCGCACCCTGTTCAAGAACGTAATCGGCGTAGAAATCGCCAACCCGATACCCCGCATCAGCTGGTACGATGCAATGGACCGCTACGGCAGCGACAAGCCCGACATCCGCTTTGGCATGGAAATCAGCGAGATATCTGAACTGGTTAAGGGCTGCGGCTTTGGCGTGTTCGACGGCAGCGAATACATCGGCGCCATCGCAGTGCCGGGTGCTGCAGAATATACCCGCAAACAGCTGGACGAACTCACGGAGTGGGTTAAACGTCCGCAGGTGGGCGCCAAAGGGCTGGTTTACATCAAACTGAATCCCGACGGCAGCATCAAATCCTCCGTGGATAAATTCTACACTCCGGAGCAGCTGCAGGCCGTTGCCGCCAAGGTGGGCGCAAAAACCGGCGACCTGCTTCTGGTGCTCTGCGGCCCCAAGCGCAAGACCCAGACCATGCTGGGCGTGCTCCGCATAGAGATGGGCAACCGTCTGGGCCTCCGCAAACCGGACGAATTCGCACCGCTGTGGGTGGTGGACTTCCCGCTGCTCGAATGGAGCGAAGAGGACGGCCGCTTCTACGCGATGCACCACCCCTTCACCGCCCCCAAACCGGAGCATCTGGAGTGGTTTTATAGCGATAAGAAAGAGGATCTGGAACGCGTGTGCGCCAACGCCTACGACTTTGTGCTCAACGGCAGCGAGCTTGGCGGCGGCAGCATAAGAATCCATCAGGCAGACGTGCAACAGCGTATGTTCCAGGTGCTTGGAATCAGTAAAGAGGATGCCGACTACAAATTCGGCTTCATCATCAACGCCTTCAAGTTTGGCGCTCCGCCTCACGGCGGCCTGGCATTCGGCTTTGACCGCGTATGCGCCCTGCTAGGCGGTCAGGAGACCATCCGCGACTTTATCGCGTTCCCCAAGAACAACATGGGCCGCGACGTGATGATAGATTCCCCCAGCCGCATAGACCAGGTGCAGATGGACGAGCTTTTCCTGGCCAGCACCGCCCCCGCCAAGGAGTAATTCTGTATGGAAAACCGTATCAGAGAGGCCCTCGCAGGGGTTATTCACCCCGCCGAGGGGGAGGACATCGTCTCGCTGGGGATGGTGGAAAACATCCATTTTTCGCAGACGGAAATCAAGTTCACCCTGGTGTTCCCGCGCAAGGACCCGCTGGCGGGCAGTATAAAATCTGCCTGCAGAGAGGCTCTGGAGGCGGCTTTCCCGGGGTATAAGATATCCATTCTGGAACTGGTGCGGGCGGCCCGCAAACCCGCCGCGGTGGATATGAATCCAGATTTGGAGAACCTATCGCAGGTGGGTAGCGTAATCGCCGTTGCCAGCGGTAAGGGTGGCGTGGGCAAATCCATGGTGGCGGTGAATCTCGCCATCACGCTGTCCCGCAAGGGGTACAAGGTGGGTGTGGCGGACGCCGACATCTACGGCCCCTCCATCCCCAAGATGACCGGCACGGAAGAGGTGCAGCCGGAGGCAGAGATAGAGGGCGAGAAGCAGACCCTCATTCCGGTAGAGAAATACGGCGTTAAATGGATGTCCATCGGCTACTTTGCGCGACCCGAGCAGGCACTGGTATGGCGCGGTCCGCTGGCCAGCAATGCCCTGAAACAGATGATATTGCAGGTGGCTTGGGGAGAGCTGGACTACCTGCTGATAGACCTGCCTCCCGGCACCGGCGACATACAGATTTCGCTGGTGAACGACGTGCCGCTGGACGGTGTGTTCGTGGTCACCACCCCGCAGAGCGTGGCTCTGGCCGATGTGGAAAAGAGCATCGACATGTTCCTGAACCCCAAGGTGGACAAGCACATATTCGGACTGATAGAGAATATGTCGTGGTTCACCCCGGAGGAGTACCCGGATCACAAGTATTATATCTTCGGACGGGGCGGGGCTGCCTCCCTGGCGGAGAAATACAAACTGCCGCTGCTGGCGCAGATTCCGCTGGTGGCCTCCATCAGCAGCGACGGCGATGCCGGCACCCCCGCCGCCCTCCACGATGGGCCGGTGTACGAAGCGCTGTCCGGCATTTTTTAGATATCTCGACTCGCTTCGCTCGCTCGATATGACAAAGGGTCCACGCACGTAACGCGTGTCGTACCCCCGTGTCATCCCGAGCGTAGCCGAGGGATCTCAAATTTTTTTGTAAAACAGTGAAATACTCCTATATTTGCAGTCCAATTGGACTGAGATATGGTGTAATGGTAGCACTAGAGATTCTGGCTCTCTCGGTTCGGGTTCGAGTCCTGATATCTCAACAAAAAAACTCGGCGCGTCAAGCGCTGAGTTTTTTTGTTGCCTTTATAAAATCCTCTACGCTCATTTGCTCGGGGCGGAGGGATGCGTAGGCCTCAGGGGCCTCTACACCGATGGCTCGCAGGCTGTTGCGGAGGGTCTTGCGGCGCTGATTGAAGGCGGCTTTCACCACTTTTTTGAACTGATCCTCGTCGCAGCCGAGTTCCGTACGGCCGTTGCGGCGCAACCGTATTACAGCCGATTTCACCTTGGGCGGCGGCGAGAACTCATGTTCGCCCACCGTGAACAGATACTCGATGTCGTACCACGCCTGCAGCAGCACAGACAGTATGCCGTAACTCTTGTTGCCGGGGCCGCTGGCCAACCGTTCCGCCACCTCTTTCTGCAGCATCCCCACCACCTGCGGAACGCTCTCGCGGTATTCCAGAATTTTGAAGAAAATCTGCGACGATATGTTGTACGGGAAGTTGCCGATCACCGCAAAATCCCCCTCCGGGAAAATTTTGCGCAAGTCCGCCTTCAGAAAATCGGCTTCGTACAGGCGCGGCATAATGGCGGGCAGGTTCTCCCTGAGGTACGCTATCGACTCGCCGTCGATCTCGATTCCCTTGAGCAGTATGTCGCTGCGCCGCAGCAGGTGCTTCGTGAGCGCTCCCGTGCCGCAACCCACCTCCAGCACATTCATCCGGCCGCCGGCCGCGGATGAACCGGAACTGTCGGCACCAGCCGCATCAGAGCCAGCCGCAACGCCGGCCGCATCAGCCGTCGGCACAAACACCAGAGCCTCCGCGATGCGCTGCGCAATCGCGTCGTTGGTCAGAAAATGCTGACCCAAACTCTTTTTAGGTTTTACTTTCATGTCCGCATACAAAGATACATGAAATTTGGCTACATTTGTAATCTATGGCCGCAACGGACAAGAATACCCCTTTGATGCAGCAGTACTACGACATCAAGTCGCAGTACCCGGACTGCATTCTCTTCTACCGCGTGGGCGACTTTTACGAGACATTTGCAGACGACGCGGTGGTGGTGAGCAAGGTTCTGGGGCTGGTACTGACCCGCAAGGCGAGCGGCTCCGGCAGCTACACCAATCTGGCTGGGGTGCCGCATCACGCCATAGACATCTACCTGCCAAAGATGGTGGCTGCGGGCTACAAGGTGGCCATCTGCGACCAGCTGGAGGACCCCAAACTTACCAAGAAACTGGTGAAGCGCGGCGTTACGGAGCTGGTAACCCCCGGCGTCAACTACAACGAGACGCTGTTGGACGCCTCCAAGAACAACTGGCTGTGCGCCCTCTACTTTGAGAAGGACCAGGCTGGAGCAGCCTTTCTGGACATCTCCACCGGCTCTTTCCGCGTGGCGCAGGGGTCGCTGGACTTTGTGGATTTGCTGCTGGCCGATTTCGCCCCCAAGGAAATCCTGCTTCAGCGTGGCTTTGAAGAGGGTTTCCGGCAGCGTTTCAAAGACAAATCTTACGTCACGGCCATGGAGAGCTGGGCGTTTGTATACCATTCCGCATACAAGAAGCTGCTCCGGCAGTTCGAGACCGACTCCCTCAAGGGGTTCGGCGTGGAGGACATGCCGCTGGCAATAACTGCGGCAGGAGCCGTCATGGCCTATCTGGACCTCACGGAGCACAAGGATATCTCCCACATCCGCTCCATAGGGCGCATAGACCGTGGCGAATTCATGTGGATAGACCGCTTTACAATGCGCTCGCTGGAGATTCTGCAGCCGATGTCGGCGGGCGGAGCGGCGCTGATAGACATTCTGGACAGCTGCCGCAGCCCCATGGGAAGCCGTCGCCTGCGCGAATGGCTGGCGATGCCCCTGAAGAGTCCCGCCGCCATAAAGCAGCGCTCGGATGCGGTGCAGGCACTCTACGACGATGATGCCCTGTGCGGCGACATCCGCGACTCCATAGCGCAGATAGGCGACCTGGAGCGTATCATCTCCCGCGCCGCTGCGGGCAAGATCCTGCCGCGCGAAGTGCTGCAGCTGGGCCGCGGCCTGCAGAACATATCCTCCATAATTGAAAAGGGGCGCGGCGTGGCCGCCGTAGAGGCGCTGGTAAGCCGCCTGAACGCGCTGGAGACGCTCTCGCAGCGCATCTTCGCCACCATCAAGGGCGATACCGCGCAGCAGATCGGCAAGGGCGAGGTTATCTGCCGCGGTGTGGACGCACGGCTGGACGACTACCGCAACATACTGGAGAACAGCAAACAGATACTGCTGGACATCCAGCAGCGGGAGCGCGACGCCACCGGCATATCGTCGCTCAAAATCAGCTACAACAACGTGTTCGGCTACTATCTGGAGGTGCGCAACACATATAAAGATATGGTGCCGGCGGAGTGGATCCGCAAGCAGACGCTGGTTGGGGCTGAGCGCTATATAACCGCGGAGCTCAAGGAATACGAAGAGAAGATTCTGGTGGCGCAAGACCAGATTGTGGCCATTGAGGCGTCAATTTATGCCGACCTGGTGCGCGAACTGCAGAGCAACGTGGGTACGATTCAGGCCAACGCGGTGGCGGTGAGCGAACTGGACTGCCTGGCCGCCTTCGCCTTCAACGCGCACGAGCGCGGATATCACCGCCCGGATGTGGACGACTCTCTGGTTATCGACATAAAGCAGGGGCGTCATCCCGTGATAGAGGCATTCATGCCGGAGGGGGAAGAGTACATTGCGAACGATGTGATGCTGGACAATTGCAGCCAGCAGATAATCATACTCACCGGCCCCAACATGGCAGGTAAATCGGCGTTGCTGCGGCAAACCGCGCTGATTGTGCTAATGGCGCAGATTGGCAGCTGGGTGCCGGCGACGGCCGCCCGTATCGGCTTTGTGGACAAGCTGTTCACCCGCGTGGGTGCCTCCGACAATATTTCCCGCGGAGAATCCACCTTCATGGTGGAGATGACGGAGAGCGCCACCATCCTGAACAATCTGTCGCAGCGTTCGCTGCTGCTGCTGGACGAGATTGGGCGCGGCACCAGCACTTACGACGGCATGTCCATCGCGTGGGCCATTGTGGAGTATCTGCATGCCTCGCCTCTGGCTCCCAAGACGCTGTTCGCCACCCATTATCACGAACTAAACGAGATGGAGACCCTGCTGGAGAGGGTCCACAATTATCATATATCCACGCAGGAGATAGACGGACACGTTATTTTCCTGCGCAAACTGTGCCCCGGAGGGGTGGCCAGCAGCTTCGGTATCCACGTGGCCCGCATGGCCGGCATGCCGGACGCGGTGCTCCACGCCGCCCAGACGAAGCTGAGCTCGCTGGAAAAAAGAGATCCCTCGACTCCGCTCGGGATGACAAAGCGTGTCGCCCCGGACGGCAGCGTGTCGAGGCATCTCTCCCCCATGCAACTGTCCTTCTTCCAGCTGGACGACCCCCTACTCTTAGACATAAAACACATAATCGAAAAAATAGATATCAATACGATTTCCCCACTAAACGCTTTTGATACTATCAGACAAATCAAAAACAAATTAGCCGGAGGAGAAATCGATGGAGATATTGTCTCAAACAAAAAGTGACCCGCTGCGCACGGCGCTCTCGCTTGCGGGGGTCAGTGTCGGAATCTTTGTTGTAACCCTTTCTTTTGCCCTGGTGGACGGCTTCAAACAAGCCGTGGTGGCCGGTTTTGACCATTTTGGCAGCGACATGGTTATGGTGGAGCGATTCCCCGTGGTGGAAGAAGGGGGTGATTCCGCAGAAGAATCTGAAAGGGAAGCCGGGGAAGAAGATGATGGTGCGGCAGCCTGGAGCCGCTACTCAATGCGGCCGATGCCGTCACGGGAAGACTATCTGGCACTAACACAAGCAAAAGACCTTCATGAATCAGAGTGTTCTGGCGGAGCTTTCGGATGGACTGCGCTCGCAGCAGACGGGGTCGCAGTTGTAACATATGGCAGTAAAACCTTATCCGAAACTAAACTGGTAGGAGTTATGGGAGACTGGCTGCATCTGGTGTATTCTACTGTGTGCGAAGGGCGCAACTTTTCTCAATCAGAACTGAATGGACGTGATGCAAAGGTTATTCTGGGGGCAAGAATTACAGAAGCGTTGTTTGGTTCGGCTGACAGCCAAGACTTATATGATAATATCTGTGGCCAAACGGTACGGATATCCGGCCGTCCGATGACTGTAATTGGCACTCTTTCTCATGAAGGGCGTAATGTTATCAATCTCTACGCAACAGATTACGCCGTTATTGTACCATTTGCAGTCGCAGAGCAACTTTGCGGCAGGGAAAGCCTGGAGACAATGATAGCTATCGGCACCGGGGCTCAACAAGGCGCGGCCTCCGGCCGCGACGCAACACTGGGCGAAGCTCGGCAGATTCTTCGTGCTTCCAGACATCTGTTCCCTGCGCAAGAGGATAACTTTGCGCTGAATACTATGGAGGATTTGTGCAGGGAGACGGTGTCGATAACTAGGAAGATTACGATGCTGGGGATAATTGTTACGCTGTTCTCGCTGCTGATAGGGGCATTCGGGATAGTGAACATTATGCTGGTGTCGGTAAAGGAGCGGATATGGGAAATCGGGCTCAAGAAGGCACTTGGAGCTACCCGGAAACACATTCTGCGGGAATTCCTGCTGGAGGCGTTTGCGCTCTCGCTGCTGGGAGCTGCCGTGGGGCTGGCGTTCGCCTGGCTGGCCACCACCCTGATTCCCACCGACGTAATCTCCGCCAGGCTCACCGCAGCTCACATCGCTCTCGCCTTTGCGCTTGCTGCCGTGCTGGGGCTCGGCTCCGGCCTCGCCCCCGCCGCCCAGGCCTGCGACCTGGAACCAGCCTCTGCACTACGCGGATAAAAGAAAAACCCAGAGCCTAAGCCCTGGGTTTTCTATTCTTAGCCGTAGAGGCTTTCTTTTAGTCGTCAACAACGCAGATTGCAACACGGTTCTTGGAAGCAGGATTTGCGAACGGACGCTCGCGGCTGCCCTTGAAGTCGGTGATGATGCGATCTTCTGCGATACCCTTCTTAACCAGCTCGCTCTTAACCATGTTGGCGCGCTTCTCGGAGAGTTTCCAGTTGTAAGCGTCGGTACCGGTCTCAACGTCACAATAGCCGGTTACAACAATCTTGGTATTGGGGTTGTCGTTGAGAACCTTAACGATGTTGTCAATCTTGTAAGCCTCGCTCTCGCGGATGTTGTACTTATCGAGGTTGAACCAGATGTTCTCTACGAATGCCTCAAAGTCGGGTTCCGGTTCGGGTTCCGGTTCCGGTTCGGGCTCAACAACAGGTTCCGGTTCGGGTTCCGGTTCGGGCTCTGCAACGGGCACGGGTACAGGTACGGGTGCGGGTGCGGGTTTAGCGCCCAGACGGATCTTGACACCCAGCAGGAGCTGGTGCTGCCAGTCAAAATTGGGGATTGTGAGCGCGTCTGCGGGCTTGCTGTTGAACTTATCGCTGATTGCGTTGCATACGTACTCCAGACCGATTGCTACGCGGTAGCCAAGCTGGAAGTCTGCACCCACACCGGCACGGCCCACAGGGCTGATGAGCATGGGATCCCAGCGGTTAGCCAGCTGATCCGGGAAGTTAACGCGTGCGGGAGCGCCGTTGTTGAAAGCAAAGTTAGCTGCGGCACCTGCAAATACATACGGATTGAAAACGCGGTCTGCCTTGTACTTGCCAAGCTGTGCAAGATTGAAGAGGAAGTCAATACCGCCCTGTGCATAGTTGAACTTGTAACCCTGTTCTACAGTGGTGATGATACCCTTGCCTTCCCAGCCGTTCACATTGAGTCTAGCGCCCACTGCGGGAGCAAACTGCCAGCCAAGATTCAGCGCAGCTGCGGGAGAGAGCAGAGCCATAAAGTCAGCAGTCTCGCCAACGGTGTAGCCTGCGCCGCCCTGGAGCTGAAGATACCAGTACGGATTGAATTCCGATTTGTCCTGTGCGTTCACTGAAAGGACAATGAACAGCATGCAAACAATTGAAAATAGTTTCTTCATGATGTATTAAATAGTTAATGTTTAAATTGTTTTTACAATCTGTTTTTATGGGCGCACAATTGCGCTGCGCTAAGGTAATCAATCTTAACAACATAACCAAAAAAAAATGGGGCAGCCTTTCGGCCGCCCCAAATTTCTATTAGTAGACTTTACGATTACTCGAAAATAAACTGTACGGTTGTGCTTGCGCCTGCTGCAGGCTCTACAGTGGCCGGAGCGTGGTCTGTATGCGAACCATGAGAGTGCGCACTGCTAAGAATCAGTATGCTTCCTGTGCCCTTGAGGGTCATGAGTCCAGGAATGTTAACAGTAACATCGTATGTTGTCTGCTTGTCTTTCTGGAGTTCAGTACCAAGGTTGTTCCAGTAGAACTTACCGTTGTTCGGGAAGTAGAGGAGTCTCTCGCCGAAGCTTTCATCTGCGTTGCTCTTCCATACAGGAGCATCTGCGCTTTCAAACAGGCCGACATAAGCATTCTGAGCATAGGTTGAAATGTGGAGCGCTCCACCGTAGAAGCTGCAAAGATCCTTGCCTGTTCCAACTTCTTTGATGTAGAATGCACCCTCGCCATAGCACCACTCTGTCAAGTGGGTTTCAAGGGTAATACTACCAGCCTTGATGGAGAACGGTTTCACGAAGCGTACTACATAAGAACCAACCTTCTGCTCCTGACCATTTGCGAGATGCAGGTAGATATCAACGTTAACATCGCGGTAAGCCTCATCTGCAGTGTATGCGCCGTTAAGCTTAATCTCCTGATTTACATAATTGTTGGAACCACCGATAGTAGAGAAGATTGTTGCACCGGTCTCGCCGTCAGCAAGCTTCATGGTCATGTAGTCTACCTGAGGAGTATCGGCAATCTCGTTCTGATCGAAGTGGTCATAGAGGTAGATGTGCTCTACGATGCTGGACTGAGGAGTCCAAACACCTGCAATATTCTTACCCTTGACAACAACAGTGTTCTCAGTGCCTTCGAGGATGTAGTCAGGGTTGATGGTCGGGATGAGTTCTGCAGGAACCTCATCGTTGGTTACGGTGAACTTAGCTACGACCTTGATGGACTTCATGCCAGTCTCCTTGGGAGCGAAGGTGAAGGTGATGGTCTGGTTCTCTGCAATCGGAGTAGTGGTGCCAAGATCGAAGTTAATCTTGCCGATTGCGCCTGCGATTGTAGTGACAACACCTGCGGGAGCTGCAACGGATGCGGGATCGTTGTAGAGTGCGGTGAAGCCAGCCCAATCCTCTACACCTGCTGCTGCGAGGATGTCGTCAGTTGCGATGGAAGCGGTCTTGGGAAGTGCGAGGTAATCGTAAGAACCGAGGTCAAAGTTGAGGGTCTCGGTGCCAGCGTCGCCGGCAGCGATCTTGAGCACGTACTGTGCTGCATACTGGTCAAACTGATATGCCTGGCCCCAAGGCTCCATGCCCTGGCCACCGACAGAACTGTTGTACCAGGTACCGGTTGCCTCGTTGTAGATGGAAGCATCTGCGGTAATAACAACAGGCTGGTTGAGAACGGATGCAAGTGTAACACCGTCTTTAACCTTAACCTTACCGTCTTCTGTGCAGGTTACCTTATCCCATGCACCCAGGTCGATTGCCCAGCTGCCGTAAGGATCGTCGTCGGGGTCACCGAAGCCGGTAGCATCGTAACGGGTGTGAGGCTTGCCGGTTGCTGCGCAGAATACATAGTAGTCATATTTAACCTTGAAACCAAGGTGCTCGAGAGAGCCATAGTAAGGGTCTGCGAAGCGCATGTGAGCTGCTACGTCATATTCCTCACCAATCTTCAGGAGGTCATTCTCCCAGTTGCAACCACCCTTGTAACCGTTCCAGATGTTCACGGTGGTCATCCAGCGCTCCATGGGGCGGTCAGGCTCGTGATAGTTGTATGCGGTCCAAACAGGCATCACATACTTCATCTGAACAGAAGCGTAGTCAGAAACAACAGCCTGTGCACCAGCGGAGCTCTTTGCTGCCTCGAGGGCAACGATGGTCTCGTAAGAAAGACCCATAGCGTCCATCCAGTAGTTAGCGCTGTTCATGGTCTGATAAGAGCTGGCGGGAGTCAGGTTCGTATCGAACAGGCGGAGCAGGCGGCCGAGGTTGTTGCCGTAAGCGCCATCATCCAGTGCCCATGCAGGGTGTGAGAAGGAGGTGCTGAGGTCATCGGTCTGACCGTCGAAGCGGGTCAGGTAATCCCAGTAGAAAATCTCACGGGTCTGGAACAGGCCGAACCACCACTCCATGGGCTTGTCTGCCCAGTAGCGGAAGTAGTCGATGTAAGCAGCTACATTCAGCTGATCTTTGCCATTGTATTCAGCCTCTACCTTGCCGACTGCATGGTTGCGGTTGTCGCCGTCTGCCTTGGTGATAACCTTGAGGCTGCGGTCAATCATGCTGAACTTATAATCGTCCATATCTGCACCTGCGGGGTTAACGCGGTATTTGAGGTTGAGGGTGCTTACAGGGAACTGACGGGTACCTGCACCGTCCTGTGCATACAGACGGACGTTGTCAAGTGCCTTTTTCCAAAGCTCCATGTAATCGTCCCACGCCCTTACGAAGGTCTCGAAAGTATCCTCGTATGCGTTATCCTCATGTATAGCTGAGAGAATCCAACCATATGTGAAGCTAGGAGAAGAAAGGTCAAATATTGCCTGATAACCGGGAAGACCCGTCTGACGGGTCTTGCCAAGATAAGTGCTGTAGAGGATAGTGAAGTAGTACAGACCCCAGCCCGTAGGAGCTGACCAACGGGTACCGGCCTGGTCTACCCATGCAACACCACCGTTGCGGAACAGGTTGACAGCGTCGCGGCGGTTTACTACGCAGTAGATTTCCCAAGCTGAAGGGAGGATTGCGAATACCTCTGCGGTGGGCATGCCAAGGTTAGCGTCCCAATATTCGGGGATAAGAGCGATGCTCTTGAGGTCGGTTGCGAGAGCGATCTCTACAACGTTGCCGTCTGCATCGTGGAATGAGAGCTTGCCTGTATCCTCATCAAGGACGGAGGTAAGGGTATTCTCAGTGAGCCACTCGTCATCGGTAGCAGTCTCGGTGTCACCGTCAACTTTGATCCACTTGCCATAGTTGGGGTCAGCCTGGTCGGTGCAAGGATAGTAGTAAACACCATCTACGCCGTCAGCACCAGCGGGGCCTTGAGGACCTGCAGGACCCTGAGGACCCTGAGGGCCGGTAGCGCCAGCTGCGCCAGATGCACCGTCAGCACCAGCGGGGCCCTGAGGACCGGTAGCGCCAGTGTCGCCCTTGTCACCTTTATCACCCTTAGCACCCTGTGAAGGCATGCCGGAGTCAACGCCGTTCTTGAACCAGTTGCCGTTTGTGCCAATGGTCCAGGAGTCACCGGGCTTGCCGTCGGCGCCGTTGGTAACGTCAAAGTGGCTGCCGTCACTCAAGGTAACGCGCACACCGTTGTCGATTTGCTTTACATCAGTGATGACCTCGCCGTTGTTGATAGCTGCCTGCAGATTGTCCACCTGTGCCTGGAGGACTTCAATCTGATTCTGAAGCTCGGTGATGTCTGCGCTGTAATCCTGAGTACAAGCAATCAGCGCGCTTACTGCTGCCATGAAGACAACTGTAAGCCTGAAAAACATTTTACGTTTCATTTGATTAAACATTAATTTAAATGGATTATAAAAATTGTTTATAATTCTATTTAAGCATTTTGCACACTACGTACAAAATATTGGTCAAATATAGATATAAAATACTTATCCACAAAATTTTTTGCGGATTTATGCGCTATATGTGTTGAAAAAATGTCAATATCTTAATAAAATTTTGCTCTATAGTCCTTAATATCAGCCTCTTGCGCTATTATGTCCGTAAATGACCGCAATTGTGCAGAAATCTGCCTCAAATTGTTGTTAAGTGCGTCATCTTCTGTGAAATACTCTCCGGAGCCGGTCTCCTTGACCTCGAAATAGTATACCCCCACTGCACCCTTTACAGGGCCCACTACGGTGCCCTCTTCAGCTGCCGCCACGGCGCCTGCCAGGCTGGGTTCTACCGATGCACCGGTGCTGCCAAAGCTGATGCCCTCCTTATGGCTCACGGTGGTCTTGAACTTCTCTGCCAGAACCTCCAGCGATTCGCCGCCGCTCACTGCCTCAGTGCACTCTGCGGCCACCTTATCCACCTTCTTCTGGTTTATGAGCTCCATAAGGATATCGTCCTTGACCTCTTCAAGGGGCATACGCCCCTCTTTGCGCACCTTGGTGACGGCGGTAACAAAGTAGTATTTATTATCTACCGTGATCACATCCGATACGGAACCCTGTTTGGTCTTGCGGTCAAACACCCAGTGTACCACACTGCGGGCGTTATCCACCACGCCTATGCGGCGGGTCTCCAGGGTTACCCTCTGCATGGGGATAACCGGGAGGCTCTCTTCCTTCACAATCTGGGCAAACTTTTCATAGCTGCCGTCACTGCGGTCTGCCAGATCCGCCGCCTTCATGTTGAAGTCGCGGTATGTATCGTCGCTGGGATTGATATTCTTGATGAGCCATGCGAGCTGCACCTTCTCCTTGGGCTTGTCGGCCTCTTCTACCTTGAGCACAGACACCATCTGGTAGGGCTCGATATCAATAATCTTGGCTTCGCCTGTCTTCATGTTGAAGATCTCGCCAAAGAAATCCATGTTGTTGGCCGCAAGCTCTTCCATGGTTACCCAGCCGCCCTGCTGGAGCTCTTCGCTGGAGCCCTGCTTGCGGACTACATTCAGCAGAGAGTCTGCCGTGGCCCTCTCCGTGTTGGGATAAACCCTGAACGAGAAGCTGACCCTGTCCGGGAGCATCTTGCGCTCCACAACGCGTGCGGCGGTGAAAGCCTCTGCGCTTTCATCGATGCCGCTGGCGGGGGCGCTGCCGCCAAACGCATACTCAGCAACGGCGGGAGTCTTGTACAGATCTTCCTTGCTGTAGAACTTATCGTCCCAACGGCGGTCTGAATTGAGCGCCACAAAGTTCTTGAGGTTGGTTGCCTCCTTGAACTGCTCGTAGAGTTCCTCAAACTGCTCGCGGGTGGCGTCGATGTCCTCCTGGCTGGGAACGACCTCGAACATCACGTATTCTATGTCGCGGTTCGCGGGCTGGGTGAACAGCTCCTTGCGGTCGTTGTAGAACTTGCTTACCTCGGCGCTGGTTATCTGGATTGTGGAATCCACGCCAAAGTTGATGGGCACCACAATAAAGTCGATATCCTTGGTGGTGTTGCCGTCGGCAACCGCGCGCTCTGTCTGGGTGGCGTTGAGGGTGGCGCTGTTGCGCAGCGCAGCGTAATACTTGCCGTACATCTGCTGGGCGTATACCTGCTCTTTGAGGTAATCCCAGTATTTACGGGAGACACCGCTCTCGTCCAGATCCATCTGGGAGATGAACTCCTGCACAGCCTCCGGGCGGAAGGCGCCGCTCTCGTCTGTGAACATGCGCTGCTGCGCAATCATGGGCGACACGTTGTCTCCGTGCAGCAGATCTACCATCTCTTCATCTTCTACAGAGAAGCCGGCCTTCTTTATCTTGGGGAAGAGAACCTTCTGATTGAGGAGCTGGTTCCAGGTCATCTCACGCAGCTGGCTCTGGGCCTCCTCTGTATTGGAGCTGCCGCCGGAAAGGGCCTGCATCAGCTGGGTGTTCTGCTCCAGCGCGGTGAAATATTCGCGGTAGGAGACGGCCTTGCCGTTCATCTCGCCCACGTTGTTCTCTTTGGACATGCTCTGCAAGGTAGACCCGAGGGTGTTGGGGTCTATGATAAACGACAGCAATGCTATCGCAATCAGGATAGAAATAAGAATTCCGAGTTTAACACGGATTTTCTCCAGTACGGCCATATCAGTATTTTTTGGTTTTTTGCATTATTAAACCAATACTCCTTACAAAAAAGGGTATTAGCGCGCAAAATTAGAAAAAATTATTTAATAAGCGGCATAGGCCCCACAAAATTCACAGTGTCGATGTAAAATTGAGTGGAATCCTTCACTACCCGTCCGTAAGAGTCAAACGGCCGCAGAATGGTAGAACTGTTGGCGCGCTGGTCGCTGGTGAGACCGTATCCCTGGAGCTTCCCCTGCGGGGAGGTCATGACAACATAGCAGTGGGTGTATATCTGCTCTTTCTCCTTGTCCCAGTATACGGTATCGGTGATAATGCGTTCGCCTTTGATATGATTGAGGATGTTTACATTGCCGAAGGCCTTCCAGTCGTCGCGGCGGCGGGCGGTGATATGCTCCGCCCCCTCTGCCACCAGCTGCGACTCCAGCAGCCCGTCTTCGTTGTAAAGATAAACCTCGAACCCCTCGCTGTAAACCTCGCGGGTGAGGGAGACGGAGTCCTTTACATATTTATAAGTATCCATGGCGCGGGTGCGCATCTGCATGTTCAGATCCGCCTTGTTGTATTCGGCCACCTGCATGCCGCGCACGCTCTGCACCGGGGTTGTCTCCCAGTCGATGCCGGCGGCGGACTTGTCCTTGCCGCAGGCGGGCGCCAGGAGCATTAATAAAAACAACGGCAGGGACAGGAAGAATCCCGCCCCTTTGACGTTGCTTATGATAGATATGTGCTTCGTATTACTTAGCGGTCCTTACGGTTGTGGTCTCTGTGAGCGAACCGCAGGATACGGTATAGCTCTGACCGTTGGTGAGATCGTACATGAACGCGTCTGCCTGGCCGGGGAAGTATGCCTGATACTGTGCGGCGAGGGCGTTGGCCTCCGAGGTGAGGGAAGCATCTGCAGCCTTGGCGCGGGTCACATAGTCGTATGCAACCCAGAAGTTGGCCTTGGACTGGATTTCGTTGCCGCCGCAGCGGGTGGTGCCCCAGATGGTACCTATCAGCAGGTATGCGCGGCCCTTGTAGTCTGCGGAGAGTTCCGCTGCTTTCTTGGCGGCAGCCACAGCGGCTGCGTTGTTGCCCGCCTTCTTATAATTATAGGTGCCGAGCTCCATGTAGTAGCTTGCCAGCTGTGCCACGTCGCTGCCGTCACTGGTGTTGATGGCCTCGTTGAGGAATTTGACCGCACCGGCACTGTCGTCTTTACGAGCATACAGCTTGTAAAGCAGATACGCGGTGGAAGATGAAGGATCCTTTGCGTAGAGCGCTTCCACAGCCTTCAGGTAGAGGTCGCTGTCCAGGCAGTCTGCGCTGCTGAGCATCTTGACCACTGCGCGAAGGGTCTCCTCGTCGTCGGGGTTAGCCTCGTAGCGGGGGGTGAGCAGCTCCAGCAGGTTGTCGCAGCTTGCAATGCCGCAGTTCATGAACATGGTTTCCACATCCTTCTGCGCCTTGCGCATCTTCTGGTCGTCTTTAGCGGCCAGGGAGGCGTTGATGGCCTCTGTGATGGCGGTGTAGTCTGCCATTACCTGCTCCGCACCCAGCTCGCTCTCTGAGAAGAGGTTGGTGGAGAGTTCCATCAGCTTCACGTAAACCAGGTCAAGCGCCTTTGAGCCGGTGGCCTCGAATATCTCTTTGTAAAGAGCGTAAGCCTCCTTGGGCTCTTTCTTCTTCCAGCCGTACTGGTTCATGTCAATGGCCTTGTTGTTCATGGTGTTCACGATATCCTTGGGGTAGAACTCAACCCTCTGGTCGTAAATCTTCATGATGGTATCCACATAACCCTGACGGACCTTGGAATCCTTGGTTTTCTTGTATGCCCCGCGCATCAGTTTCTGACCGTCCTTGAGCATGTTGTAGCTGGCGGTCACCGGGCAGCGGGAGTAAGCCTCGCGCCAGGGGCCGATAGCAGCATCTTCATTCTTCTGTTTGAGGTACTCTGTATAATATGAGAGGTACTTTACACATTCGGCGCTGTCCGCCCCGAACTTACCTTGTGCCAATGCAGGGAATGCGAGCATTGCGGCAAATAAAACTGTCAAAACCTTTTTCATAGTGTAAAGTTATTAATTGTTTTACTTATACAACGATTTGTGGAACCATAAGTCAAACAGATTCAGGCCCACATTAACCTTTACATAGTTCTCTAATACCAAATTGTTTGCCAAAGTGCCCATCCGCCCCAGATCCACGCTCAGAGCGAGCGACGTAAAGCGGTTGAAAACGGGGAAACTTGCCCCGAAAGTGATACCGTAACTATTTATAGGTGTGTTATTTACAGCAATATATCCCAGATTGTAATAAAGGCCGCCGCGGTAGGTTACATTTTTTAGGTAATAGCGGAAGGCGTACTTGTCCGGAATCAGTTCCCCGCCTATTCTGAACGACTGGGCCATGCGGGTGGTTACATTTATGCCGGGGGAGTTGGTGAACACCGTGTTGCTCCAGTCCTGCAAGGTGTAATCGGCACCGAACATCCATTTGTCTGTCTTGCGCAGGGTGAAGCCCGCCCCTATCTCCGCGGGAATCTTTATGTCGATGGGGGTGCGGCTCACGTTGATGGTGTCCAGCTGGTTGGATGATGACGCGGTGAGCAGGTCGGTGTAAGTGCCGCCCATGGTGCTCCCTATCTTATATGTGGCGCCCAGCGTGAGGGCAAGGTCCTTCTTGAGGTTTGCGGTATACTGCACGCCCGCCTTGGCGCCCAGGCCGCGGGAGACGCTGGTCCAGCTGCGGGCTATCTGGCGGTAGTGTGAGTTGGTGGTAAAGTTGGTGGAGCTGGTGTGCAGCGTGTTGCCCATGTAGTAGAGGCCGTCTACACCGATGCTCAGGTTGGGAATAATTTGCCAGCCCGCTCCAAGCACAATCTGGTAGATGCCACCCTTGCCCGCCTTCTGATAGTTCACGTTGCCCATCTGCAGCAGCACATCATCTGCATATTCTCGCGACACAAACTGATAGCCGGTGGCGGAGAAGGGCATCAGACCCGCCTTTACCGCCACTTTGGTGCCGATTGGCAGCGAGACGATGATATGATGGATGTTGGTGAGGTTGTTGGCGGAGCGGAGTTTGCCGCTGTCTGTGGTCTCTATTGATGTGGAAGCATCCGCAGTGTAGATTATATCCTTGTGCGTCACGCCAAAATCGAGCATGAAGGCGCGGTTTTCACGGGCGGTGACGGCGGCGGGATTCACCCAGTTGATGTAAGAGCTGCTGCGGTCGCCGATGGCGATGCCGCCCATGGCCAGCGAGTTCTGGCTGCCCAGGGTCTCCAGATTGCCGATGCCATACATGGAATAGGGAGAGAACGTATCGTACGCCACATCTGCCTGCGCATGCGCCTGCAGCGGGCAGAGCACCGCAAAAAGCAGCGCCGCAACCAGCGAAACCGATATGTTGCGTATTCTCTTCATCTATTGCATTGCCACGGCTGCCAGGCCGTCCAGTACCAGATTCTCTTCTACATTTACATCGCCATCAAGCCCTGCGGCAAACACCTTTGCGTCCCCACCGGTGAGAATCACCTTGCGGTGGGGGTGCGCATGCATGTATCCCTCTATTTCAAACTTGATGCCGAGGATGTTGCCCGATGCCAGGGCGGTGTCCAGGTCGTATCCCACCGGCGAGATGGTGTTGATATCTCCCTTGGCCAGCACAGTTTGCGGTTCGCAGAGGGGTATCTTGCCGGTAAAGTGGCTCAGCGCGCGGTAGCGCATGTTCAGCCCCAGCGAAATCGCGCCCCCGATGTAATAACCCTTGTCTATGAATTCCACCGTGGTGGCGGTGCCAAAGTCAAACACCATCAGATCTTCCTGAGGATAGAGGATGGCCGCCTGAAGGATGGCCGCCATGCGGTCGGCGCCCATACCGTCGGGCATATTGCGCAGATACTGATAAATCTCGGGGCCGCGCTCCACCATATCGCGCACAAAGTCGACATTGAAATCTATGAAGCGGCGGCAGCGGTGGGCCAGCGTGGCGCGCAGCGACGGGTCGTCGTTACGCACGGAGGCCAGCACAATGGTGTCGTACCCCTCGCCCGCCTTTGCCTGAAGGTCGGAAGGGTCCTCGAAACGCTGCAGCGATACCAGCCGCAAACCGTCGTATACAGCGACCTTGCAGGAGGTATTGCCTATGTCTATTACCAGGTTCATTTTTCAGTGCCGAACTGCAAAGTTAGCATTTCTTGCAATAATTCCACCGCTTTTTTAACAGTGGTTACATTTTCGCATTTGACAAACAGTGCGTTAGGACGCTGCACAAGCTGATAATTGCGGCCGGAATGCTGGATATGATCCAGAACCGCGCCGAATATGCGGCTGTTGTAATAAGACGACTCCTGCTTTGATACAAAGTAGGCCAGCATGCCGCCGTTCTTGAGGATAATCTTCTCGAAGCCGAGTTCCATGGCTATCTGGCGCAGACGCACAATGTTTATCAGCTCTTCCAGCTGCGGCGGCACCGGGCCGAAACGATCCGTCATCTCCGCCACAAAGGCGTCTATCAGCGCCGCGCTCTTCATGTTGTCCAGCTCGCGGTAGAGGCGCATCTTCTCGCGCGGCACGTTTATATAATCGTCCGGGATGCAGGCTTCGATATCGGTATCGATATAGCAGTCCGATACCCAGCCGCCCGCTATCAGGCCGCCGGTGTCAGGGGTGTTCTCTTCTATGTCCAACTCGCCGCGCAGCTCGCTCATCGCCTCCGAGAGTATCTTCTGATATGTCTCGAATCCCATCTCCGCTATGAAGCCGCTCTGCTCCGCCCCAAGCAGGTTGCCGGCGCCGCGGATGTCCAGATCCTGCATGGCGATGTTGAAGCCGCTGCCCAGGTCGCTGAAGGTCTCTATGGCGTTCAGGCGGGCGCGAGCGTCGTCGCTCAGAATTTCCTGCGACGGAACTATCAGGTAGCAGAAGGCCTTCACGTTGCTGCGCCCCACCCTGCCGCGCATCTGATGCAGGTCCGCCAGGCCAAAGTACTGCGCGCGGTTTATTATCATGGTGTTGGCGTTGGGGATATCCACGCCGTTCTCCATTATGGTGGTGGAGACCAGGATGTCATAGTCGCCGTCCATAAAGTCCAGGATCTTCTTCTCCAGGGTGGTGGGCTCCATCTGGCCGTGGGCAACACAGATGCGTGCCTCGGGCACAATCAGACGCAGGCTGTCCGCCACCGCGTCGATATCCTCCACCCGGTTGTGTATGAAGAACACCTGCCCGCGCCGCTCCAGCTCATTATCTATTATCTCCTTTATGGTGTCGCGGTCCCAATCTATGATTTCCGTATGGATGGGGATGCGGTTGGGCGGCGGGGTGGATATTATGGAGATGTCGCGCGCGCCCAGCAGCGAGAACTGCAGCGTACGGGGGATGGGGGTCGCGGTGAGGGTGAGGGTATCCACATCCTTGCGCAGCATGCGCATCTTCTCCTTGGCGCTCACGCCAAACTTCTGCTCCTCGTCAATAATCAGCAGCCCCAGATCCTTGAAGATGATCTCCTTTCCCAGGATGCGGTGGGTGCCGATAAGTATGTCTATGCGCCCCTCCTTGAGCCGCTTGGCGATTTCGCGCACCTCGGCGGCGGTTTTCAGACGGCTGATAAACTCTATGTTGCACGGAAAGTCGTTCAGACGGGCGGTGAAGGTATGATAATGCTGCAGCGCGAGGATGGTGGTGGGCACCAGCACCGCCACCTGCTTGCCGCTGGCCACCGCCTTGAACGCGGCGCGGATGGCCACCTCCGTCTTGCCGAAGCCCACGTCGCCGCACACCAGACGGTCCATGGGGTGGCCCGACTCCATGTCGCGCTTTACATCTTCCACCGCCTTGTGCTGGTCCGGCGTATCCTCGTACATGAAGGAGGATTCCAGCTCCTGCTGCAGATAGTCGTCAGGCGCAAAGCTGAAGCCGGGGGCTGTGCTCCGCTCGCTGTAAAGCTTTATAAGGTCGGCGGCGATGTCCTTGACCTTGCTCTTGGCGTTGTTCTTGAGCCGCTCCCAGTTGCGGCTGCCCAGCTTGTATATGGTGGGCGGGGTGCTGTCGCTGGATTTGTAGCGCGAGATGCGGTGGATGCCGTGGATGGAGACAAACACCACGTCGCCGTCTTTGTAGGTGAGTTTTATAGCTTCCTGCACCTTGCCGTTTATATCGGTGCGCACCAGGCCTCCGAAGCGCCCCACGCCGTGGTCTATATGAACCACATAATCGCCAATGTTGAAGGCCATCAAATCGTTCAGGGTGAGCCGTTCGCTGCTGGTGACCTCGCGCTTGGTGACGATACGGTGGTACCGCTCAAAAATCTGGTGGTCGGTATACCAGCACTGCCGCTCTATGGTGCTTATGTACCCCTCGTGCAGCGATATCGGCAAAAAATCGATATTGCCGCACCCCTCCAGTATCTTTTTCAGACGGATGGTCTGGTTCAGCTGCGGTGAGAGGATGTGTATCTGGTAGCCGTCCGCTTCGCGGCTTTCTATGTCGCGGATCAGGATTTCAAAGTTCTTGTTGAAGGCGGGCTGCGGTACCACTTCGCCGGCGGCGGTGGCGCCGTATTTTATATCCTCGCAAAAGTCCCAGTACAGCGCGTTTTCCGGCAGCTGCTCCAGTAAATCTACATACTCCTCTTCATTGTGGTTTTCAAAGAGGTTGGGATAGATATCCACCTGTGTGAGTTTGTCTGTGGTGCGCTGGGTATCGGCATTGAAGCGGGCAATGGAGTCTATCTCGTCTCCAAAGAAATCTATGCGGTACGGCTGGTTGTCTGAATATGAGAAGATGTCTATTATGGAGCCTCTCAGCGAAAACTCGCCCGGCATTGATACGAAATCCACCTTCTTAAAACCTGCCTCAAACAGCACCTCCTTGAGAAATTCGTGGGTAAGGGTATCGCCCTTCTTGATTGAGATGATACTGTTGGTGGTGGTTGTGCGCCGCAGAATCTTCTCTTTCAGAGAATCGGTGTAGGTGACAATTATTACTGGGTTGTGCTCGCTGTTGAGCTGTTTGTTCAGCAGGGTCTTGGAGATGGATGTGCCGGCGCTTTTTATAATTGTGTCCAGCCCGGCCGGCTTTTTTTTCTCAGTGAAGTTATCTATAGCACCTATGGCAGCGGTGCGCTGCACTTTTGCGGTGGCACTTTTTACCGATTGTGCCGACTTACTATCGTTCACAGACGGAAAGTAATAGATACAATCATCGGTGAAAAAGTTATCAAGATCACTGGTGAAGAAAAGAGCCTCTTTCTTGGTGTTAAAGCAGACGATGTTCAGGGTGGCGCAATCCAACTTGGATATCACGTTCGAGGCGAAAACCGCCTTGCACGATATTCCTCCCCCCAGATTATCGAATTTCAAGCTCTTCATAGAACCGTTTTAACTGCTTCACATCGGCGGCATTCCGCTCGCGCCAATATTCCTGCATCCCGGAGAACTTTTCAAACATTCCATTTTCCGCAGCCTGAATCTGACTTCTGTAGCGCTGCATCTCCTGCAGGTCCACATAGGTGGTGCCGGAACTACTCTTGAACAGTACTTCTCCCTTGCGCTGCAACGCTCTGGTACAGGCGGCGCTATTCTTATCCTTGCCGGCCAACATATCCTTTGGAAGATTCTTTCCGGCACATACCATCACCGGCACAATCTGGCTCACCGGTGGATATCCCAACGAGGTCCACATAACTGCCAGGGATGCATCTTCCTGAGGTTTTACTCCTTGCACTATGGTGGTGGAAAGGGTGGAACGGCGCGGAATGAAATCCTTGTCCACAAAGTTATTGTAACCTTTATCTATGGGATCGAAGTCGAAATATGACTGATAGAAGTTGCGGGAAAGGTTGTCCATAACAAAGCGGGGGGTAATCTTGCCGCCGCTGTTCAGATGATCTTTGATTATTTTTTCTGCATTATCGTAGCGGACATACCCCTGCCCCTCCCCTTCGCGGCCGCTGAAAGAATAATTACTGCGGATAATGTATCCTTCAGGGGCTTCATTTACGTCGTATTTAATCCAAGTGTAATTGTTGGTCTCATAATAAGCGGCACCGCCGTAGGCATCTATCACTCCAAAATTTGCTTCCAGACCCATCGGTTTTTCAAGATTGTCCAGCAAGTTTTCAAAATCCTGCACGGTCTTGCAAGTAGCCAGCGCCAAATACATCACAAATCCTTCCCTATCCATCTGGATGTCCGGAGTATTGTCGCCTTCCTGCCGGATATTATAGGATACAGAATTCATTATGGAGAATCCTTCTGAATTCAGGCCGCTCCATGCTTCTTTACTGGGATTGCTATTGCTCAGGTATACAAAGCTGTATTTTATTGAATCATTAGCAGATACATATTCCACCCTGTTCTGGAGGAAGCTGCCGTCGCGGTTTTTCCAGATGATGGGGCGGCCGTCTTCCGTTACTTTTCCTGAAAAGATGGCGGTGGTGCAGCAGTCGGCTGGTTGAGATACCGCCAGCGCCGCAATCATCATCAATATGAAGGATAATCTTTTCATGTTTTTAAAAAAGCGTATTGTCTGGGGCGTGCATGCTCAGGCCAAGGTGGGTGTATGCCAGCTCGGTGGCTTCGCGGCCGCGGGGGGTACGGCGGATAAATCCTTCTTTAATCAGGAACGGCTCGTATACCTCCTCAAAGGTTCCCTGATCCTCGCTGATAGCGGTGGCAATGGTGCTTGCGCCCACGGGTCCGCCCTTGAATTTCTCAATAATGGTGGTCAGAATCTTGTTATCTATAGCGTCCAGGCCTCGTTTATCTATATTGAGGGCGTTCAGGGCGTATCGGGTTATCTTGAGGTCTATCTCGCCGTTGCCTTTCACCTGCGCAAAGTCGCGTACGCGCCTCAGAAGGTTATTGGCGATACGGGGAGTGCCGCGGCTGCGCATCGCAATCTCGGTGGCGGCATCCTCCTCAATACCTATCTTTAATATGGATGCGCTGCGCTTGATGATGCCGGATAGGGTCTTGTAATCGTAATACTCGAGATGCTCCTGGATGCCGAAGCGCGCCCTGAGCGGCGATGTGAGCAGGCCGCTGCGGGTGGTGGCGCCGATAAGGGTGAACGGGCTGAGAGATATCTGGACGCTGCGGGCGCCGGGGCCCTTGTCTATCATAATATCGATGGTGAAATCTTCCATCGCGGAATAGAGGTACTCCTCCACCACCGGGCTGAGGCGATGGATCTCATCTATGAAGAGTACGTCTCCCGGTTCAAGGCTGGTGAGCAGGCCGGCCAGGTCGCCCGGCTTGTCCAGCACGGGGCCGGAGGTGATTTTCATATTCACGCCCAGCTCGTTTGCTACGATATGTGCCAGGGTGGTCTTAACAAGGCCTGGAGGGCCGTGAAACAGGATATGGTCCAGAGATTCGCCGCGGATAATTGCAGCCTGGACGTATATCTTGAGCTTCTCTATAATATCTGCCTGCCCGCCGAATTCGTCGAACTGGCCGGGGCGGATCTTGTTTTCAAAATCGGTATCTTTGCCGGAGAGTTCTTCTCTCTGTCGGTATGAAACTTTTTCGCTCATATTAAAAGTGGCCGCACTTATCAACCACCAAACAAAGATAAGATAAAATCTTTTTTAAACCCTTTTAGTCTCTAGTATCTGGCTGTTGAAAGTGTTGATAAATTTTTTTATTGGCGGCAGATGGGGTTGGAAGGCGGGTTTTTGAGAGGCGGGGGTGTTAGTAGTTGTGTTGAGAAAAAATGAAAAGTTGTCAGAAAGTCCAGCCCCTGTTGAATACCAACAAGTTTTCAGAATTTTTCAACATTATTTATCATCGTTATTAACATATTACCAAGACGGGCAAATAAAGCTGTAGCCCCTTAGCCATTGCAAACGGAAGGCTTTTGTTAGTCTTTACAACAAAAAAGTCCAGCCATATAGCCGGACTTTCTGTATATATGAGCGGTTGATTACTCGCTGAGTTTGGCCGAGAGGAATTCACGGTTCAGGCGGGCGATGTGCTCTACAGAGATGCCTTTAGGGCATTCCATTTCGCAGGCGCGGGTGTTGGTGCAGCTGCCGAAGCCAAGGGCATCCATAGTGTCTACCATAGCTTTTGCACGGCGTGCGCCTTCTATTTTACCCTGAGGCAGGAGAGCCAGCGAACTTACACGGGCAGCCACAAACAGCATTGCGGAACCGTTCTTGCAGGTTGCGGCACATGCACCGCAGCCGATGCAAGCGGCAGCGTCCATACTCTTGTCGGCCTTCTCCTTCTTGATAGGGATAGCATTTGCATCGGGCACGCCGCCGGTATTCACAGAAATGAATCCGCCAGCCTGCAGGATCTTGTCGTATGCACGACGGTCCACCACCAGATCTTTGATGATGGGGAAGCCGCTGCTGCGCCAAGGCTCTATGGTGATGGTGCTGCCATCCTTGAACTTACGCATATAAAGCTGGCAGGTGGTCACGCCGCTCTCGGGACCGTGTGCGCGTCCGTTGATATAGAGCGAACATGCGCCGCAAATACCCTCGCGGCAGTCATGGTCAAAACTTACCGGGCCGGAATGCTCACCTTTGCAACCTTTATCAAAAGCCACCGGGTTTATCTTCTCATTAACAAGCTGTTCGTTGAGTATATCCATCATTTCGAGGAAAGAAGTATCGGGGCTGATGCCGTCTACCTTGTATGTCTCAAAATGACCCTTTGCCTTGGCGTTCTCCTGACGCCATATCTTAAGTGTGAATTTCATAACCTTAGTCTTTATAATTGCGGGTTGCTACGGTGCAGTATTTGAATTCCAGAGGTTCCTTGTGCAGGGCAGGCTCTTCTTCACCCTTGTATTCCCATGCCGCTACATACATGAAGTTCTCATCGTCGCGCTTGGTCTCGCCCTCTGCGGTTTGCATCTCCTCGCGGAAGTGGCCGCCGCAGGACTCCCTGCGGTTCAGGGCGTCGATAGCCATAAGTTCACCGATCTCCAGGAAGTCAGCCACGCGCAGTGCCTTCTCCAGTTCCTGGTTGAAGTGCTCGTTGTCTCCGGCAACATAAACATTGCTCCAGAACTCCTTCTTGAGGTCGCGGATAAGTCCGATGGCCTTCTTCAGACCCTCTTCGTTGCGGGCCATACCCACATACTCCCACATAATGTGGCCAAGTTCCTTATGGATACTGTCCACGGTGCGCTTGCCTTTTATGGAGAGAAGTTTGTTGACGCGCTCCTTGATTCTGTTCTCAGCCTCCTCGAACTCCGGTGCATTGGTGTCGGTCTTAGGATCCTTGAACTTGGATGCCAGATAGTCGCCGATGGTGTAAGGGAGGATGAAGTAACCGTCTGCCAGACCCTGCATGAGGGCGGAAGCACCCAGGCGGTTGCCGCCGTGGTCGCTGAAGTTTGCCTCGCCGATAGCGTACAGGCCGGGGATAGTGGTCTGCAGGTTGTAGTCAACCCAGAGGCCGCCCATAGTGTAGTGGATGGCGGGGAATATCATCATAGGCTCCTTATAGGGGTCTACATCGTTGATTTCTTCATACATCTGGAACAGGTTGCCATATTTCTCCTCAATATACTTGCGACCCTTCTGCTCCATGCAGGTCTTGAAATCGAGGAACACGGCCAGACCCTGCTCATTCACGCCGAAGCCGGCATCGCAGCGCTCCTTAGCGGCGCGGGAAGCCACGTCGCGGGGAACCAGATTACCGAAGGCGGGATAACGGCGCTCCAGATAGTAATCGCGGTCTTCCTCAGCAATGTCGCTGGGCTTCTTGGTGCCCTTGCGGATAGCCTCCACATCTTCCAGTTTCTTGGGAACCCAGATGCGGCCGTCGTTGCGCAGCGACTCCGACATAAGGGTCAGCTTGCTCTGCTGGTCACCGTGCACGGGGATGCATGTGGGGTGAATCTGTGCGAAGCAGGGGTTTGCGAAGAATGCACCCTTCTTGTAGCACTGCCATGCGGCGCTGCCGTTGGAGTTCATGGCGTTGGTGGAGAGGAAGTAGGTGTTGCCGTATCCTCCGCTGGCAACCACCACTGCATGGGCGCCGAAGCGCTGGATTTCACCGGTGGTGAGGTCGCGGGCAATGATACCCTTGGCCTCGCCGTTGATGAGCACCAGGTCCAGCATCTCATGACGCGGATAACTCTTGACAGTACCTTTGGCTACTTGACGGTTGAGGGCTGCGTATGCGCCCAGAAGCAGCTGCTGACCGGTTTGACCGCGGGCATAGAACGTACGGGATACCTGAGCACCGCCAAAAGAACGGTTATCCAGCAGTCCGCCGTAGTCGCGGGCGAAAGGAACGCCCTGCGCCACGCACTGGTCTATGATGTTGTTGCTGACCTCCGCCAGACGATATACGTTGGCTTCGCGGCTGCGGTAGTCACCACCCTTGATGGTGTCGTAGAACAGACGGTACACCGAGTCGTTGTCGTTCTGATAGTTCTTTGCAGCATTGATACCGCCTTGAGCCGCAATGGAGTGTGCGCGGCGGGGAGAATCGCTGATGCAGAAAATTTTAACGTTGTAGCCAAGTTCGCCCAGAGTAGCCGCTGCGCTGGCTCCGGCAAGTCCCGTGCCGATTACGATGATTTCCATCTTCTTCTTGTTGGCCGGGCTCACAACCTTGATGTGCGCCTTGTGGTTGGTCCATTTCTCTGCCAACGGCCCTTCGGGAACTTTGGAAATAAGGTCTGTCATTAGAGTATTAAGTATTGGTTATTATTATAATCTGCAAATATAATCCAAATAATATTACCAGAGAAAATTATTGAACGGATAGCGGCCGGCGTGGATTTCCGCCACCATCTTGTAAAGATCGGAGCGCATCTTCTCTATGCCGATGCGGTTCTTGGCGCTGATGAAGATGCACGGCGTGTGCTCGCGCGCCATCCAGCTGTTCTTTATCTCATCGATGGTGTAGTTGCGGCTGGTCTTTTCGTCCAGAGAGAATTCATCGTAGGCCTCCGGCACGTATGCGTCAATCTTGTTGAATACCAGGTAGACGGGCTTGTCACCGGCCCCAATGTCGCGCAGCGTCTTGTTAACCACTGCAATCTGGTCTTCAAAGTTGGGGTGCGAAATGTCCACCACATGCATCAGTATGTCGGCCTCGCGCACCTCGTCAAGGGTGCTTTTAAAGGCCTCTATCAGCTGGGTGGGGAGCTTGCGGATAAAACCCACGGTGTCGCTCAGCAAAAACGGGACATTCTCCAGCACAATCTTGCGCACGGTGGTGTCCAGGGTGGCGAACAACTTGTTCTCTGCAAACACGTCGCTCTTGGCCAGCAGATTCATCAGGGTGCTCTTGCCCACATTGGTGTAGCCCACCAGCGAGATGCGCACCAGCTGCCCGCGGTTGCCGCGCTGCGACGCCATCTGCCTGTCTATCTTGCGCAGCTGCTCTTTGAGGCGGGAGATGCGGTCCAAAACGATACGGCGGTCGGTCTCCAGCTGGCTTTCACCCGGACCGCGCATGTTGATACCGCCCCTCTGGCGCTCCAGGTGGGTCCACATGCCGGTGAGGCGCGGCAGCAGGTACTGATACTGCGCCAACTCTACCTGCGTCTTGGCGTATGCGGTGCGGGCCCGCTGCGCGAAGATGTCCAGAATCAGGCCGGTACGGTCTATCACGCTGCATCCCGTCTCCTTCTCTATGTTGCGCATCTGGGTGGGGCTCAGCTCGTCGTCAAAGATCACATAGTCGATATGGTTCTCCTCCACGAAAGCCTTCACCTCCGCCAGTTTGCCGCTGCCAAAGTAGGTGCCGGCATAAGGATGGTCCAGCCGCTGCGTGAAGCGGCGCACCACCTGGATATCGGCGGTCTGGGCCAGGAACACCAGCTCGTCCAGATATTCCTCGCTCTGCCGGGCGGCGTCCTTGTCGCGGATTATCGTGGCGGCGACGGCGGTTTCAAGAACTTGCTCCATAGATTCTTAAGAAAAAAGGTGGCAGGTTTTGCCGGCCACCTTTTCTAAACTATTTACAAACGCTACTTCAGCTGGAAAATCACGGGGAAGGTGTAGGTTACCTTTACCGGTCTGTCACGCTGCTTTCCGGGGGTCCATTTAGGCGAACCCGAAACGACCCTGACTGCCTCTTTGTCGAGGGAAGGGTCCACGCCGCGGAGCACTTTCACGCCGCTGACGCTGCCGTCTGTGCCGACGGTGAACTGCAGTGTAACACGACCCTGGATACCATTCTCCTTAGCGATGTCGGGATAAGCCAGATGCTGGTTGACCCACTTGGAGAAGGCGTTTGCATCACCACCCTGGAACTTGGGCTTCTGCTCTACGAGGGCGAACGGGATGGCCTCGTCTTCAGACGATTCCTCGCCCACCTCGTAGCCGTAGTCGTTCATATCCACACCGAGGTCTTCGCTGTCCTCGAAAGAGAACATCTCTTCATCTACCTTGATATCATCGTCAACGATATCGATAGCATCTGAAAGGATGGGGATTGTGGGCATCTTGGGGCGCACAATGTTCTCTTCTTCTGTGATGGGGATGATCTCCTCCTCTGCCGCAATGATGTCATTAGCGGAGAGTTCGGCCTTCTTGACATCCTTTGACCTCCACTCAAAAGCCAGCAGAACGATAGCGAGAGCGGCAATCAAACCGATCTCAAAGAACATCGTTGAGCTCTTGGTAAGGTCTGCTTTGGGTGATTTCTTGACTTCCATAGCGTGTGTTATTCTTTTGCTTTAGTTGTCAAAAGTATTAAGAATAATCCAATTGTCAAAAAAATGTTGATATTTATTTGACCAGACCCATCTCCTTGAGCACGCTGTTGGTCTTGCTTACAGCCTCTGCGCTCTTGTCGAATGCAGCCTTCTCCTCTGCGTCGAGGTCAAGCTCGATGACCTTCTCAACGCCGTTCTTGCCGATAACTGCTGGAACGCCGATGCAGATGTCCTTCTTGCCGTATTCGCCGTCCAGAGCCACGCAGCAAGGGAATACCTTCTTCTGGTCCAGGATCATGGACTTAACCATGGATGCTGCAGCTGCGCCGGGAGCGTACCATGCGCTGGTACCCAACAGTTTGGTGAGGGTTGCGCCGCCCACCATAGTGTCGGCTACGATCTGCTCAGCAACCTCTTTGCTTACCACGTCCTTCACGGGACGGCACTTGTAGGTAGCGCGCTTGATCAGGGGGATCATGGTGGTGTCACCGTGGCCGCCGATCACCATACCTTCAACGTCGCTGGGAGCTGCGCCGGTAGCCTGGCTGATATAGTAGCAGAAGCGGCTGCTGTCAAGCTGGCCGCCCATACCAATCACGCGGTTCTTGGGCAGACCGGAGCTCTTGTAAGTGAGGTAGGTCATGGTGTCCATGGGGTTTGCAATCATCAGGAAAATTGCGTTGGGAGAGTATTCTGCAGCGCTCTTAACCACAGAATTAACGATACCTGCATTCACGCCGATAAGCTCTTCACGGGTCATGCCGGGCTTGCGGGGGATGCCGGAGGTGATAACAATAACATCGGAATTTGCAGTGGCCTTGTAGTCGTTTGTGACGCCTTTGATACGGGTGTCGAAACCGTACAATTTTGCTGTCTGCATCATGTCGATGGCCTTGCCCTCGGAAAGACCCTCTTTAATGTCGATGAGCACCAGGTCAGAAACACATCCGGTGTGTGCTACTGCGTTGGCAACTGTTGCACCTACGTTGCCGGCGCCGATAACTGTTACTTTTGCCATGTCAATTAGTTTTTAGTTGTGTATTTATTTGATAATTTTGCCTTGCTAACTATAGTGGCGCAAATTTAACAAATGATTTCTTTTTTTAAACAAAACACCGCTTTTGATATCAAACACAAAAGCAAAATAAAGGTGTGGTTAAAAAATATAGCCGCGGAGTACGGTTTTGCGGCGGGCGATTTGAATTATGTGTTCTGTGACGACGAGTATCTGCTGGACATGAACCGGCAGTACCTCGGGCACGACTATTATACCGATATCATCACCTTTGATTCGCGCGAGGATGTCGCTTCAAAACGACTGGACGGCGACATCTTTATCAGCGTGGACACCGTGCGCGCCAACGGCGAACAGTACGGAGAAGGATTCAGCCGCGAGATCATGCGGGTGATGGCGCACGGACTGCTGCACCTGGTGGGTTTTGACGACCATACGGCGGCGCAGCAGAAGAAAATGCGCGCGGCGGAGAACAAGGCTCTGGAGCAATGGGATACGATTATGATGTCATAGTTGTGGGGGCCGGCCATGCCGGCTGCGAGGCCGCCTGCGCCGCCGCCGGGATGGGGGCGCGCACGCTGCTGGTTACCATGGACATGCGCGGCATCGCACAGATGTCCTGCAACCCCGCCGTGGGCGGCATCGCCAAGGGTCAGATAGTGCGCGAGATAGACGCTCTGGGCGGATATACCGGCATAGTGACCGACCGCAGCACGCTTCAGTTCCGCATGCTCAACAAGAGCAAGGGTCCCGCCATGTGGAGCCCCCGCGCGCAGTGCGACAAGACGCAGTTTACCCTGAACTGGCGGCGCGTACTGGAGAGCACCCCCAACCTGGACATGTGGCAGGATACGGTGGCTTCGCTCACCCTTGAAGGGGGTCGAGTGGCCGCCGTCACCACGCTGATGGGCACCACGTTCACCGCCGGGGCGGTAATCATCACCGCCGGCACGTTTCTGGGGGGCAAGCTGTTCATCGGCACCCAGAGCGCCGACGGCGGCCGCATAGGGGAGCTGGCCAGCTACCGAATCGCAGACCAGCTGCGCGACGCCGGCATCTCGGTGGGACGCATGAAGACGGGCACCCCGCCCCGCATAGACACCCGCTCCATAGACCTTTCGCGGCTTGAAGTGCAAGAGGGGGACGCCTCCCCCGCCCGCTTCTCTTTCGGCCCCGAGCCCTCAGCCATCCAGGGCGGCCGGCCGCAGAAGGTGTGCTACATCGTCCATACGAATGAGAAAGTCCATGATATCCTGCGCAGCGGGTTCGAATTCTCGCCGCTGTTCACCGGCAAGATTACCGGCATAGGGCCGCGCTACTGCCCTTCCATAGAGGACAAGCTCCGCACTTTTGCGGATAAGACATCTCACCAGCTGTTCCTGGAGCCGGAGGGGTGGGACACCTGCGAGTATTATCTGCAGGGGTTCTCCTCTTCGCTGCCCACGGACATACAGATCCGCGCACTGAGGGAAATAAAGGGCTTCGAGAATATCCGGATTTTCCGTCCCGCCTACGCGGTGGAATACGACTATTTCGATCCGTCGCAGCTCAAGGCGTCGCTGGAGAGCCGGCTGGTAGAGGGGCTGTTCCTCGCCGGCCAGGTGAACGGCACCACCGGATATGAAGAGGCGGCAGCGCAGGGGCTTATGGCGGGCATAAACGCCGTGCTAAAGCTGCGCGGTGCCGAGCCATTCATACTGATGCGGGACGAGGCCTACATAGGCGTTCTGATAGACGATTTGATAACCAAGGGCGTGGACGAACCCTACCGGATGTTCACCTCCCGCGCCGAATACCGCATACTGCTGCGTCAGGACAATGCCGACAGGCGGCTGACGGCCAAGGGATACGAGCTGGGGCTGATTTCGCGCGAACGGTTCGATGCCATGGTGGCCAAATACGAGGCGGTGGACAGCTACCGGGAGTTGTTGGGAGAAATGTCGCTGGCCCCGGCAGATGTGAACGGCTATCTGGAAAGTGTGGGGAGCACCCCCATAGAGAACCGCCGCCGCATCGCGGAGCTGTTGTCACGGCCCGAAGTCACACTGGAGGGGCTGCTGGGGTGTTTGCCGGAGGGGGATGAAAGCGGTGAGGGGCGCCCTGCGGGCGAGATGTCTCGACTCGCTTCGCTCGCTCGACATGACAAAGAAATCCTCGAAGATGTAGAAATCGCGGTGAAGTACCAGGGCTACATAGACCGCGAGCGACGTCTGGCGGATAAGATAATGCGGTTGGAGAACATCCGCATCCCGGAAGATTTCGATTTCAGTAAGGTGCAGTCGCTGAGCATGGAGTGCCGCATAAAGCTGGCGCGATACAAGCCCCGCACCATAGCGCAGGCTTCGCGCATCAGCGGAGTCTCCCCCGCCGACATATCGGTTCTGCTGGTCTATTTCGGAAGATAAAGACTACTCGTACGCCTTCTCCATCAGCGCCGCATACTTCTTGGTGATGTTGGA
This sequence comes from Bacteroidales bacterium, assembly GCA_017962235.1. GTDB lineage: Bacteria > Bacteroidota > Bacteroidia > Bacteroidales > UBA932 > Equibacterium. Next base: position 31,901 of record JAGCVS010000012.1, on the reverse strand, counting down.
GCGCTTGAGTTTGAGCGTTTGCGATAGCATGCCGTTGTCAATGCCCCAAACATCATCTACAAACTGCTCGCGGCGGATCTGCTCGTGAGCCGCCAGGCTTTCGTTCACGCGGCCCACCTCCTTGTGCAGTTTGGCGAGCACCTTGCTGTTGGCCAGCATCTCCTCGTGCGATTTGGCCTTGATGTGGTTCTCCGCGCAGTACTCCTTGAGGGCGTGGAAGTTGGGGATTATGATGGCAGAAGGATACTTGTGATTCTCGCCGAACACGATGCACTGCTCTATCAGCTCGTTCTCCTTGAGCTTGGTCTCGATGGCCTGCGGAGCAATGTATTTGCCGTTGTTCAGCTTGAACATCTCCTTCTTGCGGTCTGTAATCTTGAGGAATTTGCCGTCCACCAGATAGCCGATGTCGCCGGTGTGCAGCCACCCCTCTTCATCTATTATCTGGCGTGTCTGCTCAGGATCCTTGTAGTAACCCAGCATCACGTGCGGGCCGCGGGTCAGGATCTCGCCCTCGTCCGTAAACTTGATTTCGGTACCCTCTATCGGCTGCCCCACGGTGCCGATAATAACCAGCTTGTCCACGGGGTTGTTCACGGAAATCACGGGGGAGGTCTCCGTCATGCCGTATCCCTCGCAAAGCTGGAAGCCAGCTGCGGTGAAGCAGCGCACGATTTTCTCCTGGATGGAGCTGCCGCCGGAGACCACAATCATGTGGTGGCCGCCCAGCGCCTCGCGCCACTTGCTGTAAACCGCCTTGTCAAAGAATGAGTGGCGGGCGTCGTATATCGGGTTGTGCTTGTAGCTGTCAAAATGGTTGGCAAAGTCCCAGGCCCAGCTGTATATGAGCTTCTTTACGCCCTTGAGCTGCTTGCCGGCCGCCTCAAACTTGGAGTACATCATCTCCAGTACGCGGGGCACGCCGCAGAAGTTGTCGCAGTGGCAGGAGGCCATGTCGGCTTGGATGGTGCTCAGGTTCTCTGCATAATAGATGCGGATGCCGCGCTCCAGATTGTCGTAAATCATGGTGCGCTCATACGCGTGGCAGAGCGGCAGGAAGCTGAGGGCTATCTGGTGATGGTCCATTACATGGCGCACGGCGTGCGCGTGGGCGTCGAACACCAGGTTGCGGTGGCTCAGCATCACCCCTTTGGGGCGGCCGGTGGTGCCGGAGGTGTACACGATGGATACGCACTCGTTCTCATCGGTCTCCTTCTTGTTCTTCTCCAGAACGGGGTCCCATTTCTCTTTCTCCTCATCGCCCTTCTCGCACAGCTGGCGGAAGCAGAACACGGTGTCGCTGTCGTCCAGCAGGATGATTTTTGCGGGACGGTCCATCTCCGCCACTATCGGGGAGAGTTTGTCATACAGCTTGGCGTTGTCCAGGAAGATGATTTCAGCATCCGAGTGGTTGAAGATATACAGGTAATCGTCGTGACTCAGGGTGGTGTACACGGGCACGTGCACCATGCGGGCCAGCGCGGAACCCATGTCGATGAAGTTCCACTCCGGACGGCTGCTGCTGATGTCTATGATTTTGGTGCCGGGGCCGTAACCCAGGGCCAGGAGGCCGCGGGCAACCGAATATGATTTGCTTACAAATTCGTCTGTGCTGACATAGTGCCATTCCCCTTTGATGCGGCGGGCAAGGACGTCCGTGCGGTAGGGAAGGTCTTTTTCAACGTGTTCGATAAAATCGAATAAGCGCCTGATTTCCATTTTCGAATATGGTTAACACCGCAAAGGTATATAAAAAAAAATTAAGCCCGTTACCTCACGGCAGCGGGCTTAACACATCACATTTAATTTTCAATGTTTAGACTGATTTCTTGTACTCTTCAGCTTTTAACAAATTATCAAATTCCGACGTGTCGGAGAACTTGATCTTAATAATCCAGCCCTCATCGTAAGGGCTTGCGTTGACCAGCTCGGGCGCACTCTCAAGGGCTTCATTGAACTCTACCACCTCTCCGCTAACCGGCATGTAAGCCTCCGCCACTGTCTTTACCGCCTCTATGTCGCCAAACTTTTCCCCGGCTTCCAAAAACTCTCCCACCGTTGGGATATCAAGGTAAACTATATCCCCAAGCTCTCCCTGCGCAAAATCTGTGATGCCTACTATGGCAAATTCCCCCTCTATCCTTGCCCACTCGTGGTCTTTGGTGTAAAATAAATCTTCGGGTACTATCATACTAGTCCATTATCGGTGACAAATGTAGAAAAAATTTGGTGGAGTTACAAGATTTTCAGGGAATTTTTTATAAGATTTTCGAGGCTTATTCCCGGATTGTCCTTCAGGACCATTTCAAGAGCTTTTTCTACATTCGGTTTGGAGAATCCGAGCAGGATAAGGGCGTTGAAAGCTTCGTCCCGCACGGCGCTGTCATAGCCGCCGATTGCAGCAGCCGGCCGACCCTCGCCCTTCACAATCTTATCCTTCAGTTCCAGTATGATGCGCTCCGCCGTTTTGGCGCCTATTCCCTTGATGGACTTGATTTTACGCACGTCCTGCCCTATGATGGCGTTCTGCAGTTCGTCGCTGCTCATGCCGCTCAGCATCATGCGGGCGGTGCCGGGGCCCACGCCGGAGACGGAGATCAGCAGGCAGAACAGGGCGCGCTCTTCCTTGCCGGCAAAGCCGTACAGCGCCTCGTCGTCTTCGCGCAGGATGTGGTGCAGGTAGAGTTTTACCGGTTTGCCGGCGGCATGCTCTATCTCGGAGAAGGTGCCCAGCGAGATAAGTATCTTGTAGCCGATGCCGCCCGCCTCTATTATAGCCTCGGCGGGGTTCAGCTCTGTAAGTGTGCCGTGGATGTACTCGTACATATAATTGATAAAAATAATTATTTTTGCGGTTTGTAAAGATACGAAAATTAGTTGGATTAATGCTTTTTGAGCAGCAGATAAGGTCACAATTCCCCATCCTGGGGCGCGAAGTCGCATCCCGGCCAATGGTCTATTTTGACAACGCCGCCACCAGCCAGCGCCCGGAGTGCGTGCTGGCGCTGCAAGACGAGATCTGCCGCAGGCATAACGCCAACATACACCGAGCCGTGCACACCTTAAGCTACGAGGCCACCGACCTGTACGAGAAGGGGCGCGCGGCGGCGCAGAAGTTCGTCAATGCCGCTTCTGCCGATGAGATAGTGCTCACCGCCGGCACCACCGCCGCCATCAACCTTGTGGCGCAGTGCATGGCCCGCGGCGGCTTTATCGGCAAGGGAGACGGCATCCTGCTCACCGAGGCGGAGCATCACTCCAACATAGTCCCGTGGCAGATGGTCTGCGAGCAGTACGGGGCGCACCTGGAGGTGATTCCGGTGGACGCCGGCCGCGACAGTGCCAACACCGGCGCCGTGGACATGGAGGCCTACCGGGCAGCCTTGCGCCGCGGCGTGAAAATGGTGTCCATCGCCCATGTCTCCAACATCCTGGGGGCCGTGAATCCGCTGCGTGAAATGGTGGCTGAGGCGCATGCGCTGGGCATCCCGGTGCTGATAGACGGCGCACAGGGAATAGTTCACCGCAAGGTTGACGTTCAGGAACTCGGGTGCGACTTTTACACCTTCTCAGGGCACAAGATATACGCCCCCACCGGCATCGGCGTGCTTTACGGCAAGCGCGAATGGCTGGAGAAACTCCCCCCTTACATGGGCGGCGGCGACATGGTGGGCAAGGTGACCTTTGAAAAGACGACATATGCCGATATCCCCCTCAAGTTTGAGGCGGGCACCGCCAATTTTGTGGCGGGGGCATGCCTGGCGCCGGCGCTGGAATTCGCCTCTCAGATGGCTGCCGACCCCGCGGCACAGGCGCACGAGAAGGCGCTTATGGCGGCCATGGATGCGGCGCTGGCATCGGTAGAGGGCGTGTTTGTGGCAGCGAAAGAGGCGGCGGAACGTATCCCGCTCTACTCCTTCACCATAGAGGGGGTCCATCCGCTGGACGCGGCCACCCTGCTGGACAAGATGGGCTTTGAGCTGCGCAGCGGCCACATGTGCGCGGAACCGATTGTAGACCGCATCGGCGGCGGGAGCATGCTGCGCGCCTCGCTGATGCCCTACAGCACCGTGGCGGAGGTGGAGGCGTTTGCAGATGCGCTGCAGCGTGTGGTAAAGATGTTAAGATAAATGAAGAGCATAGACGATATACAGAGGGAGATAGTAGAGGAATTCGCCGTTTACGACGAGTGGCTGGACAAGTACGAGTATCTGATAGATCTTGGACGGGAACTGCCGCTGGCCGCGGAGGGCGATAAGACCGACGCCAACCTGATAGAGGGGTGCCAGTCCCGAGTGTGGCTCACCTGCACTCGCGATGAAGACGGCCGGCTGCACTTTGCCGCCGACAGCGACGCCATCATCACCAAGGGGCTCATCTCGCTGCTTATCCGGGTGTTCGAAGGTCAGACGCCGGCCGACATACTGGCCGCCGACCTGCACTTCATAGACGATATCGGCCTCAAAGAGAACCTCTCGCCCACCCGGGCCGGGGGTCTGGCCGCCATGATAAAGCGCATCCGCAGCTATGCGGAATCGTTTGCGGAGGGCTGAACTATGGGCAAGACGGCACTAGAGGCGAACATAGTGATGGCGCTGCGCCAGGTATACGACCCGGAGATTCCGGTGAACGTATACGACCTGGGTTTGATATACGAGATCGCGGTGGACGACGACCACCAGGTGAACATAAAGATGACCCTTACCGCCCCCAACTGCCCCATTGCGGACGTGGTTGTGGAGAGCGTGGCGGAGGCGGTGCGCGACGTGCCGGGCGTGGTGGACGTGGCCATAGAGCTGGTGTTCGAGCCGGAGTGGAACAAGGATATGATGAGCGAAGAGGCTCGCATTGAACTGGGACTGGAATGATTTACCTGCTGCTCGGCTCCAACCTTGGCAACCGCGAGGCCGCGCTGAATGTCGCCTGCGGCATGCTGGAAGATGCGCTCAGGGTGTCTCTGACGCGCACGGCTGTTGTGGAGACTCAGGCCGTAGGGTTTGACGGGCCGCCGTTTTTGAACATGGCGGTGGCGTTCGAGGCGCCGGCGGGGCTCACTCCCACCAAGCTGCTGAACCTCTGCCAGAAGGTTGAGGTCGCGCTGGGAAGACCGCGCCATAAGGCGGTTTATGATACAGATGGCCGGCGGGTGTATGCCAGCCGCACCATCGACATAGATATTTTGAAATACAACGATGTGGAGTGCAGCACAAAGCGGCTCACACTGCCCCATCCGCAGATATACAGCCGCCCGTTTGCAGCGGAGCTGCTGGCAGAACTTGAGAAATAATAATTAAAACATGATACAATGACACAAGAAGAGGTTTTCAGAAATTTGACGGCGCATTGCAAGGAATACGGTTTCATATTCCAGTCAAGCGAGATTTACGACGGTCTGGCAGCCGTGTATGACTACGGCCAGCTGGGCGTGGAGCTCAAGAACAACATCAAGACTTACTGGTGGGATGCCATGGTGCGCCTGCACGACAACATCGTGGGTATAGACAGCGCCATTTTCATGCACCCCAAGATCTGGGAGGCCAGCGGCCATGTGGCAGCGTTCAACGACCCCCTGATTGATAACAAGGACTCCAAGAAGCGCTACCGTGCCGACGTGCTCATAGAGGACTATCTGGCAAAGCTGGAAGAGAAGATGAACAAGGAGGTGGAGAAAGGGCGCCGCAAATTCGGCGACAGTTTTGACGAGGCGCAGTTCCGCGCCACCAATCCCAACGTGCTCCGCAGCAAGGCAAAGTGGGACGAGGTGCACACCCGCATGGTGAAGGCGCTGGATGCCAACGACCTGAACGAAATGCGTCAGATTATCATTGACTGCGACATCGTATGCCCCATCTCCGGTACAAAGAACTGGACCGAGGTGCGCAAGTTCAACCTGATGTTCTCCACCCAGCTGGGCAATGTGGACGGCGGCGTGGGCACCATCTACCTCCGTCCCGAGACGGCGCAGGGCATCTTTGTGAACTTCCTCAACGTGCAGAAGACCGGCCGCATGAAGGTGCCTTTCGGCATCGCCCAGATAGGCAAGGCGTTCCGCAACGAGATTGTGGCCCGTCAGTTCATTTTCCGCATGCGCGAGTTCGAGCAGATGGAGATGCAGTTCTTCGTAAAGCCCGGCACCGAGATGGAATGGTTCGCAAAATGGAAACAGACCCGCCTGGCATGGCACAAGGCGATGGGTCTGGGCGACAATAAGTACCGTTTCCACGACCACGACAAGCTGGCCCACTACGCCAATGCTGCCACCGACATCGAGTTCGAATTCCCGTTCGGCTTCAAGGAGCTGGAGGGCATCCACAGCCGTACCGATTTTGACCTGGGCAACCACCAGCGCATGAGCGGCCGCAAGATGCAGTACTTCGATCCCGAGACCAACGAGAGCTACGTTCCGTACGTAATCGAAACCTCCATCGGCGTGGACCGCACCGTGCTTGCAGTGCTCTCCAGCGCATATCACGAGGAGACTCTGGAGAACGGCGAGAAGCGCGTGGTAATGTCACTGCCGCCGGCACTCGCACCCGTTAAGGCGGCCATCCTGCCATTGGTCAAGAAGGACGGTCTGGCAGAGAAGGCACAGGAAATCCTCCACTCCCTGCGCGTGGACTACAACTGCCAGTACGACGAGAAGGATTCCATCGGCCGCCGCTATCGCCGTCAGGACGCTATCGGTACCCCCATCTGCATCACCGTGGACCACGACACGCTGGCAGATAACACCGTTACCGTACGCTACCGTGACACCATGACCCAGGATCGCGTGCCCGTAGAGAACCTCCACAAAGTCATCGCAGATCAGGTTAACATCAATAACCTCTTGAAAAAGAACATAGACTAAAAGGTTCAGACGCAATAAAAGCGGGGCAAGTCGAAAAGACCTGCCCCGCTTTTATTTGTCGCAGGAAGCCGAATCACTTCTTGGCGATATTGGTACGCATGTCCGTGTCGGCCTGGATGTTCTTGAACTTGTAATAGTCCATGATGCCCAGATTGCCGTTGCGGAAAGCTTCCGCCATAGCCAGAGGCACCTCCGCCTCCGCCTCGATAACCTTGGCGCGGGCCTCCTGAGCCTTTGCCTTCATCTCCTGCTCCAGAGCCACCGCCATTGCGCGGCGCTCCTCTGCGCGGGCCTGTGCGATGTTCTTGTCGGCATTAGCCTGGTCCATCTGCAGCACGGCGCCGATGTTCTTGCCCACATCCACGTCTGCGATATCGATGGAGAGAATCTCAAATGCGGTGCCTGCGTCCAGACCCTTGCTGAGCACAACCTTGGAGATGCTGTCGGGGTTCTCGAGCACCTCTTTGTGGGTAGCGGCGCTACCGATACTGGAAACGATACCCTCGCCCACGCGGGCCAGCACGGTCTCCTCGCCGGCGCCGCCCACCAGCTGGTGGATGTTGGTGCGCACGGTTACGCGGGCCTTTGCAATCAGCTGGATACCGTCCTTTGCCACAGCCGATACGGGGGGAGTATTGATCACCTTGGGGTTAACAGACATCTGCACCGCCTCAAACACGTCGCGGCCGGCGAGGTCAATTGCAGCCGCCTTCTTGAAGTCGAGGGCGATGTTGGCTTTGTCGGCAGAAATCAGCGCGTTCACCACGCGTCCTACATGACCTTTGGCCAGATAGTGCGCCTCCAGTTCATTGGCGCTGAGCTTGAGGCCAGCCTTGGTGCCGGCAATCATGGCTGCCACAATGGTTCCCGGAGGGACCTTGCGCCAGCGCATCAGAATGAGTTGTATGAGGGATACCCGGGCGCCTGAAATCAGGGCCTGGAACCATAGCGTCACGGGGAAAAGCCAGAGCAACAACAGCAGCAGGACAAATCCCACCGCAATCCAAACGATTGTCATAGGAGCCATAAAAGTTTATAGTTTTTTAATGAATATTTTCTCTCCTTCAACGGCGCTCACCTCAACGGGGCAGCCGGGGTCTATGAACCCCTCGGAAGAACTTACCTCCACCTTGGTGCCGTTTTCCAGCCGAACCATACCCATGGGGGCCAGGCGGGTGATTGTGGTGCCCTTGGTGCCCACGGCGATCCCTTCCTGACCGGCGTTGACATCTACCTTGGCATCGATATTAGTGTTCAGGGTGGCCTTTTTCCAGGTGGAAGAGCGCAGCACCCATATCAGCAGACCCAGCGCCAGCAGAATGCATATTACAGTGACGATGACGCCGGCGGTGGTGCTGATTCTGGTGAATGCCAGCCAGCAGGCGGCTCCCATGCAGCCCAGGCCAAGGATGCCGGTGATGGCGAATCCCGGGATAAGCAGCGTTTCAACCAGCAACAGCAGCAGTCCTACTATGATAAGAATGATTATCGGTCCCATATTTTATTGTTTTACAGGTTCAACTTCTACCCCTTCCGCACCGGCGGCGACGGCCTTCTGGAGGATGGCGTCTGCGGCACCCTTTTCAAGCGGGGCGATGAAATATATTATGCGGCCTTCCTCGGAGCCGCGGGCGATGTCCACGGGACTGCTCTCCCTTACCACAGAGAGGATGGCGGAGGGGATGCCTCCCGGATACTCGCGGAACACAACGCGGTATTTCATGTTCTCCTTGCGCTGCGCCTCCAGGTCGCGGGCCTTCTTCACGTTGATGGTCTTGCCGTTGTCAAGGGCCACCACCATTGCAGAGGAGAAGCCCTTCTTCTTCACGGTTGCCAGATGCTTGTTGGCCTCCGCATAAGTGTTGAACAGGCCCACGCGGTAGATATACTTGCCGCCGTCGCGGAACTCAAACGCGGGGCTGAGCCCCTTGAGGCGGGCCGCCGTGAGCTTGTTTATGGTGGCCGCTATCTGGATCTGGTATACCAGACCCTCCGGCAGCTTGTAATCCTCTATCAGCACGGCATCGTCCTCCACGCGGAAGGTGAGATCGATCTTGGGCTCCGGCTGCACAAAGTCAAACTGAGGGGTGGCGCCCATCGTGCGCGGCATAAAGGTATACTGCGGTTTGCCAGCAATTGTGGCGGCGCCCGGGGCGTCCATGGTCGCCTCTATGTCGGATTGGCTGAGCTCTTCAGGGTTGATCTCCTGGCCGCGGATCAGGAATTCCATCTCCACCGCCTGGATTTCAGAGGCGATGTCGCTCAAGCGACCCTGCATCTTGAAGATGATGCTCTCCGTGTCTATTATTGCGGCGGAGAGATCCTTGCGCTCCACTTCGTCTGCCTCTGCGTATATCTGGCGGGTCTGGGCTATGCTGTGCTGCAGCATGCTTATGGAATCCTTAACGGCGCCGTAACGACCTACAAGGTCAAAATAGCGGGCAAAGGCGTCGTCGCCATACATGGTGTGCACAAACTGGCTCTCGTCGATATCCAGGTTAAGGGTGGGACGCGGCTTCAGGGAGGCGATTGCACGCGCCTGCTCTACCGATTCCACGGGGGTCTTGACGGGGTTGGGGTCGTACTGCAGCAGATATATCACAACGCTGTCTGCACTGCAGGCGCGGTTGCTGGCAAACAGGGAAAAGTTGCCGTCCGGCGTGTTGCAGAAAAGCAGGTCATCGTAAGGTGATGAATACGGGAAGCCGAGGTTCTGCGCCTCGCCCCAGCGCTGCAGTTTATCATCCCATTCGCTCACAAAGAGGTCGTAGCCGCCCATTCCGTAGAGTCCCTTGGAAGAGAAATAGACCTTCTTGCCGCCGTCGCTCAGCACCGGAAGCACTTCGTCTTCAACGGAGTTGATGCCGTCTCCCATATCGGTGAGGGGGCTCCAGCGGCCGTCCGAGAGGCGGGTGGAGGTGTTGAGGTCAAAGGTGCCGTATTCGTCGCGGACGGGGATAATCACGGTTTCCATATCCTCCGTGTAGAGGAACGGGGAGCCGTCCTTTCCCCTGCGCCATGATTTGTCGGGAAAATGGCTGTAATACAGGAAGAAACGGTTGCGGGGCACGGTTATACTGGAAAGCACGCGGGGGCGGGAGGCATACTTTAGCATGTTGCTGCCGTTCTCGCACCAGGTGATTTTTTCCATGAGCACCACCCGCTCCGTGGAGTCGGCGGTCTGCGCCAGGGCGCGGGTATAATCGGCCTTGGCCGCCTCAAAGTTGTAGCTGCCCAACGCCTTGTCTCCGCTGGCTGCCGTCTGGCGCGCGTTCTGCGCCGGCAGCAGCGCCGGAAGGCACAGTAAAAGTGCCGCAAGGCAGTATGAGGATATATGTTTCATTGCGTTACCTCCGAGATATGCAAAAACAAAAATACGAAATACTTCACATATTGAGAAAAAATACTAATTTTGCAAGCTATTTTTCGCGAAATATCAAATAATTAATAAGCAATAATTATGCATAGTAAAGGAGCCATTCGTTTAGTGGCAATTCTCATCGCCCTGGCCTGCGCCTTCCAGCTTTCGTTTACGCTGGTAACCGCCCTCCAGGAGCGCAAAGCCGCAAATTACGCGCAGAAGGTAGTGGAACTGGAGCAGACCAAGCCTGAATTCCAGGCAGTTTCCGAGCTGGACCGTGCGTTTTATCTTGACAGCGTGAACACCGCGGCAAACAACAAGTATCTGGACTCCATATCCACCGAGAAGGTCTATCTCGGCTACACATACAAGGATGTCAAGGAGAAAGAAATTAACCTTGGTCTGGACCTCAAGGGCGGCATGAACGTCATGCTGCAGCTGGACCTGGGCGAGCTGGTGCGCAACTGTGCGCGTGAAAAGACCACCCCCGAATTCAATCAGGCCCTCTCTCTGGCACGTCAGCGTGCAGAGGAGACCCACACCGACTTCATCACCCTCTTCGCAGAGGCGTGGAAGGAGGTTGCTGGCGAGCAGAGGCTTTCGTTTGACATTGATCTGGACAAGTTCAGCAGCGATGTTTCCAACAAGTCCAAGATCACAAACGACGAGATTATCGAGCTCCTCCGCAAGGAGGCAGAGAGCGCCATCAACAACTCCTACACCGTTGTGGAGCGCCGTGTGAACCAGTTTGGTGTGGCACAGCCCAACATCCAGAAGATTGCCCGCACCGGCCGCATCCTTGTGGAGCTCCCGGGCGTTAAGGAGCCTGAGCGTGTCCGCAAACTCCTCCAGGGTACCGCATCGCTGGAGTTCTGGCAGACCTACACCTCTTCCGAGATCATGCCCTTCCTGCAGGAGGTCAACCGTGAGGAAGCTGCAAAGCAGGCAGCTGTGGCAGAGTCTCTCGCAGAGACAGAGACCGCAGAGCCCGCTCTGGAAACCGAGGCTGCTCCCGCAGCTGAAGACAGCCTGCTGAACACCCTCGCACAGGAGAACCAGCAGAGCGACAGCGAGCAGATGGAAGCTTACAAGAAGGCCAACCCCCTGTTCGGTCGTCTGCAGAACGGCGGCGGCAACAACGCCTGCCTGGGTTTTGTTCACTATCGTGACACCGCAGAGGTTATGCGCATGCTGCGCGAGACCAGCGTAGAGTTCCCCAACGACTTTGTTCCGGCGCTTACCTTCAAGCCCAGTTCACAGATCTCCAACGGTCAGTACTTCGAGCTGGTGGCTCTCAAGAGCGCAGCCGGCAAGGGTGCCGTGCTGGACGGCGGCGTGATCACTTCCGCTCGCGTGAACTACAGCCAGATTTCCGGTGCAGCCGAGGTCAGCATGACCATGAACAGCACCGGCAGCGCACGCTGGGAAGTTATCACAGAGCAGAACATCGGCAAGCAGATCGCCATAGTGATGGACGGTCTGGTATATTCCTATCCTAACGTACAGAACAAGATCAGCGGCGGCAGCAGCCAGATCACCGGCAACTTCACCCCTGAAGAGGCCGAGGACCTTGCCACCGTGCTCAAGAGCGGTAAGCTCTCCACTCCCGCCCGCATCGTGCAGGAGCAGGTTGTGGGCCCGTCCCTGGGTAGCGCTTCCATCCGCAGCGGTATGATTTCCTTCGCACTGGCCTTCCTGCTCGTGCTGATTTACATGCTGCTGTTCTACCGCCGTGCTGGTTGGGCAGCCGATATCGCACTGCTGTGCAACGTGCTGTTCCTGTTCGGCGCACTGGTAAGCTTCGGCGCAGTGCTCACCCTCCCCGGTATCGCCGGTCTGGTGCTCACCATGGGTATGGCTGTGGATGCCAACGTGATTATCTACGAGCGTGTCAAAGAGGAACTGCGCAACGGTAAGTCCCTGCGTCTGGCAATCAGCGACGGTTACAAGAACGCATACTCCGCTATCATAGACGGTCAGCTCACCACCCTGATCACCGGTATCATCCTGTTCTTCTTCGGCAGCGGTCCCGTGAAGGGTTTTGCAGCCGTGCTGGTTATCGGTATCATCACCTCCGTGTTCACCTCCATCTTTATCCCTCGTCTGATATTCGAGCGCAGGCTTGCGAAGGGCAAGGACATCACTTTTGATTCCCCTCTTACCCGCAACTTCCTCAAGAATACCCACATCGACTTCATCAAGCTGCGCAAGACCACCTACATCATTTCCGGTGTGCTCTGCGTAATAGCTTTGGTAAGCATCTTCACCAAGGGCTTCAGCTACGGCGTAGACTTCAGCGGCGGTCGTACTTATGTTGTACGTTTCGACCAGCCCGTCACCGCAGAGGAAGTTCGTGCAGCTACCTTCCAGGAGTTTGGCGAGGCTGCCGAGGTTAAGCAGTTTGGCGGTGCATCCCAGATGCGTATCACCACCAAATATAAAGTGAACGACCGCAGTCAGGAGACCGACAAGGAGATTGAGGGCAAGATTTACAACGCATTGAAGGGCTTCTTTGCAAACGATATGAATCAGGACGAGTTCACCTCCACCCTGAACAACCCTAACGGTATCATCTCCTCCGACCGCGTGGACGCTTCCATCGCGAGCGAGATGCAGCGCGATGCAATCATCGCCGTTATCCTGGCGCTGATAGCAATCTTCGCATATATCGCAATCAGGTTCACCAACTGGACATGGGGTGTCGGCGGCGTATCGTCGCTGGTACACAACGCCCTCATCATGATTGGCTTCTTCTCGCTGTTCAGCGGTATTTTGCCTTTCACCCTGGACGTTGACCAGACCTTCATCGCTGCGATACTTACCATTATCGGTTACTCCATCAACGATAACGTGGTTATCTTTGACCGTATCCGCGAATACAAGACCCTGTATCCGAAGCGCGCCCTCAAGGAGAATATCAACGACGCGGTTAACGCAACCCTGAGCCGTACGTTGAACACCTCCATCACCACCCTCATCGTGCTGATTGCAATTGCAATATTCGGCGGCGAGAGCATCCGCGGTTTCGCAGTTGCCCTGACCCTCGGTGTAATTGTAGGTACCTACGCTTCCATCTTTATCGGTACGCCCATCATGTACGACCTCAACCGCAAGCGCGAGGCCAAGGCAGAAGAGAAAGCACTCAAGAAATAAGGTATAGATCCTGTATCAAAAAAGGCTGGCCATCCCGGTCAGCCTTTTTTGTTAGATTTTGCACCACCGTGCATTTAATATACAGTTGTAAAAGGATAGCTCTCCCCAAAATCAACGGGGGGGGGGGGTAAATCGTTAATAACCAGTCCGTTGACAAAAGAACAAGATATGAAAGCAAAGACTTTAATGATTGTGCTGGCGATAATTATGCTATCATCCTGTGTCAAGAATTACAAAGAGATAGAAGAAGAACCGTATCCTTCAATCTTTAGGGTAGATCAGATCAACGTTCAAATATCCATGTATGGGATAGAGATTAAACCTGTATGTGCGGAGTTTGACAAGGAATTCGATACCCAGAGCCGTGAGTTTTATAGCAGCCTGGACACCTCGTTGACATATACGGGCAAGGTTTCTGTCAAGAAGTTTAACGGCGGCTTCAGGGAGAAACCGTCGGCAATAGACTGGCGCTTTAACAGCATAGAGATATTTACGCTTGAAGACTTCGATCCAAAACATCCGGCAGGCTCTTCGCTGAACGACCTCTGCCAGATCTGGTACAGATACAAACATGCCCTGGTAATCCGCCCGCTCTCAGATGTACGCTACGGGACGCTGATGCTGACAGATTACTATCCGTATAACGAAGGATTTGGAGAGACAATACAAATCTATCTGTACGATTCTTCAGTTGACATACCCAAGATGAAGGTATATCCGGAGTACAAGAAGTTCACTTACCAGCACCCGGCGGAGTCCGCATTTCCCAAAGTGGAAGTCCGCATCACCGACGCCTTCGGCAACGAGTATACCGCCAATAACTAATGGGTCAGAACAAAGTGCTCCCAATGGCAGAATATCACTTCCATTGGGAGCAAAAACAGCCCAAAATGCGCCTAATGGAACGGTTTTCCCGCCATTAGGCGCATCTGTGTATGGGCCATCGATACACCAGCGGACGCTTTGTCTTTCTTAGAAAGAACAGGGTTGGTTACGGGACGGGGTCGTAGCCGGAGCCGCCCCAGGGGTTGCAGCGGAGGATGCGGCGGGTGGCGAGGTAGCCCCCCTTCAGGATGCCGTACTTCTCTATCGCCTCGTATGCATAGGTGCTGCATGTGGGGGTGAAGCGGCAGGAACGCCCCATGTAGGGGGAGAGCAGCAGCTTGTACCCTTTGATGAGCATCAGGAACGGCCAGTTCAGGATGCGCCGCACTCCCCTGTGAAACGGACTCAGGGTGTCGGTAGCCCAGCGGGGACCCATCAGAAAGCCCCGGCTCATAATGCTTTGCTCTTGGAAAGGATGTCGCACACGGCGGCCTCAATAGCAGAATATTCGCAAATATCCTTGGCGATGTACACGAACAGATAGTCGCCGCAGAAGCTGCCCAGACATTCCGTCTGATTGAGCCGCAGTGCCTCGCGGGTGCGCCGCTTTAAAAGATTGCGCTTGACCGCCCGCTTGAAGCTCTTTTTGGGCACCGCCACCGCATAGCGGGAAACCGAAGCCCCGCCCAGCAGCACATACGCCTTGAAAGGATACTTGAACAGCACCTTCCCCTTTGCCGGAAGGGCCGCGAGGGTGTCCCGCTGCCTTAACCTCTGTTCTTTGGGAAATGCGAAAGTCATGGGCGGCGTGCGGAATCTGTAAAGATGCTATACGGGAACGGCGGCAGCGCTTTACAGCCTGCTGCAGTACAGGGAGAGCGCCTGTGCAATGGAGGGAGCCTCCGGTGTGGGCGCCTTTATATCCAGGGTGAGACCGGCAGCCTCGGCAGCCTTGGCGGTGTTCACGCCAAAGGTGGCCAGCAGCAGGCCGTTCTGCTTGAAATCGGGATAATTGTCCAGCAGGGAGCGTACGTCGCACGGGCTGTAGAATACCAGCGCGCTGTAAGAGGAGAGGTCCAGATGCTTGATGTCGCTCACCACTGTGTTCATGAACACCGCGCTGCCGTATTTGAAGCCGGCGGCGTCGAACGCCTTGGCCAGGTCGGCGCGCAGAGAATCGGTGCAGGCAAACAGGAACTTCTCGTTCTTGTGCTTGGTGCCGATGGCGTCCATGATGGAGAGGGGTTTGCCGTCGCCAAAGAATATCTTGCGCTTGCGGTACACTATATATTTCTGGAGATAGAGGGCAATCTGCTGATTCTGGCAGAAGTACTTCATATCCTCCGGCACCTGTATGCGGGTCTCCTCGCAGATCTTGAAGAAAGAATCAATCACGCTGCGGGAGGTGAAAACAATGGCGGTGTAGTCCAGTATGTTTACGTGCTGCCCGCGGAAACTGCGTGCAGAAACGGGTTTTACGGTAAAAAACGGGCAGAAATCAAAGCTGAGGTTGTATTTGTTCTCAAGCTCTGCATATGGCGAACTGTTCTTGGGAGCCGGCTGGGCAATCAGTATTTTCTTTCCTCTTAAATCTATCATATCCTTGTCAGTACGCAGATTAAAACCCCTAGGGGCAAAATTTCGAGCGTGCAAAGGTATAAAAACCAAAACAATAATGAGAAATTATTTTCTGCAAATATTCTCCGGCTGCGGTATGCACGCAGTATAAAAAGGGCGCCGAAGGCCGCTGCAAGGGCGATTGAGGCGGCACGGGCGGAGTGGATTCCGGCAAGGGCGAACACCGCCAGCAGCACCAGCGCAAAGGTGGTGAACACCACCAGATGCATCCTGCCGCAGATGGACACCGCCCGCATCATCTCTATGCACTGCTTTAGCCACCCCACCAGCATGAAGAGCCCGTAATGGACCGCGCCGAACACCACCAGGGCGCATAATATAAATATAAAGTGCATCTGCGACACGTTCAGGAAGTAGAGCACCAGCGCCAGCAGCGGGATGCACAGCAGCACCGTATTATTAATGGAGTAGATGAGGTTCTTGTTGGCAATGGTGTCCTCCAGCGCGATGCGGTTGAACAGGGAGCGCCACGATATCGCCACGGAGAAGAAGGAGCTCTCCACGAATATCATGAAGTATATCAGGCAGAGCAGCAGCGCGTAGGTGGTGGCCGCCGGATGGCTCTCCGTCACCGCCGGGGGAATCTCCCCCGCGAGGGTCATCAGCGTGCTGGACTGCCAGCAGTCCTGCCCTATCGTCTGCAATATGGTAAACATGTCAGTTGCCCCGTTTTGCCTTGTATCCCATCTTCACAAGGATATCCACTATGCGGTCGCGAAAGTCGCCCTGTATGAGGATTTCGCCGTCCTTGGCGCTGCCGCCCACCCCGCAGCGCATCTTGAGCGTCTTGGCCAGCGCTGCCAGGTCCTCTTCTCGCCCCACAAAGCCGCTCACCAGAGTGACCTGCTTCCCGCCCCGGTTGCGGCGGTCTATGGCCACAATCAGCTTCTGGCGTTCAGGCGCCAGGGTCTCGACATCCTCTTTGAGGTCGTCTGCAGTGATATATTTGAAGTTAGGGTCGGTGGAATAAACCACGCCGAGCCTGTCTTTCCAATCGTTGGACATAACGGCGGTAAATAACGGCGGCAAAGTTAGGTATAAAAAAACTAATTCTTAAATTTGTCGTAATATAGACAGACTTTGCACCGGTTTTTATGGAGAAGAAAGCATTTGAAAGGATAAAGAACATCACGGCGATTGTAATACTTGCCCTGTCGTCTTTCGTATATCTGGCCACGGTAGAGCCCACGGCCAGTTTCTGGGACTGCGGCGAGTTCATAGCCTCCTCATATAAGCTGGAGGTGGGGCACCCTCCGGGAAACCCCATGTTCCAGCTGGTGGCGCGCTTCTTTACGATGTTCACCGGGCCTGAGCACGCAGCGGCGGCGGTAAACAGCTGCAGCGCCATGTGCTCTGCCTTCACCATCTTCTTCCTGTTCCTCACCATCGTGCATTTTGGCATACGGCTGCTGGAGCGCCGCGGCAAACAGCTCACAAAAGGGGCGGCGATAGCGGTGCTTGGGGCCGGAGCCGCCGGGGCGCTGGCCTACTGCTTCTCCGATACCTTCTGGTTCTCTGCCGTGGAGGGCGAGGTGTACGCCATGTCCAGCCTGGTTACCGCCGTGGTGTTCTGGGCCATCCTCAAGTGGGAAGAGCACTTTGGCGAGCCCTATAACGACCGGTGGCTGGTGTTCATCGCCCTGCTGCTGGGCCTTAGCATTGGCATCCACCTGCTCAGCCTGCTGGTGATACCGGTAATCGTGTTCATCTACTACTACCGCAGTCATATCGGCGAGAAGATGACCTTCTGGAAGGGCCTCCTCACGCTGGCCGTGTCCGGTCTGGTCCTGGCGCTTATACTGTTCATAATAATACCGTACGTGCCCAAGACCATAGCGATGGTAGACCGCTGGTTCGTGAACGGCCTTGGCGCCCCCTTCAACCTTGGGGCGACCATATTATCACTGCTGATATTCGCTGCGTGCTTTGCGCTGCTGGCAGCCTTCCGCCGCAAGGGCAAGGTGGCGGCGCACACCATAACGCTGAGCCTCACCGCCATCCTTATAGGCTATTCCGTATTCGCGGTGGTGGTGATCCGCGCCAACGCCAACCCGCCCACAAACGAGTATTCTCCTGACAACCCCTACACGCTGGTGCGCTACATCAACCGCGAGCAGTACGGCAGCAAGCCGGTGGTGTTCGGTGAGTCATACAAGTCGATATATAATGTAGAGGAAGGGACCTACTGGACCAAGCTGGGCGACCGCTATTACAAGACGGTGAAGCCGCTGGCGGCCACCTATCCCGCCGGGGCCAAGATGCTCTTCCCCCGCATGTGGAGCACCCAGTCTGCGTCTCACGAGCAGTTCTACGATGCCTACACCCAGGGCAACTTCAGGACCAAGACGGTGCGCATGGCAGACGGCACCTTGCAGAAGACCCAGATGCCACGCATGACAGACAACCTGCGCTTCTTCTTTGACTACCAGCTGAGCTACATGTATTTCCGCTACTTCTTCTGGAACTTTGTGGGGCGGCAGAACGACCTGCAGGGGCAGGTTCCCGGCGACCGCATCTGCGGCAACTGGGAGAGCGGAATAGGCTTCATAGACCGGGCGCGCCTGGGCGACCAGAGCCTCGCCCCCGACTATCTGGCGAACAACAAGGGGAAGAACCACTACTTCTTCCTCCCGCTGCTGCTGGGTCTTATCGGTCTTTTCTACCAGCTGAAGCACGACGGCCGCAATGCGTGGATCACCTTCCTGCTCTTCTTCTTGACAGGCATCGCCATAATCATATATCTGAACCAGACCCCCTACCAGCCGCGCGAGCGTGACTACGCCTATGCCGGCTCTTTTTACGTGTTTGCAATCTGGATAGGTCTGGCGGTGATTGCCATTAAAGAGTGGTTCGACAATCTGTTTGGCAAGGGCATCGCCCGCGAAAACGGAGAGATGGTGAGCACAGGTACATCCGTAACCACCGCCTCCGTGGCCAGCGTGCTGGGAGTTGCAGTGGCCGTGCTGATGGGCTGCCAGAACTGGGACGACCACGACCGCAGCAACCGCTACACCGCGGTGGAAGAGGCATACAACTACCTTGTCAGCTGCGACAAGGACGCCATACTGATAACCCACGGCGATAACGACACCTTCCCGCTCTGGTACGCACAGGAGGTGGAGGGGATGCGTACCGATGTGCATATCATGAACACCTCGCTGCTGGGCATGGACTGGTACATAGACCAGATGAAGTGCCGCAGCAACCAGTCGGCCCCCCTGCCCATATCGTTGTCGCGCAAGGATTATCTCTACGGCACCCACGACTTTGTGAGGGTATATGACGCATTCGGCCGTCCCGCCACCGCGCAGGAGGTGATGAGTGTGTTCACAAATCCCAAGTACCGCTCCGGCGGCATCGGCGCGATTGCCACCCGCATCATAACGGTGCCCGTGGACAAGGAGGCGGCGCTGGCCAACGGCATCGTGCTGGAGAAGGATGCCGACAAGATGCTGGACGCCCTGGAGCTCAAGATTCCGGAGAGCGCGTCGGTTATAACCAAGACCGACCTGATTCTGCTGGACATCCTGGCTAACTACAAGTGGGACCGTCCCATCTACTTTGTGAGCCAGAACGGCGACTGCACCTTTGAGATTGGCAAGTACCTGCAGTTCGACGGCTATGCATACAAGATTGTCCCCATAGACTGTCCCCAGGGGAGCGAACCTCACCAGATGGACACCGACAAGATGTACAACCTGGTTATGGATGGCTACCGCTTTGACAGCATCAGCGACACCACCATCAACTTTGACTACTTTAACCTCTACGCCTTCAGCAGCGTGACCCCCATCCGCGGTATCTACAACCAGGTGGCCAACACCCTGATAAGCGAAGGGAGGAACAAGGAGGCCATGGAGGTGCTGGACCGCTGCTATCAGGAGGTTACCCCCGCCAAGAATATTCCATACGATTTGGCCATAATCCGCGGCTCCAACGAGTACGAGATACTCACCTCCATAGACCTTTATCTGGAGATGGGCATGGCAGATAAGGCCCGCGACCTCTCCCGCGCATACATGGCGGAAGCGCTCAAGTCCATGAAATACTCCAGCCAGCCCTTCCACGGCGACATTCTGGACGAGGATACGCTGGACAGGGAGATGCAGTACGCCACCTATCTGGCCAACCTGTGGCGCGGCTACGGCATTCAGGAAGAATACGACTGGATTAACGACAGCATCAAGGCTCTTGCAGATTGAACGTACGTGAAAAAGTAAGCCTGCTGCCCCATACGCCGGGCGTCTACCGCTTTCTTGACAGTGAGGGGACGGTTATCTATGTGGGTAAGGCAAAGGACCTGCACCGCCGGGTGTCGCAGTATTTCCGCCCGCCGGAGAGCCTGGACGCCAAGACCCGCGTGATGGTGGGCAAGATTGCCGACATGATGTTCGCGGTGGTGGATTCGGAGCAGGACGCGCTGCTGCTGGAGAACAATCTGATAAAGAAGCTTCAGCCCCGGTACAATATCCTTCTTAAAGACAGCAAGACATACCCCTGGATAGTGGTCAAGAAAGAGCCGTATCCGAGGGTGATGATTACCCGCCGCCTCACCAAGGACGGCAGCCGTTATTTTGGCCCGTACAGCAGCGCCGCCCACGCCCACGCGCTGCAGGAGCTCATCGCCCAGCTCTATCCGCTGCGTACTTGCAAGCTGCGCCTGACAGACGACAGCATCGCGCAGGGCAAGTTCAAGGTGTGCCTCAACGCCCACCTGGGGCGGTGCTGCGCGCCGTGTGTGGGGAGCATCTCCCGCGACGGTTATGACAAGATGATACAGGCGGTGGAGACGCTGCTTTCCGGCGGCGTGAGCGGCCTGATAAAGGAGAACCGGGAGCTGATGAACAGCGCGGCCTCGCGGCTGGAATACGAGCAGGCACAGGTATATAAAGAGCGTATGCAGCTGCTGGAGCGCCATTACAGCAAATCCGCCATAGTGAACCAGACCATGCAGGACATAGACGTCTTCTTTGTGGAGAGCGAGGTGCAGGAGCATTTCTGCAATTTCCTGAGGATCCGCTCCGGATGCGTGGTGCAAAGCTTCAACATGGAGCTGGACGCCCGCATAGAAGAGCCGCGCGAAGATGTGCTGGCGGCCTTCATGGCGGAGATGATATCCAAATTTGGCCAGCTCTCAAAGGAGGTTGTGGTGCCGTTCTCCCCCGGCGGCGAGTTTGCCGGGGTTGAGGTCACCGTGCCGCAGAAGGGGGCCAAGCTGGAGCTGCTCAAGCTTAGCCAGAAGAACGCCGCCGCCCTCAAGGCAGAGAAATATCGGCACGAAGAGAAGGTGAATCCGGACGAATACAACCGCAAGGTGGCGGAGAATCTGGGCCGCGATTTGGGGATGCAGGATGTGCCGCTGCACATAGAGTGCTTCGACAACTCCAACATCCAGGGCACCAATCCGGTGGCGTCGTGCGTGGTGTTCCGCGACTGCCGCCCCAGCAAGAAAGATTATCGTCATTTCAAGATAAAGACGGTGGTGGGAGCCAACGACTATGCCTCCATGAAGGAGGTGGTGAACCGCCGCTATTCGCGCATGCTGGCAGAGGGGGAACCGCTGCCGCAGCTGATTGTGATAGACGGCGGCCGCGGCCAGCTGCACTTTGCCTTGGAGGCGCTCCGCGAGCTGGGCATCGCAGACAAGGTGTGCACCGTGGGCCTGGCCAAGCGGTTGGAGGAGATTATCCGCCCGGGCGACCCCTACCCTCTTTTCCTGGACAAGAACTCCACCTCGCTCAAGGTACTCATGCAGATCCGCGACGAGGCGCACCGCTTTGGCATAACATTTCACCGTAACTTGCGCTCAAAGAGCCAGATTGGCTCGCAACTTGCAGGGATTCCGGGGGTTGGCGAAGCCACCGCCACCCGTCTGCTGAGCCATTTCAAGAGCGTGAAGCGGGTAAAAGAGGCGTCTGAGCAGGATTTGGAAGATGTCGTGGGCAAGCGAATGGCCACCAGGGTTTATAAGTATTTTCATGAAGAGACTGAGTAGAATAATAGCGGCTGTAATAGTGTGTCTCGCCTTTGGCGGGACCGCTTTCGCACAGTATTACACCGTGGGCGCCGACCCAGGCTGCCTCCGTTGGAAAACCATCAAGGGAGACCATTTCGATGTGATTTATCCCCGAGGGATGGACTCTCTGGCGCGCAATTATCTCTACAACTTTGAACTGGAGCGTCCTCGCATCCAGACCGCCCAGAAGATAGAGGGGGCGCACATGCCGCTGGTGCTCCACCCGTATGCCCTTATCAGCAACGCCACCGTGGTGTGGGCTCCGCGCAGGGTGGATGTATACACAACCCCCCCCTTCAACAGCGGTTATGCCGACGACTGGACCCACCAGCTGGCGGTGCACGAGGGGCGCCACATTGGGCAGTGCACCCACTTCACCACCGGCACCTTCGGGGTGTTCAGATGGCTTCTGGGAGAGCAGGGAGTGGGCATTGGAATGGGCTTCTACCCCACCGGCTGGGAGCTTGAGGGCGACGCAGTGCACTCCGAGACCGACTTTTCAAAGGCGGGCCGCGGCCGAGACCCCGACTTTCTGATGCCCTACAAGGCGGAGTTTCTGAACGGCATTGTTCGCAGCTACGACACCTACCGCTTTGGCTCTTACTACAACAATATCCCCAGCAAATACGCCTTCGGATATATCATAGAGACCTTCATGCGGGACCACTCCGACTACTATGTGATGGGCGACATATACCGCGACTACACCCGTTACTGGTACGACCCCAGCATCCTGAACAAGGCCTTCCAGAAATACACCGGCCGCACCCGCCGTAAGAACTTCAAGGGGGGCGTGGCCTATTTCACGGAAAAGTGGGAGAAGGAATACGCCATGCGGGAACCCTACACGAAGTTCGAAAGCCTTGTGGCCGACCCGCAGGACCACTACGCCGTATATCACTCGCTGCTGCCGGTGGAGTACTACGGCACGGTGGCGGTAAAGAACGGCATGCGGCACTACAGCCAGTTGGTGGCGATAGATGAAGACGGCCATGAACGCACCATCCGCCCCTTTGCCGCCAAGAGCCGCACCAGCGCGCTGATAAAGAAAGACGACCACACCCTGCTGTGGAGCGAGGTGGTGGACCATCCCCGCTGGGATCTGAAGAACTACTCCGTGCTGCGTTCTTACGATCTGGACAGGCACCGGATGCGCACCCTTACCCGCCGCACCCGCTACTTCAACCCCGCTTTTTCGCCCGATGGCGACATCGTTTCGGTAACGGAATACATGCCGGCTGGCGGCTCGCGGGTGGTGCTGCTGGACGCCGTCAAGTTCAAGGCGCAGGCGGCCATTCCTGCCCCCGAAAACGGCCAGATACACAACACCGCCTGGCTGGGCGGCCGTATCTATGCCGATGCCATCACTGGCGACGGGCAGTGGGGCCTCTACTCCCGCCCGGCAGACGATGCTTCGGCGCCGTGGGAGGTGGAAATCGCCCCCCAGACCCGAAAGCTGATGCGGCTGCAAGCGGTGGGCAACCGGCTGATGCTGGAGAGCGACGTGGACGGCATCACCAACATCTTTACTTTTGACCCGGCGCGACACACCCTTTCCAAGGTGACCAACGCCCGCTTTGGCGCCTTCAACGCCCACTTTGACACCGACAGCGGCATACTCTATTATACCGATTATGACAACCGCGGCAACCTGCCGGCGATGGCATACCGCAGCGACTTGCTATGGGAAGATACCCCCATTGACAAGCCGTATATCTTTGAGGAGGCGGAACGGTTCGCCGCCAAGTCAGACAGCGTGATCCCAGCCCTCTCCGCAGAGGGTCAGGCGGCGCTGCGCGCAAAGATAGATTCGCTGCCGGCGCGCAACTTCTTCAAGCCGCTCAACTATTTCAACATCCACTCGTGGGGACCTCTCTACGCCGGGGTGCACCGCATCATGAGCATGAGCTACGACCATGTGTACCAGCTGGTGGCGCCGGGCGCGACCCTCATCTCCCAGAACAAGCTGGGGACAGCGGTATCCATAATAGGCTACTCGTATCATGACAAGCGGCACGCCGGGCACTTCAACTTCCAGTACAGCGGCCTGTGGCCCATATTCGAGTTCACCGTGGATGTGAACGACCGGGCACGGCGGGAGCTGGACTACAGCGCAGTGGCCACCGGCGGCGATGTGGCTGTCACCGATTTGGCGGCGCCGGCCGTGGACTTCATGGGCAACGTCTACACCAAGATAAACCTCTCCCGCGGCGGTTGGCAGAGCGCCGTTATCCCCAGGATAGAGTTCAAGACCTCTACGGATCAGTACATCAGCGGCTGCAGGGCACACCTGGGCAGTGACGTGCTGGCCGGCGTTCGCGCCTACACCATGCTCCCCAAGACAAAGCAGAACCGCATGCCCCGTCTGGGTATCGGCGCCGAGGTCAAGGGGGCATACCAGATGGGAGCCTATACCGGCGACAGTAAAGCTGTGTACGGCTACACATACGGCTATATTCCCGGTCTCACCCTGGAACAGGGACTGAAACTCACCGTGTCGGGCCAGAAGCGGTTCGACGACAAGATGACGGGCGATTTTCTCAAGAACCTCGCCTCGCTGCCGCGCGGATACCGCAACATCCCCCTGAACGACTATTTCAAGGTCACCGCAGACTACTCCATACCCATCGCCGTGAACGACTGGCATCCGGTGCCCATCCTGCTCTATCTGATGCGGGTGAACGTGGTGCCGTTCGTAGATTACGCAGAGAATCGCACTCCCGCCGCAGAGGTGCAGAAGATGCTCTCATACGGCTCCGTGGTCACCATGCAGTGCCACATCTTCCGCATCGGTTGGGAGGTTGAGATAGGCGGCCGCGTGTCCCGCTACCGCGATGTTGTGGACGGCAGTTGGCACACCCGCGCCGAGTTCGTAACGGGCGTTGGGTTATAGAATCACGGTATTGATAAACAATACTTAATTATTAGA
Organism: Bacteroidales bacterium; assembly: GCA_017962235.1. Taxonomy (GTDB): domain Bacteria; phylum Bacteroidota; class Bacteroidia; order Bacteroidales; family UBA932; genus Equibacterium. Next base: position 7,129 of record JAGCVS010000012.1, on the reverse strand, counting down.
AAAAAGAGGATACCATTCGCTTGGAAAAATGCCTCCGTTAACTCTCTTTATTACCATAGAAGGACTTGCAATATCGCCTATTGCTGAAGAATGGAAAGCCTTGGGCAGGGCACCGACCGATTGTTTAGGTTGATTCATTATCCATACAACCCAGTCATTTGAGACAATCTTTTTAAACAAGGCGAATCTGCCGAAATCTTTACTGTGTCGAAATGGAATATCCTTATTACCGACATCAGGATTATTGCCATAGAAAGACCATAGTTTGAGATAAACACCCCAATTAACAAAGGTATGCATATAACACTCGATATCGTCATTGATAATTAAAGAGATTGATGGGTTTGAATTTATGGGATAATCTCTTTTGAAAACACGGATTACATTAGAATCAAACTCAGATGAGTCATTTGATACGAATTGAAAAAAGCGCAGTTGACCAGATTCTGTCAAGAGCGAGAAAACATCTCCGGGATGAAAATCTAAAAGCAGAGGCGCTTCAGACCAAGAATCGTATTTCTGGACAAGATGTATATTGTATTGACTCACTAGTACTTGATTGGAGATGTATTGCAATATATATTCGAGGCCTTTTTGTTTTTGATGGCTAGCCAAATAAAGACAAGGTAAGACCCTAAAAACCGTATCATGAGGTATTGGCCAGGGTTGAGCGCGGTAATTCTCGTATAATCGCAACAGCGAGTCTACACTTGAATAGTTATTATAGAAATTTGGAGCAAGGTCATCAATTCTATCAAAAATACTATTGCAAACCGCAGAGATATCAGAATCAGCATCTACATACCAACTCTCATAATGTGGTTTAACTGGATCTAACCAGCCAATATTAATCAATAATAACCAAGGTAAAGCTTTTGCGTCAGAACTTTGAGATAGTGCATTTTGGATTTTGGAGATATCTTCGTTATAAATACCCAACCCTATACTAATCCTTCCACCTTCTGTGTATTTGGCATAGTTGACCGATAGTAATCCCCAATATCTGTCGCCTATGTATTTCGCATAATAGTACCCTTTAGCAACAAAGCCTCTTAGTCGACACCTTTCTTTGATTTGGTTTTTGTATGTGGGGATTAAAATCATAAAAAAATGACAGAACAATGAGTATTAATAAGGTAAAAAAATATTCACCCGTAAAGTAAAAAACTGATAATTAGTAATGGGATCGGCACTACCCCAAACGGTCATTGCATTTGCTCCCTTGGGAATAAACGGCGCTTCTGGGTGGTAAATAGGTTGAGTGGAAAGATACTCTGGGATAGATGTTCCTTCTGATATAACTGGTATTGGATTTTGAATTTGAGGATAAACAATACGCTGATTATAAGTAAAACCACCATTACCGACTTTAACCTCAATCAATACCGTATTATCATCGAAACCGACGACTAAATCTGGACGAACGGTAGTTCCGTTAACCTCAATAGTAACCTGTTCTCCTAGTACTTCACCACCTTGTTCAGAAATAATATCTTTTGCTCGTATCTCACCAAGTTTCCCAGCATATTTGTTTTTTGTGAATTGGGCCTGTTTGGCCGCTTTTTGAAGCGTCTGCTCGGCTGAACACGCGCTTCCAGAAAAGCTTTTGCCAGATAATACATCAGACACAACTTGCATACTACCACCTACGAAGCCACCAATTAAGCCTCCCAGTAGTAGGTAATCGCCACCGGCCACAAATGCTTTTGAGAAAGATCTCGTTGATAAAAGGCCAAACCCAAAACCATTAATAAAGCCAGCCGCAGCTCCAGAAAAAGATCCAGTAATACAACCACCGAGGAACCCTCCGTAGCCAGCGGCAGCCACCATTGGCGCCACGGACGTCGCGACACAGCCGCCTAATAGCGCAGAAGCACCTCCCACCAGTACCCCACCAACTATATATCCAAGCATTGTATCTCCTGTTGCGCCTTTTCCTTTACCTATCTTATATCCTTGATACCCGCCTATCGCCCCTCCTATGATGACACTTGCAGTAGCAATAAGGAGGGCATCATCTATACCAAACAATTCCCCTGTTCTGTCATTATACTTCAGCGGATTGTTCAGACAATACGCGTAACGGTTGAAGTTGCCGGGGATGTCGGGCGCCTGTATGAAAGGATCCGGGGAAAGGAACCGTCCAAGAACCGGATCGTAGAGCCGGGCATTCATGTTTATGAGGCCGAACATGGTTAGGTGTTCGTGCCCACAGTATCCACGCCACAGGGCCGAAACAGGACTGCCGGTACCCCACGCACCATAGTTCTTCCTCTCCACCCAGTTACCATTGGTGTAGGCGAGGTGGGTGATGCTTCCAAGATAGTCCCTCCCTATGACGTAAGGGGTCCACGTTGTACCGCCGTTACTCTGCAGCACCATCGGCGCCGAATATGCGTCACCCCCCAGATACAGGTTCTCTGTGGTTATGCCTTGTTCATCATCCACCTGTACCTCATAGTTGCCGCCGATATAATATCTGGTCAGTTCATCCGTACTGGGTAGCGTCACTGTCATCTTCACGCGGTCGTGGGATGCGTTGTACATGAACTCTGCCGAATAATTCCCCTGAGTTATGGTGGCAGGCCTATCGTACGCTTTGTATGTCACTGTCTGAGTTGCCGTCCCCACTGTTGAAGGCGTCGCCGTATCAAGCCTTGTTACAGTGTACGGGTGGGTGCCCGCAGTGTAGGCCATCGTTCCCAAACCGCCGACAGATGTGATATTGTTGGCTGCACTGTATGTTATCGTATTGCTTCCGATGGCGGAGAGACGCCCTAGATTGTCGTATGAGAACGTCTCCGTTGTGGTTGTGCCACCCTGGGTTCTCGCCCGGCTGGAGAGATTCCCTGTTGTCGCATCAAATGTATACGCGAAGTTCTGAAGTGTGCCGTTGTTCAACTTGCGGAATGCAGGCAGGCCATCGTTCGTATAACCATATGATCGCGATACGCTTCCCGATGTTGCGGACGTTGGCTGCCCGAGAGCATTCTCGCCGTTGAGCTGGAATACGACGGTGTTGTCTGGAAGAGTTATGGATGTGTTGTGGCCGTTCGTATATCCGTATGTCTCGGTCGTGATGTATCCCCTCTGGGAGGTATAGGCGATTGAGGAAACGTTGCCACCAGAACCATAGGTATATGCCTTCTGCAGCCAACGGCTGTCGGGGACAGATTCCTTGAAGGTAAGCACGCGGTCATAAGCATCATAGGTATACTCCGTAGATGTGCTGTTGGTGGATACCGCCGAAATCAATCTGCCGCACGTATCATATGAGAACACCGTGTTGAAATCAGGCCGAACGATACCCGTCATCCTGCCAAGGGCATCATAGGATGATATGATGCTTCCGAGGGCATTGGTCTCCGTGACAGAAGAGGTACCGTTGCTATTGATGGTGTATGAGGTGGTTCGGGTTCCGGCGGAGGGGTCCACAATGGACGTGCGTCTTCCGATGGTGTCGTACGCGAACGTCACCGTGGTAGAGAGTGTTCTACGGACGTATGAAGGCTGCCCGTCGTCACGATAGTAGTATGTGAATGTGCCGGAGGCATCTGTGACCTTCTTAAGGTTGCCGGCGGCATCGGCCTTTCTTGTGGTGGATACACCATCCTTAACCTCTGTAACGGCAGTACCCGAATATGACCATGTAGTCTCTCTTCCAGATGTGTCTCTAATGCGTGTGGGTCTTCCATAATTATCATATTGATATGTGCGCCACAAAGATGGAGACGACCCCTTATATGGAAGGGATACCCGTTCTTTAAAGCTCCGCTGACCATACTCGGTCTTTACCTTCTGCCATTGCCCGTCGAACCGTTTCTGTGAGGATAAAACCTCACGGCCAAGGGCATCATAGGTCACCTTGACATCCGGCTGGCCCGTAACGGTTTTCGATTCCTGATAAGAGCCCACGGTGCTCCATGAACGTGACACGGCTTCTACCGTCCCGTCTGGATATGTGGTCTGCGTAACGCGTCCCCAACCGTCGTACGTGACTGAGGTATTCTGCCCTTTATAATTGGTGATTGTTGTCGGGGCGCCATATGCATTGAATCCGGAGTAAAGCGTCACATGTCCCAACTCGTCCGTAGAAGACACCATGTGCTTGCCGGAAGAATCGTAGGCATATGATTTGCCCACGAATACATTGGACCCGCTTGGTGCAGACTCTTCGCGCGTGACATTGCCGTGCGTGTCATATGTCCAACGACTTCTGGAAACGAGGTGGCTTGTATATGAAGGAGGTGTGCTGCTTGATTGGCTAAGTGCGCCTCCGTCTATCCTGTATGAATTCTGTTGGACCGGCCTGAAGATGGTATCCCTGATATATACCGTACGGTTACCCATACTATTCGAGCTCGTGCCGTCTATGTCCGAAAGAGACACCTGTGAAGACAGGACGCCAAGAACGTATTTAGATGTTGAGTTGTTGTGGGTGTAGGTATTGTATACCGCACTGACAGCATTAGTATATCCGGTAGCGGTATTCTTTGTATAGATGCGTATGGGATAATCAAAGCTGTCGTATGAATAAGATACCGTACTGGTAATGCCAGTTAGATTGTCAGATGAGACGGATTGGATTAGGCGTGGTGTGTCCTTGCCGTAGAAAGTGTGATTATCGTATTGCAGTGTAGCGGTTGAAAAAGGATGGTATGGATCGTCACGATAATAATGTTTTGATGACGTGAGGACACCGCGTCTTTGCGGATTAAAGCAATTCTCGCCAATTATAGAGATATTATCAAGGTGTGATTCTACAAGCGTCTTAGAAAAGCCACAGAACCCAAGGCCTCGGTTGTTAAACACACCATCGAACCAAGAATAGGCTTCTTGAAGATAAATCTGGGCCCCTGTATTCTCAGACAGGAGACCTTTGGTATACTGCAAAACATAAATTGGCATCACCCGGAGTTGATAGCCGGCTGAAGAGTCAATGTTTTGAGGATTGTCAGTCCAGTAGAGACTCAACTCGGGTAGATAACCATATCGGTTAATGATAATCTTGCCATAACTATCTTTCGATTGTATTAATTGCCGCAAAAGAGATGCGTAGGCAGAGTACCCATAATTGTATATCCTTTGTCCATCAGCTACCATAAAGCTGCTCATCGAGGAATACTCCACAATATTTGGCGGAAGAAAAGCCCCGGCAGAGGAGATGTAAATGGAAGAATCATAGTATGAATCGAATGACATACCACGCCTATTCATATAAACATATAGCATGTAGCCACTTGCTCTCAAGAGATCGGGTAAGCCATCTTGGTTGATATCAATAAACAGAACCCTGTCGTCGTTCCCCTTCTGACAAATTGTGATGTTCTTGGCCTCGAAATCAAGACCTGTGTTGATATAGAATGACCATGACGAACCTGTAGTTGGGGCGTGAACAATGTCCATGTACCCATCTGCATTAATATCGGCGAAATATGTGTTAGGAGAAGTTACGAATGAAACGGAAAAATTAAATGTCTTGATATACTGAAAACCGCCGGGAATGAACCGATAGACTTTCAAACCACCAGTTGTGGCCAAGCATATTTCCGTCCGGCCATCGCCGTCAATATCCATACAAAAGAGTTGGTTGTCCTGACCGGAAGAGATAGGGAAGACTGAACTGATACCATTAGTGATGGTGTGGTTTATGGGATCTATTACATATGCGTAATTCGTCTGACTTATGTCGAAACCGTTATCGGTATAATTGACTACCAATAACTGTGTCCTTCCTTCACCAGTAAAATCACCCCAACGAATAGTGCGGCGATAGGGACTATACCGCGTAATTCCACTCTCAGTACAAGCAATAAGTCCATCAAGGAGATAAGAATTACCAGTTACATACACCAAGGAATCTTGCTGATTTGGTCGGAAAACACTCACGTTAAGGTAGGAACCGTTGGTGTATATAGGAGCATTGACATGGCGAACGGTTACCACCTCATCAATACCATCACCGTCTACGTCAACGGCTTCAGCTGTAATAAAACCTGAATCCGCTTCAATAGAAGTGAACCTGCATGTGTCGGCAATGCTGGCATTAAAAGCAATCGGAGCATTTGCGGGATAGCAGTATTCGAACTTGTCCGGATTTGTCTGAGTCTTCTTGTAGGTGATAAAATTTTCATATCCAATCAGACCGTCATTATAACAACTCTTTATGAATTTTCCTCTTCGATATATGATTGGTCCGGCATCTGGCTCAAAAATACTGGCCATAGATAGGGTATCTAAGCAATAAAGCGTATGGTCAGAAGAAAGTGAAAGATCCTCTGCTCCGTAGGTGAATGAGATGGAAGGAGGCATCTCATCACTATTGTTTGACAATGATATCGTCTTGAGAAGCTTGTCATCTCCTGAATTAATGTATGATAAAGAGTAGGTATAAATAGCAGTATTGCCAGAGAAAGAAGAAATAGAAGTGAGCCTGGGCGACCAACAGATGCGTTTCCCCGCGTAATAATTATATGTGGTGTAATAATAGGCCATACCAAACCGGATAGATCCAGTAGGCTGATTTGATGCATCAAATCCAAAATCTATTCGGTTAATGGCGGGTCGTACCGACAAAGGATCAGATGAGTCGTATGTATACGAATAGACTATTCTTTCCCCTTCAATATTAGTGGAGCAGGTGATTGGAAAAAAAGGCGAAGTGAATCCATCGTCGTTAGTTGTCCCATATATTGCTACAGTGCCATCAGGGTAAAGGGCAGTGAAAGAGGTGATGTAGTTACGGGAGTTCCTGTGAGGTGCAACCAAGACATGGCCACTAGCCGAGACGAGAGGATACAAGTACCGTGTGCTTACGTCGTTATTATTCACGAGTCTCACACCGTCCAGACAGAAGACACCAGCAGTGTCCAACGTAGAAGCAGCCTTTATTTGACCGTCCCAATAGAGACTTTCGCTGGAAAGGGTTATAGCGGATATCCCCCCCAAGTCCCATCCGTATCCTCCGTATCCAACACCACCCTGGCTATTATATACCAGAGAAAGGGACGGAGCGTACTTTATATCCGGAGCCGTATAAATAGGAACGCTGTACGTGCGTGCGCCGCTGCCGGAGACGCCGTATTGCAGTGGAATCTCTCCTACGGAATACGTCGACGAAGAGCTTTTT
>JAGCVS010000011.1 GCA_017962235.1 Bacteroidales bacterium | reverse complement strand
GGATAGCACCGTCCGTCTGAGCAGCACCTGTTACCATGTTCTTGACATAGTCAGCGTGGCCAGGGCAGTCAACGTGAGCATAGAGACCATTTGCGGTCTCGTACTCAACGTGTGCGGTGTTGATGGTGATACCACGCTCTTTCTCTTCAGGAGCGTTGTCGATAGAATCGAAAGAACGGATTTCAGAAAGACCCTGCTTTGCCAGAACCTGGGTGATGGCAGCGGTCAGAGTGGTTTTACCGTGGTCAACGTGACCGATGGTACCAATGTTAACGTGAGGTTTCGTCCTCTGGAAAGTTTCTTTTGCCATAATTGATATTTTACGTGTTTAATTATTTCGTTTGAGCTGGCGGTGAGAATTGAACTCACGACCTCATCCTTACCAAGGATGCGCTCTACCCCTGAGCTACGCCAGCAATTTGTCAAAAAAACTCGAGCGGAAGACGAGGTTCGAACCCGCGACCCTCAGCTTGGAAGGCTGATGCTCTACCAACTGAGCTACTTCCGCTTTTGATTTACAAAAGAGGCGGTAATGCTGCCCAAAGTCATGTTTCTACAACATTTCCGCCTTTTGAAAAATCTGTGGGAAGAGATGGATTCGAACCACCGTAGGCGTAAGCCAGCAGATTTACAGTCTGCCCCATTTGACCGCTCTGGTATCTTCCCAATTATGTGAGCCGATAGACGGATTCGAACCCCCGACCTGCTGTTTACAAAACAGCTGCTCTACCGACTGAGCTATATCGGCCTATAGCTTCCCCACTTTTTGGGACTGCAAAGATAAGCGGTTTTTTTTATTTGCCAAAAATTTCCGAAACTTTTTCGAGGATATTCTCGAAGGCCATTTTGCACTCTGTATATTGTTCTTTTACAGACGCCTGCTCTATGAATCGGTCGGGTACGCCAACGGCGATAACGCGCTTGTCAAGCCCCCTGTCTGCGACGTATTCGCAAACGGCGGAATGGAGGCCGCCCACGGTGGTTCCGTCCTCTGCGGTGAGAATCGTGTCGGCTTTCGCGCATGCGTCCGCAAGCGCTTCAGTATCAATCGGTTTGAGGAAGCGCATATCGTAATGCATGATCTCGGCGCTAAACCGCGCCTTTGCCTGCGCCACAACTTCTGCGCAACGGTTGCCTATCGGACCTATGGAAAGTATCGCCATGCGGCTCCCTTCGCTGAGCTTCACCGCCTTCCCGAAGGGAATGTCAGAGAACGGAAGGCCGCGCCAGGGTGCGCCTTCGCCGCATCCGCGCGGATATCTTATAATGGTGGCGGGGTAATCGCTGCCGGCGGCGCTGTGCAGCAGGTTGCGCAGGTCGCCCTCGTTTAGCGGAGAAGCTATGGCGATGCCGGGCACGCTGCGGAAGGCGGCCAGGTCAAAGACTCCTTGATGGGTGGCGCCGTCTTCTCCCACCAGCCCGGCGCGATCCAGGCTGAATATCACCTTCAGGTTCTGCAGGGCGACGTCGTGGATCACATTGTCGTATGCGCGCTGCATGAAGGTGGAGTATATGCTGCACACCGGCAGCATGCCGGCGGCCGCCAAACCTGCGGAGAAGGTGACCGCGTGCCCCTCTGCGATGCCCACGTCGAATACGCGCTCGGGGAAGCGGGCCTTCATTATGTCCAGGCTGCTGCCGCGAAGCATGGCGGGGGTGATGCCTACTATGCGGGAGTCGGCCGCGGCCATTTCGGTAACCGTTTCGCCAAAGACTGTCTGATACTTGTCGGGGCCCTCCTTGGAATGGACTGTCTCGCCCGTTTCGGGGTCGAACTTGCCGGGGGCGTGCCAGATTTCCGGGTTATCCTCGGCCGGCTTGTAGCCCATACCCTTCACAGTTATCAGGTGCAGTATCTTGGGGCCGTCTATCTTCTTGAGGCGGTTCAGCATGGATATAACCTGATGCAGGTCGTTGCCGTCCACCGGGCCGAAATAGCGGAATCCCAGAGAGTCAAACATCGATACGGTGCTGCTGCCGTGCAGCAGGAACTTCTTGGTACTGTGGGTGAGGGCCTGCAGGAAATCCCTGAATTTGCTGTCGCCCAACCGCCGCCAGATGCCCCGCTTGATGCGGTTGTAGCGGACGCCGGAGGTGATGCGCATCAGATGGCGGTGAATCGCGTCGTTGGGAACGTCTATGGAGATACGGTTGTCGTTGAGTATCACCAGCAGGTTGCATTTCTGGCTGCCGGCGTTGTTCAGTCCTTCGAAGGCCAGTCCGCCCGACATGGCGCCGTCGCCAATCACGGCGATGTGGCTGGCGTCGATGCCGTTCATCCTGTCGGCCACCGCCATGCCCAGGGCTGCCGATATTGATGTGGAAGCGTGCCCCGTGCCAAAGGCGTCATATTCGCTTTCGCTCATCTTTGGGAAGCCGCTCAGCCCCCCTTTCTCCCGGTTGTGAACAAACTGTTCCCTGCGGCCGGTAATTATCTTGTGGGCGTATGCCTGATGCCCCACGTCCCATACTATCTTGTCTTTGGGAGCGTCGAACACCCGGTGCAGCGCCACCGCGATTTCCACAGCGCCCAGGCTGGAGCCAAGGTGCCCAGGATTGTGGGAACAGCTGGAAACGATATAATTCCGGAGCTCGTTGCAAAGCTGCTCCAGCTGCTCCTCAGTAAGGGACTTGAGGTCGGCGGGGGAATTGATATCGTCCAGAATTTCGTACACCGGTTATCCTCTGATGATGGTCTGCTCGCGGTCGGGACCCACGGAGATGATTCTTACGGGAACGCGGACTTGCTCTTCTATAAACTTGATATAGTCCTTGAACTCCTGCGGGAAGTCCGCCTCGCTGCGGGCTTCGCCCAGAGTATTGTGCCACCCCTTGAACTCCTTGTAAACCGGCTGTATGTCGGCCTGGGTATCAAACGGGAAGATGTCGCACGGCTCGCCGTCTACAATATAGCCGGTGGCGATCTTTATGGTGTCAAAATCGTCCATCACATCGGCCTTCATCATAATCAGGTCGGTGACGCCGTTGAGCATAATCGCATATTTGAGGGCCACCAGGTCCAGCCATCCGCAGCGGCGGGGACGGCCGGTAACGGCACCGAACTCAAAACCGTTCTTGCGCAGTTTCTCGCCGGTTTCGTCAAACAGTTCGGTGGGGAAGGGGCCGCTGCCCACGCGGGTGCAGTATGCCTTGAAGATACCCCACACGCGACCTACGCGGCCGGGAGCGATGCCCAGCCCCACGCATGCCCCGGGGCAGATGGTGTTGGAAGATGTCACGAACGGATAGGAGCCGTAGTCGATGTCAAGCATGCTGCCCTGGGCCCCCTCTGCAAGGATCTTGCGGTTGTGGTCCAGGCAGTCGTTGGCAAAGTACTCGCCGTCTATCAGCTTGAAGCTCTTGAGGTATTCAACGGCATCCATCCACTCCGCCTCGTGCTCTTGGGCATTGAACTCAAAATCGAACTGTTTGAGGTACGCCAGATGCTGGTTTTTGAGCTTGTCAAAGCGCTCTTTGAAGTTGGCGGCCAGGGTGTCTCCCACGCGCAGGCCCACGCGGCTTATCTTATCTGTATAAGTGGGGCCGATGCCCTTGAGGGTAGAGCCGATCTTGGACTTGCCTTTGGCGGCCTCCTGGGCGGCATCTATAATCCTATGGGTGGGGAGAATCAGGTGCGCCTTCTTGGAGACGTACAGGCGTTCTTTCAAAGGGACGCCGGCCTCCTCTATCGCCTCGCATTCCTCACGGAAGGTAACGGGGTCCAGCACCACGCCGCCACCTATAATATTCGTAGTATCTTTTCTGAAGACTCCGCTGGGAACGCTGCGGAGCACATATTTCTTACCGTCAAAATGAATTGAGTGCCCTGCGTTGGGACCTCCCTGGAAACGTGCAATTATCTGATAACCTTCTGCCAGATAATCAACTACCTTACCTTTCCCTTCGTCGCCCCACTGCAGACCCAAAACAACGTCAAGTTTCATACACACAAGTTTCGCAAGCTCAATCATTATTTCATATGCGGAAGGCAAGCTGCTTGCGAAACTCTTTCCCACCGCACAACCTTTTTATAACGTGTCCCCATCCCTAAATCCCTTCCCTCGGGGAAGGGACTTACCCAGCGCCCTTCGGGTTTTAAGCTAAAGGTAAGGAACCGAACTGCTAAGTTAGTGTGAATATGTGACAATAGAAAATTTTAATAAATTTGTGGTACGTAAATGTGGTACGTAAATCTAGTATGAGAAGACGCACATTCCTGAAGACATCGGCGGCCATTGCGGCTGCGGCGGCACTGCCGGGGTGCAAGGCCCCCGACGGCGGTGTTTACACAGACGACCTGGTACTGGATTGGCGCCCTTATACCGGACAGCTGAAGTACACTTTCACCATCGCCACCTACTCGCGGACATTCACTCCGCTGGTGCTGGTGCGCCTGCGCTGGCGAGGTTTCAACGGCTACGGCGAAGCCTCCATGCCGCAGTATCTGGGCGAGAGCACCGAATCTGTAACCGCCTTCCTCGCACGGGTGGCACAGGAGGTGCTGCCCCGCTTCAAGAACCCCTTCCTGATGGAAGACATCCTCACCGAGGTGGATGCCCTCTCGCCGCGTGACACCGCTGCAAAGGCGGCCGTGGACATCGCTCTGCACGACCTTGTGGGCAGGATTTTGGACCGCCCGTGGTGGCAGCTCTGGGGCTACGACGCCGCCAAGACCCCCTGCACCTCTTATACAATTGGATACGATGCCAGCGACGATGTGGTGAACGAGAAGATAGAGGAGGCCTCCTGGACCAAGGTGGTAAAAGTGAAGCTCGGGATGGGGGAGAAGGAGGACAAGCGGATGATAAACCTGATCCGCGCCAAGCTCGACACCGTGATTTGCATCGACGCCAATCAGGGCTGGAAGAGCCGCGAGATGGCGCTGGACATGATATACTGGCTGGCAGAGCGCAACGTGTGCCTTATAGAGCAGCCCATGGCCAAGGAAAATCTGGACGATGCCGCATGGCTCACTGAGCGCAGCCCGCTGCCAGTTATTGCAGACGAAGCGTGCCAGCGTCTGGCCGACATTCCCCGCCTGGCGGGCGCCTACAACGGCATCAACATCAAGCTGATGAAGTGCACTGGCATGCGCGAGGCGCATAAGATGGCGGAAATGGCCCGCGGCCTGGGCATGGATGTGATGCTGGGATGCATGACAGAGACCTCAGTGGCGATATCGGCGGCGGCGCAGCTGAGCCCCGTGGCCCGCTGGGCAGACCTGGACGGCAACATCCTGATAGCCAATGACTGCTTTAACGGGATGCGCCTTACTGACGGCAAGATAACCTTGAACGACAAACCCGGAATAGGGGTGGACCCTTTGAAACCTTTTGAAGAATTATGAAAAGAATACTGATTGCAATTATGTTGATAGCCGGTTTATCCATGACAGCGGCGGCCCAGGAGGGGGCGCCGGAGGTCAAGACCAAAGGCAAGATGAAGATTGCCGATACCGTATATAAGACAAAGGTGCTGGTATACGAGTCCCAGTTTGCGGTGCGCGATACATGTACCCTCTCCATGGACATCTACAAGCCGGACGACAACCGTACCGGGCGTCCGTGCGTGGTGTTTGTATACGGCGGCGGCTTTGTGACCAACAACCAGAGAGTGGAATCTGTGATAAGCTTCTGCAACGATATGGCTGCGGAGGGGTTCGTGACAGTGGCTACTGACTACCGTCTGGGTCTCAAGGGGCTGGATAACTCCGGCACCAAGATGATTTCCAATATGGACAATGCTCTCAAGATGTCCACGGAAGATCTGTTCTCTGCGGTGGAGTACCTGATTGCACACGCAGACGAACTTGGCATCGACCCCGCACAGATTATCCTTATTGGCAGCAGCGCCGGAGCCATAACCGTGCTGCAGGCAGATTACGAACTGGGTAACGGCGGCCCCCTGGCAGCGGCTATGCCTGAAGGCTTCCGCTTTGCCGGAGTAGTCTCCCTGGCGGGCGCAATCTTTTCTCACGACGGCAAGTGCAAATGGCGGGTACAGCCGCCGGCACCCACGCTGTTCCTCCACGGCACGTCTGACAAACTTGTTACATATGATCAGATAAAGTTCTTCAAGCTCGGATTCTTTGGCACCAAGCAGCTGGTAAAGCGCTTTGAGAAGTTCGGCTACCCCTACATGTGCATCCGCTTCACAGACCGCTTCCACGAAGTGGCCGCCTTCCAGAACCTCTGCTTTGAAGAGATTAACTGGTTCATAAAGAAGTATGTCTTTGAAAAGCGGAACTGGAAGATAGACGCCACCATCACAGATCCCGACTTTGACCTCGCCGAGCCCTGGAACTTCTCTACCAAAGATGTCTACGGCAAAGACAGCGAGTTGCTGAAGGATAAATAGTATCAGGGCCGGACAGCCTCAGCGATTTCAGAAATCACCTCTTCTGCAGACTTGCCATCAGTGACGATGGTGGTATCCGCTATGGACTCGTAGACTGGCAGGCGGCTCTGCCAGAGGGCTTCTATGCGGGTGCGGTCACCGCCGGCGAGCAGCGGGCGGGAGGCTGTCATATGCGCCCATTCGGGATTGAATACCGATTCTTCCAGCGATGCCTTGAGCCAGATTACCCTGCAACTCTCGCGCAGCAGGGCGCGGTTCTCTTCCTGCATGGGAGTGCCGCCGCCAAGGGCCAGGATACAGTTGCCGCTGCGTTGCAGCACCTGCTTCAGCGCCTCTGTCTCAAGTTGCCGGAAGGTTTCTTCTCCGCGGGAACGGATAATCTCACCTGCAGGGGTGCCGGGTTCTATGCAGTCGTCCAGGTCAATGAATTCCCAGCCAAGACGCTCTGCCACGTCACGGCCGTAGCTGGTCTTGCCGCACATCATGAAACCGGTAAGGGCAACTGTCATCTTAAAAGAGGGTGAGTTCTATGGGACCGTCGTTGCGGCCGTCGTCTCCGTCTTCGTCGCTGCCGCCGGCAGCCGCAGAGTTCTCTTCCAGTATGCGGATGGCATCCTCCTGGTTGACGTTGGTGTCAACGGGGGTATCCTCATCCTCTATGAGTTCTATGGCATCGGCTTCATCTTCGTTATCCACGGCGAATTCGGGCTCCGGGAACGGCTCTATAAAGGTGACCTTGGCTACATCCAGAGTGCTTACGCGGCGTCCTTTAGCCTTGAATCCCTTCTTGCCGATGAATTCTGCAACGTCCAGGATTTCTGGTTCGCGGGAGGCGTTCTTCCCCTTGAAGGTGACCTCCAGGCGGGGGAAGGTGTCGCAGCAGATGTCGCACATCTTGGAGCCGGGAGCCTCGGAAATGAAGCTCTGCTCCTTGTTGTCGCTCACTTCGAAACTGAACCGCTTCACATAGTAGAACTTGGACTCCTTGTCGTAATAAGCCACAGAATAAACAGCCTCGGGGTCGAGTTTCTCTATGCGGATTATGTCGCCCTGGTAGCGGTTGCTCAAATCGAACGATGTGGTGTAGTAGTTACCGTTCTTGAGCACCACCAGAATCTTCTCGTCCTGCTGGAATTCGCCAAGCGAGATGCCGCGGCCGGCATCGTTCAGGCGCTGGATATCCTCATCGAACCAGATCTCCTTGCCGCCGATGGTGGATACGCCCAGGCTCTTGAGCTGGATGCGGGCTATCGGATTGCGGGTGAGCAGGTTGCCGCGACTGCCGCGACCCTTGATAGCCAGCGGTGCAAAGTCGTAGTTGTCTGACTGCTTGCGCAGGTTGGGACGGGCGCGGAATATCACGCGGATGGTCTCCGCCTCGCCGTTGGAATTGGCGGTGAACCACTCCACGCGGCTGCCAGGCTTGCCCTGGGTGAGGTTGTAGGTCTTGTTGCGGGTCACGCCGGTAACGGCAAAGCGCTTCACATAGTATGCTCCGCCCGCCTTGCCGTCGCGGTAAACCACGTTGTATATGGTGCGCTCATCGCCCTTCTTGAACACCCCGGCATAAATGATGTCGTTGCCAATGAACTCCTTGTCCTTCACGGTGGTAACGATATAATCGCCATTCTTTAGGAACACGATAATATCATCTATGTCAGAGCAGTCGCACATGTATTCGGGGTTGTTCAGCTTCTTGGGATCTGTGCCCACGAAGCCCTCTTCGCGGCTGCAGTAGAGCTTGGAGTTGGCCACCACAACCTTCTGCGCCTGGATTGTCTCAAACTCTTCCAGACGGGTGCGGCGCGGATAAGCTGCACCGTATTTCTTCTTCAGGTTTTTGAAATAATCCACGGTGTAGTCGGTGAGATGCTCCAGGTTGAAGCGGATCTTCTCCATCTGCTCCTCTATGCTGTGGATCTTGTCGTCTGCCGCCTTGATGTCGAACTTGGAAATCTTGCGCACCGGCTTCTCCACCAGCTTGAGGATATCGTCTGTGGTGATGGGGCGCTTTACAAGTTTCTCGTACTTCTTCATCTCGTTGGTGACATCCTGCACCTGGTCTTCCCATGTGAGGGCGTCGTTTTCCAACACGCGGTATATCTTCTTTTCGAAGAATATCTTTTCCAGCGATATGCGGTGCCAGTCATCTTCAAGTTCGCCAAGCTGCACGCCCAGCTCCTTCTCGAACAGTTTGCGGGTGTGGAAGGCACTGTAGCTGAGGATTTCGTTCACCGACATGAACTCGGGACGGCCCTCCTTGATAACCACGGCGTTGGGCGAAAGGCTCACGGCGCACTTGGTGCACACGTACAGCGCGTCTATGGTCTTGTCCGGCGAGATGTCGGGGGCCAGCTGAATCACGATTTCCGCCTTTTCCGCGGTGTAGTCGTCCACCTTCTTTATCTTGATCTTGCCGCGGTCGTTGGCGGCAATGATGCTGTCGATAACAGTGCGGGTGGTTTCGCCGTAGGGGATGTCCTCTATCACCAGGGTGCGCTTGTCTCGCTTGGTGATGGTGGCGCGCACTCTCACGCGCCCGCCGCGCTGCCCGCCGTTGTACTTGGAGCAGTCGGCGATGCCGCCCGTGGGGAAATCGGGGAATATCTGAACCTCCCTGCCGCGGAGGGCGGCTATGGAGGCGTCTATGAGTTCATTGAAGTTGTGCGGGAGGATTTCCACGCGGAGACCCACGCCGATGCCCATGGTGCCCTGTGCCAGCAGCAGCGGGAATTTCACCGGCAGGCACACCGGCTCCAGGTTGTTGCGGTCGTAGGAATACTCCCACTCGGTGATTTTGGGGTTGTAAACAACCTCCTGGGCGAATTTGGTGAGGCGGGCCTCTATGTATCGGGGAGCCGCCGCCTTGTCGCCGGTGAGGATGTTGCCCCAGTTGCCCTGGCCGTCAATCAGCAGGTCCTTCTGCTGGATGGCCACCAGCGCGTCGTATATGGAGGCGTCGCCGTGGGGGTGGAACTTCATGGTTTCGCCCACGATGCCGGCCACCTTGTGGTACTTGCCGTCTTCGTTGAGCTTGAGGGTGTGCATGATGCGGCGCTGTACCGGCTTGAGACCGTCTTCTATGTAAGGGACGGCGCGATCCAGCATAACGTAAGAGGCATAGTCCAGGAACCAGTCCTTGAACATTCCGGGGAGCTTGTAGCGGTTCTCACCGGCAGAAATCACCCGGCTGAACTTCTGTTCCTTGCGGGACATCTTCTCTGCGGCGGGCTGTGCGGCCTGCTCTTCTGCATCTTCCGCCAACTCTTCCATAGCCGTCTCTTCTGCCAGGTTCTCTTCCTGCTCCACGTGCTGCTCTTCCATCAGTATGTCGTCAATTTCTTCGCTCATGTAAGTTCCAAATCTAATCCTGAATATATCCAAACCGGCGCAGCATATGGCGGTCGTCGCGCCAGTTCTCCTCTACCTTTACAAATACTGTGAGGAACACTTTCTTTTCAAAGAACTGCTCCATTTCTATGCGGGCGGCGGTGGCCGTTTTCTTGAGCGCGGCGCCGGCCTTGCCAATCACAATCCCCTTCTGGGACTGCCGCATCACGTTTATCACCGCCTTAATGTCGTAGCGCTCTTCGCTCTCCTTGAACTCTTCTATAACGACCTCGGTGCAATAGGGAATCTCCTTGTCGTAGTTCTCCAGAATCTTCTCGCGGATGATTTCCGATGCGAAGAAGCGGAGGCTGCGGTCTGTGAAGACATCCTTGTCGTACCACGGCGGGCTGTCGGGAAGCAGCTCGCGGATGCGGGCGAAAATCTGCTCCACGTTGAATTTTTCCAGTGCCGATGCTGCAAAGATGTCGGCCTTGGGCAGCCGTTCGCGCCACCATGCAGCCAGCTGCGCCACAGTGGCCTGGTCGCTCTTGTCTATCTTGTTGATTACAAGCACCACCGGGCATGTCACCACGCTCAGTTTTGCCACGTACTCCTCGTTCTTGTCGGGCTTCTCAACGGTGTCGGTGACATACAGTATCACGTCGGCATCGCCTATCGCGGCGTCCACAAAATCCATCATGCTCTCCTGCAGCCGGTACTTGGGCTTCAGGATGCCGGGGGTGTCGCAATAAACTATCTGGTAGTCATCGCCGTTCACGATGCCCATAATACGGTGACGGGTGGTCTGCGCCTTGGACGTTACAATGGAAAGGCGCTCGCCCACCAGGGCGTTCATCAGCGTGGACTTGCCAACGTTGGGGTTGCCGATGATGTTTACGAATCCCGATTTATGCTTGCTTTCTGACATCTACCTTTCCCCTCCCATCATCAGGAAATTGACCTCCTCCTGAGTGAGGAAGCGCCACTGACCGCGCTTGAGGTTCTTCTTGGTGAGGCCGGCAAAGTATACGCGGTCAAGCTTCTTGACCTTGTAGCCCAGATGCTCGAAAATGCGGCGCACAATGCGGTTGCGGCCGCTGTGAATCTCTATGCCTATCTTGCTGCGGTCATCGTCTATGTAAGAGAGCTTGTCCGCGGCTATCTCGCCGTCTTCCAGCTGAATGCCGTTCAGGATGGCGCTGAAGTCGCCCCCCTTGAGGTTCTTGTCCAGATCCACCTGATATATCTTGCGGGTCTCGTAGCTGGGGTGCATCAGACGCTCTGCCAGGGGGCCGTCATTAGTGAACAGCAGCACGCCGGTGGTGGCTTTGTCCAGACGTCCTACGGGGAATACCCTCTGCGGACACTTATCCTTGGTGATAAGGTCCATCACGGTCTGCTCCGCATGGGGGTCGCTCATGGTGGTTACATAGTTCTTGGGCTTGTTCATCACCAGATAGACCTTCTGTTCTCCCTTGAGGCGCTGGCCGTTGAAACGGACATCGTCGCCGGGCTTAACCTTGGTACCGAGTTCAGTGACAATCTTGCCGTTTACGGTAACCAGACCGGTCTGGATGTATGTGTCAGCCTCGCGGCGGGAACATATTCCGGAATTGGCTATGAATTTGTTGAGACGGACTTCGCCGGTGTCGTTGGTAATCTCCTTCAGGGGTTTGCGCGGGGCGGTTTTCCTGAACGGGGTGTCATACTTTCCGCGTCCGCTTCTGGCGGTTGCGGCGCCGTTTTGCCTGCGGCTGCCGGTATTGCTTTTGGAACGGGCAGGCGCATCACTGCGTTTGTTTTGTGCCTTGTACATCTTGTCTGTGTATATTATCGTGCAAATTTAGCGAATAAAAATGAAATTTTTATATCTTAGCGGACTGAAAGAGAATCTTTTTTGAAATGCGCACACTCATCAGGGATTGTAACATCGCCTCCCCCGGCTTTGAAGTAAAACACGGCAGCATCCTTTTCAAGGATAAAATCATCTACAGCATCCTGACTCCCGGCGAGAGCCTGCCCGATGCCGACATCACCGTCCAGGCAGACGGCCTCACCGCCATCCCCGGTTTGATAGACATCCACTGCCACGGCCGCAACAACTGCGACTTCACGGACGGCAAGGTAGAGGGTGTGAACACCATCGGCATCAACAAGCTCAAAGAGGGCGTCACCATGATGCTGCCCACCACCCTGACTCAGTCAGAAGAGGCCCTGGAGGCCGCTTTCGACTCCATTGCCCATTACAACGGCAAGGGTGTGAAGATGCCCGGCATCCATCTGGAAGGCCCGTTCATCAACCCCAGTGAGGTGGGAGCGCAGAATCCCGCATTCGTACGTATGCCGGACATCAAGCTGGTTGAAAGACTCAACCAGATTTACCCTATACACAAGGTCTCCTTCGCGCCGGAGCTCCCCGGTGGCGATACCTTTGTAACCGACCTGCTGGCCATGGGTATCGTGCCCAGCGCGGCCCACAGCTCCGCCAAGTATTCCGAGTTCTTCCGCTGCTACGCAAAAGGCCTGAGGAACCTGACCCACTTCTGCAACCAGATGACCCCGCTGCACCACCGCGAAATCGGTCTGGTGGGCGCCGGCCTGCTGCACACCAACGTGTTTGCGGAGATGATCTGCGACCTGATGCACAATGGTGCCAACATGATAAAGCTGGCCTTCAAGGTGAAGGGTACTGACCATATGATTCTCATTACCGATGCGATGCGCGCCGCAGGTATGCCGGAGGGAGAATATGACCTCGGCGGCCTGGCCGTTATGGTGGCTGCGGGTGCCGCACGCCTCAAAGAGAACGCAGCCCTGGCCGGCAGCGTGCTCCGCATGAACGTCGCCCTCAAGAATGTGGTGGAATCCACCGGCCTGCCTCTGAGCGAGGCCGTTCGCGCCGGCGCCCTGAATCCCGCCCACAGCTTGAGCTATCCCAACGTGGGCCGCATAGAGACCGGCTTTACCGCCGATGTCGCCCTGATAGACGATAACTACATCGTCCACAACACATTCGTGGACGGCGAGATGCGTTATTCGCTGGATTAAGCAGTTTTTTACTGTTATTCTTGCTTAGATGCCCGGAATGTCATAATTTCGGGCATCTAAACTTATTGGAACATGTGCAAGAAAGATTTGAAGGGGAGATGCTCCTATATGGCCGACACCGTCCGTACCGCTGCGGCCAATATTTCCGCCAACAGACTGCGTTCTTTTCTCACCATCACCATCGTGGCGCTGGGCATCACATGTCTTGTGGGTTCCCAGACGGCCATAGACTGCCTAGCCTCGCTGCTGGCGGGCGCGTTTGGCACGTCTGCAGACAGGATCACCATAACATCGGCGCGCAAGACCTCAGGAGGCGGGGCGAAAACCGCCTCCCCCTTGACCTACAAGGATGCCGCCGCTTTCGCGGATGGGTTCGCCGATGGCGATGTGGCCATTTATACTTATCTGCCGGTCATGACCCAGGTGGGGTGTCCGGGTGGCAAACTGGAGCCGCAAACCACTGTGCTGGCATTTGAGGGAGAGTACCTGGAATGTAACGGATACTCTGTGGCGGAGGGCAGGAACATCGCCCGGTCTGCACCAGAGTGTGTGGTTGGCAAAAAGGTCGCCTCAAGCGTGTGCCGCAAAGGGGGTTGCGAAACCGCCGTAGGGGAAACCCTCAATATTGCCGGCAAAGCCTTCCGCATCTGCGGGGTGCTCGCCTCCCAGTCGTCGCTGCTCGGGGTCCTCACAGAGAATACCGTGTATATCCCGCTGCAGGCGGCCATGGGCTTCCTTGTGAGCGGGCAGGGCAGTTATTCCATAGACCTTACAGTACCTGCAGCCGAGGCCGGGAGCGCTGCCCGCCGGGCAGAGGGACTTATGCGCCTCATCCGGCACATCGGAGGCGGCGAAAAACCCGATTTTGACATCATTGAGGGGAGCGCCGCCCAGAAAGAGATCGCTCAGTTGGGCGGCAGTCTTTCCGGCATCGCCCTAATCATTGGCCTTCTCACGCTGCTGGGTGCGGCCGTGGCCCTTACCAACATTATGCTGATATGTGTGGCGGAGCGCACCCGCGAGGTGGGAATCCGGCGGGCAATCGGCGCCACCCGGGGCAACATCCGGGACAGCTTTCTGGCAGAGGCATTGCTGATATGCGAGGCGGGCTGCATCGCCGGCACCCTGCTGGGGCTGCTGTGCGGCAATACCCTGGGGGCGTTTTTACACTCCGGTGTCGCAATCCCGTGGAAATGGATCGTCCTCTCCCAGTTCATCAGTCTGGCCACAGGCATCGCCGCGTGCACACTTCCCGCCCGCCGCGCCGCCCGCCTGGACGTCGTGGAGGCCCTCCGCTGCGAGTAACGGCCCTAGAACAAATCTTCTTTGTCTTTGATGTCTTTGATGCGGAGCTGGATGTTGGCCAGGCCGCGGTAGTAGTTCTCTGCGATAGAGTAGCAGATGTCAATGGGGTTGCCCGCCTGGATGTGGGCGAAGTGCTCCGACTGGTTGAAGGCGATGGCAGACATGGGCAGGTAGCCGCCGCCCTCCTGGATGAGTTCGAGCTTGAGGTGGCCGTTGTCGGTGCCCACGCAGCGGCCGTTGCCGTTGTCGTATACGTTTTCGGAGATGAAAACGGGTGAGGGGTTGCCGGGGCCAAAGGGCTGGAACTGCTTCAGAATCCTGAAGAACTTGGGGGTTATCTGTTTGAATTCCAAGAAGGAATCGATATTCACGATGGGGGTGAGGATGTCGTCGTTAATCACTTTGGCAACGTGCTCCTCAAAGCGGCGGGAGAACTCTTCAAAGTTCTCTTCTTTCATGGTGAGGCCGGCTGCATAAGTGTGTCCGCCAAAGTTCTCCAGCAGGTCCGAGCACGATTCCACAGCCTCGTACAGGTCAAAGCCCGCCACGGAGCGGGCGCTGCCGGCAATGAATCCGCCAGCCGATTTGGTGAGGACGATGGTGGGGCGGTAGAAGGCCTCTACCAGTCGCGAAGCCACGATTCCCACAACGCCCTTGTGCCACGACGGGTTGTAAACTATCGTGGACTTCTTGTTGTCAAAATCGCTGCTGTTCTTAACCATGTTGATGGCTTCCAGCGTGATTTCGCGGTCTATGCTCTTGCGCTCGTTATTGTGGTTGTTGATTTCGTCGCCAATCTTGCGCGCCTTCTCGTCGTCGCCCGCTACCAGCAGGTCCACAGCGGTGCGGCCCGACTCCATACGTCCGGCGGCGTTGATGCGCGGCCCTATCTTGAAGACGATTTCATCTATCGTAATCAGATGCTTTTCCAGACCTGCCAGTTTGATGATGGACTGCAGGCCCTTGCGCGGGTGGCTGGTGAGGTTCTTGAGGCCGTAGTATGCCAACACGCGGTTCTCTCCGGTGACCGATACCAGGTCGGAGGCGATGCTCACCACCAGCAGGTCCAGCAGTTCCAGCACCTGTTCGCGATGGATGCCGTGGGTCATGGCGTACGCCTGTGCCAGCTTGAAGCCCACGCCGCAGCCCGAAAGGTCGTCGAACGGGTAGGTGTTGTCGAACCGCTTAGGGTCCAGCACGGCCACTGCCGGGGGCAGCTCGGCATCGGGCAGGTGGTGGTCGCAGATAATCACGTCAATGTCAAACTGCGCCGCGTATTTCACCTTCTCCACCGCCTTGATGCCGCAGTCCAGAGTTATGATAAGGCTGCAGCCGGCGTTGCGGGCATAGTCGATGCCCTTGTATGACACACCGTAGCCCTCGTCGTAGCGGTCAGGGATGTAGTAGTCCAGCAGATAGTCGGGAGTGACGCTCTTCAAAAAGATGTACATCAGAGCCACCGCGGTGGTGCCGTCCACATCGTAGTCGCCGTAAATCAGAATCTTCTCCTTGCGGCTCACCGCCAGCTCTATGCGGTCCACCGCCTTCTGCATGTCCACCATCAGGAAGGGGTCGTGCAGCATGCTCAAATCGGGGCGGAAGAACTCGCGGGCCTGGTCATAGCTCTTGATGCCGCGCTGCACCAGCAGCTCGGAAAGGACGTGGTCTATGCCCAGCTCCTGTGCCAGCTGACGCACCAGAACCGGGTTGCCCGGCTCCTTCACAATCCATTTTCTGTCTACGATGGGTGTCATTATCGCGCGAAGTTACCCCTTTATTTCGTTTTTGGCAAAAAATAAGCTACTTTTGTGCGAAAATGCACATTAGGCACTTTTAAACGATGGAAATTTCTCAACTCAACGAACAGGAACTCGGGCGCAGGGAATCTCTCTCCCGCCTCCGCGAGCTGGGCATCGAGCCCTATCCCGCAGCAGAATACAAGGTTAACGCATCCTCGGCAGAGATAAAGGCAGGATATGACGATGAAAAACACAACTTCAGCGACGTATCAATCGCCGGCCGAATAATGAGCCGCCGCATCATGGGCGCCGCCTCCTTCATGGAGCTGCAGGACGCCGACGGCCGCATTCAGGTTTATGTCAAGCGCGATGAAATCTGCCCTGGCGAAGACAAGACCCTGTACAACACCGTTTTCAAGAAACTGCTGGACATCGGCGACATCATCGGCATCACCGGCTTCGCCTTCATAACCCAGACCGGTCAGTTGAGTATCCACGCCAAGAGCCTCACGGTGCTCAGCAAGTCGCTGCGCGTGCTTCCCATTGTGAAGACCGATGCAGACGGCACGGTGCACGACGGCTTCACGGACCCCGAGCTCCGCTACCGTCAGCGCTATGTGGACCTGATTGTGAATCCGCAGGTGCGCGACGTGTTTGTGAAGAGGGCCAAGATAATCGCCACCATGCGCGAGTATTTCAACGAGAACGGCTGCCTGGAGGTGGAGACTCCCATCCTGCAGAGCATCCCCGGCGGTGCTGCGGCGCGTCCGTTTGTGACCCACCACAACACGCTGGACATCCCGCTGTACCTGCGCATTGCCAATGAACTCTACCTCAAGCGCCTGATTGTGGGCGGTTTCAACGGAGTGTACGAGTTTGCCAAGGACTTCCGCAACGAGGGCATGGACCGCACCCACAACCCCGAATTCACCTGCATGGAGATATACGTGGCCTACAAAGATTACAACTGGATGATGCGCTTTGTGGAGACCATGCTGGAAAAGGTGGCCATGGCCACCAACGGCTGCACCAAGTTCGACGTCTGGGGCAACGAAATCGAGTTCAAGGCGCCTTACCGCCGCCTGCCGATGCTGGAGGCGATCAAGGAGTATGCCGGCGTGGACATCTCCGGCATGAGCGAAGATGAGCTGCGCGCCACCTGCAATAAGCTCAATGTCCCCATCGACCCCTCTTTCGGCTACGGCAAGCTGGTGGACGCCATCTTTGGCGAATACTGCGAGAAGAACCTCATCCAGCCTACCTTCATCACAGATTATCCCGTGGAGATGTCGCCGCTCACCAAGCGTCACCGCAACAATCCGCGCCTCACAGAGCGCTTCGAGCTGTTTGTGAACGGCAAGGAGCTGGCTAATGCATACAGCGAGCTCAACGACCTCATAGACCAGTTTGAGCGTTTTGAAGACCAGGCCAAACTTAAGGCCAATGGCGACGACGAGGCGATGTACATAGACATGGACTTTGTCCGCGCACTGGAATACGGAATGCCTCCGACCTCCGGTCTGGGTATGGGCATAGACCGTCTCACCATGTTCATGACCAACTCCACCACCATTCAGGACGTCCTCTTCTTCCCGCAGATGAAGCCGGAGAAGAAGGCCGACAAGCCCTCAGAGGAGGCTTAGGCGTTGGAACGCATAGACTCCATCCACAACCCCCGTATCAAGGATGCGGCGATGCTGGCGGCCAAATCGCAGCTGCGGCGCGAGCGCGGCCTGTGCGTGGTGGAGGGGAGACGAGAGGTCGCTCACGCCGTGGAGTGCGGGTTCGCTCTTGAACAGCTCTTTTTCTGCCCCGATATCGTTTCTGAAGATGATATCCGCCCGCTGCTGGATGTCGCCGGCCAGGCGTTTTCGCTCTCGGCGGCGGCCTATGCAAAGATAGCCTATCGCGAAGGCACGGAGGGGGTGGTGGCAGTCATGCGCACCAATCCACTCACTTTGGAAGGGTTGAAGGTCGCGCCCGACGCGCTGGTCATCGTTCTGGAATCTGTAGAGAAGCCGGGCAATCTGGGGGCGATACTCCGCAGTGCCGATGCCTCCGGCGCGGTCGCCGTTATCGTGTGCGACCCGCTCACAGATCTTTACAACCCCAACGTGATACGCGCCAGCATTGGGGCGGTGTTCACCACGGCGGTGGTGGCATGCACCTCGCAGGAGGCGGCAGGGTGGCTGCACGCGAATGGCTTCCAGATAGTCACCGCGCAGCTGCAGGATTCAAAGGTGTATTACGATGTCGATTTTACCCGTGCCGCGGCGCTGGTGTTCGGCACCGAGTCCACCGGCCTCACCGATTTCTGGCGCAGGATATCCGACGCCAAGATCCGTATCCCCATGCTGGGTCAGATGGATTCCCTGAACGTCGCAACCTCCGTGGCCATACTTAGCTACGAGGCTGTGCGGCAGAAACATATCAAATAATAGCTGCCATGAAGCTGGGTATAATTGGCAATCCTGTCTCGCACAGCCAGAGTCCGCGGCTGTTTGCAGAACTGTGTCCCGGCAAGGGGACATACGACCTGATAGAAGAGCCCGATTTTGAGAAGGCATACGGCATCTTCCTGCGCGATTACGATGCCGTGAACGTGACCATGCCCTTCAAGGAGCTGGCATATTACAAATGCAGGCCCGGCAACGATGCGGTGCGCACCATCAAGGCGGTGAATATCCTCAAGAAGGAGGGCGATGCTGTGGTGGGGTATAACTCCGATTATCTGGGCGTGCTGGATATCCTCAAGGGTCTGAATCCGGAAGGGGAGAAGCTGCTTGTGGTGGGCTGCGGCGGCGCTGCAAAGGCGGCTGCCGTGGCGGCGGTGGATGCGGGCTGCAAGGTCTACATGACCAACCGCAGCTATGAGAAATGCTACTCCTTTGTGCGCCACAGCCCGCTGGACATAGAGGTGTCGGAGTTGAAGGATGTGGATCTTGAGCAATTCAAATATGTGATTTACGCCATCCCGGCACCCCTGCCGGAACTCTCTTTCTGGAACTTTGCCGGCAAGACTGTGCTGGAGGCGAATTATGTAACTCCATGCCTCTGTGACAGGGTTTTAGAACAGGGCGGAAAATATATTGAAGGAATTATCTGGCTAAGGGCGCAGGCGGTCGCTGGATTTAAAATAATGTTGTTACCTTTGTCACAATACGAACAATAAAAAACTAAAGATATGGCATCATTGAACAAAGTAATGTTGATTGGAAACGTGGGCAGGGACCCCGAGGTAAGAGATTTTGAGGGCGGTGCAAGAAGGGCCAGCTTTACCCTCGCAACCACAGAGCAGTTCCGCGACCGCGAGCAGACAGAGTGGCACAATATAATAGCATGGCGCCAGCTGGCAGAGCTTGCAGACAAATATATCCGCAAGGGCTCCCAGATTTATGTTGAGGGACGCATCACCAGCCGTTCATGGGACGGTAACGACGGCGTTAAGCACTACACCACAGAGATTGTGGCAAACACCATCCAGTTGCTTGGCCGCCGTGGAGAAGGTGCGGCAGACGGCGCGCCCGCTCCCGCAGCACCCGCAGCTCCCCGCGCTGCAGCTCCGGCACCCAAGCCCGCTCCCGCTCCGGAAGTTCCTTCAGAAAACTTTGATTCTACGGAAGTAGACGATTTACCTTTCTAACAACCTAATTTATTTTTATTTACACAAAGAAATGAAAAGACTTTTAGTTTGTGCGGCAATTCTTTTTGCGTGCGCTTTTGGCGTTGCTGCCCAGGATTGGAGTGTATCGGTCGGCTCAGAGGCTTCCACACAGTACCTCTGGCGCGGTTTTGATATCGCTCAGTCCCCCACAATCGTTCCCACCATCACACTCAACTATGAGAAAGATGATTTCAGTTTCGAGGCCGGCTATTGCAGCATTACAGAGCTTCAGAGGAATCATTACCTTGAGATGGACGTATGGGCTTCCGCTACTTACAAGGGCTTCACATTCATGGCTCTGGAACAGGGTTGCGGCAACAACCTGGGGCTTGGCGGATACGCAGATAATTTTGAGTTGACTCTCGCTTACGAACTGCCTTTTGAAATACTTCCCGCATCTATTTCCTGGAACACATTCGTGCTGGGCGACGACTACAACCTGGACGGCAGCCGCGCATTCTCTTCATATGCAGAGATCAGCGTACCGTATAGCATCGATAATTTCACCTTTACGGCAACTGCCGGCGCAGTACCGTACCGTTCAGAAATTATGTACGACAACGCCGGCGGCCTCAAGTTCACCAACCTCAGCCTCAAGGCAGAGTACAGCCTTCCCGTGCAAGAGAACTTCAGCCTTCCCGTTTACGCACAGTTCACCCACAATCCCCTGTACGGGGCCAATTTCTTCTTGCTGGGATGCACCCTCACTTTTGATATGTCCCTGTAAACAGGATACGTATACATAACAAAGAAGCCGGTCCTTTCGGGCCGGCTTCTTTGTTATTGACGTGTGATGATTACATGCGCTTCTTAAGCTGCACTGCGAGCTCTTCGTAACCGGGCTTGCCAAGCAGGGCGAACATGTTCTTCTTGTATGCCTCCACGCCGGGCTGATTGAAGGGGTTCACGCCAAGCACATAGCCGCTTATGCCGCACGCCTTCTCAAAGAAGTAGAACAGCCAGCCCAGATTGAATTCGTCCAGACGCTCCATATCCACCTTGATCTGCGGCACGCCGCCGTCTATGTGGGCCATTATGGTGGCGTTCATCGCCCCCTCGTTGCACTCTTCAACCCGCTTGCCAGCCAGATAGTTGAGGCTGTCCAGATTGTCCTTGTCCATGGGGATGCGGAGCTCGCGTTCGCATTTGGACACATGCAGCACAGTCTCGAACAGGGTGCGCTCGCCCTCCTGGATGTACTGGCCCATGGAATGCAGGTCGGTGGTGTTGCTCACGCTTGCGGGGAAGATGCCCTTGCCGTCCTTGCCTTCGCTCTCGCCGTAGAGCTGCTTCCACCACTCAGATACGTAGAGGAGCTTGGGGCTGTAGTTCACCAGGATCTCTGTCTTGTAGCCGGCGTCGTAAAGCATGTTGCGGATGGCGGCGTACTGGATTGCGGGGTTGTTTTCGCTGCGCTTGCTGCACTCTTTCTGTGCTTCCTGCGCGCCGCGAACCATCGCGTCTATGTCGTAGCCTGCAAGTGCGATTGCCAGCAGACCCACGGGGGTGAGCACGGAGTAGCGTCCGCCAATGTTGTCTTCAATCACAAAGCTGGTGTAGCCCTCTGCGGAGGCCAGGCTCTTGAGGGCGCCGCGGTTGCGGTCTGTCACAGCTACAATGCGCTGTGCCGCCTCTGCGCCGTATTTATCATCGATATAACGTTTGACAATGCGGAATGCCACCGCCGGCTCTGTGGTTGTGCCCGATTTGGAAATCACCACACACGCCACGTTGCGGTTGCAGATGGCGTCCATCATCTCTGCCAGATAATCTTCGCTCAGGCTGTTGCCGGCAAACAGAATCTGCATTCCCTTGCCCGGCAAAAAGCTGTGGCTCAGGGCGTGGATAGCCGCCTTTGCGCCCAGATAGCTGCCGCCTATGCCGATAACCACCACGGTGTCCACCTTCATGGCCTGCCAGCGCGCCACAACCGCCTTGTATTCGTCAATCACATCTTTGGTGATTGTCTCGGGGAGACGGTTCCAGCCAAGGAAGTCGTTGCCGGCGCCCTGCCCGCCTTCAAGGGTGTCGAAGCCTGCGAGGGCCTTCTGAAGATATTTGTCGATCAGCTTTTCATCTGCGAATGACTTGCATCCGCTCTTGTCAATCTTTATCATCGTACAGTTTGTTTTTAATAGGGTTTCAAAGGTAAACGTTCTCTCCCTAAAAAGAAAATATTTGCAAAATCTTTTGAAAAATCAAAAAATGCTATACCTTTGCACTCCCCAAACGGGGTACTGATTTGCCCAGATGGTGAAATTGGTAGACACGCTACTTTGAGGGGGTAGTGCCTGATTTAGGGCGTGCAAGTTCGACTCTTGTTCTGGGCACAAAAAAACCAACGAGCAATCGTTGGTTTTTTTGTGCCCATTCGGGCACCTATGTCCAAGGGAGAAAAGCCCAGGTAATTCTGCAATAACTTGTTGCAGAATTACATCGCCTTGTTGACCGGCTATCTTTTTTAAGGTCGAGGTAGGTGTTGGGAGTAATCCATCTTTTCGTGAAGTACCCTTACAATCAGCACACGACCATCTGGCTGTAACATATAGAACACCATATGCCGTCTAACATGGTATACTCTTAGCCCGGGCAGTATAACATCACATTTCCGGCCAATGACAAGTGGGTGAGACGCGATTCTGTTGAATGCTCCTTCCAGGACAGAATAATACTTGTCGGCCTGTTCTTCAGACCAAGAGTCTACGGTGTATTCCCAAATTCTGTAAAGATCCTCGGTCGCCTGCTTGGATATATTATACTTTGCCATGTTTGCGCGCTTTCATTTCCTGAAGGTAAGCCTTCGAATCAAAATCCTCCACAATCCCACTGTCTAAGCCTTCCTTAACAGCGAAACGAATAGCCGCCATCTTCTGTTCCTGATCTTCCAGAAGTCGCAGGCCACAACGGACTACCTCACTGGCATTGTTATAACGTCCACTCATGATACTGGCTTGGATAAAGTCTTCAAAATGAGGGCCGAGTGCAACGGATGTAGTCTTCATAAGCATTGTTGTTACATCGCAAAGTTACCAATATTTCATAATAATCCAATTAAATTTTGTTGACTATAATGAACAAACTGCAATTGTTTTCAAATCTTTCATTATGGTTAACGTCCCGCAAATGATTTTGCGAATATGGGTGAAAAGGGTTATCTTTACAAAGATATGTGGGAAATAATCTTAAATAACGATACTATGAAAAAATCCTTTAGACTTCTTTTGGCGGCGGGACCTGGCGTATTCCTACCCAGGAAGAGATTCAAGAGCTGGTTGATCAGTGCGATTGGGAATTGACAGAAGATTACAATGGAACGGGAGTGAGGGGAATGATTGTGACGAGTAAGAAATCAGGGTATACGGATGTCTCCATTTTCTTGCCAGAGGCCCACATGTGGGATGGGGATTCTTGGTCCCCTTATTATCCCGAGGGTAATTACTGGTCTTCTTCATTGGATGATACAGGATCAGCTAATGCTTGTTGTCTTCATTTTGAAGACGCATCTCTCAATTATCATGGTTTGAGCGTTGATAATAGATTTGCCGGACAAACCATCCGCCCCGTCACCGAATAACATCGGTTAACAAAAATATACAGATATGAAATCTAATCTTTGGAGAATACCGGCGCTGTTCTTTCTGGCAGCGGCCGTGACAAATCTTTTGGGACACACTTCCCTGGCACCGTCTTCCATCTCTGAACTGGTGAAGCCGGCGCTGCTGCCGCTGCTGGCGCTCACCACCCTGGCGGCTGCAGGCACACCCAACATCAAGGGTCTTAAAACGATATTACTGGCGCAGCTTTTCGGTTGCACTGGAGATATACTGCTCATTCCGGACGGCTTTCTGCCGTTCGTGTTCGGCATGCTGGCGTTCCTGCTGGGGCACGTCTGCTACATCTCCGTGTTTGGCGGCCGCTCTTTGAAAAAGCTGGGCATCGGCATATGGGTAATCGCCGTCGTTATTATGGTTGCGGCGGTGGCGGGCCTGATTCTCGCCATCGGCATAAAGGGGGCGATGCTGGCTCCCATGGCTGTATACGGCATGGCGCTCATGATGCTTATCTTCAGCACTCTGATGGGTGTCATCCGCTTTGGCGATAAGGCGTGGTGGATTCTGCTCTGCGGGGCGCTGCTCTTCACCTTCTCCGATGCACTTATCGCCACCAACAGCTTTGGCGTGCTCCCGTTTGAGGGCAAGCGCTTTGTGATAATGCTCACCTACATCCTGGCCCAGAGCCTGCTTGCAGCCGGCTTCCTGCGGCTTAAGAAATAATCATCATAATCCAAACAACCATGTTAGAAGAAAAGATACAACAGGACATCAAGGCGGCGATGCTTCTTCTGGGGGCGTCGGCGGCAGCTTCATCTACCGCATCTGCCCCAAGACCCTCCCGGCGCTGATTGTGAGCCATGCCCTCTGGGACGCGCTGGTGTTTGTGGTGATGCCGATATAGCGCGGCTATTCCCAGATAATATAGCTCTCATTCTCATATTTGGTCACATAGCCGTCGTGGCCAAACTGGTCTAGATTGCCTTCCTCATCAACTGCCCAGCCGTAAGCTTCTTCTCCCCCGCAGATATAAATGGCATTTTCAATTCCGAGTGCGGCGAGTATCTGCGCAAAATCGTGGAACGACTCGTTGCCAGAGCTCACTGCCACAAAGGTCTGCCCCTGTCTGCTGCAAAGTGCCCTGCGGATGGTTTTGCCCTTGGGTTTATTGTCAACCGGAGTACCTTCGTCCACGAGCGGATATTGCCGGAAAAAGTATCCGCCGCAGTCGATGGCTTCGCCCAGCAGGGGGGGCTTCTCGCCGACTCCGACGGTAATATTGCCGTCGATGATGGCGCAGTAGCCGCGTTTGGCTATGCCACGGGTCAGCTGTTTGCCATTAAGAACAAATTCACCAAGAATCTCCTTGTTGTCGGCGCGGATATCG
Organism: Bacteroidales bacterium; assembly: GCA_017962235.1. Classification (GTDB taxonomy): domain Bacteria; phylum Bacteroidota; class Bacteroidia; order Bacteroidales; family UBA932; genus Equibacterium. The sequence continues at coordinate 4,157 of JAGCVS010000011.1, read as the reverse complement.
GCAGCCTGGAAGGCCAGGATGGAACTCTGGCGCAGTTTGTCGTCCGGATTGCCTACAAACAGACGCGGAGTGGCGTTATGAGGGATGAACAGTGCCATAAGGTGGCCGTTGACCACAGTGTCTATTCTCTCGGCAAATGGTTTTTCAACAGGGACGATGTCGCCAAGCGTTTTGATTGCCTCTTTTTCGGCTGCGGATTCGAACACTCCCTCGACGTCTTCTGCCTTGGATGACCTTGTCAGGAGCAGGATAATGCCTGCTATGATAATAAGGAGGGAGGCTATTATCAGCGGCAGCAGCTTTTTGATGCGGCGTTTGCGCTCAATTGCGCGGAGCGGGTCGTATGATCCGAGCATCTGCACCCAGTTGTCCGAAACGGCGTTTTGTGCTTTATGATTTGTTTTTGATGACATGGTTAGATGATACCTTCTTTGATAAGTTTGTTCAGCAGCTCTGAGAATTCCTTGAGAGCGGCTTCGGATACCGTCAAAGCGACGGTGACGCCGTTGTAGTTGGAAAGCTCCAACAAATTATCGGCTGTGTCAATGCGGCTGACATATTCTATATTGACAATCTTGCTGCGGCCGACTCTCATCAGCCGGAAGCCTTGTTTGCCCAGTTGCTCCTGAATCATAGTGGCGACGGCCCCAAGTTGATAGGTCAGCAGGATATCCTGCCCGTCAAGTGTGTGGGCGTGCGAATAGTTTCCGTCAGCTTCGAAATACAATACCTTATTCACGGGCAGGTATTGCGTTTCTGCGCCTCTTGATATGATTAATTGTCTTTGCATAGCAGTTCCTTGATGCAAATATAGACAAACCTTCTGGATTGTCATCGAGCGAGTCGGGCGATTGTATGAGATAAGGCTTGCCGTGTACGGAATTAAGCAGGGAACACACTCTGTACAATGGAATCCGAGTCTGTACATTGTTGTCACTCAAGTATTGACGATGTCTTTATATATCATGAGATTTGTGTCAGAATTGACTGATTAACAAAAACAATTATGAAAACAAAAGCCCTGATTGGCGCAATTGCCGCCTGGACGTTTATCGTCACCATAGTTTCCATCCCCCTTGTTTCGGGGTGCTCCACCTTTCGCAAGTCCAAGATCGTAGAGGATATCTCCGATGAAGGGTTGCTGCTCAATGATGACCTTGTCGCTTACAGGACAGAAGACGGCAAGGTCTCCATACGCAATTCGGTTACAGGCGCTGTAACCATAAAGGATATCAAAATCGACTGGACGCAGGGCTCCGGGAACGACTCCCTTGCGGTCTTCTGCTCGGAGGGGAAGCGTGGTTATTATAACGTTTATACGGGAGAGATTGCAGTCCCTGCGCAGTACCGCCGCGCCTGGGTGTTCTCCGAGGGACTGGCGGCTGTCCAGAAAAACGGGAACATAGGGTTTATCGACCGTCAAGGGAATGTCGTCATTGATTTCCTGTACCCGTATCATGGCAACCCGTTATATGAGTTTCTGTTCGAAGACGGCCATTGCATCGTGGCTGATAAAACCGGGAAGTGCGGAGTTATAGACATGACCGGGAACTGGCTTATCAGCCCAGAGTACGACACGGTAAATACGTTCCGGGAGTATGCGATTGTGACCAAGTCGGGGGTCAGTATGCAGGTCCTGTATGACGGCAGTGTGCTAAACTCCTTTGTTCTGGACGATATATGCGAGCTGACATACAAAGAACAGGAGCGTGTTGTGACCCGCGACGGTGAGGTCCGATACATAGACAAGACGGTAAAAACTGGGTTGTTCGCATACCGGGTCGGCGGCAGGTACGGTTTGATGGACGAGAGTTGCCGTCGTCTCACGGAGCCGTTGTATTATGATATCGATGCGGTGAGTGCCAACCTGCTCCGCGCCACGTTGCTGGACCATTGGTCTGAGGTGATTCTCAATTCAAAAGGCGAGGTGATGAGATAATCGTGATATGGATCGCAAGGTTGCATATTGGCTCTTGGTCAGGTTGCCTTTTTGGTTTGTAGTGACCAGCATCCTGCTTGTCGCGGCTCTCAAGTGGGTGCCGGTTAGGTATACCCCGCTGATGCTCAAACGCTCCATCCAGTTCGGGTGGTTGGATGGCTGTCACGCGGTTCGGACATGGGTTCCCCTTGAAGATATTTCGCCTGAGGTCGTGAGTGCAGCAATCGCTGCGGAAGATGCACGATTTTTGGAGCACAGCGGATTTGACTGGGAAGAAGTCGGGCAGATGCTCGGCGCTCACCGGTCCAGTGGTAAGCCGCTGCGCGGATGCAGCACAATCTCGCAGCAGACGGCCAAGAATGTATTCACCTTCTCTACCCGTACAATCGCCCGCAAGGCTGTTGAAACATACTGGACCGTTTTGATAGAGGCCATATGGGGCAAGCGTCGGATAATGGAGGTCTATCTGAATGTGGTAGAGACGGGCCGGGGCCTCTACGGGGTGGAGGCGGCCGCCAGACACTACTTCGGCACCGGCGCCGATGCTTTGTCCCGCCGGCAGGCAGTGTCGCTGGCGGTCTGCCTGCCCCGGCCGCTGCAGACGGATCCGCTTAACATGCCATCTGACATACGACAACGATATTTAAAAATAATGAGTTATGAAAGCAGAAACAATACGCTCATTCCTCCAACAAACCTCCTTGCCCATTGACAGACGCCTGGTGCGCCACCTGGTTGGTTCGCTCACTGGGGAGGAACTCTCAGAATTGATGGAAGAAATCTTTTACAATCCTGGTATTCCGGAGGAGATAGTCCGATATTTGATATGGTACTCGACGCACAAGCCGGTTGCCAAACAGATTCACACCAACGAACCGGTCGGCACGCTTCTGGCCTGGTACTCCGACAAAAAGAGCGGGAAAGTCTCATACGCAAAGAAGGAACTCAAACGGCGATTCGAAGGGCAGTCTTTCCCCGTTCAGAAACAAATACTCATGGCTTTTCTTGGCGGTGGCAAGACCGATATCGTATGGGCCGGGAAGTATTTGCGCGACAATTGGATACCCTCGTTCGGCGACATTGTCCTGGAGAGGTGGCGTCAGACACGTATCCCCGTTCTTGCAAACTCCGTGTTGCAGCATATGTCCGACGACATTGTCCTGCAGGAGCAGGACTCGCTCTCGGAGGATTGCGGCTACGCTTTTCTCTGCGCCAGAATCGGCAACAACACTGCTTTCAAGATTGATCAGGAGCGCCTGACCGATCTCGACTGGTTCTATGTCATGGCCAAGCTCGGGCGGCAAGATGCAGTGCCTGAAATAGACGGGCATCTGGATGGCTTTATACTCTCTCTGGAGCCTGCATTCTACCGCTATATGACCTTCTCCGTTTTTTTGAGTTCCCGCCAGACAGGCATTGTTCTCTGGGCCATGGAGCGGCTTCACTACACGGCCGGGATCGTCCGCTTCTACGATATCTGCGAAAAGGCGATGGCCAGAGCCGCCTTGGTGGAGGACGAAGACGACAAGATACCGGCAATGATTACCGAAATGAAGCGGCAGATAGAGCCGGAGGCGTATACGTTGGATAAGTGTGACGACAATATCGTTTTGAATCCAAATTATGATAGGGGCGGTATTTGATTATTTATCACATTTTATTAAATTTGAGATTATCATTAACAAATCCTGAGTAAGATATGTCACCTGCAATAAGAAGAATCTTATGGATGGTCGCACCGTTAGTTATTGTTTTGGCCTTTCTCCCTCCGTCTTTTTTGTCTGCACAGGATTACGGATCTTCCCTATACCCGTCATGCAACACTAATTGCGACCTTTTCAAAGTGCGTGAATTCTTTGGCGACAGGGATGCGTGTTACCTACGGCTCGAATGGATTGGACCATACACATCAGGATCTTATTATATAAACAGCAATACCACTGTTTACGCTTTTGATAACTCATCGAATCTGATAGGTAGATATAAGGCCTTGGATTGTTTTTTTGTCCTTCAAGACAATACCGTTAAAAGGATGGGTCTGGATAATAGTTATTCTTTTTCTCCGGGACACAGTTATGCGGATGTCTTGATACAATTCAATCCTATCCCGTCTTATACATCGTATGTCGCGATTTATGAATCCAGTGACAATTCCGGTGACATACCTTGGCATTGGACAATGCTATGGCTGAACAATAGCTCTGGCAGGTCGTCATCG